>JAGQHB010000084.1 GCA_020432045.1 Dehalococcoidia bacterium | reverse complement strand
GCTTGGAGGGCGCGGGCTCAATCGTAGTGCGCCTACCCAGACCTGGCGGGTCGGAGTTGCGACTGGAAAAGCGTGCAGAACGGAAGTGCCGCATCGAGCGGCCCCTCCGTTCACTCTGATGGGATGGGGGGTGTCTCACCAGGTCCAACTGGTCCGATTCTGCCAGTTCGTCTGGGCACCCAGCGAGTAGCCAGTGCCTTGGCTAGGAGCATTGGGGTAGACACCGGTATTGGCGAACCAGCCACTGGCCGAGCTGTACTGGTGAAGGTGAGGCCCATCGAACGGGCATCCGCTCTTGTCCGTCTCGACCGTGGTTCCCATCGGGCCCGCTGACGTGAAGGATCCGATCCAGCTGCCCTGCACGTACACCGTGGGTGCCCCGGCGCCCAACTGGGTGTGGAGCCAAACGACCCTGCCCCGCTCCGTCCAACCCAAGTCGTACACCTTCGCACCAGCACCGTAGCAGGTTCCAGTCGCATCGTATGGGTAGGCATACGCCATGGTCCCCGATCCAGTGTCGGCGGTGGCCCAAGAACGCCAGTAAACGTTCTTGTGGGTATACGGGTCGTTGTTCCAATCGAGGGCGTTACCCCACGTGAACGGCGAGAAGCAAGTCGAGTGCCAGCCGCAAGTCAGGTAGTTGCTTGAGACGCCGGGATTCACCCAAAGGCCCCAATTCGTCGTCGCCCGGGCTGAGGGCGCAGTCAACGCACCCGTTGCCACAGACAAGAGCAGCACGGCCGCCAAGAAAGGAAGGCCCAGGCGAGCGCTCATCGGATGGCCTCCGCTGCAATTGTTAATAGCAGATCGAGTTCCACGTCGAATCCGCGCACGACAAGTTGAATTCCGTTCTCAGCGTCCCAGACGACGACCGCGCTCTCTCCAAATTCATCTCGGAGGACCGCCCGACCGATGGCGGCAGGGTGACCCGCGGCCTCCGTGGCTTCCCAGCGCTCAGAGGCAATCTGAGACCTCCAGCTGGGCGCAATCGTCCGGAACTTGTAGACAGACACATGGCCGCCGTGGTCGACATCAAACCAGCTCCGCCCGGCCTGGATCGCGGCACCCGAATCGGGTCCCGCTGGTAGTTCAATCGTGACCTCGGCGCTGTTGACGACCGGCCCACAGATGACAATCTTCTGTTCGGCGATGCTCGCGGTCGCAGGGAGGGATGCCAAGTCCGGGATGAAACCGGGTGAGACTGCGTTGGCTTCTGCCAACTCAGCCCAGCGAGGCCGGTTCTCGTGGCAAAGACCCGAATCCTCGTCCGGCGCGGTTGGACCAACAAGAATGCCGTTGACTTCCTGGTCGAATCGTGGGAGCGCCTTGTCTCCCTCAAGAACCGCCAGCGCCCAGCCGGGCTTACTGGTGTCGATGGGTTCTGAAGCGGCCGGGGTGGGTGCCGGCGACACGTCTGCTTCGGAGGACGGTGCCGCAGCCGGAATGGCGCGAGCAGAGCTGTCGTCGGCAAGTAGATACCGGCCAACGAAAAAGCCACTCACCGCGAGGCACATGGCGGCGAGAAACACAGCGAGTCGGGGCGCTCTCGGTTTGAGTGCTAATCGCATGTCACTCTCCTGAGAGGTTGTTCACGGCAGGCCTGGCCTTGACGCTCTGAGAATACCCCCCGCCCGTGCATTTCAATCCTTGATACGAACCACTTTACCAATTGACCCTCGGCAGAACACGCATCCGGTCTCATGCGATTCAAGACTTGCGCCAGTGTGCTGCGGCTCCCGGCCACTTCAGGCAGTGAGCGCGTCCAGTGCTTCGATGGCACGGGGGATGGCGGCGAGGCCAAACCCGGCGATGACTCCTTTACAGGCGGCGGTGAGGCGGGAGTGGGTTTCGCCGTCCCAGCGGTGGGCGTTCACCTCGATGACGGTGGCGCCGGATTCGTGGATGGCAGCGGCCACGAGGAGCGCGTCGTCCTCGGCAAGTCCGTCGCTGAGGAGCACGGCCGCGGGTTCGGTGTGAATGGCCCGGACCATCTCGGCCGTGGTGGCGCAGCGGACGACCCGGGCGCCCGCAGGCAGCGGCGGCAGTTCGACATCAGTGGCGACGATGACGGCGCTCAAAGCCCGGGCCCTGACGCGTACACGGGTTCGTCGGAGGTGACGCCGCTGGTGTAGAGGGCCTGGATAGCCGCTTCGTCGAGGCCGAGGACTCCGGCAAACACCTCGCGGTTGTGCTCGGCGAACATCGGTGCGGGGCGGTGGACACGCGTGGGGGTGTTTTCGAGGCGGTAGGGGAATCCGCAGAACAGGTGGGTACCTGCTTCAGGGTGCTGGATGGGGACGAGGAAGCCGCGGGAGTTAAGGTGGTTGTCGGAAACGACTTCCCAGTTTGCCATCACCGGCGCAGCGGGGATGCCAGCAGCCTGCAGGAGCTTCGCCGCGTGGTTGTGGTCGGCGGTTTCGGACCAGGCGGCGATGGCAGCGTCGATCTCATCGTGGTGCAACTGGCGGCCTGGGAGCGTTGCGAGCGACGAATCAGTGGCGAGGTCCGGACGGCCGATGACGCTGCAAAGCTCCTGCCATTCGTGGTCGTCGCGGACGGTGAGTGCGAGCCAGCAGTCATCGCCGGCGGATCGGTAGTAGCCCTGGGGGGCGAACGTAGCGGAACGGTTTCCCCGTGGTGTTGGCACGTGGCCGGTGACCGTGTACTCCAGCAATGCCCCGGCAAAGAATGGGGTGACCGCTTCTAGAAGTGCGACATCAATCCACTGCCCTTTGCCCGAGCGGCGGCGCGCATGGAGGGCGGCCAGTGCGGCGAGTGCCGCCTGGCTGCCGGTAATCGGGTCGGCGTAGAAGCTGCCTGTGCCGAAGTGCTCGCCGGGGGCGTAGCCGAGGATGCTTGCGAGGCCGGAGACGGTCTCCATGTTGCTGCCGTACGCGGCGTAGTTGCGTTCGGGGCCAGTGTGCCCGTAGCCCGAGAGCGAGCACATGACGATCCGCGGGTTCACCTCACGAAGCGTGTCGTAGGCGATGCCAAGGTTGGACATGACGCGGGCGGCATTATTCTCGACGACGACATCTGAGGCTTCGACGAGGCGAAGGAAGAGGGCCTTGCCCTCGGGCCTCGAAAGGTCGAGGCAGACATCACGCTTGTTACGGTTGAGCTTGTTGAAGTAGCCGGAGCGGTTGAAGTGGTGCGGCCAGGCGGTGTCGCTATTGACCCACGCAAGGGCCCGGGTTGCCGGCTTGGTAGCGAGTTCGATCTTGATGACATCGGCACCGAGGTCGGCAAAAGGACGCCCGGCCGCGGGGCCGGCCCAGTTGGCGGTGACCTCGATAACACGGAGCCCGGCGAGTGGTCCGGCGGCAGGATCGACCCGGGCGGAGCCGTGTGTGACGTCGGCGTTGGCCCACGCGAAGCTGGGGGAGAGGACGAATTCGGTGTGTTCTCCAAGGCGTGGCGCCGGGCCCGGCTGGATTGCGGGTGTGCCGCTCAGCTTCCATGGGACACCGGGGGCGCGGAACTGCTCGCCGCCAACAGTGACCGTACCGAACCAATCCCGGGCGATGAGCTGCGGATTGGCTGCAACGTCGGCCATCGTGTTGACGGGGCTCGCGGCGATGCGGAGCTCCTGGCAGGCGTGGTAGATCTCTTGCTTGGCGCGGGTCGCGGCCCATCCGGCGAAGGCGGCCATCACCTCAGGGAAGCGCGCCCACCAGTTCTGGGGGACCTGGAGGCTCTCGTCTTCAAGCAGGTCAAAGCGCTCCATGAGGATGAACAGGTTCGGGTAGGGCGCGAGGTTGAAGAGGAATACGAAGCCGTCCGCGCAGGGGACAAAGAGGCTGCCGGCGCGCTTCTGATTGATTCCCTGGTGGGTCCAGCTCGTGACGAACCAGGCGTGGTCGCTGAGGACGGCTTCCTGATGCGAGACCTCGATGCACTGGCCTGCGCCCGTATTGCGGGCGTACCAGAGAGCCGCGAGTGCCGCATCGGCCGCATGAAGCCCGGCATGAAACGCAACCTGGTGGCCGGGGAGCGCCAAAGGTTCGCGGGCCGGATCGCCGGCGATGTAGCCGAAGCCACTGGTCGCGTACTCGGTCAGCTCGGAGGCCTGCCAGGTAGAGCGTTCTCCCGAACGACCGTATGGCCTAAGCGAGAGAACGACCGCGTGCGGATTCGCAACGCGGATGGAGGTTTCGAACTGTGTGGCCAGCGGATCGTGGAAGTCGTGGACCACGATGTCCGCGTGCACGACGAGCTGAGCGAGCGGATCGCCCGTGACGCTCGCGACGATGCCGAGCTTTCCGGCGTTGAGGTAGTTGAAGAATGCGCTTTCGCCGCCGTGCATTGGGGGTTCGAAGCGGAAAGGGTCGCCATCCGGCGTTTCGACCTTGATGACCTGGGCGCCAAGGTCCGCGAGGAGGCGGCCGACGCAGGGCCCGGCTACACCGCTGGCGAACTCGAGGACAACGACATCGGCAAGGGCGGCTCCGGGCACGAAGGGAAGCCTACGGGCGAGCGGACGGGCGTCAAGGCAGGAGAGGGCTCCGTATGATGCAGCGCTGGAGGTACTCCGATGGACCTGTTCGACCTTTCGGGAAGCGTGGCGATCGTGACGGGCGGGAACGGCGGCATCGGGAGGGGCATCGCCCTGGGGCTGGCGGAGGCTGGCGCAGATGTGGCGATCGCGGCGCGGAACGAGGAAAAGACCGCAACCGTCGTTGCCGAGATCAAGGCACTGGGGCGACGGGCGGTGGGGATTCGCTGTGATGTCGCAAAGAAGACCGACATCGAGGCAGCCGTGGCGTCGACCACGGCGAACCTGGGGACGCCGGGGATCCTCGTCGCAAATTCGGGCATCGCCCTGGGCACACGCCCAGAAGCGTTGCCCGAAGAGGATTGGGACCGTGTCCTGGACACCAACTTGAAGGGCGTTTTCCTCTTTTCGCAGGCGGTGTACGCGGGGATGAAGGCGCTGGGCGGGGGCAAGATCATCACGATCGGGTCCATGTACTCGATCTTCGGGGGAGCACAATCGGCGCCTTACGGTGCGAGCAAGGGAGGCGTCGTGCAGCTAACCAGGTCACTCGCAGTTGCCTGGGCGCCGGACAATATCCAGGTCAACTGCATCCTGCCGGGGTGGATCGTCACGGAGATGACGGGCTGGGGCGGACGTGAACGGCGGCACTTTTCCGAGCGGATCGTGGCGAGGACTCCAGCGGGGCGATGGGGTGAGGCGGAGGAGCTGGCAGGTGCAGGCGTATTCCTCGCGTCGCGGGCGAGCGACTTCGTGACGGGGATCTCGTTGCCTGTGGACGGAGGCTGGGCTGTGATGGGGTGAGGGCAGGGGCGGCACGGTTTGTGCTTCGGAAAGCTCGCCTCCGGAGGCCTCGCGTGCTAAACTGATAAGGCACTCGCGCGATTCCGATACTCCCCGGCAGGGCGCGCGAGCTGGTGAAATGCACGCATGGCAACAGCTCCAGTTTCGACTCCATCGACCTCCTACACCGCCGAGAACATCCAGGTGCTGGAAGGGCTCGAAGCCGTCCGCCGTCGCCCCGGCATGTACATCGGGACCACCGACAAATCTGGCCTGCACCACCTCATAAAAGAGCTGGTCGACAACGCTGTCGACGAAGCGATGGCCGGGTATTGCGACCGCGTTGAGGTGATTATCCACGCCAACGGCTGGTGCACGGTGACCGACAACGGTCGCGGCATCCCGGTCGACATTCAGAAGCAGACTGGCAAGACGGCGGTGGAGACCGTGATGACTGTGCTGCATGCCGGCGGCAAGTTCGGCGGCGGTGGCTACAAGGTTTCGGGCGGCCTCCACGGAGTGGGCGCCAGCGTGGTCAATGCGCTCGCCGAGGACATGTGGGTCGAAGTGGTGCCGGACCCGGAGGCGCAGGGCTCGTCCCACGCCGGCAAGATGTACAGGCAGGAATACAAGAAGGGGCACCCGCAGAACGAGCTGAAGCCATTCCCTCTGCCAAAGGGGCGCAAGCCGGGGACAACTGTCAGCTTCAAGCCGGACGTTTCCATCTTCGAGAGCGTCGATTTCGACTTCAAGACGGAAGTCGACCGGCTGCGGACGTACGCGTACCTGACGAAGGGCGTGTGGTTCCACCTGTTCGACGAGCGCGATGGACGGGAAGCGAACTACTACTTCGAGGGTGGCATCAAGAGCTTTGTCCGCCACCTGAACCACGGTCGCGATGTGTTGAACGACCCGATTTATGCCGACCGCGAAGTGGACGGCAACGCGGTAGAAGTGGCGATCCAGTACAACGACAGCTACAGCGAAGCGGTCTACACGTTCGCGAACTCGATTAACACGATCGATGGCGGCAGCCACCTGACCGGATTCCGGACGGCGCTGACGAGCGTCATCAACAAGTACGCCCGCCAGATCAAGGCGCTGAAGGACAACGACCCGAACCTGAGCGGCGACGATGTGCGCGAGGGTCTCGTGGCGGTGGTCTCGGTAAAGCTTGGCGAACCGCAGTTCGAAGGCCAGACGAAGACGCGGCTCGGGAATCCGGAGGTCGCGGCGCAGGTGCAGAGCATGGTCACCGAGACCCTGACGCTGCACCTGGAAGAGAACCCGTCCGACGGCAAGCGGATCGTTGAGAAGTGCCTGACGGCTTCGCGCGCGAGGGAAGCGGCACGGAAGGCGCGCGACCTGGTCCAGCGCAAGAGCGCGCTGGAGAGCGGGTCGTTGCCGGGCAAGCTGGCGGACTGTTCGAGCCGGGACCCGGAAGAAACTGAGCTCTATATCGTCGAGGGCGACAGCGCGGGCGGTTCGGCGAAGCAGGGGCGCGACCGGCGGTTCCAGGCGATCCTGCCGCTGTTCGGCAAGATCCTGAACGTTGAAAAGGCGCGGCCGGACAAGATGCTCGGCCACGAAGCGATCCGGCTGATGATCTCGGCGTTGGGCACGGGCATCCGTGAGACATTCGATGCGAGCAAGCTGCGTTATGGCAAGGTCATCATCATGACGGACGCGGACGTGGACGGGGCGCACATCAGGACGCTGCTGTTGACGTTCTTCTTCCGCAATATGGGCGAGCTGATCTCGAACGGGAACCTCTACATCGCCCAGCCGCCGCTCTACCGGGCTCAACATGGAAAGACGATCGAGTACCTGTGGAGCGATGCCCAGCTGGAGGACTTCCGGAAGACGAAGAAGGGCAACGTGAATGTCCAGCGCTTCAAGGGGCTGGGCGAGATGAACGCGGAGCAGCTGTGGGAGACGACGATGAACCCGGCGACGCGCCTCCTGCTCCAGGTGAACGTGGAAGACGCGGGGCTCGCGGACACGCTGTTCTACGAGCTGATGGGGGATGACGTGGCGCCGCGACGGCGCTTCATCCAGGCGAACGCGAAACACGTGCAGAACCTGGACGTCTAACCCGGCGAGGATTCTGGCCGGGAGCTACGGGGCGGGCAGGGGGCCGATCAGGAAGCGCGACGGCTCGACGCCCGCGTAATACTGCTCCGGGCGGTGGCCGCAGCCGAACTCGATGCCCGTGATCTCTCGACCATCGATATGAAACGCGCTTGCCCAACCCATGGCGGCAGGCCAGACAACAACCACGTGCGCGCCCCGGGGCACCCAGCCGAAAACCGGATCGGTGGCCGTTTCCTCGAAGACAGCGAGCAGCGTGCGGGGACCTGACGTGAACCAGTCCGTCTCCCCATCGATCCCGCCGGGCAGGTCGTTGGGGAGGAGCGGCTCGCAGCCCATCGCCCGGATGATCGGGAAAACCGTCCCTGGTTCGACGCCCGGCGGACACTCGATCTGTACCCCGCATTCGGTCGGTACGAGACGCACGTGGGCACGGATTGCGGACGAGTCGCCCCGGATGATCGTGTCGATGACCGACGCGAGCGAGGCCGGCACCGGCCCCGCCTTGCCGGGAGGCGGGTCACCGGGATCAGCTGTTGCGTTCGGCGTTGGGCTCGAAGCCACGGGCGGTGCTGTGCCGCTCGGAGCGGGCGGGGTGGCCACGGTGCCGGACGCAGCCGGCGGCGGACCGGCGTTGGTTCCGCACGCCAAGACGACAAGCAGCACCAGCGCCGCCACTCCCGCCGGCAACGGCCCGCTACGGATAAGACTACCCATTGAAGATGTTCGCGTTCCATGAGATTGGCGACGACACGCTGGCGTGGTCGCTCGAACCGTAGTCGGTGCTTCGCGCATAGTGTAGATGCGGATTGCTCCAGGCAGCGCATGGCTCATCATCGTGCGTAGAACCGACGATAAGCGAGAAGTGCTCAGCATACCCAAGTGACCCTGTCGTCAGTGACGTCATGCTCTTTAGGTGGACGTAGTGGAGGCGAACGAGAGGTTTCCACACGCCATCGTAATACCGAATGGTGACGGTGCGCCCTGTGCATGAGCCGCCGTACTGCGTAATCGCATAGTCGGCTGCGTACTGATTCTGGCCCTGGTACCAGAAGCGGACTTGGTTGCACCCACCTGGCGAGTAATCCCAGCAGTCGTTGTTGGGATCCTGCATGTCGAGGGCGTCTTCATAGCATCCAGTGCAGTTGTGCCACGTCTGCGTGATTGCCGACTGAGCCTGAAATGGGTTTGGATGCTTGGACACATTGACGGCGGCGAGCGCAGGTTCCACGGCGAAGTAGCTCATGACACCCACAACCACCGCGTACACCGGCAAGAAGATGCTAAAGAACAGAACGCGATTCATCGGGACCCCTCCGAAGCCGATATCTCGCGCGCAAGCGCAAGAAGCTCATCGTTCTCGAACACGCCCACCGTTCTGATGTAGAACACGGCGTCCCCCTGTGACCAGGCTACGATTCTCTCATCCCCTTGGTCGGCCGTTCCAAGGTCCGGGAAGACGGTGAGGGTGGGGTGGCCGTTGACGGCGTGAGAAGCGGCGAAGTCCCAGATCGCGTTGTCGGGAAACTCCTCGAACGTCACGGGGGTAGTCGGGGTGAACGCGGTCAGGCGCAAGGTCTTCACCGGCCTGGCGAGGTCCCCGGCGTGGTACCCGAGCTCAATAACGAAGTGGGCACCATCAGAACCGGCCTGGACGCCGGAGAGGGTCATCCCCTCGCGGTAGCGCCGCGGGATTTCGATCACCGGCATGCCTGCCTCGCGCGCCCGTCGCAGCGCGTCATCGCCGGCGGCCTCAAAGCGGTGGGCCCCTTCGCTATCCAGCGGCGGGTACGGCATGCCCTGGGGATTCAGCACTGACTTCCCATCAATGACGGGGTTGATGATGAACAGCCCCCAAGGCGTGGGCTCCGCGTGCGACGGGGCAGGAGCCTGATCGAGGACCGCCGCGATCTCCGCAGGAGAAAGGTGTTCCTCACGCACGACCGCCGTGGCGTTTCCAGGATCATCTGCGCGTGCGTCCCCCCGCCACGCATAGGCGGCGCCGCCAGTAGCCGCGCACACACCGACGATCGCCAGGGCGGCGAGGATCCGCCCGCCTGTCGCCGGTCTCCGCTTCGTCGAGCGTTCGTCCTGCGCGTGCGCCATGGTCACCTACCGTTCCGGCGCCGGGTCGACCCGCGACGCCCACTCACCGGCAGAGTATGGTTGTTGCGCCCTCAGCAGAGAGGGCCACCTGGCTGGCGTCGTTCGGCCCCGGCCGAGCCTCCCATGTGTCGTTCCCATAGCACGGCGACGCCAACCCTGCTGTCGACCTGCATCTTGGCAAGGAGTCGCTCGACGATGCCCTTCACCGTCGCCGTCGAGATGCTGCCCGTCCCGTCCCGGCGCGCGAGGCGCACCGCGACCTGCTTGTTGCTCAGGCCTGCAGAAAGTAGCTCGGCGACCTCCCGCTCACGCGGGCTAAGGCGAGCCGCCAGCGCCAGAAACTCCTCCCGTTCCATGCGTTCGCTCCATCGATTCGGGGGCGACCCTATTCTAACCGGCGACGCGTGGCGCCGTCCGGGTTCCAATTCGGGCCGCGGCAGGATGGGGTAACCTCCCCCCATGCCTGACCACTCCGAATCGTTCGCGTTCAACAAGGCGCAATGGGACGAGCGCGTCCCGATCCACACCGCCAGCGAGTTCTACGACGTGGCCGGATTTCTGAAGTCGCCCCACCGGCTGCGGCCGTTCGAGGTCGAAGAAGTCGGAGATGTACATAGCAAGGCGCTGGTGCATCTCCAGTGCCACTTCGGACAGGACACGCTTTCGTGGGCGACGCGCGGCGCGAAGGTAACGGGACTCGATTTCTCGGAGCCGGCGGTCGAGGCGGCACGGGAGATCGCAACGCGGCTTGGATATAAGGCCGAGTTTGTGGCTTCGAACGTGTACGACGCTGTGGAGGCGCTCGGTAATCGGACGTTCGACATCGTCTACACGGGCCTCGGGGCGCTGAACTGGCTGCCGGACATCGAAGGCTGGGCGAAGGTAATAGCAGCGCTCGTGAAGCCGGGCGGGTTCCTCTACCTGAGCGAGTTTCACCCGATGCACCAGACGCTCAGCGACGACGACCTCGCGGTGACGTACGACTACTTCCATAGCGAGCCGATGGTATGGGACGAACCGGGGACGTACGCGGAACTGGGCGCGGCGACAACGCACAACGTCTCGCACGAATGGACGCACGGCCTGGGGGTAGTGGTCAGTAACCTAATTGCCCAGGGGCTGCGGATTGAGTTTCTGCACGAGTTCGACTACACGCTGTATCCGCGCTGGCCGTTCCTTGAGAAGACGCCGGAGGGGACGTACCACATGCCGGCGGGGAAGCCGCGCATCCCGTTGATGTATTCGCTGAAGGCAACGAAGCCAGCGTGAGCGCGCCGCGCCGGATCGTTGTTTATGGACCTTCCGGTTCGGGGAAGAGCACGCTCGGGCGGGAGGTCGCGGCTGCGCGCTGCGTACCATTCGTGGAGTTGGACGCGATCGTGCATTCCCGGCCCGACTGGAATGACATCCCCGTGGAGCAATTCCGGGAGCGACTCAGACGGGCACTCGACGAGGCCGTGGACGGATGGGTTGCCGACGGGAACTACCACTCGATGGTCGGGGACGTGCTACTGCCCCGGGCAGAGTTAGCCGTGTGGCTGCGGTTGCCGTTTCGCGTGGTCTATCCACGGCTGGTGCGAAGGACGTTTCGGCGAATGGCGACGAACGAAGTGCTCTGGGGCGTGAACCGTGAATCGTTCCGCAAGGGCTTCTTGAGCCGCGAGTCCATCCTGTTGTGGGGTATCACGAACTGGCGGAGGCACCGGACGAGCACGCGAGCACAGCTTCGAGCGGCGAAGGCGGCGGGTGCGCGGGTGGTGGTGCTGAAATCGCCGGACGAGGTTGCACGGTGGCGAGACGAGATGGTGGCCACCGATCCCGCCGGGAAGCATCGCTCATCCTGACCGGGAATAGGCACCGCGCCGGCCCGGGGGACGTGGGCCGGCGCAGCGGGGAGGAGGAAGGGCTCCCGGCAGTGGGGAAGGGGGAGCCTTCGTCAGGCGGCGTCCTGGTATCGGACGCGAGTCACGGGCCGGAACGGGTACTCGGCGTAGGGCATGCCGGCGTCGGCCCGGAGAAATACGATGATGCCGCGAATCGTGCCTCTGACTGTGTGCTGGAACACTGGGAGCCCCTTTCCGGCTGGTGCCGTGATTGATGCCGCAACGGTAGTGCGGGCGGCCGGGGATATCCATGAAGACGGCCACACATGGCGGACAAATCTGCGATTGATTCGCCAAAGTGCGCGGCACGGTAGACTGCGGCGCGACAGGTGGGACAGGTGTCGAACGAAACCAGGGTTGCAGAAGACTACGTTGGAGCGCTCCCGCTCCTCGCACGGCTGCCAAAAGAAGACCGGCTGGCGCTTGCACAGCGGGCCCGGCTGCGGAGCTACCGTTCCGGGTCGGTGATTTTTGGGCAGGGCGAACCCGGCGACGCGTTGCACGTGGTTGTCGATGGGCGAGTACGGATCGTGGCGGCGGGCCCGAACGGCGAAGAGGCGACCGTAGCGATCGTCGGGCCGGGCGATTGTTTCGGAGAGTTTTCGCTGCTGGACGGACTTCCACGGTCGGCCGCGGCAATCGCGCCGGTGGCGACGCGAACGTTCACGGTCACACGCGACGATTTCGTCGCCTGGGTAACGGACCGGCCAACAGCGGCGCTTGCGATCATGGAGACGCTGAGCCTGCGCCTGCGCAAGATGGATGAGGCACTGGTCGACCTCGTTTCGCTGGACCTTCCGCACCGGCTGGCGAAGCAGCTCCTGGCACTGGCGACGATCCACGACCTTGAGACAGTCCTGAACAACGGGACGTTGCGACTGAGCGCAACCCAGGGCGAGCTTGCGTCGATGCTTGGCGTGAGCCGCGAAAGCGTGAACAAGACGCTCGGGGAGTTCTCCCGCAACGGCCTGGTGGAGACGGCGCGGGGAGCGATCACGATCACGGACATGGCGGCGCTGCGCCGCTTCGACTAAGGCACCGGGCGTGGAGTGCGGCGATTCCGGGTCAGGCGCTGGCGGCCATCTCACTGAGCCGGGCTTCGAGCGCTTCGGCGTGTTTGTGGACGTTCCTGGGGGATGCGCCTGCGCGAATGCGTAGCCCGTTATGAACAGCGGGCCCATCCTGTAGCGCGATGCTAATTGTCCAGAAGTACGGTGGGAGCTCGGTCGCGACCGCGGAGCGGATCCTGCACGTGGCGCGACGGATCGCTGCGCGGATCGAGTCAGGCGAAACGTTGGTGGCGGTTGTCTCCGCCATGGGCGATACGACAGACGACCTGCTGAAGCTCGCGTTCACGGTCACCGACGACCCGCAGCCTCGCGAACTCGACATGTTGATCTCCACGGGGGAGCAAGTCTCGTGTGCACTGCTGGCGATGGCACTCCAGTCGCTTGGGTACCCGGCAATCAGCCTGACAGGGCAGCAGGCGGGTATCTACACGCGAGCACAACACCAGGCCGGGCGAATCCAATCGGTAAAGGCAGACCGCGTGCGCGCGGAGCTGGCGGCCGGACGGGTTCCGGTAATCGCCGGGTTCCAGGGCATCACGGAAGACATGGAAATCGTGACACTGGGCCGCGGGGCGAGCGATTTGACGGGCATCGTGCTTGCGATCGCGCTGCAAGCAGACCGCTACGAGAACTGTAAAGACGTGACAGGCGTATACACGGCTGACCCCCGAATCGTGCCGGAAGCACGCCAACTAAGGGACCTGACCTACGAAGAGATGCTGGAACTGGCTTCCCAGGGGAGCCAGGTGATGCACAACCGGGCAGTGGAGCTGGCCTCAGTCTACGATTTGCCGATCCTGGTGACATCGAGCTTTGTCGATGCGGCAGGGACGCTCATCCACGGAGAGCACGAATTGGAAGAACGCAACAAGGTCCGGGCGATCGCACACGACCGCGACGTGGCGAAAGTGACAGTCCGGCAGGTGCCAGACCGGCCGGGCATCGCCGCAAACATCTTCGAACCGCTGGCCGAGGCGGGCGTAAGTGTGGACACGATCGTCCAGAACGCCAGCGAAGCCGACATGACCGACATGACCTTCACGCTTGGCCAGGGCGACCTGAAGCGTGCAGAAGCGCTGATGCCGGGGATCTGCGCAATGGTCGGTGCGGCGGGATGGTCTTCAGACCCGGGGATGGCGAAGGTCAGCATCGTCGGCGTGGGCATCCAGACGGCCCATGGCTACGCAGCAAGGATGTTCCGGGCACTGTTTGATGCTGGCATCAACATCGAACTGATTACGACGAGCGAAATCCGGCTGACCTGCATCATCGAAGCCGGACGGTTGGAGGATGCTATCCGGGCCCTGCACGCGGCGTTCCAGCTGGAACAGGCCGAGGCGGGTGCGTAGCTTCGCCGGGTGTGCGAGCCGGATTTTCATCACCAACGCCTATAGGTCGAACGACGGCACCGGGAGTTCCACGACCCTGCTGTTCATCTGAGCCTCTGAAGATCCAAGGGAGGAAGGAATTCAGAGGAGAAAGAACATGCTGGTCGAGATGCCTGCTGAAGCCCGCGAACAGGAACTGACTGCCAAGAGAAAGATGGCGGCGTACCGGATGGAATTCGCCGCCCTGTGCAAGGTCGAGCGGCTTGAGTCGCAGCTCATCCGCGCACGAGCCAGGGCAGCGATGCCGCCGAGAGCCCTCACCGCCTGAAAAATCGCACATCATCCTCCCTCCCAATAAGAGGACACCCGTGGTTGCCGGTGGCCTCTTTGGCGGGCGGGATAACCACGTGGATACGGCCTACCCACATAAGCCGGAGCGAGAAATGAAAGTGCGTGAAGGTGCTGTTCTCCTTCACGTAACTGCGTTGCCGGGGGCACTTCGCGGGGCTACCTTAGCGACCTCGCTGCGGCCAACGAGCCGGGGACTCGGGTCCCCCGGCTACGGACCCATCGACTTAGGGATCACCAAGCAAGCGATTTTCGTATGGAGGACCTTGTGCCCATGCCTGGCCGCAGCATGCCCGCTGGACGCGAGCTCGCGAGAAACTGGGACGCAGTACTCGGGCGGCTGCAGTTGGTCGTGCCCGAGCGCCAGTTCCGCACGTGGCTGAGGGACACGCGGGCGACGGAGGCAGGGACTGGCACGCTGACAGTACAGGTGAAGACGCAGTTCCACGCAGATTGGCTCAGAGAGCACCTGGAAGATGAGATCACGTCGATGGCTGCCGAGCAGTTCGGAAGCCCGCTTCGGTTGTGCCTGGTGCCGCGCGTGACGGAGGATTCGGCGCCGGCGCTGTTTGCGCCGGGGCCGGCACAGCCGGCAGCGACGCACGAACTCGGGATATTCGGGAGGATGACGCCCGGATACACGTTCGCCCGCTACCAGATAGCGGAAGGGAACCGCCTGGCCGTGGAAGCTGCGAACGCGCTCGCAGACGGGGACAGCTGGCGACCGACGCCGCTGGTGGTCCATGGGACGCCGGGCATTGGCAAATCGCATTTGCTGCAGGCCGTGGCCTGGCGAGCCCGCGAACAGAATCGCCGCGTGGTGTGCCTTTCATGGCCCGACTTCGTCGGCCAGTTCGTTGGCAGCCTGCGTGGCGGCGAAGTGGAGCGGTTCAAGGAGCAGGTACGCACAGCCGACCTGCTGTTAATCGACGACCTGCGTGACGCAGCCACTGCGCCGAAGTCGGTTGAGGAGCTTTCCGCGGCGATCGACGCCATACGTTCGGGACAGGGCGCGATCCTGGTGAGTGCTGAACTGCCGCCCAAGGAGCTCGGGCTGCCACAGCGGCTGGTGTCGCGGCTGGAGGAAGGGCTCGTCGTAGAGGTCCAGGCGTTCAATTCCGACGAGCGTCGACGGTTTGCGGAGTGGCGGTCGCGGGAGTCAGGGGCGACGCTGCCGGAATGGGCTTTGACGCGACTGGCGCAGTTTCCGGCGCAATCGGTGCGGGTCCTCGCCGGGGCGATCAATGCAGCCATCGGGCTACAGCGCACCGGGCGGCTGGATGAGGCGAGGCTTGATGCGGCGTTGACCCAGCTGATCCTGGAGATGGTGGCGCCGGGTTGCCGGGATGCGACGGGGCTGATCGAACGGGTCGCCGCGTACTTCTCAGTCGGCGCGAAGGATTTGGAGGGCCGCGAGCGGACGGCGAATCTTCGAGACGCGCGAGCGGTGGCGGCAGCCGTGTTGCGGCACGAGGGGCTGAGCGTAGCGGAAGTAGGGAACCGGCTGGGCCATCGGGCCAAGGGGACCGTCCCGGGCCTCATTGCCCGTGGAGAGGCGATTATCAGCGCGGACCCACAGCTCCGCGGGCGGCTAACGGGCTAGGAGCCTGCAAAAGAGCCGCCGTCATCGATTGGGGGTGATGACGGCGGCCATTGGAGAGACGCCCGGCGCTGGAGAGGATGCGCAAGGCGCCACGAGACGATCAGGCAGCCTGACGGTGCTCTTCGTTGGTGATGAAGTCCATGTCCGAGAGCCAGTTACGGAACTGCTTTTCGGCGCCGCAGATCCGGCAGGTGCCCACGCTGACCGGGCCGTCCGGTTCGGCAATACGCCAGCGATGTTTGTGGTCGAGGTCGCCCGCAATGGGCTTTTCAGAGACGCTCGTTGCCATCGTGAAGCCTCCAAAAGGTTGACTCCGCTGGCCGGCGGTCGATACGCTAGCCTTCGGGTTCCGTCGCTACTATTCTTTTCGTAGTGCCGGTGAGAGAAGTGTAGTGCACGGTACTATCCTGTCAATAGCCACGGAACTATGAATGAGTAAGAAATCGGAAACGGCCGCAACCCCAACCTGGCAGCCGGACTCCGGCGACGGCGATCGCCGTCTGTATAACCATCCTTGCCTGATAGCACAGACGCTAAGCATCCTCGGCGACCGGTGGACACTACTGATCCTTCGTGACCTGATGGCGGGATTGGACCGTTACTCAGACATCCTGCAGAGCTGCGATGGGATGTCACCGAACGTCCTCTCGGGCCGCCTCAAGCGGCTTGAGGCGGAGGGGCTCGTGGCGAGGGAACGGATTAAGGGTCTGCCGCCTCGGGTGGAGTATTCGCTGACGGAAAAGGGCTGGTCGGTGAGGCCGATCCTGCTGGCGCTCCTCGATTGGGGACGCGAGCAGCTGGGGCCGTTCCCAATCGAATCGGTGGGGACAGACGTGACGACGGACTTCGCAGTGCGCGTCGTTCCGGCCTTTCTGTTCGACGCGCTGCGTGCGGAGGGTGTGCGCGCCTCGATGGTAGTCGAGATCGCCGATTGCGAAGACTGCAACACCTGGTCGTTCACGATCCACGACGGCCGCATTCAGCCACGCCGGCACGGGATGGACACCCCGGACGTGATACTGCGGACTACCACTCGTGGGTTCTTCGAGTTCATCGACGGTAAGGCGCCGATCGAGTCCTGCGGCGAGGTCGAGGGGTGCGTGGAAACGGCCGCGGCGATCCGGGAGTGCTTTCTCGCCTCCTGAGGACGCCCGCTCGTAGACTAACCGCATGATCGTGCTGCTACGCGGTGGGGACGAACTGGCGACACGGCGGCGCCTGGCGGAGCTGAAAGAAGAAGCGGACGGCGGCACGGGCCTGCTCACCACCAACCTCATACAGATCGATGGCAAAGACGCGAAGGCCGAGGAGATTATCGGCGCAGCGATGACGCCGCCGTTCCTCGCACCGAAGCGGCTCGTGATCGTCGACCACTTCCTCGACCGTTGGGAGTCGACGCGCCGGGACGCCGACGATGGGAATGAGCCACCCGCGCCCAAAACCTTCGTCCAGTACGAAAAGCTGTTCGAGGCACTCGAAGGCGGCGTGCCACCGACCACCTCGTTGGTGATCACCGGTGGGGCCCCCGGCAGGTCGAATCCGATGGCGACGCGGCTGAAGAAAATCCAGGGCGTTGCGGAAGAGGTGTACGCGGAACCGAAGCGGCGGGACGAAATCGCGCGATTCATCCGCGAAGAGGCGGCGGTGAGAGGGATCCGTTTCCGGGGCGCACCCGCCAGCGCAGCCCACTGGGATAGCGAGGACTGGCAGCAGAAGCGAGAAACGGACCCTGTTTCGCTGCTTGGAAGCATCACGCAGGGTGGCACGCTCGCCATCGCCGGGGAATTGGACAAGCTCGCACTGTACGCGATGGGCCGCGAGGTGACGGTCGATGACATCTACGAGATTTGCTCCGGTGAACGGGAGACGACGCAGTTCGTGCTGCTGGATGCGATGCAGGATGGCAATGTCCGCGATGCGTTGAATGCACTGGCCAAGCTGATGGCGACGGACGACATCAGCCAGCTGTTACTGACGCAGATGACGACGCGGTACCGCCAGGTCGCTGGCGTGGCATCACTTCTCGACAGCGGAGCGCCGGAGGACGAAATCGGAAGGGCGCTTGGACCCGCGGGGAATTACCCCGGACTGCGCAAAGCCGCACTGGCCCGCGCACGAAGGATCGGTGTCGCGGGCGCCACGGCGGCGATCGAGGCGATCGTCAATGCGGACTACCGGAGCAAGAAGAACGAGATTGATAGCGATATCGCGCTAGAACTGCTCGTCATCCAGCTCGCGACGATGTCCGGCGGGCGATGAGCCTCAGGATTGCCAGATCGGGTTGTAACAGGCGACGGGATGGGTGGCGTGGGCGCCAGGGGCGAGCGGAGGCGGCGGTTCGTTCCGGCAGACATTCATGACCTTGGGGCAGCGGGCGATAAACGGGCAGTGGGCCGCAGGCTCGGAAAGGTCGGGCGGCGCCCCGGGAATAGCGGCGAGCGAGCGACCGGCGTTGTCGAGCCGGGGAAGCGTCGCAAGGAGCGCGTGCGTGTACGGATGGAGCGGGGTATCGAGCATCTCATCTACTGTGCCGGTTTCGATGATGTGGCCGGCGTACATGACGGCAACGGCGTCGGCGACCTGGGCGACCACGCCGAAGTTGTGCGTGATCAGGAGAATGCTAGTGCCGCGGTCGCGCCGCAGCTGCTCAAGCTGATGGAGGATCTGCGCCTGGACGGTGACGTCGAGTGCGCTCGTTGGCTCGTCGGCAATGATGACCTCCGGGTCCAGCGCGGTGGCGATGCCGATCATGACCCGCTGACACATGCCACCAGAGAGCTGAAACGGATACGACTTGGCGACGCGTTCCACATCGGAGAGCCCGACGCTTCGAAGGACATTGAGCGAGCGGTTGCGCGCTTCTTTCTTGGAAAGGGGCAGGTGGCTCATCAGCGACTCGGCGACCTGGTCCCCAATGCTGATGACGGGATTGAGTCCCGCGATCGGGTCCTGGAATATCGTGGAGATGCGCCGGCCGCGGATGGTGCGGAGATCGTGGTCTTCAAGGGCGAGCAGATCCTGGCTATCGAAGTCGACCTGGCCGGACAGGACTTCGGCTTCCGGAGGGAGCAGGCGGAGGACGGACATGGCGGCGGTGGACTTACCGGACCCGGACTCACCGACGAGAGCGAGAACCTCACCGGCCTTTAGCTCGAAGGAGATGCGTTCCGTCGCATAGACGGGCCCTTCCCGGGTCCGGTAGCGGACCGAGAGATCGCGGACGCTGAGCACCGTATCGGACATGGCGGGAGTGTACAGGGCGGCGCGGACAGACTCAGCTTGGGCGGAATGAAGAGATAAAGCGGCCCTGGATCTCCACGTTTCCGGGAGCGGTATAAATCGGCTCCATGGTGCTGTTCGCGGGCTGGAGACGGATACGGTCACCCTCGTGGTAGAAGCGCTTGAGGGTCACCTCGCCGCGGTCCTTGAGCCACACCGCCACACGGTCGCCGTTGGAGGCCGAGCGCGCCGGTTCGAGGAAGACGATGTCGCCGTCGTCGATCAGGTCTTCGATCATGGACGTGCCTTTGACGCGGAGAGCGAAGACATTTTCGCGGCCGCGAACCATGTCCTCGGTGACGGCGACCGTCTCTTCAGAATCGTTCGACCATCGTTCGCTCGAGGGCACGGGGATCGGCTGCCCGGCGGCGATGCTCCCGAGGACGGGGATCTCGAGGATGCGTGGACGGCGGCCGCGGGCGCCGAGGAGTTCGATGCCGCGCGAGATTTCGCGGTCCCGGCGGATGTGGCCTTTCTCTTCGAGCTTCCGGAGGTTGTAGTCGACGACGGAGGTGCTGCTGATCCCGCAGCCTTCCTGGATATCGCGAATGCTCGGGGGATAGTCCTTCTCTTCAAGGAACTTGCGGAGAAATTCAAGGATGTCGGCCTGTTTACCTGAAAGCTCTTTCATTGCCACCCACCGAACGGATGTTCGCACGAACTTTATCGATCAGGAGTGCTTATCGTCAATCCTTGTTCGGAACACTGTGTCATGGCGGCTGCCCGAACGGCCATTCCGGTCACGGGCTTGCGGCAGTAGCCAGCGGGCAGTCACGATCGCAGGACGCGCGATCGAGGAGGCATTGATGTCGGAAACAGACCCGGCGCGAGTAGCATTGGCCATCGCGGCACACCCGGACGACGCAGACTTCGGTTGCGCGGGCTGGACGGCCCAACGCGCGGCCGAAGGCTGGACAGTGTATTTCCTCGTCTGCACGAACGGGGCGAAGGGGACGGAAGACCGGTCAATGTCGCGCGAACGGCTGATCACGCTGCGGCGCGAAGAGCAGCGCGAGGCCTGCCGGCGGATGGGCGCGGCAGAGGTGTTCTTCCTGGACAACGAGGATGGCGAGCTGGTCTACGACCGGGTGCTGCTAGAAGCGATCGTACGCAAGGTGAGGGTGCTGAAGCCGCACACTGTACTGACGCACGACCCGGCGGACATCATCATCCTCGACAGTTTCATCAACCACCCGGACCACCGGGCAACGGGAACGGCCACGCTCGATGCCGTGTACCCCACCGCGCGAGACCACCTGAATTTCCCTGAGCACCTGGACGAGGGGATCGAGCCGCACAAGGTGAGGGACGTGCTGCTCTGGACCACGAACCAGCCGAACTACGACGTCGACATTACGGCGGAGGTGGATCAGAAGATCCATGCGCTCAGCGCGCACGTGACGCAGTTTGGCGGGCGGCAGGACTTCGTGGATTTTGTGCGGGAACGGTGGAAGTCCGAAGACGGGCGCTACCTTGAGCGTTTCCGGCGCGTCCAACTCCAGTTCTGAAGGAGCGGGGCCGATGGAGCCGGTCGAAGTGCTGCGACGGATTGCGTTCCTGCTGGAACGCGCGGGTGAGCCGACTTACCGCGTGCGAGCGTTCCGGAAGGCGGCAGCGACCGTTGAGCAGATCGGCACGGATGAGATCACGGCGCGGGCGGCGGCAGGCAGCTTGCGGGAAATCCCGGGTGTTGGCGAGGCGATCGCCGCGGTGTTGGAAGAAGCAGCAGCCGGGATGCGCCCGGCCTACCTCGTCCGCCTTGAAGAGAGCACGGCGGAACCGATCGTTGATGTCCCGGACGGCGGGCCGCTGTGCGCGGCGTTGCGCGGGGACTGCCACGTGCACAGCGACTGGTCGGATGGAGGCAGTCCAATCCGTGAGATGGCAGAGGCGGCTCGGGACATCGGGCACGAATACATAGTGCTGACGGACCACTCACCGCGGCTCACGGTGGCGCGCGGGCTCAGTACGGAGCGCCTTCGCTTGCAGTTGGCCGAGGTGCGGAAGCTGAACGAAGAGCTGACGCCGTTTCGCATCCTGTCGGGAATCGAAGTGGACATCCTCGACGACGGGCGGCTGGACCAGGAGGACGACGTGCTGGCGGCACTGGAGGTCGTCGTTGGCAGCGTCCACAGCAAACTGCGGATGCCAGCGGAGGCGATGACGGCGCGGATGCTGGCGGCGATACGCAACCCTCACCTGGACATCCTGGGGCACTGCACCGGACGGCTGGTGGGCCAGGACAAGCGCAATGCGGAGCGGGGCAAGGGAAGCGGCCGCCCGGAATCGGAGTTTGATGCGGAGGCGATATTCGCGGCCTGTGTAGAGCACGACAAGGCCGTCGAGATCAACGCCCGGCCGGAGCGGCTGGACCCGCCGAGGAGGCTGTTGCGGATGGCCGTCGCCGCAGGGTGCCGATTCGCAATCGACAGCGATGCGCATGCACCAGGACAGCTGGCGTGGAAGCCATTCGGGTGTGTGCGGGCGGAGGAGTGCGGCGTCCCGGCGAGCCGCATCGTGAACACCCTGCCGGCGGATGCGCTGCTGGCATGGGCAAAGGGGCATGGGTAAGCCAGGGGGCGCTAGAGTTGCGAGAGGAGAAAGCGGCGTGAGCGAGTTTCCAAGGACACCAGGAAAGCGGCTGCCGAAGCGGGCCCAGTACGACCGCGAACCGGTGTACGCGGTGGTGGATTCCGCGCCGATCTGCCACGTGGGATTCGTACAGGACGGCCAGCCATTCGTGATCCCGACGATTCACGCGCAGGGCTGGAGGTCTCAATACCGGTGCTACGATACCTGGAGATCCTTCAACATTGACGTGCGCGTTAACGTTGATAGACTAGCGTCAAACCATGGACGAGAGCGCACGCGTCGACGAGGCGTACTTTCAAATCGGCGAAGCCGCTGACCGGCTTGGGCTGACACAACGGACTCTCCGCTATTACGAGGAGAAGGGCCTGCTGCGGCCGCCAAGCCGAATGGATGGCGGGTTCCGGCTGTATTCGGAAGGAGACCTGGCCCGGCTGGAGCGAATCAAGGAGCTCAAGGAGCTGTTGGGGTTCTCGCTGGCCGATATCAAGGACATGCTCGACGCCGACGAGATCCGGCTCCAGTTGAAGTCGGGTTGGCGCAAGGATGCCGATGTCGCCGACAAGGCGGCCAAGATCCGGGTGGCGCGCGAAGCGACCGTGGCCCAGCTCCGGCTACTCGATGAAAAGATGGAGAAGATGTCGTCGCTGCGCGAGGAGCTGGCATCGAGGATGGCGCGGTACGATGGGCTGCTTTTGCAGTGGTCAGCCGGGAACGTTGGCGATGAGGCTGCCCCGGGAACGTCGACGAGATAGAAGCGATGTGCTGGCGGGGGCACTGCGGTAGCCGTACACTCGAAGAGTAATGACTGTCCGCGACACCATGAACCGGCCGCTGCACGATCTGCGCATTTCCGTCACCGATCGCTGCAATTTCCGCTGCACCTACTGCATGCCGAAGGAGGTCTTCGGCGCTGACTTCCAGTTCCTTCAGCGTGACGCACTCCTCTCCTTCGAAGAGATCGAGCGGCTGGCCTGCGTATTCGTCGAACTTGGCGTCGAAAAGCTCCGGATCACGGGTGGTGAGCCGCTCGTTCGGCGCGACCTGCCGCTGCTGATCGGCAAGCTGGCAGCCATCCCCGGGCTCCGGGACCTGACGCTGACGACCAATGGATCACTCCTTCGCGCGCAGGCGCAGGCACTGAAAGATGCCGGACTTCAGCGGATCACGGTCAGTCTCGACTCCCTGGACGACGCGATCTTCCAGAAGATGAACGATGTGGGCGTGCCCGTCGCGCGCGTACTGGACGGGATCGCAGCGGCGCGCGAAGCCGGGCTGTGGCCGATCAAGGTCAATGCGGTGGTGGAACGGGGCGTGAACGACGGGACGATCGTGGAGCTTGCGCGGCACTTCCAGGGCACGGGGATCATTCTCCGGTTCATCGAGTTCATGGACGTCGGCACGACCAATGCCTGGAACCTGGAGCGGGTAGTTCCGCTGCGCGAGATGGTCGAAATGATCGACCGGGAACTGCCGATTGAGCCCGCAGAGCCGAACTATCGCGGCGAGGTTGCCAAGCGCTGGCAGTACCGTGACGGCAGCGGCGAAATCGGGTTTATCTCATCGATAAGCCAGCCGTTCTGCGGGGATTGCACCCGCGCGCGGCTCTCGCCGGAAGGCTCGCTCTACACCTGCCTGTTTGGCTCGCGGGGGCATGACCTGCGGGCTGTGCTGCGGGACGGTGCAAGCGATGAAGAGCTCAAGGATGCGGTCTCGGCAGTATGGCGCGTGCGAGACGACCGCTATTCGGAGATTCGGACGGCGGCGACCGAGCCACTGGCGCGTGTCGAAATGTCCCACATCGGCGGGTAGTGGCGAGTGTTCAGGGAATAGCACCCGCGCGCTCCGGGGGAATCGGAAAGATGGCCATGATGCCGTTGTGGTCACTCAGATAGAGCAGGCTGCCGTGGTTTTCGAGGGGCTGATCGCCGAACAGTTCGGCCGATCCAGCCTGCCACCGGTCGTACATGAGGTAGTCGGTCCGCGCGGTTAGCGGCGGCTGTTCATCCACGACAGCCGCGCGGCAGCAGGTGACGATACCCTCGCCGGCGCCGAAAACATCTCGCAGGCCGATAGCACGGAAGACCTCGTAGGAGGAGGGCACAGCGGGGTCGCTTTGGCCCACCATAACGAGGCTGGGGCCACGGCCGCGCGTTTCCGCGATCCAGCCGGCGAAGTCGGCGGCCTGCGCGGGGACGACGCGTTCGCCACCGCCGGTCAGGTGGGTGATGAAGAGGTCGATTTCGCCGAGCGATTTCGGGCCTTTGAGGACGGCGTGAAGTCCGATTCGGCGTTCGCCGCTCTCCGTCGAAAGCGGCTTTAATGCGTACGGCTCGTCGGCGCGGAGCACGGTGTAGCGCGTGCTGCGTACGAGGAACAGCTCGCCTTCTTCGAAGCCAGCTTCGCGGACGAGGGCATCGCTCTGCTCGCGTGTTTGGCCTTCGAACCAGGGATTGGCGCGAGCATAGACGGGCTCCATCTTCAGTTCCCGCGCGAGGTAGGTGGTGGCACTCCCGTACTTTTCCGTCCACGAGGCTTCGTTGAATCCGACCACGTCCGGGTCGAAGCTGCGAAGCTGTTCGACAAGCAGTTGCAATCGCACTTCGAACGTTTCGCCCGCGGCCGGGTTGCCGGCTTCTGCCGCGAGAGGGCTGAACAGGTTGATGAAGGCGACACGGAATTCCGTGGGCGCGGGCGGAGAGGGCGTAGCGAGGGGCGTGGGTGATTCGGGGACGGTGGTCGGAGTTTCGGGCGTCGCATGTTGCGGTCGAGGCCCGGCTTCTCCGGGCCCGCAGGCGATTAGGAACGTGCAGGCAACGACGAGAAAGCCGAGCAGATTGACAGGCCAGCGACACGGCTGTTTCATTCGAAAGGAACGGCGATGACGGAGACGAGTACCGTCGGCGTGTGCCACCAGCGAGCCCCGGATGGTGTGAGGGGGCAGGCAGCACGGACGAGAAGATCCCTCCCGAGCCTCCGGCCGAACGCGAGCGATTGGCGCTCCGCAAGTAGACCCGGACGGATGCCCACCGTTAGCAGGGGCTGGGGCGTGATCGCGCTCTACTGAGTGCTCGCCGGCTGCGGCGGGAACCGGGGTGGTATCGCGGGCGCGCACGCTCGTCCCTGGACAGCCGGGGATGGGCGTTTTTTCTTGAGCGCCAGATCCGGTTCGTGCGTACATGCTCATTGTTGGATACGAAGCTGCATCGGTTGCGGTTGTCTCCAGCGCTGATGCAACCATGCAACCGGGAGGCTGGCAATGTTCCGACCTGTAAACGCACGCGTGAAGTTCCCCGACCTGGAGAAGGAGATCCTTGCTTTCTGGAAGGATCGCGACATTTTCCGGCGCAGCGTGGAGGAACGGCCGGCGGACCGGCAGTTCACATTCTACGAAGGGCCGCCGACGGCAAACGGCCGCCCGGGCATCCACCACGTGTTGTCGCGCGTCTACAAAGACCTGATTCCGCGGTACAAGACGATGCGCGGCTACCGGGTGCCGCGGCGCGGAGGCTGGGACACGCACGGCCTGCCGGTGGAGCTGGAGATCGAGAAGCAGCTGGGACTCAGCAGCAAACAGGAGATCGAGGCGTACGGCATTGCCGCGTTTAATGCGCAGTGCAAAGAGAGCGTCACGAAGTACGTGGACGAATGGACGCGGCTTTCTGACCGGATCGGCTTCTGGGCCGACTACGAGCATCCGTACGTGACGTATTCGAATGACTACATCGAATCGTGCTGGTGGATCCTGAAGAGCCTGTGGGATAACGGGCTGGTGTACCAGGACTACCGCAGCACGCCACACTGCGCTCGCTGCGGCACCAGCCTGAGCGACCACGAGGTGGCCCAGGGTTACGAAGAGAACACACCCGACCCGAGCGTCTTTGTGAAGTTCCAGGTGCTGGACGAGGCCCTTTTTGAGCGCGGGCACCCGAAGCGGATGCCGTTCAACAACAAGATGCACCTTGTCGCCTGGACGACGACGCCGTGGACGCTGCCCGGCAATGTCGCGCTCGCGGTGAAGCCGGACGCTGAGTACGGCATCTACGCGGTCGGTGACGACCTGCTGGTGATGGCGGCTGCGCTCGCTGACAAGGTACTGGACGAGCCGGTGCCGGCGATCATGAAGATCCCGGCGAGCTTCCTCATCGGGCTGAGATACGTGCCGTTGTACCGGCCGGAGCAGCTGGGCCACGAGGTCCGCTACTTCGATGAAGAGGGAAGGCTGCAGCGCGTAACGGACTTGGCGATGACAGATGAGATTCGACGGGTCATCGCCGCAGATTATGTTTCGCTGGAAGATGGCTCCGGAATCGTGCACACGGCGCCCGCATTCGGCGGCGAAGACTTCGAAGAGGGCAAGGCGCACGGCCTGCTCTTCACGCAGCCGATCGACCTGCGCGGGATCATGGCGGACGGGCTGCCGGGCGCGGGGAAATTCGCGAAGAAGGCGGACGAGGACGTGATGCGCGACCTCGAAGAACGTGGGTTGATGCTGAAACGCGGCACCATCCGGCACACCTACCCGTTCTGTTGGCGCTGTCACGACCCGCTGCTCTATTACGCGAAGCCGAGCTGGTATATCGCCACGCGCCGCCAGAAGGAATCCCTGTTGGAGGGCAATCAGCGCATCAACTGGTTCCCGGATCACATCCAGAACGGGCGCTTCGGCAACTGGCTGGAGAACAACATCGACTGGGCGTTCAGCCGGGAGCGTTACTGGGGCACGCCGCTGCCAATCTGGAAATGCGAGACCTGTGCTGAGGCGATGTGCGTCGGCTCGAAGGCGGAGATGGTAGACAAGGCCGTCGACCGTGCGAAAGCAGAAGCGCTGGACGACTTTCACCGGCCGTACATCGACGAGATCCGCCTGCGCTGTGACGCCTGTGGGGCCGAAGCGGTACGCGTGCCGGAGGTGGCAGACGCGTGGTTCGACAGCGGTGCGATGCCGTATGCGCAGTGGCACTACCCGTTTGAGCACGATGCAGAGTTCCACGCATCGTTCCCCGCGGACTTCATCTGCGAGGCGATAGACCAGACGCGCGGCTGGTTCTACACACTGCACGCGGAGGCGACGATGCTGCACGCAGCGGAGGCAGTGCCAGAGAGCATCAGCTTCCGGAATGTGATTTGCCTCGGACACATCCTCGACGAGCAGGGGCGGAAGATGTCCAAGCACGTCGGTAACGTCGTGGTGCCGTGGGACGTACTCGACCAACACGGGGCCGATGCGACGCGCTGGTACATGTACGCGGCGAGCCCGGCGGGGTCGCCCCGGCGGTTCAGTTCGCGCCTTGTGGAAGAGGGGCTGCGGCAGTTCCTGCTGACCCTGTGGAACACGTACTCGTTCTTCGTGAGCTACGCCAACATCGACGGTGTGGACCCGCGAAAGGCGCCGGAGGGAACGATCCCGGAGATCGACCGCTGGCTGTTGAGCGAACTGAACGCGCTCATCCGCAAGGTGACTGACGAACTGGACGCCTACGACCCAACGGACGCGGCGCGGGCGATCCAGGACTTCGTGGACGACGTTTCGAATTGGTATGTGCGGCGCAACCGGCGACGGTTCTGGCGCGGCGTCTCCGAGAGCGACCAGGACAAGCAGAGCGCGTATCACACGCTGTGGACAGCGTTGACGACGCTGTCGAAGCTGCTGGCGCCGTTTACGCCGTTCGTGGCGGAAGAGCTCTGGCAGAACCTCGTGCGTTCAATCGATCCAGAGTCCGCGGAAAGCGTGCACCTCGCCAGCTGGCCGGAATCTGACGGTGCGAAGATCGAGGCGCGGCTCAACACGGAGACTCGGCTCGTGAAGCGCGTCTGCTCAATGGGCCGGGCGGCACGCGCCAAGGCAAAGATCAAGGTGCGGCAGCCCGTCGCAGAGGTCGTCGTGAAGCTCCGGAGCCCGGAGGAAGCATCTGGACTCGCCCGGAACGAGGCGCTGGTGCTGGAAGAGCTGAACGCAAAGGCGCTGCGGATCATCACCGACGAATCCGAAGTAGCGCACTTCGCGGTGAAGCCGAACCTGCCGGTGCTGGGCCGGAAGTACGGCGCTGGCGTGGCGGCCATCCGCCAGGGCCTGGCAGCAATACCTGCCGCGGCTGTCGCAGACCTCGTGAGAAAGGGTGAAACGGTACCGGTTGAAGGGTTCGACCTGGAGGCCGAGGACATCCTCCTGGAAACCGTGGACCGCGACGGTTTCGCTGCGACGGTTGAAGGCGGACACGCGGTAGCCGTGACGACGCTGATCACGCCGGAACTGGAAGACGAAGGACTGGCGCGCGAAATCGTGCGGCGGCTCCAGGATATGCGGCGGGAGGCGGGCTTCGACCTGAGCGACCGGATCACAGCGTGGTACGAGGGCCCCGACGAGATCGGCCGCGTGTTGCGAATCCACGACGCCTACGTGCGGGCGGAAACGCTGGCGACGGAGCTGGTTGCCGGCACGCCGCCTGTCGACGCCCACGGCGCTGAGCAGGACCTGGAGGGGGTGAAGGTGCGGCTGGCAGTCCGGAAAGCCTGACCTGCCATAAGTGGCACCGTACATCATGGCCATGAAGGTGAAGACGACGATCTACCTGACCACGGAGTTGAAAGCGGCCGTCGAGAGGGCGGCGAAAGAGCGACGATGCTCGGAGGCCGAGGTGATCCGTGAGGCCGTGGCACGGGACGTGGGTTCTGGCGAAGACCGGAAGCACCCGCTCCCGGCGTTCCCCTTGTGGGAGGGAGAGGCCGACTTCTCTGAGCGTGTAGACGAATTCCTTACGGGGTTCGGCGAGCGTTGACGTGCTGATCGCCGACACAAGTGGGTTGCTGGCGCTCTTCACTAGCCAGGATCGACACCATGCGGACATCGCTGCGTACGTACGGCGAAGCAAAGCAGAATTCGCGGTCTCACCATTCGTGGTCGCCGAACTCGACTACATGGTCCACGAAAGGTTAGGCACCCGCGCCTCCCTGCGGATGCTGACATCCTTCGCGAGTCCGCCGTACCAACTCGCACCCTTTGGAAGGGACGACATCCTCGCCGCCGTCGCGGTAATGACACGTTACCCCGACCAGGCGATCGGGCTGGCAGACGCTTCCCTCGGCGTCCTCGCGGAGCGATTTCGGACTCTGGATATCCTCACGCTGGACTACCGGCATTTCGATCTCCTCCGGCCGGCGCAGGGCGGACCGTTCCGGCTGATGCCGCGGGACT
Organism: Dehalococcoidia bacterium; assembly: GCA_020432045.1. Taxonomy (GTDB): domain Bacteria; phylum Chloroflexota; class Dehalococcoidia; order Tepidiformales; family Tepidiformaceae; genus JAGQHB01. Next base: position 29,220 of record JAGQHB010000084.1, on the reverse strand, counting down.
GGGACGGGCCGTGATAACCGATGTCCACATCCACCCAGCAACCGAACCGACCTGCCACGCATCGTCAGCTTGATTTTCGGGGGCACGGCGCCGGGGGCATCGCCGATGAGGATCGGGGACCGGCGCTGCCGGAGTCGCACGTGACGGAGTTCCGCAAGATCCGGGCATCTCCCGATCCCTACCGGTTCTACCGGCGGCTCGGCTTCGCGCAGGACCATGAGGGATCCAGGCTGCACCCGTAATCCTACCCGAAGGCCTCCCCGTCCCAGCGCTCTTTGCGGGCGAAATCGGAGACGGGCTTGCGCCTGAGCTTCGTCAGCTGCCGCACGGGCTGACCGGCGGGGATCACAGCTGCCACCGCCACATACGAAGGAAGTCCCAGGATCTCCTGGAGTCGAGGTTCCTGTTCGATCGGCATGGTCGTGAGGGTACCGCCGAAGCCCTCGTTGCGGAGGCCGAGGAGGATGTTCCACGTAAAGGGGTAGATGGAGGCACCGCTGATGATGCCGACCCGGGGCAGATCCTGGTCGATGGAGGCAACGACGCGGAGGTCGACGCAGACAACGAGGACGACGGGTGCGAGGCGCACGGGTTGCGTGAGCCCGGCCGCCGGTTCGGTCGCTGCGATCTCCTCAGCCGTGGCTCCTGGAGGGATGATTGTGTTCCACGGGTTCTCACCGCGTTGTACCTGTGCCGTATAGCGCTTCGCTCCAGGGATTGCGCAATCGCCGATCGCGTCCTTTGTCGCCTGATCGCGCACGACAATCACATAATTGCCCTGGCGGTTGCCGCCACTGGGCGCAAAGCGGGCATTGTCGAAGACGCGGGCGAGGACCTCGTCAGGCAGTGGCGCCCCGGTGAACTGCCGGGCGGAGAAGGTGGTGCGCATCACGTCGTAGAGGTCCATGCGCGGAGCACGCCATAGCCACGCGCAAACGTCAAGCCACGGGCCCGCTCCGGACACAAAGGTGGCGGCATCCAGCGCCCAGGGGCACGCTGTGGACGATGGAACTCGAAGAGCTGATCGAGACGTTGGCGCGTCCGGGGGCACTTCCTGACGGCGAGACCGTCGAGGAGGTGCGGCAGACGCATGCGTCGGTGGTGTTCCTCACGCGCGATCATGCGTGGAAACTGAAGAAGCCGGTAGATTTCGGGTTCCTGGACTACTCGACAGCGCGGAAGCGGGCGCGGATGTGCCGGCATGAGGTAGCACTAAACCGCAGACTGGCCCCTGATGTGTACCTTGGCGTGGCAAAGGTGAGGCTGCGGGCTGACGGGTCAGTTGGCGTGGCAAGCCGAGGGCCGATCGTTGATTCGCTGGTGAAGATGCGGAGGTTGGACGACAACGATTCGCTGGCCGCACGGGTGGCGGATGCGAGAGCGAGCGAAGCAGAGGTGCGTGCGGTGGCTCAGCGGCTGGCAGCGTTTCACCGCGAGTGTCCACCAGCGCCCGCGCAGTTTCAGGCGGTCAGTACGTTCCTGGCGAACCAGGCTGACAACCTGGATGGCATCATGCGCGCCGGTGATGCACCGGGGGATGGCGGATTCGTTGAACGGCTGAGGATCGCCACCGCCGGCCTCGAAGAGACAGTCCGAAACGAACTGCCCCCGCGGCAGGCATCGGGCCTGGCGCGGGACGGCCACGGCGACCTTCGGATGGACCATGTCTACATCGAGGACGGCCGCATCGAGGTGATCGACTGCATCGAGTTCAACGACCAGTTCCGCTACGCGGATGTCGCGCTGGACATCGCGTTCCTGGCGATGGACCTGGAGTCGAAGGGCTACCCGGACCTGGCGAAGGCATTGCTTGAGGAGCACGGGCGGGCACTCGGCGACGAAGCCTCGGATAGCCTTATCGAGGCATACCTGTGCTACCGGGCAATGGTGAGAGCGAAGGTTGCCGTGCTCGCGTCGGAGGAGGCGGAGCTCGGCCATGAAGCGAGGGAGGTGCAGAAGCTCAAGGCTTTGCACGCGACGCTGCATGCGTGGCGGTTCGCAACCGGCGAGCGACGTCCGCGGCTTGTCCTCACGATGGGGCTCACCGGGACAGGAAAGAGCACGGTGGCTGGCCTATTGGCCGGGCTGCTGGGCGCGAAGGTGATATCCGCTGATGAAACACGGAAGCGGCTGTCCGGACGGGGAGAACACGAACACCCGGCAAGCGGCCTGGATTCCGGGCTCTACTCGGCGGAGATGAACACGCGGGTCTATTCGGCCCTGCTCGATGCGGCGGCAGAGTCCCTGGCGCCTGGCCGAAGCGTGATACTGGACGCGACCTATCAGCGCGCCGCGGACCGCCGGGCTGCCCGGGACCTGGCGGAATCCCAGGGCGCGTTATTCACGGAGGTCCTCTGCGAAACACCAGAACCGGTAATAAAGGAGCGACTGCGGCAGCGGGCGCAGGGTAGCGGCGACCGGTGGTCAGATGCGGGGTGGGAAGTTTACCTGGCCCAGCGATCGCGGTTCGAATGGCCGGACGATGGGGAAGAGCGGTGGACCGAGCGGGTCTCAACTAGTTCGACCAAGGTCGAGATCGCACGGCGTCTGTTTGATGTCCTGACGACGGAAGCGGCGGTCTAGTCCCGCTTCGACAGCTCCTCAAAGCCCTCGTCGCCCTCGGCATCGCGAAGTTCCCGTTCGCGTGCCTCTTCCTCTTCGCGCTGCTCGCGCTCATCGGCGTTCTCGGCGATCAGGCCGCCCTGGACGTCCGTTTCGATCGTCGCCACGAGGGGGTCGCCGATGACCCCGTAGTTCGCGCCACCGATATAGGTGAGCGGCGAATAGCGGCGCTCTTTGAGCAGCCATTGCTGCGCATAGGCCTCTTCGAGTGCCTGTACCTTGATGACACGCCCGACGAACAGCGTGTGGTCGCCAATTGCGATGACGTCGTGAAGCCCGCACTCAATCCACGCCAGACATCCGTCGATAAGAGGGGCGTCGATCCGCTGCGCGCCGAACGTTTCGAGACCGGCGGACTCCAATTTGTTCGTGTTCACCCCGGAGAGGGTGCCGAGGAAGTGAGTCTGTTTGAGCAGGCCCGGCCCGGGGATGTTGATGGCGAATTCCTGGCTGAAACGGATCATGTCGGCCGTGTGGCGGTGTGGGTGGATGGCCATACCAACGAACGGAGGTTCCATGGAAACGGGCGCCGTCCAGGCGATGGGTGCGGCGTTCGTCATCGCCCGCCAGGTGGTAGTGACGATGGCGACCGGTCCAGGGTTGAGGAGCCGGCGGGCATCGGTGGGGTCGCAAAGCCGTCGGGTCGGCATCTTCTGCCCTCCAGGGCGACGAGTATGAAGGAGCGGCGTGGAAACGGGCCAGTGCCAGCGGGACAACCAGAGAGGCCCCGGTCAGTGAACCGGGGCCTCTCGAGAGTTCTGTGTGGATACGGCAGTTGTTAGTGGCGGCCGTTGGTGTTGGCGCGCCGCCAGCGAAGGAACTGCCAGTAGGCGAGGAGCTCCGGGAGATCCTCAGGATGACGTTCGAGTTCGCCGATCAGCTCGGCGATATCGCTCTCACGGACGTACAGCATCTCGCCGTCTTCCCCGAGAAAGTAGTGAAGCGGCCGGTTGAGGATGCGAGCGACGTTCAGGAGCATGTCAATGCCCACGGAACGCTGCCCGGCTTCGTACAGGCTGATCGCGCTTTGCGTAGTGCTCAGCGCGGTGGCCAATTGACCCTGGCTCATGCTGGCATCGCGCCGTGCAGCGCGGATGCGTTGTCCAAGGTTCGCGGACACTGGGGCACGCCCCCCATCACCGTTGGATTTCGTCATTCCAACCCTCTTCGAGTTTTACCCAGATGGAAGCCCCCGCCCATCCGATTGTGAAATAAGGTACGAATGGTTTACCTTCCGGTCAATCATTTTCCCATGGTAGGGCTCGTATCTTTCCCGAATTCGTATAACAGCGCCTTATCTATACTGGCAGCATGGCCGACACCGTTGAAATGCTGACTGCGAACGAAGAGCAGACCAGGGATCTTGGCGAACGTCTCGGGCGCAGATTACAGCGCGGCGACGTGCTCCTGCTGAGCGGCGACCTCGGTACCGGCAAGACGTGCCTGACCCAGGGGATAGGCCGCGGCCTCGACTGCAAGGGCAACGTGAACAGCCCTTCCTACGTGCTGATGAACGAATACGCGGGGCGCGAAACGCTTTACCACGCCGACCTGTACCGGATCGAAGACGTGGAGGAGCTGGACGACCTTGGGCTCTGGGACTATGCGGAGCGCGGCGTGCTCGTCATCGAATGGCCGGAGCGGGGCCCGGAGCTACTGCCCGGTGACGGCGTCGTTGTTGAACTCCGGTACGGCGATGTCGAACGGCAGCGGCGGCTCCGCTTCATGCCCCGGGGTGAACGTGGGAAAGCGATCGTCGGGGCGTTGCGGCCGGCGTGAGCATGATCCTTGCTATCGACACGGCTTCGCCTTCGGTTATGGCGGTGGGCCTGGGCAGCAGCTCGGGGGACGTGATCGAGGTGGCTGCAGCGGGCGGTGTGCGAGAGCAGGGCACACAGGTGATCACCCTGATCGACCAGATCGTGGGAAGCCGCAGGCAGGATATCGATGCGATCGCGGTCATCTCCGGTCCAGGGAGCTACGCAGGGCTGCGGATTGGTATCGCGACCGCGCAGAGCCTGGGACTCGGGCTGGGGCGGCCTGTGGTGGGCGCCGGTACATTTGAAGCCGTGCGCGAGGCTGCGGGCAACCGGATCCTCCACGCTATCCACCCGGCGGGCAGGGGCGAATGGGCAATCCAACGGGAGCCGGGCGAACGGGCCGTGACGGCGGCGCCCCGCGAACTCGGCGATCCGGCGCTGCTCGCAGGCGAAGGATCGAGCGCGCTTGGCGGCACAGAGGTCTCGCCGGAGGCGCGGGTGGCCGCGTTGCTGCGGATCGCGGCGAGGCTGTTGCTTTCGGGCGAAGCTATCGACCCGGTAGCGCCGTATTACCTGCGCGAACCGAACATATCCCGGCCGAAGCGGACGCCGCTGGTCGCCGGCACACGACAGCAACTGAGGAGCACTAAACGGAATGGTTGAACTTCAACGCACCCTGGTCCTGGTGAAGCCTGACGCCATGCAGCGTGGACTCGCGGGCGAGATCATTTCCCGGCTGGAACGGCGCGGGCTGCGAATCGTGGGCATGAAGCTGATCGCAGTGCCACGGGCTCTCGCCGAAGAGCACTACGCGGAGCACAAGGGCAAGGGTTTCTACAGCGGGCTCGTGGAGTACATCTGTAGTTCGCCAATCCTCGCGGCCGTGTTTGAAGGGCCGAGCGCGGTGAAGGCTGTCCGCCAGACGGTGGGGAAGACGAACCCCGTCGAGGCCATGCCGGGGACGATCCGCGCGGACCTGGGGCTCATGACCGGCCGCAACCTGATCCACGCAAGCGACGAGGAGCCCGGGAGCGCACCGCGAGAAGTAGCACTCTGGTTCAAGCCGGAGGAACTGGCCGGCTGGTCGCGCGAGCTGGATCGCTGGTACTTCGAAGAGGACTAACCTGCATCGCTGTCAGGCTTTCACGCGTTTGAGTTCCCAGAACGTGTCAATGACTTCGGGGACGCGCGAGCTGACCGCCTCGTCCAGGCGGACGATGAGCGCCTCGATTGCTTCGACGTTCATGTCGCGGCGCACCTGGAGTTCGCCGGTAACGAGGATGCTGTGCGCGCCAAGCTGCATGGTCAGGACGCGCACGGCTCGTTCGACTTCGGGGAATGCCGCGATTGTTTCGGCGAGCTGCGCGCGGACCTCGGGGCTGGCGGCCGCGCCGAGCAGCAGGCGGCGAGCCTGCATGCCGAGGATGAGTGCGACGACTGCGAGGATGACGCCGATTGCTACCGAGGCGATTCCATCCCAGGCTTCATTGCCGGTGACCTCTGAGAGCCCAAGTCCGAGCGCGGCAAAGACAAGGCCGTTGAGCGCGGCTCCGTCTTCGAAGAATACGGTCTTGGTGGTGGCGTCGGGCGATTCACGGAGGAACCTGATAAAGCTCCAGCCCTTGCGGCGTGCCCCTGCGGACACTGCCCGGGCAGCGATGAACATGGACGCGCTCTCGAACAGGAATGCCGCTCCGAGCACGCCAAATGCGACGGCAACCTCAAAGGTCTCGCGGTGGTGCGTTTCATCGTGGAGGAGCGTGCGCGTGCCTTCGTAGAGCGAGAAGGCGGCGCCGGCAACGAAGATGAAGATCGCAGCGAGGAATGACCAGAAGAACTGCTCCTTGCCGTAGCCGTGTGGATGTTCGTCATCGGGCTTATGGGCGGAGAGGTTGAGCCCGGCAAGCAAGAAGACCTGGTTCACGGTGTCGGCGATGGAGTGGCCAGCCTCGGCAAACATGGAAGCACTGCCGGTGAGCGAACCGCCCACGAGCTTGCCCACAGCAATCGCGGCGTTGGCGCCCATTGCAGCGAGGACGGCGGACTTGCTTTCTGAGGCCACGGCGCAATCGTATGCCGCCGGACGCGAACGATCGCACGCGGCATACTACCGGCCAGATTCGACGGGAGGGTTCGACATGGCGGGACGGCTCGAAGGCAGAGTGGCGGTGATAACCGGCGGCGCCAGCGGCATCGGCAGGGCGACGGCAGCCCGGTTCGCAGCGGAAGGCGCGCGTGTCGTTATCGCGGACCTCTCCGAGGCACGCGCGCAAGAGACCCTATCTGAGGTGCGGGCAGCAGGTAGCGAGGCGCTATTCGTGAAGACGGACACGAGCGTCCTGGCGGAGAACGAGGCGTTGGCGGACGCGGCAATCGCCGCGTTCGGTACGGTCGACATCCTCGTGGCGGCAGCCGGCGTCTCGAACGCGCGGTATATAAGCGGAGAGGTGGTTGAAGGGCCGGCGGACCGAACGGCAGGATTCATCATCAACAAGCCGGTGGAGTACTGGGAGAAGGTGCTGGCCGTGAACCTGACGGGCGTCATGTACACGGACCGCGCGATCGCACGGCGCATGGTGGATCTCGGGATCAAGGGGTCGATCATCAACATCTCGTCCGCTGCTTCAAAGGTGCCGTTGCCGGGAGCGGCTGACTACTGCGTCTCGAAGGCAGGCGTCTGGATGCTGACGAAGGTGCTGGCAGTCGAGCTGGCCGGCCACGGCATCCGCGTGAACGCGATTGGACCGGGATACATCGATACGCCGATGACGGCCGGGGCATCGGGCGACGAGGCACGACGGCGGCAAATGGTGTCGACGATGCCACTGGGGCGGATGGGGGAAGCGGAGGACGTGGCGAACACCGCGCTGTTCCTTGCCAGCGACGAATCTAGCTTTTTCACGGGCGAGATCCTGTTCCCGGACGGGGGCATGTTTACGGGGTAGAAACGTCTTAACTTCCGCTTCAGATATTCCGGGCCGGGACGGACGTACTATCTGGTGATGGAGACACCCCGGATCCTGGTGGTCGATGATGAACCGGTTGTGGTGGAGGTGGTGGAACGCTACCTCCAGCGCGAGGGCTACGCGGTGCATACGGCTGCCGACGGCAGGGCCGCCCTTGAGGCGTATGCCCGGACGCGACCACACCTCGTGGTGCTGGACCTGATGCTGCCGCAGATCAACGGGATGGAGGTCTGCCGCTCGATCCGGGAGAACGGCCGCACGCCGGTGATCATGCTGACGGCGCGGGGCGACGAGATGGACCGGATCGCCGGCTTCGATATCGGCGCGGACGACTACCTTGCCAAACCGTTTAGCCCGCGGGAGCTGGTGGCGCGCGTAAAGGCGGTGCTTCGGCGGTCATTCGATGGCCAGTACGAGAATGCCGAGCGCATTGAGAGCGGCGACGTCGTGCTGGACCCGCGCGCACGCTCTGTCGTGGCCTACGGAACGGATGTGGACCTCACGGCGAGGGAGTTTGATCTGCTGCGCTTTTTCGTGACGCACCCGATGGAGGTGTATTCACGCGAGCAGCTGTTGGAGCGGGTCTGGGATGCGGACTGGTATGGCGACCCGAGCACCGTGACAGTGCATATCCGCCGGCTGCGGACGAAGGTGGAGCGTGACCCGGACAACCCCGAGCACATCCGGACGGTCTGGGGGATGGGTTACAAGTGGCAACCCTGAATGTCCGTCAACAAGGGCTGTTCCGGACGCTGACGTGGCTGGGGCTGCTGGGCGTGGCAGCCCTCGCGCTGGCGGCCATCGTAATGACGGCCGATGCCACGGCAGAAGAACAGCTTTGGCTCCTGCTCGCCCTGCTCAGCACGGGCGCTGCAGGGATCGGCGTCGCGCGGGGGTTGCAACTCCTGTTGCCGCGCCTTTCACTGCGGACGCAACTGGCGCTGGCGACGGTAACTGGCTTCCTCGTGCTCATGGCCAACCTGGCGGTGGCGTCGGCATTGATGTTCATCAGCACGCACGACCTCCAAATGCTGTTCCTGCTGTCGGCATACGCCCTGTTGATCACGCTGGGCCCAGCGAGACTCCTGAGTGGCGGGCTGAGCGGGCGCATCGAGGCGATCGAAGCGGGTGCGCGGCGGCTGGCAAGCGGTGAACTGGGCGCACGCGTCAACATCGAGGGGAGCGACGAGCTTGCGGCACTGGCACGCGAGTTCAACCGCATGGCGGATGCGCTCGACGTGGCGGACCAGCAGCGGCAGGCCGTGGAGGCGTCGCGGCGGGACTTGTTTGCAGCGATCTCTCATGACTTGCGGACGCCGCTTGCGAGCATCCGCGTCCGCGTGGAAGCGCTGCTCGACGGCGTCGTCACGGACGAGGCGACGCGCACGCGATACCTGGAGGGCGCCTGCACGGAGGTCGAGCACCTGTCAGCGCTGATCGACGACCTCTTCGAACTGACGACACTGGACAGCGGTGAGCTACAGCTACGGCTGGAGATGCTGCCCGTTCAGGATGTTATCGCCGAGGCGGTGGACATCTTCCGGCCACAGGTCGAAAAGGCCGGGATCCACCTCGCGTTCCATCCGGGCGACGGTGCGACGACGGTGCTGGCGGACCCGAACCGGCTCAGCCGTGTGATCTACAACCTGCTGCAGAACGCGATCCGGCACACGCCGAATGACGGGACCATCTTGTTGCAGACGGCACGGGTGGAGCAGGGTGTGGAGATCGCCGTGCGCGACACAGGTGAGGGGATTGCAGCGGAGGATCTGCCCCACGTCTTCGAGCGTTTCTACCGCGGGGACAAGTCGCGGTCGCGAGAACACGGTGGCAGCGGCCTCGGTCTCGCCATCGCCCGGGCGATCGTGGAAGCCCACGGCGGTGACATCAGCGTGCGAAGCCAGCAGGGTGAAGGCACGACGTTTACGTTCGTGCTGCCCGCGGCCCGGGCGTGAAGGCGGCGCGGAAAGCCGACCGCGTGTCCCGGTCCATTCTTCGCGGGAGCTTGAGCTTCTTCGCCGAGAGGTAGGGCTTGAAGTCAGCAACGCAGGCGGTGAGGGCAGCCATGGTGGCCGGGCCGCGTTCCGCATACGGCTCCCAGAGCCATGAAGCGACGGTCCAGGTGTCGCCATCGAGGCGCGAATCGATGCGCGCGACGATGCGATCGCCGTGGACGACTGGGAGCACGTAATAGCCCCAGCGGCGCTTCTCTGCGGGGACGTAGACCTCCCAGCGGTATTCAAAGGCAAAGATCTGCTCGATCGTGCTCCGGTCCCACATGAACGCGTCCAGCGGCGCGACGAAGCGCATGCCCTCCGGGAGCGGGGCGTCGAGCCAGTCGAGAGTTGAGGGCAGGGCATGGTAACGGCGGCCCTCAACCATGACTTCGACGAGGCGGCCCTGCGCAACGAGCCGGCGGATGATGTCGTGCCGGACTGGCGATGCAGCGGGCCAGAGGCTGCCGCCGTCCGGCATCCGGCCGAGCGGTAGATGCCACATTGCAGGGTCGGCGGTTGGTCGCAGCAGCCCGGCCGTCTGGTGACGGCGGAGGACGATCGCTTCGAGCGCTTCTTCGTCCGGGTGACGCTCGCGGTAGATATCCGGCGGGATGACGCGCTCTGCGAGGTCGTAGACGTGGCGGCCGCTGTCGCGGCGGGTGGTGACGACCTCGCCCGAGTCCCAGAGTGCGCGGAGCACTTGCTTCACGAGCTTTGGGCCGTACCAGGAGCTTTCCCAGCCGGAAACGTGCTGCTGGTCTTCGAAATCCAGGGACGAAAGCGGGCCGCGTTCACGCAGCTCCCGGAGCGTGGCTGTCGCGGCATCGGCAAACGGGCCGAGCACGCGAGGTGTCCAGCGTTCGCGATACCAGTCGTGGTAGATGCGGCGGAACGGCCAGTCGGTGACGGGGACGAGACAGGCTTGCTTGTCCCAGGCGTCGTAGACGTGGCGGTCACGATAGGCGGTGTGTTCCCAGTCGTCGACGCGGTAGCCGGGCACGCGTGCATAGAAGACGAGGTCGGCATTCCGGCCGGCGGGTTTTAGCGGGTCGTACTGGACGCTGCCGAGGCGGTCGAAGACTGCCGCCGGTGAGGTGGCAAGCGTGAAGTGGTAGGCCACCAGCAGATGGCGTGCCTGGGCGAGGGTGAGCGCGAGCGACACGGCAGCAGTGTACGGGAGCGGGCGACGGCTACCGCCGGGCCGTTGGCACAGAGGGCCGTCGCCTCACCCACCAACGCGATTCTGCATCAGCCTGCTAGAAGGGCAGACCCTTCTGGCCGTGGATGCCCTTGAGGGCGGCAATTTCGCCCGAGTGGCCGATGATGTGATAGAGAGCGAGGTCGAGCGCGTAGGCGCCGACGGTGCGTTTGCCGAACGGCCCGTCAAGCTCGGCTGCCAGCTGCTCATCCGTGAGCGAACCAATCGCATCTTCGGTCGAGGCAAAGACCTTCTTCGCGTATTCGATGAACGCGGGCAGCTTCATGTCGATGGAGGCGGCCCATTCGGGAGTGAGGTTCGGCGCCGCCGGCAGCGGGACGCCAGTGCCTTCGAGGAGCGCAGGCGTTGTGATCGGCTGCCGCTTGGCGATCATGCCGTTGATGATGAGGTCATCGTCGGTGACGGCGTGGGCGAGGATGGCCTGGAGCGGCTGAATGTTCGCGCCGGCCGGTACGGACTTCAGGCTCACTTCGCTGATGTCAGCGAGTGTCTGCAGCAGAATGCCGTGCGCGCTTTTGAACGATCCCTGGATGAGCTGTGCGGTGGTCACAAGTGGTTGCTCCGGGGCAGATTCTTGGATGCCCGGACAGGAACATACGCCCGGCCACGACCGCCTGGAATAACGCGTGACGTAGTGGGCGAGGGGGCGCTACAGGGATAGCGTCCGCTCAATCACCCTGAGTCCAAACTCGACGGCGTGGGGAAGGGCGTCCTCGTCAATGACGAATCCGGGGTCATGGTGCCGGCCAGCGATGCCCTTCTTTTCATTACGAGCGCCGAACCAGAAGTAGACGCCGGGGCGGGCCTGGAGAAAGTCGGCCATGTCGTCGGCCCCCATCGAAGCGGCAGCAACAACGCTCGCGGGGCCGAAGTAGGAGCTGGACTCGGCGGCCACAAGCCCCGCCAACAGTCCGTCGTTTACGACCGGTGGACAGCTTGTCGAATGCTCAAACCGGGCGGTGGCGCCGAACGCAGCACAAACGCCCTCTGCCACCTGCTGCGCGCGGCTAACAAGGTGGTCCTTCATCTGGTCTGTATAGCTGCGGATGGTGCCCGTGAGCGTCGCAGATTCGGCAATCACGTTGCTTCGGAAGCCTGCCTGCACCGTCCCAATCGTAAGGACGGCGGGCTCGGAGGGTGGTGACGAGCGACTCACGACCGTCTGCAGCGCGGTGATGACGTGCGCAGCGACAACTACGGCGTCAATCGACTGCTGTGGGGCAGCACCATGCCCGCCGCGGCCTTTGATTTCGATCGTGATGAACGTGGGCATCGCGAAGAAGGGACCCGGCGCAACGTTCACCATGCCGACAGGGATGTCCGCAGAGATATGGAGGCCAAGGACGCGGGAGACATGTGGCGACTCAAGAACGCCCTCAGCGATGCAGGCCGGCGCGCCGCCTGATGCCTCCTCCGCCGGCTGAAAGATGAAACGGACGCTCCCGTGGTCGTCGCGATGATGTGACTGGAGCACACGGGCGATGCCAAGCGCGATGGCGATGTGGGCGTCGTGACCGCAGGCGTGCATCACCCCTTCGTTGCGCGAAGCAAAGGGGAGCCCGCTGCGTTCGGGGATGGGGAGCGCATCGATATCGGCACGCCAGGCGACACAGCCGCGACCGTTGCCACGGAACAGCGCGGTGGCGCCCGTCTTCGCGATGGGGCGGACGTCTTCGAGGCCAATCGCAGTCAGCTGATCGAGGATGAACCGCTGTGTCTGGGTTTCCTTCCAGGGGAGCTCCGGCCACGCATGGAGCGTCTGCCGATCGGCAATCACGGTCTGCGCCACATCACGAACTTCGGGACGGACAGCTGGCAGCCGGCTCATTGGCGGCAGCGTATCACAGGCCCGAGGGCCCGGAAGTCGCGACCGTGACCGCACGCCGGCCGGGCACGTGAAGCGGCCATCCGAACGGAATGATCATGGTGCCCCTGAGGACGGCTGGAGTGAGCCAGCGCGTGACGAAGACGAGGAGAACAAACTTGTCCACGCGGCAGCAAGGAACGCAGAAGTTGCCGCCTGCCGCGGCATTACCGCAGCGTCACATTGGCCGGGTATTGGAGGGCAGCTGTGCCCAGGAGAATGTCGCGCCAGGCGTCGTCGCCGAGTGGCGGCCCGGTGAAACCAGGACATTCGGTGTGGCCGACGAGTAGTGGAATGGCGCCGGGCGGCATTTCGCCGGAAGCGGCGATCGCGACCGCGGCGCGGATCTCATCGACGGCAGTGACGCGGCGTGGCTCTGCAGACGGCTCAAAGGCAAGGATGAAGTGGGGATAGAGGCGGCACGCATCCGGGCGGCCATCGTACTGGGTGCAGTCGAGGCCCGGGCCAAGCATTGAGCAGCCGTTCCCTTCCCGCGCAAGCAGATAGGGCTGGGCCAGGGGTAGGAGGATGGGCTCCCCGTTTTCGCATTCGAGAAAGCGCGAGGCGGGAAAGCCGCTGGCCTGCACCATACGGGCTACTTCCCTATCCCCCAGCGGGACGCTGTAGGCCCGGCAGCAGTAGGCATCACATGCCTGTGCCTGGCAGATGAATGATGGGGAGCCGGGGAGCAGCAGGTCGTAGGCCTTCCAGCGGTGGCGGATGGTGTCCCACGTGTTTTGTGCGGCTTCAACGAGCAAAGGGTGCATGGTGGCGTTTATTGTATGGTTCTGCGAACGTTGCTTTGCCCAAACGGATCGAGCGGGCTACGTTGTCCGCTCGCCTTCTCAGGTGGAGCTACAGTGAGCAGCGATTCGAATTCGGAAACGATGACCCACGAAGAACGAGTGCGCCTTCGGCGGCAGCTCGGCGAGCAAGCGGTGAAGCTCGCCGTGAGCAACCGCTGGGACGAGGCGGCGGCAGCAAACCGTGAGATCCTGAAAGTGTTCGGCGATGATGCCGACGCGTGGAACCGGCTGGGCAAAGCGCTTTCAGAGATCGGCCAGATCGACGACGCGCGGGCGGCCTACCAGAAGGCGCTCGAACTCGACTCGACGAATGCGATTGCGAAGCGCAACCTTGACCGCCTCGCCAGCCAGCAGGCAGCTGGTGGCGGCGCGCGGTCGACCCTCGACACACGGCTGTTTCTGCAGGAAAGCGGTAAGGCAGCCGTGGCCACGCTGCAGGCGGTCGATAGCAAGCAGTCAGACCGTCTCGATCCTGGTGATGTCGTCGGCCTCGACGTACAGGGGAATGCTGTCAACGTGGTTGCACCGGACGGCGCCTATATCGGCATGGTGGAACCACGAATCGGGCTGCGGCTTTCGCGGCTGGCAGCGGGCGGCAACAGGTACAGCGCGGCGCTTATCTCAACCACGGGCGAAGTAAAAGTGATGCTGCGCGAGTCGTATCAGCACCCTTCGCAGGCGGAGCTCGTGAGCTTCCCGCAGTCCCGTGGCAGCGACTTCCGTGCGTACACGCGGCGGGGCCTGCTCCGAGGCGAGGACCTTGACCTTGGCGACGACGAGGATGAGGAAGAGGACAGCGATTCCTGGACGGATGAAAGCGACGAGGCGGAATCGGCCGGGATGTCGATCCAGGTGGACACCGAGGACGAAGGTTTCGACTAGCACCTCCGGCTGATGCGCCTGCCGTGCCCCGGCCGGCAGAGCGGAGGCGGTTGCCCGCGCCTGCACAGTCGTAGAGCGAACCGGCGTTTGTGGCCGGCACATCACTGCCGGTGACCGCTGTGCAGACGGCCTGGACCGCCGCAAAGACCGCGGAACTACCCGCTGCGGCAGGCGCTGACTGGGTTCCATTGCCAGATGCGGTCGCACCACCTGGGAAGGGGAGCTGGCCGCCTCCACGCCGGGCACCGGTACCGCCGGTTCCAGGAACAGGGAAGGCGCGACCACCGTTACCGGGGCCACCGTTCGACGTGAGTACGTAGCGGATTTCACCCGCATCGACGAGGTCTGCAAACTGCGCGGCGGTGATGGTGGGGTCGCTGCCGCTGAAGCCGCCAATGGCCATGACCGGGATGCCGTACTCCGCGATGAGCGTGGAAGCGTTCTGGGCGCTGGATACTGCGAGGTCCCAGCGAGCAGGGGGGTCGCGGTGCGCTTCCAGCCAGGCGGCCAGGGTTGCGGCGCCTGCATCGAATGGCGCCGAGCCAAAGCTGGCACCGGCAGCACCCTCTCGCGGGCCGGCCTGGGGGAGCGTTGTGTTCATGGACTTGTGCACCGCCTCGTAGCCCGACCACGTGGCCGGCACAACAAGCAACCCGGCGACCGCGACCACCATCCCCGGCCTGGCGAGCATTTGCCAGCGGGGCCAGAGCGCGGCGAGGAAGCTGAGCACGCCAGCGGCGACGACCGCCAGGCCCACGTTCCGGGCGGGTGCAAGGTGTTCGGGGAAGCGGCCCGCAAGGTCGACCTGGAGCCAGGCGGTGGCCAGGACCAGGACGGCAAAGGCTGCCAGCCACCATGAGTTCCGCCGGGCCATGGCGATGCCAGCAGCCACGGTCATCCCCACGAGGATGGCCACGCCGGGGGCGATCGCGGCGGTGTAGTAGCTGTGATAGATCCCCTGGGCGTAGGAGAAGACAAGTCCGAAGAGGAGTGTCCAACCAAGGACCGCGATGACGGCAGCGCGCTTGAGACGGTCACGGCGCCACTCCCAGAGGCAGAGCAAGCTCCCGAGCAGGGCGAATGGCAGGAGCCAGGCGATCTGGGGGCCGTTCGCGTCGTCGAACAGCCGCAACAGGCCCGGGGTCCCGGCGATGATGCCGCCAGCACCCCGGGGAGCAGCGTTCCCGCCATTTGGCTGATTGCCGCCCGGGGTACCGTCTCGGGGGAGTGCGCCAGTCCCGCCCGGGCGGGCTCCACCGCCCGGTCCAGCCGTTTCGCCATCGACACGGCCGACGCCGTTGTAGTCGACGACGAGGTTGTAGACAGTGTCGTCCTTGCTGCCTCCGATGTACGGGCGGTCGCCGGGCCAGTTGTCGACCACGAGCATCCAGGAGGCGGAAACGAGGAACGTAGCTGCGGCGAGGATGGCCAGACGGCCGGACACGCGCCGGATTCCAGGACGCCAGCCGTCCGAATCGCCAGCGACCAGCGCCAGGGCAAGCGCCGGTCCGGGGATCCATGCGGCCATCATCTTCGTGTTGAACGCGATGCCCACGAGCACGCCTGCACCAATCGTCCACCACCACCAATGCCTGGATTCGAGTGAGCGGAGCACCAGGGCGACGGCGCCAACGAGTGCAAGCACATAGAACGGCTCGGGCAGGTTCAGGCGGTCGACGGCGACGTTGATCGGAGAGAGAGCGAGGGCGGCCCCCGCGACAGTGGCGGGGAGCAGGCCAAAGTAGCGGCGAACGATCCACCAGACGACGCCAACCGTGGCAGCGCCGGCGACCGCGCTGGGAAGGAGGATGGACCACGATGAGTAGCCGAAGATGCGGGCTGAGAGCGCGCCCACCCAGAGGAAGACCGGCGGTTTGTCCACGGTGATGAACCCGCCGGGGTCAAAGGCGCCGAAGAAGAAGTTCTTCCACGAGACCGTCATCGAGCGGACGGCGGCGGCGTAGTAGGTGTTGCCCCAGCCATTGTCGCCGAGATGCCAGGCGTACAGCCCGAAGGCAACACCCACGACTATGACGAACGATGTGAGCGCGCGGACATGCTCGGAGGGCCTCGTCATCAATGTGGCGCGGATGCCGGTGCGGCGCTCTGCGGGTGCGGCGAGCGGCAGACTCTGGCTCATCGTGACGCTCCGGGGACGGGAATCCGCGTGAGATCGGGTTTGCGGAACACCCAGGCGGAGAGGAGGACGTAGCGGATGACCGTGGCGACGAGGCCCGATGCCAGGGCGATGGCGGTCTCAACTGTTCGGCCCGGTTCGCCCGCAAGGCCGATCCCGATGGCAAGGACTAGCGTGGAAGCTGCAAGTCCAAGCCCGTACGCGACCCCGTACTGCAGCGCATGGACGAAGAGTGAGCCGCCACGCACCTGGAACGTGTACCGGCGGTTGGCGAGGAAGTTGGCGCCCATTGTCAGGGTAAGCGCGAAGGCATTGGCCGGCAGCGGAGCGGTGATCTCGCGCAGGGCAGCGTAGAGGACCACGAACGCGGCCGTGCTGGCGGCGCCAATGGCCGCGAAAGTGGCGAGCCTCTGGATGTGGCCGGCCGCCCGCGAAGGGATCAGGATGTCAGGCGCCTCGCCGGCTGTGCTGTGGTTCATTCGGCCAGTCGACCACGCTTAGCTGGAAATGGGCTGTGGAAATGCTGAGAAAGGGAACGAACTTGCCGCCGTCGTATGGCCGTGAAAAGAAACCGGCAGGGCCCAGGTCGCAAGGTCAGAGCGCGCGGAGTTGAGGCAGGTGTTCGGTGCCGAACTCCGCCATGATCTCGGCAGCCCCGGCAATCTCGCGCGGATTGACGCCACAAATCGCATGTTGGACGCCGCGTGACGCGGTCTGCGCAAGGCGCTCGGCCGTCTCGCGCATGTTGGTGGAGCTAATCATGCCTGCGCTCTCCATCGCGAGCGTGAGGCTGCCGGGGTCCCGGCCCGCCTTTTCGGCGGCTGCGCGAACGACGGCGAAGTCCGTATCGATCGAAGGCAGACTCTTAGCGGTCGCGAGCCAGCCGTCGGCGAGACGGCCCGCACGGCGCAGTTGGCCAGCGCTCTCGCCGCCCAGCCATGTGGGTACTTTCCCGTCGGCGGGCTTGGGGTTCGATGTCCAGTCGACGCACTGATAGAACTCGCCGCGGAAATCGACCCACTCGTCGCGCCAGAGTGCCTGCATGAGACGCAGGCACTCAGCCATGCGGGCGCCGCGATGTTCGAAGGGGCGGCCGAGCACTTCGAACTCTTCCTTCCACCAGCCGACGCCGGCGCCGAGGATGATGCGTCCGCCGCTGAGGCGATCCATGGAGGCAAGGGTCTTCGCGAGCTGGACTGGCTGGCGCATCGGGACGACCAACACGCTGGTGCCCAGGCGGATCCGGGACGTAACGCCGGAAAGATAGGTGAGGAGGGTGAGCGATTCCAGGAAATCGAGCTGAGGACTGAACCCGAGGCGGCCGTCGGCTGAATAGGGATAGGCCGACACCTGTTCCCTGGCGAGGACGATATGGTCGAATACCCAGAGGCTATCGAACCCGGCAGCCTCGGCGGCACGGGCGAAGGAGCCAGCGACCTCCGGGGTGGCGGAGGGACCAACCTGGGGGACGTGCAAGCCAACCTTCACAGGGCGCCTCCGGGAGCGACGATGGATCGATTCTATGCCTGCGAACGGAACGGTGCAGGGTTACCAAACCTGCCGCCCGTAGGTGGCCGGGACGCTACGCTCGAATCATGGGACTGCACCAGCTGAGGACGACATCGTCCGTGCCCCTTTCGCTCGATGAGGCATGGGCATTCTTTTCGGACCCGCAAAACCTGGCAACGATCACGCCGCCCAGCATGGGGTTCGTCATCAAGACGGAATCGGCGGCAAAGATGTACCCCGGCATGATCATCGCCTACACGGTGCGGCCGATGTTCGGCATCCCAGTGAACTGGGTCACGGAGATCACCCACGTGAGGGACCGCGAGTTCTTCGTCGACGAGCAGCGCTCCGGTCCCTATGCGATGTGGCATCACGAGCACCACTTCAGGCCCGTGGAGGGCGGCGTAGAGATGACCGACATCGTGAGCTACAGCCTGCCGTTGGGGCCGCTTGGCGACATCGTGAATGCGCTGGTGGTGGCGGCCAGGGTGCGGGGCATCTTCGACTACCGGGAGAAGGTATTACTCGACCGGTTCGGCCCCGCCGGCGCATCGACCACGGCAGGCACCGGGCGCACCTAGCGTCGCGAACCGGTACACTGCCCGTCCCATGGCTACCACGGCAACTACCCGGCTCTCCGTCGACGAACTGAAGGAAACGGCAAAACGCGTCCGCGCCAATATCGTGAAGATGGTGGCAGCCGCGCAGAGCGGCCACCCCGGCGGATCGTTGTCGGCGGTGGAACTCGGCGTTTCGCTCTTCTGGAACCACCTGCGCTGCAACCCGGCCGAGCCAATGTGGCCGGACCGCGACCGGTTCATCCTTTCGAAGGGCCACGCGACGCCGTTCCTCTATTCGCTGCTTGCGGAACGCGGGTACTTCAGCGAGGAGCTGCTGAGCGGCTTCCGCACACTCGGCAGTCCACTGCAGGGACACCCGTCGATGCATGGCGTGCCGGGCGTGGAGATGTCGAGCGGCTCGCTGGGGCAGGGGCTGGCCTTCGCCATCGGCCATGCGGTCGCGGGCCGGCTGGATAATCGCGACTACCGCTGCTGGGTGCTGATGGGTGACGGAGAATTGAACGAAGGCGAGATCTGGGAGTCTGCCATGGCGGTGCCGCACTTCGGCTTGGGTGATCGGATCATCGCGATGGTGGACCGCAACGGGATCCAGAACGACGGATTCGCCGACGAGATCATGAAGACCGACCCGGCGGCGATGTTCCGCGGATTCGGGTGGAAGGTGATCGAATGCGACGGCCACGACATGGCGGCCGTTGACGCGGTGCTGGGCGAAGCCGAGAAGGCCGATGACCGGCCGCGCTGCATCGTCGCGTACACGACGAAGGGGCGCGGTGTGAGCTACATGGAGAACAACCCGAGCTTTCACGGCAAGGCGCCCACGGGCGAGCAGCTCATCCAGGCGCTGTCGGAAATCGAGGCCGGGCTGTGACGGGCCTTCCGGCGGCAGCTACACGCGAAGCCTATCCGGCGGCGCTGATCCAGCTGGTTGAGCAGGGCGTTGATGTGGTGGCCATCGATGCGGACCTCTCCGCGTCGACCGGTGGCCACGATTTCGGGAAGAAATACCCCACGCGCTGGATGACGGTCGGCGTGGCGGAACAGAACATGGTGGGGATCGCGGCCGGACTGGCGGCCGCGGGCAAGACGGCGTTCGTCGCCAGCTTCGCTGTGTTCCTCCCCGGACGTTGTTATGACCAGCTACGGACGGCAGTGGCGCAGCCGAAGGGCGGGCTCGCAGTGAAGTGCGTCGCCAGTCACGGTGGTGTCACGGTCGGCGAAGACGGAATGAGCGCACAGGCGATCGAAGACCTGTCGCTGGCAACCTCGCTGATCCCGTTCGACGTGATCGTGCCAGCGGACTACGGCGAGGCGCTGCAGGCGATCGTGGCGGTGGGCAAAACGCCCGGCCCGGCGTATGTGCGCACGGGACGGCCGAAGATCGCCCGGATCTACGACGACACGTACAAATTCCTGATTGGCAAGGCCGACACGCTACGCGCAGGTCGCGATGTGACACTGGCCGCCTGTGGCGTGATGGTCGGAGTGGCACTCGAAGCCGCGAAGTTGCTTGAGGCCGAGGGAATTTCGGCCCGCGTGCTGAACGTCGCGACAATCAAGCCGCTGGACCGCGAGGCGATCCTCAGTGCCGCCGCAGAGACGGGCGCGATTGTCGCCGCGGAAGAGCACCAGACGCACGGCGGCCTGGGCAGCGCGATCGCACGGCTGCTGGCGGAGACGAACCCGGTGCCGATGGGATTCGTGGGGGTGGACCGCTACGGTACGAGCGGCACGTGGGACGAACTGCTGGATTACTTTGAACTGACGCCGGCGCGGATGGTGCAGGCGGCGAAGGATGTGGTCGCGCGAAAGCGGTAGGGGTCGGGCGTCGCACCCAGCGAGCAGCACGCCCCGTTCAGTACGGGGCGTTTCGTTATTTGTGGGGAACCACGCCTGGCGAGGACACGAGAAAGGGGCGCCCCCTTGCGAGGGTGCCCCAGTGCGTTGGAAACGCAGCCCTGGAACCTGGCCAACGGGTTGGCGCGCAACCCGGATGACCACGAGCCGGACCAGGCGGGCCCCCAGGCCTCCGGGAGAAGCGATACGGCCGTCGAAACGGGCGGACCGCCCCTCTACCCTCGAGAGGGACCTAAGCCAGCAGGGCGGCAGGAGAGGCTCGACACCACTACCCCACCGCAAGATTCCAGTTCACCCCGCCTCCAACGGAACCGACTGTATCCGCGCCGATAGCGACGCGGAAGCGCGTTATGGAGTGCGGAGGCTCAGTTCGCCAACCCTTGACGGGGCGTTGTTGTTACGTCTTGCAGGGCGGTGGGTGGCCAGGCTGTGCCGGTGGCGGGCAGTCGCTCCGTATACTCCCGCTATGCCAGTGCCATTCGGTTCAGCGGGGGCAGTTGCCCAGTACACGTTCGACGTCGTCGTTGTTGGTGGAGGCGTCGCGGGCCTCTGTGCGGCAGTGACCGCCCGTGAGGCGGGGGCCGGCGTCGTCCTCCTCGAAAAGGCGCCGAGGGAGCAACGGGGCGGCAACACACGCTTTGCCGATGCCCAGATGCGATTCCCGCACGAGGCCGATGAATTCGGTCCTCGCGACTACAGCGCCGACGACATGTTCAACGACCTCATGCGCATCTCCCGTGGGAGGGCGAACGAAGACCTGATCCGCACGCTCTGTGACAATGCCCGGCAGACCGCCGACTGGCTGACCGGCCTCGGGCTGGAATGGGAGCAGGGCTACCCGCATACGGCGGGCTACCGCCGCAGCCCGAAGTCGGGCGGCGCGGGGCTCGTGGACCTGCTCCACCGGCGGCTTGAGGGGCTCGGTGGCGCTGTCAGTTACGAAACAGCCGCAACCGAGCTGATCGTAGATGAGACACGGAGGATACGTGGCGTGCGTGCGCATTCGCCCGAGGGCGTGGTCGACATTTTCGGGACCAACGGCGTGATACTTGCCTGCGGTGGCTTCCAGGCGAACGTGGAGATGCGCGTTCGCTACCTGGGGCGGTACGCGGATTCGCTCATCCTGCGCGGCAGCCGCTATAACACCGGCGACGGACTGAACATGGCGATGGCGGCGGGGGCAGCGCCCGCAGGACAGTGGGGCGACTACCACTCGGCCGTGCTGGATGCGCGTTCGCCGCGAATCGAATGCGGCGTGACGGCGCTCTACAACTACCAGATGGGCATCTTCGTGAACCACGATGGACGCCGCTTCCTGGACGAGGGCGAGGACTTTCGCGACCACACGTACGTGAAGTTCTCCAAACACATCGTCGAGGTCGCGGGCGGAGAGGCGTGGTGCCTGTTCGACCAGAAGGCCTATCAGCGGGAGGAGTTCGCGCGAGCGTGGCGGCCAGTTGGGCCGCCGGTGCTGGCGGAGACGGTGGAAGACCTGGCGCGGCGGATCGAAGTGCCGGAGGCGAATCTCGTGGAGACCCTGGAGTCGTTCAATGCGGCCGTGCAGCCCGGCGTGTACGACCTCGACCGCCTGGACGGAAAGCGGGCCGCCGGGATTACCCCGCCAAAGAGCAACTGGGCACTGCCGTTGGACGAGCCGCCCTACGTGGCAATCCCCGTGACCGGCGGGATCACGTTCACGTTCGGCGGCCTGAAGTGCGACACGTCGGCACGGGTGATCGACACGCGCGGACAGGTGATGGAAGGGCTGTACGCGGCCGGCGAACCAATGGGTGAGATCTTCTACTACAACTACCCGGGTGCTTCTTCGGTGATTCGCGGTGCGGTGTACGGGCGAATCGCTGCGTCGCACGCGGCCGCCCAGGCGAAGGCGTAAGTTCCCGTTGGACGTGGCTCCCGCCGGGACAAACGTACGAAAGGGAGAAGAGTGGCGCTACACACGTTCGAAACCACGCTCCAGAAGGACGCCACGCTCAACGCGACCGGCATCAACATCCCGGCTGCCGTGATCGAGGCGCTGGGCAGGGGCAAGAAGCCGCCCGTGACGGTGACGATCAACGGTTTCAGTTACCGGACGACGGTGGCGGTGATGGGTGGCGAGTTCATGGTCCCGTTAAGCCAGGCGCGCCGCACGGCGGCCGGAGTCGAGCCGGGCGAGACCATCACGGTAACGGTGGAGCTGGACGTAGAGCCGCGCACGGTCGAAGTCCCCGATGATCTGGCGGCTGCCCTCGGCGCGAGGCCGGGTGCACGGGAAGCATTCGACCGGGCGAGCTACAGCGTCCGCAAGGAGTTCGTCCGCCAGGTCAACGATGCGAAGACACAGGAGACCCGCGAGCGGCGGATCGGAGTGGTGCTTGGGAAGCTGGGCTGAGACAGCGGCCGCTCACCCAGTAGAATCGCCCCGCAATCGAATCGTTGGGGTGTAGCAATGGCGTTCGCACAGCTTTCCAAGGTGAAGCTCGAATACTTCGACCACGGGCAAGGTCCCGAGACGGTCGTGTTCGTGCACGGGTTCCAGGCTTCCGCGCGGATCTGGCAGAAGGTGCAGGAGGCACTCCCCGCGGACCGCTACCGCTCGATCGCGATCAATAACCGCGGCGCCGGACAATCGGACGCGCCCGCGGACGAGGCGGAATTCAGCATCCAGTGCTTCGCCAGCGACGTGCATGAGCTGGTGACACAGCTGGGATTCACGCAGTTCACGCTGGCCGGACATTCGCTGGGCGGGGCGACGGTTGCGGAATACGCGGTCAATCATCCCGGGATGCTCAAGGGGCTTATCCTGCTTGATCCGGCGGACCCGGACGGGCGAGAGATGAACCCGGAAGAGATCGAGGCGTTCCTGGACCAGCGGATGGAAGCGCGGCGGGCGCAACTGGCGCGTGGCGGAGGCGGCGACGGTATCGACGCGACGGGCGCCGGGGCGAGCGACGAGCAGATGCAGCTGCTGACCGCCGACATCAACGCGGCGCCAGAGCGGCGCTTGCGGGGGTCGATGCGCTCGATGTTCACGATGCGGCTGGGCGAGAAGGTGAAGGACCTGCCGATGCCGGTGCTGCTGGCGGGCGGCGACCAGGACGCACTGATCCCGCTGCCAGCAATGCTGGCGACGTGGGCGAAGTACCCGAAGGGCACGAGCCTCCACATCTGGCATGGCATGGGACATTCGCCCAACCTGGACATGCCGGAGAAATTCGCGGCACTGGTGCGGCGTTTCGTGGAGGTCACGATCCCGGCACGAGCGGGGTAGCCGGCCACTCAAACGAAAGCGCCCCGGGGTTCCCGGGGCGCTAAGCATGACTGCTGGCGGAGAGGGGGAGATTCGAACTCCCGGTGCATCGCTGCACACCGCTTTTCGAGAGCGGCACCATCAACCACTCGGACACCTCTCCACTCGCGAGTGTAGCAAGCGATCCGGCGAAGGCGCATCCGCTTCCCGGGCCCTGATAGACTCGCACCATGAAGCCGTTCCGCATTGCCTGCTGCCAGGTGCGCGCCCACGACCTCGAAGACGCTGAGGCGAACCTTGGCAACCTCCTGCGCTCGCTCGACGAAGCGGGCGAAGCGGGCGCCCAGCTTGTCCTCCTGCCCGAGTGCTCCTATCCCGCCTACTACGTCCACGACAGAGACCCCTACGTCCGCCCCGGCGTGCGGCCATTCGCAGAGGTGACTGCACTCTTCGCGGAAAAGGCTCGCCGCCACGGCTATTGGCTCGCGGCTGGCATGGCAGTGCCCGGCGATGACGGGACGCTCACGAACAGCGGCGTCGTCTTCTCGCCCACCGGCGAAATCGTGGGCCGCTACGATAAGTCGTTCCTCTGGCACTTCGACAACAACTGGTTCACGCCCGGACAGTCGTTCCCGGTGTGGGACACCGGTTTTGTGCGCTTCGGCATCCTCATTTGCGCCGACAGCCGCCTGCCGGAGATCGCGCGGATGCTCCACGTGAACGGCGCCGAGCTGATCTGCGACCTCACTGCCTGGGTCTCGTGGGCGCGAACGCCCGCGGAACTCTCCACAACACAGTGCGAGTACCTCATGCCCGTGCGTGCCCGCGAAAACGGCGCCTGGGTTGCCGCCGCTGACAAGTGGGGCACGGAGGACGGCACGATCGTCTACGCCGGGCGCTCCACCGTGATCGACCCCTCCGGCGCTATCCGTGTCTGTGCACCCAGCGAAGGTGACGCCGTCGTCCTCTACGACATCGAACCGATGACCGTCGAGCCCGTCACCCGCCGGCCGCGTCTATACCGCAAGCTGCTCGATCCGGTCGAAAGCCTGCCGTCCGTGCAGCTCGAATGCGAGCCGCTCATGCCATCGCAGGCAGCTGGCCGCGTCGCGATCGTCCCCGGCGGCGAACTCTGGGATCCGGCACGTGCGGCCCGCCGCTTCGCTGCTCTTCGAGCCCAGGGCGCGGGCGTCGTTGTTTTCGGCGGCGAACCGGGCAACGAGGGATGGGAGCTTTCGCTCGCAGAACTCGAAGCTGCGGTCCGCGAGCATGGCGGCGTCGCCGTCGCGGGCGTCTTCACCAACGCCTGCCACTGGCGCCAATCCGCCGCCATCGTCACGGAGCGGCGGACCTACGACCACCTCGCCACGCACGGTCGCGGACTCGAGGTGGGCGAAACACCACCCTCAATCGTGCCGACGCCCGCCGGCAACCTTGGCGTGCTCGTCGGAGATGAAGGCCTTGTGCCCGAAGTCGCCCGCTGCCTGGCTTTGGAGGGCGCAGACCTCCTGGCCTGGGTTTCTTTCGAACACAACGACATGACCGAACGCTTCGCGCGGACCCGCAGCGACGAAAACAAGGTCTACACGGCAGCCGCGTGGCCCGGCGGTGGGCTTGTCACCAGCCCCGATGGCGCCGTGATTACCGCTATTCCGGCCGGTCTTGACGTCGCGATGACTGCCACGACGAACCTCGCGCTCTCGAGAGCGAAGGAGCGAGCCCCGGGCACGCTCGTGATCCGGAACCGCTTCCCGGCTGCTTACGGCGCCCTTTGCCGATAGATGCTCTCGCCGCTGCTTCCGGCGGGCACTACAGTCCGTTGCATATCTGTATCTCTGGAGTCCTTCATGATTGGCACCCCTGAACAGGACGCTTTCGTCAACAAGCAGAAGTGGGCGGTGGTCACCACGCTCCGTGCCGACGGGAGCCCGACGAACTCGATCATCTTCTTCGCCCGCGATGGCGACACGCTCATCTTTAGCACCACGGCGGACCGCTTAAAGACGAAGACGCTGAAACGCGATAACCGCATCGCCATTTGCGTCCTCGATGAAGGTGCTCCGTACGGCTACCTCAACATCGAGGGCACCGGCACCGTCGAGGACGCTGACATCATCCCAGGCCACATCGCCGTCAACCGCGCGATGCGCGCCGACCCCAACTGGCAGCCCCCCGAAGGCTACACGCAGCGCCTGGCCGATGAAGGCCGCGTCATCATCCGCATCCACCCGGCGCGTGTCTCAGGCGTCGTCAACCGGGGGTAAGCGCGATCACCTCATCCGGCGGTCAGTACTCTCGCGCGTCAACGGCTTCGCTGATCCGCGAAACAGGATTGGTCATCACGGAGCCTTCAACACGGCTCCACACGCCGCGCATCGCATCCAGGAGGCCCTGTGCCTCCTCACGGGTGTCAAACTCCAGATCGATGGTCACGAAGTTCCGGTTCTCTACGTCCCGCAGAATCCGGTAGCGGCGTACCCCGGACTTTTCGCGGCCCACCGGGTCACTCTCGAACGCCTGCTTCCAGCCTTCGAAGTTCGGGACAGGGTGCTCGATTTTCAGGACATACATCTACTTCCTCGCGGCCCCGGCTGTACCGGCAGCGCGCCAGATTCTAACCCTTCCCCTGCCGGCGTTGGCGCAGACGGGACTCATGAACGGCGCTCCCGGCTCGCCGTTTCTTGTCCAGAATCCATGCAGGCCCAAGATGGAGTTCCATGAAACTTCCCAATGAGCCCGTTCGCGGCGTGTCACGATTTATTGCGGGCTGCATGACCGCCCTCGTCCTCCTCGCGGCCCCGGGATGCGGGGGCGATGACGACAGCGTCCCCGGCGCGACAACCGTCGCAGCCGACCAGTCCCTTGCCGAATCGCTCCGCCTCACCCGTCATGACTTCCCTGACGGCTGGGAAGAGACGCCCGATCAGCCCGGCGATTCCGAGAGCCCGCTGGACAAGTGCGACCCGGGGGACGCTCCCGGCCGTACAGGCCTCGCCGCCACCGGCGACTTCAAGCAGGGCTCCGACTCGGTTTCCAACTCTGTCGCGGTCTTTCGGTCCCCGGATGCTGCGCTCGCCGCGCTCGACCGCATCCCGGCCCAGGGCGCGTGCATGGTGGCCGAGATCAAAGGAGGCGCCCTCAACGACGAGACCTTCGAAGCGATCGACGCCACGTTCGAGCCCTTTTCATTCCCTGCCACCGGCGACCGCGTCGACGCCCACCGCTTTGCGATGAAGCTCAAGCAGCTGAGTTCCGGCGCTGAACTGACGGTGACGCTGGACCTCGTCTACGTCGTGAAGGGCAGGGTGGGATACTCGCTCTCCGCCCAGGGCGTGCTCACCCCCGTCGATGGCAACCTGTTGGAGGCGCTTGCAGCGACGATGGCCGGGCGGTTGCCCTGAACTCGCGGCGGTGTAACCCCTCGCCGCGGGAGAGTTCCGCGGCCACAACGGGAGGGGGCTACCCGGGGCACCGGCTACAGCTTCCGGATCCACTCCGTCAGGACGTCCGTGGCTTCGGCGATGGGCGCGCAGTGCTCGCGGATGAAGGCTTCGTTGAGGTCCGACCCGTAGGGCGTCCGCCGCGCGGCTTCCAGGGCCCCCGCCCCATCGAAATCGACGTACGCGAGCCTCGCGGTCAGTTCGTCGGCGGGTCGCCCGAAGTCCTCGCCTGGCAGCATCGCCACACCCGTCGCGTGCAGCATCGCTTCGCACAGCACCCGGTTGGACGTGATCCCATTGCGTGCCAGCTGCTGGCGGATGGAACCGAAGTCCGGGAACAGGTAGAAGCCGCCCTCCGGCGGGTCAACCATCACGCCCGCGTCGCGCAACCGTTTCTGCATGTGGTTGCCCAGCGCCTTGAGGATGCGCCGCGCGTTCATCAAGTACTCGTCGATCTCATCGCCGCCTTCGAAGGCACGGACTGCCGCGTACTGGATCGGCGCGCTCGTCGACGTGAACGTCTCGCTGGCGACAACCTTCATAGCATCCAACAGCCAGCGCAGCGACGAGGGGAACGTGAAGGTACCCAGCCGCCAGCCGCCGGCTCCGCACCACTTGCTCAGCCCACTCGAAATGATCGTGCCCTCGGGATAGAAACGTGCGATGGAAACGTGGCCGCCATCGTGCGCGAGTTCGCCGTATATCTCGTCGGAAAGGAGGATGACGCGGTACTTCCGCGCGACCTCGGCGAGGTTAGCGAGTGCCTCAACCGAATAGGTCTGGCCGGTCGGGTTCGACGGGTAGTTCAGCACCACGAGTCGTGGCCTGTCGGGGTCCGCGCGGCACACCCGGTCCAGCTCTTCAGGCAGGATCGGCCAGCCGTCCGTCGCCGTTGTCGGCACCCAGCTCACATGGCGACCGATGATTCGTGCCTGCGGCGC
Organism: Dehalococcoidia bacterium; assembly: GCA_020432045.1. Lineage (GTDB taxonomy): Bacteria > Chloroflexota > Dehalococcoidia > Tepidiformales > Tepidiformaceae > JAGQHB01. Next base: position 1,389 of record JAGQHB010000084.1, on the reverse strand, counting down.
ATACGAGACCCAGCTCGGTGTTGGGACGACGAGGTCGCCGTAGTAGACCAGCTGAAGCAGGAACATCAGCTCTTTCGAGCCCGGACCCACCAGCACGTCGTCGCCAGAGCGTTCGATCCCCTGCCGCCGCCGGTAGTAATCGGCGACTGCCGAACGGAGCTGCGGCAGCCCCTGCACCGGCAGGTAGTCCTTTTCACCGGCGTGTGCCCGCAATGATTCCACCACGCATTCCGGCACAGGGAACGGCGATTGCCCCAGCCCGAGGCGGTAGATCTGGCGGCCCTCCGCCTGCAATCGGCGGCTGCGTTCGTTGATCGCCAGCGTCGCGGATTGGCCCAATCCGCGGACGTTCAGGTTCAGGTGTACCCAGGGAGCGAATCGTGCGTCGTGTGCGAGTTCTTCGTGGGAGGCCGTGGCCCCTCCATCTCTATCTCGTGAAACCATTGCCCCAATGCTAGCACGCGAAGCCAGCACCCCCGACCGGCGCTCCCACCCGTTAGAATCCCGCCCACTACCAACGGGAGCAGTCACCATGCCAACCGTCGAAACTGTCCTTGGGCCTGTCGATGCCTCCAGCCTCGGCTTCACGCTCAGCCACGAACACATCCTCGTCTCCATGGGCGAAGACAACCACCACTACCCGTGGCGGTTCGATTGGGACGCCACGCGCGCCAACGCAATCTCCGAAATTAGTGAGGCGAAGCGCGGTGGCGTCGACACGATCATCGACCTCACGACGCCCGACCTCGGCCGTGACATCCCCTACATCGCCGATATCGCCCGCGCTACGGGCATGAATATCGTGGTCGCCACGGGAATCTGGCGGGACGTCCCGCGCTCGTTCTGGGCACGCGACCTCGACGAAATCGCCGATATCTTCGTCCGCGAGATCACCGAGGGCATCGGCGACACGGCGGTCAAGGCCGGGGCTATCAAGGTCGCGAACGACGTGGGCGGCGTAACGCCCGAGGCCGAACGTGTCCTTCGCGGCGCGGCCCGCGCGCTCAAGCGCACCGGCTGTCCGATCTCCACGCACCACTGGGCGCCCGAGCAGGTGGGCCGCCGCCAGGTCGAGATCTTCGCGCAGGAGGGCGCGCCGATGGACCGCATCGCGATCGGCCACAGCGCCGATTCCACGGATGTCGGCTACCTCGAATCGTTGCTCAAGACCGGCGTCTACCTCTCGATGGACCGCTATCCAGGCGGTGCGGGCCGCCCTAACTGGGAACAGCGCAACGAGACGGTGAAGGCGCTCATCGACCGTGGCTGGGCGAGCCGCCTCATGCTCGGGCACGACCACGCTCCAGCAGCCGTTGTGAAGGGCCAACCGTCCGTGCCGCCCGCGAGCCCGACCCGCTACCTCCACCTTTCCACGGTCGCCATCCCCGG
>JAGQHB010000083.1 GCA_020432045.1 Dehalococcoidia bacterium | reverse complement strand
GAGCTTCCCAACGAACCAAAGATCTACACGCTGTCCGCGCCATTCGGAGACGGCCTCACATCTCAGGCGGCACGTGCGGAGCTCGGGGTCGAGCGCGGAGCGACCGCCGAGGAAGTGAAGAAGGCGTACCGCCGTCAGGCCATGGCGAGCCATCCCGACCGGAACCCGGATGACGCCGGGGCGGACGGTCGCTTCAAGAAGGTCCACGCGGCCTACGAGACCCTCATGCGCAACGGACCGGACGAGGAAGACGAGCCTGGTCTGACCATCACCGTGACTATCAGCGGCTTCGGGCCTACTGTTTCGCATCTGGCGCCCGCGCCAGGCTCCGTCTTTGTTGGATCGAGCGATGGGAAGGTGGTCCACCTGGACTCCGCGGGGCATGTTCGCGGCGTCCACGCGCTTGGCGAGGGGTGGGCGAAGCCCGTGGTCGGTCCCGATGGCACCCTGGCTGCCGCGTGGTGCGACGGCATCCTGTTCTACCTCCAGAACGATGAACTGCGGAGTCTCGCCGAGTTCGACGAGCCGCCTCGCGACATGGGGATCATCGGCGACGACCTGTTCCTGTGGCATCGAAACCGGCTCGACGTGGTTGACACGAGTGGGCGCGCCCGCTGGGGCGTTGAGTTCTCGAAGAACATCACCAACGTTGCGGCCGACGGTGACCGACTCCTGTGCGGAGCAGGGGTACTGGCCGTGCTCAAGCGGGCGTCTCGCTAATCCCGCTTGCAACGTGTCTCAGCCGAGCCAGAAAAGCGACTCACGCTAAGAGGCCGGACTCTGCATCGTTACTGAGCATTGCGTCGCGCTCCAGCGCTGTAAGCCAGCTAGCCTTGCTCCCATCGGGACCGCGGACCACGTGCAGGACATCGTCTATCGTTTCTGCGACGGCCCGGAGGTGGCTGATCAGGGCCACGAGTCGCCCACCTGACGCCTGACTCTCGAGGGCCTTGAGCGCCTCCGGTAGCGTGTTGGCGTCTAGGGACCCAAATCCTTCGTCCAAGAACAGTGCTTCCAGCCGCCCGCCGCCCCGGCCTGCGAGCTCTACGAGAGCAAGGGCGAGGGACAGGCTCGCGAGAAATGTCTCGCCTCCGGAGAGCGTCATCACATCTCGCGGTTGCCCCGACCAGCTATCGACGATTCGGAAATCCTCGGCGAAGCCATAGCGAGAATTGGTCATCGACGCCAGGATTTCCGAGGCAACCGCGAGCAACACTAGCTGGCGTCGCCGAATGACATAGTCGATGAACTTCGCGTCGGACAGGTGGCTGTACACAACATCAAGCGCACTGACAAGCGCTGTTCCCTCGGCGATCCGGGCGTCAAGCACTTCAGCCAACGGCTCCTGGCGGAGAGCTTCGCCCTGCCGCGCTTCCGCCTGCCTCAAGTCTGACGTGACGGCAATTATCGCCTCCCTCAGCTCGTCACCATCGTGACAGCCAGTGCTGGCCAGCGCCTGCGCGGCTCGCTTCTCAGAGTCGGCCGCGCGCCGAGTTGCTTCGCCAATGCCTGCCGTGCAGGCGTTGTGCAACTCTGTGGCCCATGCATCGCGAATGACGGCCAGCTCGGCCGCATCACTCAGGGTGCCGCCCGAAACCGATTGGTTGCCGGCACGCTGCAGGTCGTGCGCAACTGTCGCCAAGCACTGCTGCAGTGCGGCCTGCGCGACGCTCAACTCTGCGGCCGGGCTCCGCACTTCGGTCCCCAGCCGCTTCGCCGCCGCGTCGCCTTCCTCACGCGCCTTCCGTGCCGCCTCATACTCCTGATCCCGTTCACCCTCCTGTTCCCGAATGGCCTCAACTCGACTGCGGGCGTCCGTACGGGCCGTAGTGAGATCGTCCGCATTCCAGAGCGAGCGAGGGCGCAACACCGCGGGGAGCGCGTTGAGCGCTTCCTCGTGCCGACTTCGCCCGTTGTCGAGTTGGGTAGTCGCGCGAACGAGTTCACTGCTCCGACGATGGAACTCTTGGCGCATGCGACTCAACGTCTCCCTCGAGGTGTCCAACGCCAGTGCGGCTTTCCGCTCCGCAGCCCGGGCTTCCTTCTCGGACTCGTCTGCTTCGTCTCGCGCGATGGTTAACGTCCGAAGTATCGTCGCGTCAGCATCCCCAAGGTCCGCCCCGGGCACCAGCTTCGCAAGCTCCGCCATCCCGCGCGTGGCAGCCGCGTCGGCTTGCGCTTGCCTCGACGCCTTGTCAGCCACGGCTGCGGTCGCGGCTTCCAGTTGAGCTTCAATCCGGTTGTGCTCCTTCAGCGTGCGCAACTCGGCTTGAACGGACTCGTCGCGTGCCGCCCGCGCCGCCGCCTCGTCTTCGGCATGAGGTGCGGCGAACCCGGGCGGAAGATCGCGAGCACAGACGGGGCACGGGTCACCCGGCCCGAGGCCTGAGGCGGCTGCAGCGGCATGGTCGGTCCGTAGAACCTTATCGAGGCGAACCTCGGCCTCGCCCCGCACGATCACCGCCTGCCTGTGAGCCTCTGCCGCCCCAGTTAGCTCCTCGCGTCTCCGCTCACTGTCCGCAACTGCCTCTCGGTGTTCTCGGGCCGCGTTCGCGGACTCATCTGCCTTCGCGCGAGCGCCGAGCAGGGCGGCTTGCGCCTCACTGAGGACCGCCCTGGCCGCGACCGACACGGCCTCGGCCGCATCAACGGCTGCCTCGGCGTTGTCGGCCAGTTTCTCCAGGCCCGCGATTGCGCTTTCTTGGGACGCGATCTGTCCCTCCAATTCCGAGAGCTGTTCCCGTTCACCGGCAAGCGCCTCTTCCTGGTCCTGAATTTGTGGCAATGTTGCGATGGCGGCGTCAAAGGTGGTCACAGAACTGGCGAGGCCAGCGGCGCCCACGCCGGCCTGATCGGCGGATCGAAGCTGTGCGGCGATTGCGGAGGCCTTCGATTCGTGGGCGTTGGCCCGCTCCGAGGCTTCCTTCAGAGTCACAGTGAGGGAGTCTTCCAACTCTGCCAGCTCCCGCAGACGGCTTGCGTCATCAGGCCGCCGCGCACGTGCAATCGCCTCAGCTTGGGCATCAAGCTGCCGTGCCACCTTTCGTTCCTGCTCGGCCGTGGTCGCGCAATCACGTACCTCCTGGGCGGCAGTCTCAAGGTCCTTGAGCCGTCCGCCGGCCGTCGCGGCAGCATCTCCCGCTTCCGCCGCCACTGCTGCGGGATCGTCGAAGAACTTCGCTCGTTCGACGCGAACGTCGCCCAGCGCCGAGGCCACCCGGTGTCGCGCCGCCATCGCACCGGATCGGACTGCCTCGAGTTCCTCCACCCGAAAGATTGCCTTGAGCACGCTACTCCGCTCGCCGGGGGTGCTCTGGAGCAGCTGCTGGAAGCGTCCCTGAGGTAGCACGACGGCACGCAGGAAACCGTCGTAGTCCAGGCCGACCAAGCGCCTGACTTGCGCGTTCACAGCAGACGCGCCATCGAAGTGCACCGAGGGGTCATCGTCCGCCACGAGCTTATGAAGCGACGGGGCGGCTGCCCTCCGCGCTGTTCGGTTCACCGTCCAAGTCCGGTCGTCGGCTCGGAACGTGAGCTCTACGCTCAACGCGGGAGCGCCGGACGAGATGAGGTCCGTGACGGCCTTTCCTGACCAGGTGGCAGTCCCATAAAGGGCGAAACAAAGGGCCTCGAGAATCGACGACTTGCCGGCGCCGGTGTCGCCAATGATCGCGACCAGATCGCGTCCCCGGAAGTCAACTTCCGCCTCATCACGATAGCTCCGAAGCCCGCGGAACTTGAGTAGTAAAGGGCGCATCAGCGGACACCCTCTCCAGGGATTGGCGCCGTCAGCGCATCCTCCTCAGCGAACTGGGGCATCCGGTCCTCGGCCACCGCCTCGAGCACGACGGAAAACACCTGCAGGGCCTTCTCTCGTCCCGGCAGCGCCAACCCCTCCAGGTATTCGGCGAGGAGTTCAGTGTTGGTCGGTTCTGACCGGCCCGCGGTGTCGTCCCTGGTGACGACTTTCGCTGATGGCGTGGTCGAGAGCTCGAATACGTCAAGTATCGTCGCGTCCGGCAGCATCTCGCGTACCTGGCGGGAGAGTGCGGGAACCGTGATGTCCGTGTGGACCGTCACCAGACAGAGTGCGTTGCCCACCGTCGGCGCCTGCTCCCTGAGTTCCTCGAGTGTGCCAGCCACGCGTCGGAGCCGGCGTCCCCGTTTTAGCGGCACCTCGACTACCCTGGCGGGCCGACCCGGCGTGGCGTCCACCATGACAACCTGCTTCTCCTCACCCTCTTCGCCGAAATCGAGTTGAATTGGTGACCCAGCGTAGCGGCCCGGCACCGGCCCCGGCAGTGCCTGGGGCTTGTGTATATGACCGAATGCCGCGTAGCTCACGACCGGAAGCCGCTCCGCTCGGGTCGCGTAGGTGTCGCTGATGGTGACTGCCCGCTCCGTACCCGAGAAGCTGGCGCCACCGACGTGTAGGTGCGCGGCGAACAAGAGCACGTCAGTCGCCGGATTGGCGCCGGCCAGCAAGCCTTTGGCCAGGATGTCTTCGTAGCCCTGCACCCTGTCGGCATAGTCCGCGTTCCAGGTGTCTGGCGAGTCGAACGCATCGACGACGCGGTTGGCGTGAATGAACGGGAGGGGCGCCAGCCGGATCCGTTCTCCCTTCGCTGAGGAATAGTCCAAGATTCCGCCGTCGTCGGGATGCCGGGGCCGGTCTATGAACCTGATGCGAGCTTGGTCTCCGAGCAAGCCCGAGAAGATCCGGAACAGCGCGGGCGAGTCGTGGTTGCCGCAAATGACAACCACTGGTGCGAGGGCGCCGAGTTCCCGAAGGGCATTGAGACCCCTCTCAATGTCCGGATAACCCGGTCGCGGGACGTCGAAGAGGTCGCCGGTATGGACGACAAGATCGGGCCGCTCGTCACGCGCAAGCTGGATGATCTCGGCAAGCACTGCGTCGTGGTCGTCTGCGCGGGACTGGTTGTAAGTCATCCGACCGAGGTGCCAGTCGCTCGTGTGAAGAAGCTTCATCGAAGCGCCTCGAACATCGCCTTCTCCTCATCGTCCGTTCGCGGCGGCGGTTGGCTCTCAGCCACGCACGTCGCGAACGCCGGGAACGGGAACCTCACCGGCAGCGGCGCCGGGATAAGCGGCTGATCAATGACCATCGTCCCTGGAAGGAAACGGCTGGCTCGCTCGCGAACCTCCGGAGAGAGGAACCGGTATTCGTCCGCTTCGCCGGCGTCCAGTCGGCCCACGACCTTGACTGAGGCGTTGCGAATCACGTTGCCGTCCACGTCGCCCGCCGACTGCTGGGCCCCTATTAGAATCACGCCCAGGCTTCGCCCGCGCGCCGCGATGTCGACCAGGACATCCTTGATCGGGCTCGATCCCGTCCGGGGCGCGTATTTGTTCAACTCGTCGAGGACGATGAACCGGAGCGGTTCCCGCCCGCTGCCCTGCTTCTCTTCAAAGACGCGGCTCAGCAATGCACCGACGACGAACCGCTGGGCCGAGTCATGCAACGAGTGGATGTCAACCACGGAGACCGACTTCTCCAGCCGAACAGGTGACAGCCCAACCGACATCAGGTGGCCGAGTCTCGGCCCTTGGGCGAACAGCCGGCGGAGAAAGGCGCTGCGCGTGCCTGCAGCGGTATTGGCCGTCCAGTCCGGGTCAGCCTGAGTGTCGTCGGGGCTCGCCACTTGCGACAGGAAATCGATGAGGTCGTCGAATGTTCGGATCGGTACGCCGTCGCCTGCTCTCTTCGGTTGACGTTTCTCCCGGATGATGCGGTCGAACACGAAGGACGTTCCCGCCGGGGGCTCACACAGCACGACGGCGCCCGGCTCGTGTTCGAGTGGATAGGCCCACCGAGCGAGCTGGACGCGGACGCGCTGTTCGATGAACGGCACCTGTGTACGCTGGTCTTCGTCCTCCGCGAAGCAGAACCGCAACAGACCCTCTCGAATGAAGTCAGCCGGTGGCCAGCCGAACGCTGTCACTTCCTCTGTCGCGCGTGACACGACGCTGGTTACCACGTTGCCGTGGGGGCCTGGAATTTTCGGCGCAAAGAGCGATACGTTTTGGAACGCGCCCGGGGCTGGCACCCCAAGCCGCTCCCACTGACCGGCTGCATCCTCGCGGGCTGCGAACCTGTTGTTGGATCGGTCGAGGTGGAGCAGATCCTCGCCCTTGACGTTGAATACGAGGGCTCGCGTGTTCGGAGCGTGGGCGCCGAGCATGCTTCGTCCCGGGTCGGTTTCGAAGAGTAAGTACAGCAGGAAGAGTGCGTATGAGGTCTTCGTTGCGACACCGGACACGCCAGAGATAGAGACGTGCCCGCCCTTCTCGCCGTTGACGAAGGTGAAATCCACGAACACGGGCTCGCCTGACTGGTCAACGCCGGCCGGGAGCCGTTTGCCTTCCTCCATCTGGTCAAGGAACAGCGCGCTGTCGCGATGTTCGCCCTTGGCTCGGAGTGTGGCTGCCCCCGGCTCTGGGGGAAGCCAGAGTTCTGGGACAGTGCGCAAGACCTGGACCTCAACCTGTCGGGAGGTGATCCCCGGCATGGTACCGGCGGCCGTTATGCGATGGGTGTCCGACGCCATCTCGGCACCTTCGATCTCTCCGCGGCCCTCGACAACGATCCCGTAGTGCCAGACATCGCGCCCATCAGGGAGCTGCTGGCGACACGCGAGGAGGTCATCGAGCTGAACCACAGCGTCGTCGCTAAGGACAACGCGGAACCGGCGGGTCGTAGCCGGTTGAGAGCCGTCGATCAGCCCAACCGCAACCTCGGAGTCTGCGCCCTTCCCATCGTTGGCTCCAGTCATCACGTCCCTCCGTGCGGTTGGTATTCTGACAAACGGGCTCCGGCCGCGACCGCTTCACGAACCGCGCGCATCGACAGACCCGGGTGGCCCAGCAGGTGACGGAGATGCGTCTCAAGGGCTCCGACGGGCTGAAGGTTCTGTGGCGCTCGCGGGTCGCGGTGGGCAACGCCGGCGAACCGGGGCAGCTCCGCGCTCAGCGATGTCGCCACGCGCGCCACCTCAGCCATTCCCGCTGACTGCGGGAACTCAAGCCGGACGATGCCAGACCACGGATTGCCGTTCTGCCCTTGACTCGCTATGCGCAGATAGCAGGAGTATCGGTCATCGCCCAGACGGAACAGGGAGGTCCGATGCCCTGTTGGGAGCGATGGAATGCGACGGTGAAATGGGGGATCGAGCAATGCGCGGTGGTGCGTCTTGACGTAGCCGGCTACGGGCAGGTCACGACTGCGAATGAAATTCAGCGGCCCGTCCACCACTACCAAGAGCCCACCGCTCGCAAGCTCCTCTGAAAGGCGGCCTTCATCCTGGCGCATACGCTTCTGTAGTTCCTGAAGAGGAGCATCAGGCGAGGTATCGGCAATCGAACCGACCGTCCAGCTCCATCCGCCTGGAATGCTAGGGAGTGACTCGGAGAGCCCGCTTCCCCACACCACCACGCGTCGGACAGTCGCATTCGCGAATGTGGGGCGCTTTCCACCGTTGATGACAACAGCCCCACAGCCATGCGTGCCTGCAATTCCGCGGCCGCTAGCGCCTGTGGCGGTATCCTCGGCGAAAAGCCATGCTTCGGCTCTCCGAACCCCGTCGACGAACGCAATGCCGGGTGCTTCGGATGCCGCGCCGGGATGCATCTCAAACAGCGGCCCGTCCTCGACGAGCTCAGCCTCCTCGTGGTCCTGGTCAGGAACTACGAGATAGGGTGACCCATATCCGGCGCCCCACTCCTCGACGAACACGCGCGCCATCGCTTCCTCCGATGCTGACAGGAGAATACACAGTCCGGTTCGACAACTGCTGTCGAGAACGTCACGGCGAGTTCGAG
>JAGQHB010000082.1 GCA_020432045.1 Dehalococcoidia bacterium | reverse complement strand
CCGGATGAGGCGCCGGGACAGCGCCCCCGAAGTGATGGCAGACGCGGGTGGGCGTTGGGTCGCTGCGCGGCTCTACGGCATCGCGACTGCCTCGAATCGCCGCCGAAACACGAACGGTGCGCACGCGGAAGTCACCGCGCGCGAACGCAGAGCAGTCTTGGAAAGGCATGTCGTCATCCCCGGTGCACCCCGCCCGGTTGCGGAATCTCTAAGGTAACGACGGCAGGTCTCCTGGCTTGCGGGTCGCTGCGCTTGGCCCCGGCCTTCCCGGTTTCCCAGTGGCGTGGGTGGGGTCGCGCTCGCCGCTCACAGTTGCGGGGGCAGCCGCGGATTTGACCCCCTGATTGGGTCGGTCGCACCGCGTTCCCTTTTCATCCTCTAGGACTTTCGTCCCGTGAGGAACCGTCGAACACAAGGTTCATGTCATCTCGCCGCGTCCCCGTCAAGAGACGGAGACTGGCCCTCACGGCAACGAGTCCAGGTTAACGGCTTGGGGGTGCGATGAGCTGCGCGAGGAACTGTGGATTCCATCCTGCGGCTTTGCGGGCGGTTTTGATGGAGCGCTTTCCGCGACCGGCGCGCACGATGTTGAAGGCAAGGCGTCGGACGAGGGCCATGTTTTGTGCGCCGTGACCGCGTCGCAGGCGTGACTGATCTTCTTTGAAGACGACGTCGAGAACCCAGTGGAGGCTCTCGATGCCCCAGTGGCTGCGGATGGCTTCGGCGGCACGTTGCGGGGCGAGCGCGGCGGAGGAGAGGAAGTACCGCGTCTCTTCGGTGACCTTGCCGCGCCATTCAGTTCGGGTGGTGGTGCGGATGAGGCTTTTCAGGGCGTGGAAGCGCGGCTCGCCGGGATAGCGGCGATCGCCTTGGAGCCAGGCGACATCATGGCTGACGGTGTAGCAGCGGGTCTCGATGCGGCCGTGGTCCTTGTCGACGATCTCCACACTGTCGAGGCCAGCGCTGGCCGGATCGTCGAAGTAGCGCACCACTTCGTCATGCAAGGTCGGCTGGTTGCGTTTGAGCGCCAGGACATAGTTGCCACCGGCTCCGGTGATCGCCTCGGCGACGGCCGGGTTGGTGGCGATGGCGTCGATGGTCACCAAGGCCCCCTTCACGGCAAGGCGGCCGAGAATGGCGAGGATGGCGGCACACTCGTTCTCCTTGGTGTCGACCGCCTCCTGGCACAGCACCAGGCGCTGGGTGGAGGCCCAGGCGGAAACCAGATGCAGCGGCTTGCTGCCGGCCGCACTGTCGCCGCTCCGGCGCAGGGTCTTGCCGTCCAGCGCAATCAGGTCGGCCCCGTCAGGCCGCAGTGCCGTCGCCCAGGCGGTAAAGCAGGCCTCGAACAGAGCCGGATCGATCCGGTTGAGGACGACCCGCAGCCAATCCTCCTTCGGCGTGCCGAAATGAAACTCGGAGTACCCTCTCAGGAATTCGATCTGATGAGCGCCCCAGTCGGCGATCTCATCATAATCGTCACAGCCGGCGATGCTGGCGCAGGTGACCAGGAACAGGACCTCCGGCAGGGGATACTTCACCTTGGCCGGTTCGCGCGGGTCCCCCACCTCGCCGAAGTGGTCGAGCAGGAGGCGGAGGCGATCCTTCACGAATACCTGTTCCATCGGCATCTGGCTCCAGTGGATGAACCCGACGCCTTTGAATCAGCCCGACGATCACCGCGCTATGACAATCTCGCTCTCGGACCGTTAACCTGACCACGTTGCCGTG
>JAGQHB010000081.1 GCA_020432045.1 Dehalococcoidia bacterium | reverse complement strand
CGTCTATCGGGCGGCATTCGTGTGGTCATGTCGTGGACCTCCTGTCTGAGGGAAGCGAACCGTCGCTTCGACTGGCCTCAACGATGACAGGGGGGTGGGACATCGAAGGGTCCACCGGGGTCGTTTGAGCTTCCCCCCGTTGGCCGGTCACGTGGTTTATGCGGCCTTTGGGGCCTTTGGTGGACGGTGCAGGTTCTCCCAGGTGGTGGGTGAACGGTATCCGAGGCTCGAGTGCAGCCTTCGGGTGTTGTAGCGGTTGATCCAGGCGAAGATCGCTCGGCGGGCTCCGGCGCGGTCTTCGAATCGGTAGCGGTGGATCAGCTCTCGTTTGAGTGAGCTGAAGAACGATTCGGCGACCGAGTTGTCCCAGCACACCCCGGTGCGGCCGACGGACTGGATCATGCCGCGCTCCGCGACGGCTGCCCGGTAGTCGCCCGCGAGGTATTGCGCTCCGCGGTCGGAATGGAAAATGATCCCGGCGGTGCGCCCGCCCCGGACGCCGGCGGCCATCGCCAAGGCGTCACAGACGAGCTCGGTGCGCATGTGCTCGGCCATCGCATACCCGAGCAGGCGCCGCGATCCGAGATCGATCACCGTCGCCAGATAGAGCCAGCCCTGCCCGGTCGGGATGTAGGAGATGTCGCCAACCCACGCGACATCTGGGACACCAGGGGCGAAGTTGCGCTTCACCAGGTCCGGCAACGGCGGGGCATCCTCGGCGGGGATCGTGGTGCGGACCTTGGCGGGCTTGTAGATCCCGACGATGCCATGGGCACGCATCAGCCGCTCCACCCGCTTGTGGTTCACCCGCCAGCCCCGATCGCGTAGCTCAGCGGTCATGCGCGGTGACCCGTAGGACTCGTCGAACTCATCGGCGATCTCGCGCATCTCCTGCACCAGAGCGGCCTCGGCCTCCTCGGCTTCGGTCGGCCCTACAGTCTCGCGTTGGCGCCAGTCATAGAAGGCCTGCCGGCTGACGCCGGCGGTCTCACATGCTGTCGTGGTCGGGAAGCCTTCGGCCTTCCGGGCAGCGACCCACCGATAGCGGGTCACTGTCCCGACTCCTTCACCCAGAAGGCCGTCGCTCGTTTGAGCAGCTCGCGTTCCATCCGCAGGCGCTTGACCTCGCGGCGCAGCTCGGCGAGTTCTTCACGCTCGCTGGTCGTCAATCCTTCACGCTCACCTCGATCGACCCGGGCCTGACGCACCCAATTCCCCAGATTCGTCTCGCCGACCCCGAGCCGTCGAGCGACATCGGCGATCGTGTTGCCCTCATCGAGCACCATCGCCACCGCGTCGGCCTTGAACTCAGGCGTGAACGAACGACGAGACCGAGACCGTGGCTCCTTCTCCTCCATCACTGACATGGCTACCTCCTATTCGAGGTGACCGGCCAGAGGGGGGATGCTCAATCCTCTTCGGAGTGAGCTTCCTTCTGGGCACGCCTCAAGGCGCGGCCGGAGCAACTGTGGTGCTCGCCGTAGCGGCAATCGTCGTCGGGTTCTTTTGGACCGGCTT
>JAGQHB010000080.1 GCA_020432045.1 Dehalococcoidia bacterium | reverse complement strand
GTCCCACGAGCCCGGCCGCCATCAACAGCATCCCCCCGGCTGCCACCAGCCGTTGCCGTCGCCGGTGCAGCCATGCGGTCACGGTCGCAGATCCCGTCACCGACCCGGTCGCCAGCGCCGTCAGTACGAGCCCGGCCGTCCCCAGCGATACCCCCGAGTCCCCCGCGATCGCCTCCAGCGAGGGACCGATCGCGCCCACGTAGAGCCCGATGCACGCGATCGCCCCGTCCGCCGCCAGCAGCAGGCGCTGTTCGTTGGCCGCCGGTGAAAGCGCGCTCAGGATTGGATGCGGGCGGAGAGCCGTCCGTCCCAGCGCATCCACGCCACCTGTCCGCTGCCGGCCCGGATGAACTCGGCCGTCTCGCCCCGGTGCGCGCCCTCCGTTACAACTGCTCGATCCGGAGCGAACAGCTGCATCGGCGCTGGCGGGGGGTCGACCGCCCGCGGCTCCAACGCCGCGATCCACGCCGCCTGCCGGTCATGTACCCAGAGGGTGTCCCCCTCCGCCTTCACTTCCAGCTCAACCATCCGCTGTTTGTATCGGCCCACGAACTCCCGGAGCGTCCCCGTCAACGAGGCGTCGGGTGCGGGCAACGTCCGCTTCATGCCCGTGAAATGCTCCATACACGCGGCGGCCACCGTGTCACGCACCTCGCGGCCCGTATCGCAGTTCGTCAGCACCGTGCACGCGTACCCCAGCGCCGGGATGAACTCGAAGCTCGAAAGTTGCCCGTTGATCGAACCACCGTGCTTCGCCAGCTGCTCACCGCCCACCGTGTCCAGCATCCACCCGAACCCGAAGGCCTCGCACATGCTCCCCGCTTCCGCCTGCTTCGACTGCATAGCGCGGAGCGTCTCGTCCTTTAGCACGCCACTGCCGCCGCCCATGTGAAACGCCGCCCAGCCAAGCTGATCCAGCACGCTCGAGACCACGCCGCTGCTCCCCGCGATGCTCCGGTTGATCCGCCAGTGCCCCGAAACCCGCGGCCCTTCGGCAGTCTCAAGGTGCCCCATCGCCACCCGGTGCACGATCGCTTCGTTTGCGAAGTACGTCGTCTGCTTCATCCCGAGCGGTTCGAGGAATCGCCGCCCGATGTACGCCTCGTACCCCTCGCCGCTCACCACTTCGACAATGCGCGCCAGCACGTTGAACGCCGCATTGCTATACGCGAATGCGAAACCCGCCGGAGTGACCTGCGGCGCGTCCGCCATCTTTTCGACCATCAACGCCAGTGCGTCGTCGTTGTCGCCCATGTCTTTGAAGTAGTCGCCAACCCAACCGCCGTGGTGCGTCAGCAGGTGCCGCACGGTCACTATCGCCGCGTCCGCCTCGCTCTTCAGCCGAAACTCGGGCAGGTACGTCCGCACCCGCTCCTCGATATCGAGCCTGCCTTCCTCCGCCAGCGCCATGATTGCCGTCGCCGCGTACGTCTTCGACGTCGAACCCACCTGGAACAGCGTCTCAGGTGTCACGCTCAACGGGTTCCGCAGGCTCGTCACCCCGTACCCCGTCGCGTACCAACGCCCGCCCGCGATCACGCCAACGGCCACGCCCGGCACACCCGTGCGCTCCATCTCGCCGCGCGCGAACAGTCCGATATGCCCCGGGATAGCCTCGTATTTCATGCCAGCGGATGCTACGGAAACCTCGCCCCTGCCGGAAGCATGTCGACCGGAATCCTTGCCTCCTGCGCTACACTCGCCTTTTCCGGAGGCCGCTGCATGACCACGTTCACCGACCGTTACGGCTATGAACTCACCACCGGCTCGGCTGCCACTGCCGATGCCTTTGTCCATGCCATCGATGCCATCCTCGCCTACAACAGCGGCGCCGAAGACGCCCTCCGCGAAGCACTTCGGCACGACCCCGCCTTCGCGCTCGCGCATATCACCCTCGCGCGCCAGCTCCAGGTCACCGGAAACATCCCTGAGGCCACGCGCGAAAAAGAAGCGGCCCTCACGGCCGCCTCCAGCGCCACTCGCCGTGAACAACAGCACGTTGCCGCCATTGTCCGCGCCATGGACGGCGATGGCTCCGGCGCCACCGAATTCGCCCGCGAACACCTGGCCGAATACCCCCGCGACGCCTACCTCCTGCTGCAGGTCTCCGGCCCCTTCGGCCTCATCGCCTTCAACGGATCACCGGACTGGCGTGCCGAGACCTTCGCTATCATCGACCCGCTCGCGAAGTCCTACGGCGATGACTGGTGGTTCCTCAATACCCATGCCTTCGTCCACAACGAACTCAACCACTTCGAGGTGGCCCGAACGCTCGCCCAACGCTCGCTCGATCTCTTCGTCCGCCAGGGCAGCGGCGCCCATACCATGTCCCACGTCCTCTTCGAAGCTGGCGATGCCTCCGGCGGCGACGCCTTCCTCGCGGGCTGGCTCCCCGGCTACGAGCGCAACGCCACGATCTACTCGCACCTCGCCTGGCACCATGCGCTCTTCTTGTTGAAAGAAGGTCGCGCTGCCGGCGCCCTCGCTATCTATGCGAAGGACCTCGCGCCTGACGTCTATCCCGGCTCCGCGGTGATCTCCATCGCCGATGCTGCCTCGTTCATGTGGCGCTGCGACCTCTACGGCGTAGACCGTCCCGAGGCCTCACGCGCCGAACTCCGCGATTTCGCCGCAAAGACCTTCCCGAAGCCCGGCATCACCTTCGCCGACCTCCACTGCGCCCTCGCCTACGCGGCGGCTGGTGATGGCGAGTCACTCGAACACCTTGTCGGCGGACTTCGTCAGCGTGAGGCCGAAGGAAAGCAGCCCGCAGGCCCAATCGTCGCCGCCACCGCCGAGGCCATCCGTCGCTTTGCCAACCGTGACTACGCCGGTGCAGTCGACGCCCTCTATCCAGTGCGAGAGATGGTCGTCCGCATCGGTGGTTCCAATGCCCAGCGCGAGGTCTTCGAAGACACCCTCCTCGAAGCCTGCATGCGGGCCGGCCGTTTCGAACAGGCGGAACCCGTCCTTCGCGAACGCCTTGAGCGCCGCCCTTCGGCCAGCGATCAGACGATGCTCGGCCGGGTCGTCGCTGCTGCTACCCCGAAGTAGTCGGGCCCTGCTACAACGCCACGAACAGGATGAGCTGGAGCGCCGCGTGCACCACGGCCGCTACAAGCGCTGTCGCGATCGCTCGCCCTGTGCTGAAGTCCAGCGCTTGCCGAATCGCAATCACGGTCGCTGCCAGCCCCCAGAGTGAAACGACTACGCCGATCACCACCCCCGCAATCGGGATGAAGGCGAATACCAGCAGAAACCCGGGCGCGCGGGCAAACCCCAGCGTCCGTGTCAGTTCGCCCCAGTCGCAGCGCGTATCCGCGGCGGCAAAGAGGGTCGCGCCGACGAGGTATATGACGCCCAGGTAAACGCCCCAGATGACCAGGGAAAAGAGGGCAAACGCCGGGATCGCTAGTGGGCCGAGCGCGAGCACCCCCACACCGGACGCGATACTGCTTAGCAGCACCACCAGGAGCGCCTGCCCGGTCGCGCCGGTATCGTGCTCCACCTCTTCGTAAACGCCCGGGTCCAGCTTTGCCGCGAGGATCACCCGCTCCGTGAACGAGTGCTTCGCTGTCACTCCGCGCATGAATCGCCTCCTCGCTGGCCTCTCGATCCCGTGCATCCGGGACAGTCATCGTTCGGTCGGGTCAGGAATCGCGCGAAGCTCCATCAACACCTGCGGTTACGAAGTCATCGACCTTGTTCCACTCATCAAACAGCCAGCGTCGGAGCTCGTCCCTGTGCTTGGGGATCTCCGCGGCCGGTACTCGCCAGAACTTGATCCGCAGCTCTTTGCCGACGAGTCCCCCGCCGAGGATGCTTGCCTTGTCCAGCGCTGCCTCCAACCCCGAGTGCGCGCAGAACACGACGTCGACATCTGGATGAGTCTCCAGCAGAGCGATGGTGCCCCCGAGCCGGGGAGGCAGGACGTTGCGAAGCCCGCGCGCGAATTCCGCCACTTCCGCGTCACTCCGCTCCACCAGCCGTGACACCACCTTCTCCTGCTTCGATGGGCTGAACAGCGTCCCTTCCGGGTAGATAATCACGCCCTCGCCTGGCCCAAGGTTGTCCGCCATCTCCCGGATCCGGTGAATCTCCCGCTGCGAATGGTCCGTGCCGCCGCGTACGAATGTGCAGCCCACGCGGTGCCCAACGATATCGATGCAGGGGTCCCGCATCAGGTACCAGTTCAACACCCAGCGCAGTGCGATGTTGCGCCGCTGCACCGCGAACACCGCCGGGATCAGGTTGTCCACGATGCTCACGTGCCGGATGAACAGGAGGTACGGTCCCACGGCGAGCTCGTCGTCGCCTTCCACCTGGAGTTTCAGGCGGAAGATGCGGACGGCCCACGTAAACTGCACCTGCGCCCACCAGCCTTCGAGCCGCACATGCTTCCGGTGCCATTCTTCCTTTGAATACCGCCACCGGTTCATCCCCAGGTAGAGGATCACGAGCAGTCCAACGAATTCGACCGAGACGTACACATACGCCTGCAGCATCGTCCGCGTAATCGCGAAGTTTCGCCGCGCGATGATGTCCGTCACGGCCGCAATTGGGATTACGATCGGCAGCAGCAACGTCCCGGCGAGCCATAGCCCGACATAGGTCGGGACGGTGATCATCCGGCGCGTGTGGGCGCCGAGCAGCAAGCGTTGGAAACGTCGTCGCATCCGGGGAGCCAGTATCGCCGCTCACGGCCGGTGCGGCGAGCAAACCCCTGTCCCCTGCCCCTTCCCCCTTCCGCCTCCGCTCGTCACGCTTGACGTGTGCCCGAACTTCCAGAAGTCGAAACTGTTCGCCGCGACCTCGCTCCTCTCGTCGCTGGCCGCCGCATCGAAGCCGTCGAAGTCGACCCTGCCTCGGCGCCGCTCCTCCTTGGCAATACGGGCATCGATGCGTTTCGCGCAGCCCTCGTCGGGAGGCGGTTCCTGGGCATCGGCCGCCGGGGCAAGTACCTCCTTTTTGAGCTGGACGACGGCAACACCCTCGTCGCTCACCTCCGGATGACCGGCCGCCTCGTCTGGCGCCGCCACGCCGCTCCCCCCGAGCCCTACCAGCGCGCAATGCTGGAGCTCGACGACGGCCATGACCTTCGCTGGTCTGACCTCCGCAAGTTTGGCACGTGGCGCCTCGTCGCCGACCCCAACGATGCTGTCGGCAAGCTCGGCCCCGAACCGGTCGATGACGGCTTTACCCTCCCTGGATTCCGTACCGCCCTCAAGGGACGCTCAGCACCCATTAAATCCGTCCTACTCGACCAGCGCCGCGTCGCCGGCATCGGCAACATTTACGCGGACGAAGCCCTCTATGAGGCTCGTATTGCGCCTTCCACAGCCGCCGGACAGATCGGCCCTGCATCTGCGAAGCGGCTCCACGCCGCCGTCCGCTCCGTCCTCGAACGCGGTATCGCAAATCGCGGCGCGAGCTTCAAGGACTACGTCGATGGCGCCGGGCAACAGGGCCACCAGCAGATGTTCGTCCAGGTCTTTCGCCGTACCGGTAAACCGTGCTACGCCTGTGGCTCCATGATCGAGCGGGTTGTCATCGGCGGCCGCAGTACGCATTTCTGTCCACGCTGCCAGCGCACACCACGACGGAGGCCGGCCCGTGCTCGTTGACCCTGCCCGTCTACTCGCGGTGCTCCCCCTTCCTTCTGGTGCTTCCATCGAGGTCGAGCCCCTTGGCCTCCTCCCGGGCTCGCCCGAACAGGTCGTCGTCATCCAATCCGGTCAGCCGCCGGCTGTCCGCTTTGTTGTCCGCCGCTCCCCCGATCGCGAACGCTCCGAAAACAATATCGCTGTGCTCGAGGCACTCGAACGCGCCGGCTTCAACAACAGCCCCCGGCTTGCCGCCGTCGTCGATGGTGCTGCTGTCGAGACCTACCCCGGCGGCCTCCCCGCTCTCGTCCTCGATCCGCCACACGAGCTTCTCGCCGCCGCTATCGACTGCCTCGCTACGCTGCACACGCTCCCTGTCCGTGAGGGCCTGCGCTGGGGCCAGGATCCTCTCGATGTGGTCCCCGGTGCGGGCGTTCCGCTTTTCCGTCTCGGGTTCACTTCCGAAGAACGTTTGGCTGCCGATCCTTTCCTCGCCGCGGCGCAGCAACACATTTCCGGCTCTCCATTCGGTTTTGTCCAAGGGGGCCTCACCGCCGCCCACATGCTGCTGACCGAATCTGAAGCGTTTGTCTTCGATTTTGAATCCTCCGGCTTCGGGCCACAGCTGTTTGATGTTGCCGGGTTGCTTCTCTCGCTTGGCCTCCCGCCGGCGGCCCGCCGCGACCTTGCCCTTCGCTACGCCCGCCGGCGCGCGCTCGATCCGCCAACAACTGCCGATCTTGTCGACCTCGCCGGCCTTGTCTGGGCGTTCCAATGGCAGCTCGAACTGCCGCGACGCCTTATCGAAAATATGGGCGACGACCCCGCCATCACCAGCATCCGCGTCCTTGCCAGCCGCATCGAGGAGTCCATGCGCCTACCGGCTGGAGAACACGCCACCGCCTCCCGCCTTCGTTCTGCCCTCTGGGGCTGAACGAGACCCCTTTCCCTTTGCTCTCCAGGTCGTCACGCTTGCCCTGTGTTTCCCGGTGACCTCTCCGAGCTCGATTTCGTCGAGGCGTATGCGCGTTCCACCCTCCGCAAACCGGAGATGGCAGCCGATGCCGCCCTCGGCCGGCTTGTATTTGCCGAAGCGGGCGACCGCGCCATCCTCGGCGGCCTCATCGGCCTCGAACTTGCTGAAGCGTGCCGCCGCCTCGTCGCGGTTCACCGCGCACTCTTCGACCGGACCTACCCCGTCGCCCGCACGCTGAGCAGCCCGCTCCCCGGCCTCGCTGAATGGCGCGAGTTCACCCACCGCGTCGCAACCACTGCCCCGGAACAGCTCGTTCGTGACCTCGCGCTCTCCGAAGGGGCCCTGGGGGCCGCACAGGACCTTCGTTCACAGCCTTCCCTTCCGGACCTCGATGGCCTCATCGCTGCCGCTGCCAGTGCCAACCCCATGCTCATCATCCCGAACGCGACGCCGGGCGGCATTGCCAGCGAATGCTGGTTCTCCGGGACAGACGCCTCAGGCCAGATCTTCACCAGCGTATTCGCCGCCGACGAGGGCGCTGCCGCGAACCTCACCGATCTGACGGCGGACCTCTGCCGCATTGCCCGCCGTTTCCTGCTCGATTACGTTCGGACCCGCCGCGGCGCGGGCTGGCAGGGCGACCCGTGAACCGCGATGCCGCCGGATGGGTCATCGGCCCGCGCGATGCTATCACTGATGTCCCGGGCATTCGTGTCGGTCACTGGACCGACCGCCGCCGTGCCACTGGCTGCACGGCCATCCTCTGCGAGACGGCTACCGCCGCTGCCGCCGATGTTCGCGGCGGCGCCCCGGGAACCCGCGAAACCGATGTTCTCAACCCTGCGAACGTCGTCCGTCGCTGTCACGCAATCGTCTTCGCCGGTGGCTCCGCGTTTGGCCTTGCAGCGGCGAACGGAGTGATGCGGTTCCTTTCGGAGCGCAACATTGGCTTCGAGACAACCGTCGGCACGGTTCCCATCGTCTCCTCAGCCATCATCTTCGACCTCGGAGTTGGCGACCCTCGCGCCTTCCCCACGGACGACGACGGCTACACGGCCGCCGCGCGTGCCCGCGGTGGCCAGGTCGCACAGGGCTCCGTCGGAGCTGGGACAGGCGCTTCCGTTGCCAAGATCCTCGGCACTGATGGCCGTTGGAAAGGCGGCATTGGCACTGCCAGCGTCGCCGGCCCGCGCGGAATCATCGTTGGTGCCCTCGCCGTTACCAATGCCGTCGGCAACATCGTCGATCCCGATTCCGGAGCCCTTGTCGCCGGACCACGGGCCGATGGCCGCATGATCCCACTCCCCGAAGTCCTCGATCGGCGCGCCGCGGGTATGGAGACACTGGTCGCCAATCCTGCCGAGAACACTACGCTCGTCGTCGTCGCCACGAATGCCGCGCTCGCCCACCACGAACTCCAGCGCATCGCCTACCAGGCACACGATGGCCTGGCCCGCACCATTGTCCCGTGTCATACCCTGGCTGATGGCGATGTTTCCTTCGCCGTTGCGACCGGCGCCCTTGCTCCCGAACCCGGCGACGCGCTCGTAGCGGGAGCCATGACAGTTCGCGCCGTCGAGCGTGCCATCCTGAACAGTGTCCGTCTCGCGAAGCCCCTCGGCGGCGTTCCCGCCCTCACGCGCAGTTAGCTGAGATCGCCCGTGGCCCAAGGAGAATGCGCGCAACGGTGTTCGCGAAAATCACTTCTGCCTCGTCCCATGTCTTCCCGCCCGTATCCACCGCGAAATACCACGAAGAATCGACCGTTGCGATTGCCACCGCGAGTGCTGCTTCGTCCTCATCAACACCGTTGGGGAGCCCCCCGAGTTCACCAATGCACCGTACGAGGCGCACGGCCCCATCGAGGTGCCGGGCATGGCCCTCCGCGACCATGCCGCGCGCCGCAACGTCCCCCGCCTCCAGCGCGGCCCGCACCAGCGGTGCATTTGTCTCCATGTACGTGCGAAGTCCGCCCACCCACGCATCGATCGCCTCGGATGGGCCTCGAGATTCTGCAACGGCAGTCATTACGGTTGGAAAGTGCGAGCCATCAATCTGGTTCAGCACTGCCAGCAGCACCTCGTGCTTACCGCCGACTGAGTCATACAGCGTCTGAACCGAAACGCCCGCGTCCCGCGCGATTACCCCGACCGCCGTCCTTGCGAACCCACGCGTTCGAAATGCATGGGCGGCCGCAGCGACGATTGCCGCTCGGGTGGCCGCCGCCTGCGCCCGGCGGACGGGCGAGTGGTACCGGCGTCTCGACGCCTCGCTTGGCCCCGTCGTGATGGCCCGGAGATTCGTCATCGGTCGAGTCTCGTCCTCCGCCCGCCGCCCTGCCACGGCCGAACGGCGCGTTTGTGTGGTGCCATCGACCGTCGAGCAGTTGACCATTGCCTAATCACCGGAATAGATTCTAGCCGATTCGTGGGCGCCTCCATCGAAAGACCGATTGTCAGGCACATTCGACAGGTGAAGAATGCGCAAAGTCTGCCGCGGGATGCGTCCAGGCAAGAGGAGAAGAACTGTGCGGAAATCGAGACGATTGCTGTTTTTGCCGGCTGCGGCTCTGGGCCTGTTGGGGTTGGCCGGCCTCGCTGGCCAGCCTGTCGCCAACGCCCAGGCGCCCACCCTGAACGTGGACGCGGGAGCGGGCCAGGATGGCAACTGGACAAACCTCTATCTACCTTCTTCCGTCACCGTTGAGACCGGTACAACGGTCCAATGGACTATCAAGTCCGGCGAGGTCCACTCAATCACCTTCATCCTTGGTCAGCCACCTGCCGAACCCGTCGCGACTCCATCGGGCGGCAGCATCCCCGATGAGACCTTCGTCAACTCTGACCTCATTCCCCCGGGCGCTACCTACGACGTCACATTTACCGCTCCCGGCGAATACCAGTACTTCTGCATCATTCATCCGAACATGACCGGCACCGTCACCGTCGTTGATCCCGGCTCCGCCGGCGCCGCCGGCGTTGACAACAACGAGTCAGCTGCTGCTCGTGGCGCTGCTGAAGCCTACTCAGCCTCGTTCGAAGCCAACGCCAACAACGCCGCGCTCCTCGCCCGGCCCCTGCAGGTGACGCCGAAAGCCGGCGGCCAGCGCGAATACACCGTCATCCTTGGCGGCGAGACGAAGCTGAGCCAGCAGAACATCATGTACCCGTCGCAGCTCAACCTCCGCGCCGGGGATTCCGTGAAATTCAAGAACGAAGTCGCCGTCCCCCATTCCGCCACCTTTGGCGCTCCTCCTCCGGCCGACCCGTTCACGGTTCCGGCCAGTAAGGCCGGTGCTGCTGTCGACGGCACAGGCTTTGTCCACACGGGCATCCTCCTCGCCATTCCCGACCCAACCTCCCCGACGGAGTTCGTCCTGAACTTCCCCAAGGCAGGAACCTACCAGTACGCCTGCATCCTCCATCCAGAAATGACGGGCACCATCACGGTCTCTGCGGCGGGTGCACCGCTCCCGCCGAACACCGGGTCGGGCATTGAAGCCGCGAATCGTGCCAGTATGCTCGGCCTCTCCCTCGTCTTTGGGTCTGTCCTGCTCGCCATGGCAGCCTCAGCCACCGTCGTCGTAGCGGCCCGCCGCTCGTAGCCCTCGGGTAGACGCAATCTCTCCCACACTGGGTGGCCCTCCGCCAATGCTGGAGCGCCACCCAGTACTTTTGTCTGGCGAAGGTGGTGTTGTGAAGCGACTCACGCTGGTCCTGGCCGCGGCCCTCGTCGCCGCATCCCTCCTGGGCTCCTGCGGTGGCAGCAGCAGCTCAGAATCGACCGCGACGGCATCACTCTCAGCCGCGGCGACCAGGACAACGCCGTCCGTAGCCGCCACCAGTGCGACCCCGTCGACGTCCACCGCCAGCCCATCCCCTTCCCCTGCCACCCCTTCCGCGTCACCCACCACCGTGCCCGCCTCCCCCACACCAACCCCAACAACCGCGGCCTCCACTGCCACGCCAACTCCGCCGCCCCCCACGCCCACCAGCCCACCAGCCACCCAGCCGCCCCCAACGCCCACCCCAACCGAACCGCCTCCGGCCCCCACTCCGACGACGCCCGCCGGTCCCCTCTCCGCCTCAGTCAGCGTGGGCGACAACTTCTTTTCGCCGCGCAATGCGCCGGTTGGTGTGGGCGGCACCGTCACCTGGACATGGACCGGCAACGCCATCCATGACGTGACCGGGTCCTTCGGCACCTCGGGCCTCCAAACCAAGGGTTCGTTCTCAATCACGTTCTCCACGCCCGGCACCTTTAGCTACTACTGCTCCATTCACCAATCGGTTGGGATGTCTGGCTCGATCGTCGTGGAATAACCCCTTGACGGGCCGTTCGTCACGGGTGAATGATCGACTTGCCGTCTACCCGCGAGGGAGGCGAGCCAATGAAAAGGGCCATCTCGTCGAGTGAAGTTCCGCCTGGACCTGCGGGCCGGGACGGCAGACACAACGCTCGATCGCGATCACGCGATCCGCGCTCGTCTCCCAAGAATCCCCTCCCCGGTGGAACGTTCGCCCACCCGATGGCGGGGGAGACTCCGATGACGCGCCACTCGATCCACAAGCTCCGCGAATGGAAGGCAGAAGGCCGGCGTTTCGCCATGGTCACCGCCTACGACTACCCATCCGCCCGGCTGGTCGAGCAGGCCGGCATCCCGATCATTCTCGTCGGCGATTCCGTCGGCAGCGTCGTCCTCGGCTACGAGAGCACTGTCCCCGTCACCATGGACGACATCCTCTACCACACCCGCTCCGTCGTCCGCGCCACATCGAAGTCCATCATCGTCGCCGACATGCCCTTCATGTCGTACCAGTGGAACGCCGACGAAGCCGTCCGCAACGCCGGCCGCCTCCTCCAGGAAGGTGGCGCCACCGCGGTAAAGCTCGAAGGTGGCTCGCATATCATCCCGCTCGTCAGCCGCATGGTGCAGGTTGGCATCCCCGTCATGGGCCACCTCGGCCTCACCCCTCAGTCCGTAAACCAGTTCGGCGGCCACCGCGTCCAGGGCAAGACCCCCGCCGCCGCCGCGAAGCTTCTCCACGATGCCCGCGCCCTCGAAGAAGCCGGAGCCTTCGCGCTCGTCCTTGAAACCATCCCTGCCGAACTCGCCCGCATGGTCTCCGAGCGCGTCAGCGTCCCCACCATCGGCATCGGCGCCGGACCCCACTGCGACGCTCAGGTGCAGGTCTTCCACGACCTTCTCGGCTTCTACGACGACCAGCGCAAGCTCCGCCACGCGAAGCGTTACGCGGTTGTTGGTGAGGTTATCCGCAATGCGCTCGCCGACTACGCCGCCGAAGTCGAGGGTGGCGCGTTCCCAACCATGGAACACGCCGTGAGCATGTCGCCCGGATCTCTCGCCGAACTTACCGCCGCGAACCCGCACCTGCTCGACGCCGTCGTCCTCGCCGAGATCGGCACGATCTAGCCAACAACACCTGGGAGCCAGCCGGGTTTCGGCCCGGCAGCCGCCTGGAGATCCGCGTGGATATCCTCGAATCGCCCGAAGCAATGCGTGCCTGGCGAGCAGGCTGTCCGGGCGCCGTCGGGCTCATCCCCACCATGGGCTTCCTCCACGAGGGCCACCTTTCTCTTGTCGCCGCCTCCCGCCGCCAGGACACCCACACCATCGCCAGTATCTTCGTAAACCCGACCCAGTTTGGCCCCGGTGAAGATTTTGAGCGCTACCCTCGCGACGAAGACCGTGATCTTCGCCTCCTGCGCGATGCCGGCGTCGATGCCGTCTATCTGCCGCCTCCGTCAGCCGTCTACCCTCCCGGCTTCCAGACCTACGTCACCGTCGAAGAGGTCACCCGGCGCCTCGAAGGGGAAGCCCGCCCGGGGCACTTCCGTGGCGTCGCAACTATCGTCCTCAAGCTGTTCAATGCCACGACCCCCACGCGTGCCTACTTCGGCCGCAAGGACGCCCAGCAGCTCCGGGTCATCCGCCGCATGGTCCGCGACCTCGATCTCGGCCTTGAGATCGTCCCCTGCGCCATAGTCCGCGAACCCGACGGCCTCGCCATGAGCAGCCGCAACGTCTACCTCTCGCCTGAGGACCGCGCCGCCGCTCCCGTCATCCGGAAGTCGCTCCTTGCCAGCAAGGCCGCCTGGGACTCCGGCACACGCGACGCCGACGCCCTGCGTACCCTGGCAATCCGTGGGATCACCGCCCAGTCTCGTGCCAACCTCGAATACGTCAGCCTCGCGGATGATGACACCCTCGACGAGCTGTATGGCTTCGTCTCCGGCCCGGCACTCCTCTCCACCGTCGTCCGCTTCGGCCACACCCGCCTCCTTGACAACATCGAACTGGGTTAGGTTCCCGCACTCGGATTCAGGCCGAGGTCCCGCGAAACAAGAACTTCATCCCGTTGTCGCTCGCCCGAAACGTGTTTCCAATCACAATAGCCTCACCCCGACGACCTCCAGGGAGGCTGTTCCTTTGACTCCAGACGAAATCAAGAGCTTCTGTGCCGCCAACGACATCCGCTTCGTCGACGTGAAATTTGTCGACCTGTTCGGGCGCTGGCAGCACATCACCCGCCCCATCCATGAGCTCAACGGTTGGGAAGCCTTCGATAGCTCCCCGTGGGCTGCTGGTTACGGGTTCGATGGCTCCTCAATCCGTGGATTCCAGAAGATCGAGGAGTCCGACATGCTCCTCATCCCGGATCCAGACACCGCTATCATCGATCCCTTCATCCAGTCGCCCACGATCTCCCTGATCGCTAACGTCGAAGACCCCGTCACCCGCGAGCGCTACTCCCGCGACGCCCGCTACGTTGCCCAAAAGGCCGAGGCCTACGTCAAGGAATCCGGCGTTGGCGATACCGTCTACATCGGCCCCGAACTCGAGTTCTTCATTTTCGATGAAGCCCGCTTCGCCAGCGACCAGCACTCGTCCTTCTACAGCATCGATTCCGACGAAGGCATCTGGAATAGCGGCGCCGAGGCCACGCTCCGCGGCGACCTCAACCTCGCCAACCGGCCCGGCTATAAGGAAGGCTACTTCCCCGTATCGCCGCACGATACCCAAACCGATATCCGCAACGAGATGGTCGAACTCATGGAAGCCGCCGGCATCCAGATCGAACTCCACCATCATGAAGTCGCGACCGCCGGCCAGGCTGAGATTGACATGCGCTTCGACACGCTCACGAAGATGGGCGACAAGTCGATGCTCTATAAGTACATCGTCAAGAACGTCGCCAAGCGCCACGGCAAAGTCGCCACGTTCATGCCCAAGCCCCTCTACCAGGACAACGGCTCCGGCATGCACACTCACCTTTCCATCTGGAAGGACGGCGCCAACCTCTTCGCTGGCGACGAATACGCGGGCATCTCCAAGATGTGCCTGCACTACATCGCCGGCCTCATCCGCCATGGCAAGGCACTCATGGCCATCGCCGCCCCCACCACTAACAGCTACAAGCGGCTTGTTCCCGGTTACGAAGCACCCGTGAACCTCGTCTACAGTGCACGTAACCGCTCCGCCGCCTGCCGCATTCCCCTTGTTAGCCTCAGCCCGGCCTCGAAGCGCGTCGAATTTCGCCCGCCCGATCCCGCCGGCAACCCCTACCTCACATTTGCCGCTGTCTTCATGGCAGGCATGGACGGGATCCTCAACGAATGGGACCCGGGCGAAGCGCTCGACCGCACGAACCTCTTCGAACTCAGCCCTGCCGAACTCGAAAAGGTCCCCACCGTCGCTACCTCCCTCGAAGGTTCCCTCAAGGCGCTCGAAGAGGACCATGACTTCCTCCTCAAGGGCGGCGTATTCACACCAGACCTCCTCGACATGTGGATCTCCTGGAAATACGAGAACGACTGCGACCCCATCCGTATGCGCCCTCACCCTTACGAATTCAACCTCTACTTCGACGCCTGATCCCCGTCGTCGCCGTTCGGACGCGAAGAGAGGAGGCGGCCTTTGGCCGCCTCCTCTCTCTTTTTGGGTGCCTGATTCTCGTACAGCCCGGCTGCAGATCCGGTCCACCAGCCTCGGGTGCCCATCGGACGAGGACGCCCTCGCATCCAGAGCCGCATCGCCATAGATCATCTACGGCCGGCGGCGTCCGCCCTGTCCCGCATGATCTTGAGGAGCCGACCATGCTTGCTTTCCGCGCGCGGCTTGGCCCGGTCTACACCCGTCCGCCCGCCTGTCCCGCACTGGTAGGATTGCTTAGGGCGGATGAGGATGGGGATGAGGAAGTGGCTCCCGGTTGCTGTTGCCGCGTTCAGTCTTCTCGGAGCCGGCTGCGGAAGCGGGCCCGTGACAAACCGGGTCGTGCCCGGCACATACGCCGCGCTCGTCCCATCGACCGCACAATTCTCCACCGAAATGGCGCGGGACATCCCCGGCGGTTTCGTCACGTTACACCAGGCTGGGACCCGGCGAGTTGATCTCCGCGTGGACGGCGACCTGCTCACGTTCACGCTCGACGATGGCCCGTCCATATCACGCTCCGTCGTCGAGCGCCGTTCGGTCACGGATCGCGAAGGCTCCGGGCCCCTCAAGGCCCGGAAGGAAGTGTTGTTACTCGGCGAGCCGCTCGTCCTTGGTAACCTCGAGATCCCTGACCCTGTGATCTGGCCCGGTAGCTTCGACGGCAGCCCCGTCATCACGCTGAAGCAGTACGACGCCGGCGAACGCGGCCCGGGTGTGGCCTGCCTTGCCGCCGAGCCCTGTTTGTTGCTCTCGTCGGGCGTTGACGCTTCCGGCGACTTCGAACGCATCGCTCTCCCGGGCGGAAAGCAAGACGCCATCGCCTCGATTCGCATTGCCGGCGACCTGGTTGTTTTCACGCTGGAGGACGGCCGGCACGTCCAGGCCCCTCCTGGCGGCCGGTCATCAAGTCGCAGCTGCGGCCTCGCCGAGTCCCCTATTTGGGAAGTCCCTTCCGGTCTCGGCCTGCCAATGGCGGATCCAGTACTCGTTCATACGCTCTGCCCATCGAATCCCGGCGCATCGATCCAGCTCATCATCATGGAACGGGCTGCGATCCCGGTGCTTGTGCCTCTGGCTGCCGATTCCGATGGCGAATGGTGCAATAACAGCCCAACCTGCCTCTGGTTCGCCCCGGCATAAAGCCAGTCAGGCGACTGGCTCTCGATCATCGCCTCGGGCCGCTGCCATTGCGACATCAATTTGGTCTGCCTTCACCAATAGCAGCACGAGCGCGAATACGACCATAACGACAGCCAGGTCGTCCATCTGGCCGGCAACCGGTATGAAGTCCGGGATGATGTCGAATGGTAGGAGTATGTACGCGATCAGGAACGCCAACAGCGCGCGCACGGGCAGGGGCGTCGCGTGACCGGTCAGCAGTGCCCGTGCAAACCGGAGCTTCTGCCGATTCCGAAGCGCCAGGAATTCCCGCCCCCGGATGCTTCTCCGCAATGCGGCATAGCCGGAGACCCCGGCGAGTACCGCGAAAGCGGCCGTTATCGCCAGCCAGGCCCACCAGGGCATCCCGATCCCCTCGCTAGGCCTTCGGCTCCAACACCACGACCGATAACTCACCCGGCAGTTGCGACCGCGTCACGCTGATTCGGGGTTGCGGTGCCGGCTTGGCGCCTGTCTCCTTCAAGAACCGCTCCAGCGGCTCATAGTCTCCTGTTTCAACGTCGTTCTTGAACAGCATCGGCACGGCAATTCGAGGGTCGAGTCCCGTCATCACGTCCGCTGCTACGGCGGGCGGCAACGTCCCGTGTCCTCCCACCGGCAGCAACAGAATGTCCACACCTTCCAGAAGGTTCCGTTCCGCCTCGCCGATCGTCTCTGCCCCGGCGCCCAGCGTTGCCACGCGGATTCCATCCAGCTCGATGATGAACGCCACCGCCCGCCCGCCGTCGGCCCGCTTCAGAGCGATACCCGTCACCAGGATGCCGCCAACCTCGTACTCGCCCGGTGCATCGAGGCGCTTGTAATCGCCCTTCATCGCATCGACATAGCTGAACCCCGGGTCATCCCGAAGGCTCAGCGTCACCACGTTCGCTTCCAGCTTGCCGATCTTGTAGCCGCTCGCCGGAGGACACGGGTCACAAACTACCGCCCCTTCGCGTCCACGCATCCGGAAGCAGGTCCGGCCGAACCAGGTGATTTCCAGCGCCATGTTCCAATCCTACGCGGCCCGTTCCCACCGGGGAACTAAACCGCTGGACCAGTGATCGAATACGCTACCGCTCGATTAGCAGGCTGATCAGTGTCCCGCCGAGGCCCGTCGATGTCACCATTACGCAGTTCAAGCGCTCGGCCCTCGTTTGGCGCACATATGCCAGCTCCACGCCCTCTTCCGGGTCCGAAAGCCCGGCCACCGGAAAGGACGATTGGCGCTCCAGTGCCATCAATGCCGAGACCACTGCCACAGGTCCCGAGGCAGCCAGGGTGTTCCCGAGCGCGCCAGCCGCCGAAGTAACCCCCGCAAAAAACGCATGCCGCCCGAACGTCCGCATCGTCCCGAAGCCCTCCGCGAAGTCCACGGCGGGGCGCCCGTCCGCGCACGACACCAGCAGGTCGACCTGCCCTTGCAGGTAGCCGGCCCGCGTTAGCGCGTCCTGTTGCACGCGTCCAGCTTCGGCGGCCTCGCTCACCGCCAGTGGTTCCACCGACGAATCGAAGTGCTCGGCGTACGCGGTCAGCCGCGCGAGCACCGTAGCCCCGCGTTCCCGTGCGGTTCCCTCAGCCTCAATCGTCACGTATGCAGCGCCTTCAGCCGGCAACAGCCCGTCATGTGCGCGGTCGAACGGCTTCGCCTCGCCACGCGTCGCGAGCCCGGCCCCGAGAAGGTGGTCTAACAGCGGCCGCTGCAATGTTTGCGCAGCGCCCGCCACAACTGCATCTGCGTCACCGGAGGTGATCAGCCGGATACCCGCCGCGAGAGCCGCCATACCGCTCGCTTCCGCGCCGCCGGTGATCACTGCTGCGCCACGTGCACCGGCCACCCTTGCGATCAGGTGCCCATTTGGCGCGAACATCGTCGCTTGCCCCGGTGCCCGGTACGGAAGTCCGTCGGCAATCGCGATCCGTCGCGCATCACTATTCGATTCGAGCCCGGCCATCTCAACAGCTTGCAGCGCCGCGTCCAGCGCTATCGCTGACCCTCGATCGAGGAAGTGCACCACGTTTCGCGGGATCCGCGCATGCGGACGGTAGTCATCCGGCAACGGCGCGCACTGGAACGTCGCCTCGTCGTCGTCCGGGCTCCAGGCTCTTCCCGCGGTCAGACCGTCAGCAAGCGCCGCCCAGGCCGCATCTGCCCCGCTCCCGGCGTGGCTGACGATCCCATAGCCCGTGACTACCGGACGGCGTGAGAGTGAAGGTTCCGTGGACAGCTAGTCCAACTCCTCATCGAGGAAATCATCATCCGTCTTCTTGTTGCGCCAGAACGTGAGCGCAGCAAATGCGGCCCCAGCGAGCGCGAAAATCCCCAGCAGCTTCTTCATAGTCATCTTCCTCGTGTCCGCCAGTGCGGCAACGGACGGTATCGCTTATCCCCGAGTATAGGCCACGTGGCCTCCATTGCCAGCCGCTACGTAGCGATCACGATCCGTCCAGCCACCGCTGTCCCGGCTTCCACATCCTCCAGGAACTCACGCAACACTGCCGTGAATGCCTCTGGCCGCTGTGACGGCAGCCCGTGGTCCGCGCCTTCGAAAATGGCCACCCGCGCCTCCGGCAATTCCCTCGCCATCACGTCCAACGCGCAGAACACGGGGTCGGCGTCGCCGTCACAGAGCAGCACCGGCATCGTCAGCCGTTCCCGCAGCAATGGAGTGACATCAGGGCGCTCCCGGCGGGTCCTGGCCGCACCGAGGTAGCCTGCCGGCGCCATCGCCGCGTACCGCTTCCGGATCCCATCCGCCAAGAACGGGTCATGAACATTTGCCGCCAGCCGCTTCCCCAGCCCCGCCATCCCGCGTTCTTCAGCGAACGCCTCGTTCGCTCGCATCGCTTCCTCGCGCTCCCGGAAACGCTCGTCGTAGGACACGTGCTCGTATGCGGGCGAAGCATCGGAGGCTACGAGGCAGGCGAGCCGCTCCGGCCATGTCACGGCGAACTGCAACGCGATCATGCCCCCGAAGCTGCACCCAACCAATGCGCAGACCCCGATCTTCAGGTGGTCCAATAGTTCGTGAACATCGGTCGCGTATCGTTCGATCGAGTATGTCCCCAGGTCTTCTGGAGCCCCCGAACGGCCATGGCCCCGCAGGTCCGGCACGATAAGCCGGTACCTGTCTTCAAGCTCCGCCCTCTGTGCGTGCCACATCCGGTGCGATGACGTGAAGCCATGCAGCAGGACGACCGGCGGGGCGTCGTCCGGTCCGCGCTCGTCGTACCAGAGCGTCGTCCCGTCGTTGGTCTCGAGTTCAGGCATCGCCGGCAGTTTACCGGTGTCACCAGTTCCCTGCTCCGTACCTATCCGTCGATTGGGTGCCACAATCGTTCCGCTCCGCCGCTTGCGCGGGCCGTCACGCGGGGGTCAGATCAAAGGTGGATGACGTTTTACGCCCATCGCCTACCCTTCGCGTGGATCCTGTTCCTCGCGTTTCTCCCGTCGATCTCATTCGCCGGGCACTGGGATATCGAACTCGCCGTCCCGGGCGCCAGCTTCTCCCTGGGCTTCACGTCCGCACACGTCCACGCCGCTGGTGAGTCCGGGGATTCGCCCTCGGGCCATCGCGACCACTGCCACGCGGACGCTTCCGGCTGCAGCGACCAACCGCTGGTTGCCGGGGCGCAGGTCGCGAACCTTGGCCAGATGATTGCCCTGGCGGCGTCGGTGGACGAGGTGCGGGGGTTTCAACCCTCACGGGTGCTGCTCCCGGAAGGTGCGGCCACGTCGCCCGATATCCCGCCACCGCGCGCCTCCTGAACCAGGATCGCACCTGCGACGTTGGCCCATGGTGGGGCCACCCGCACAAAGATTGGAAATGACCATGAATTGGAAACCCATTCCGCTCGCCCTCCTGGCGATAGCGGGCCTCGTCCTTGGCGCCGCATGCAGCGGCGACGATGGCAGCAGCGACGCGACCACTGGCGCGAACCCCACGGCTTACACGCCCGAGACTGACTTCATGGGTGTGTTCGTCACTCCTGCCCTTCCCAAGCCCGACGCTGTCCTCACCGACACCTCCGGTCAGCCGTTTGACCTCCGCAAGGAAACGGATGGCGTCGTCACGCTCCTTTATGTCGGGTACACGCATTGCCCGGATGTCTGCCCAACCCATATGGCCGACATCATGACCGTGCTCGACAAGCTGCCGGCCGATGTCAGCAGCCAGATCAAGGTCGTCTTCGTTACCGCCGATCCTGACCGTGACACGCCCGAAGTCCTCCGTAAGTGGCTCGACATCTTCAGCAAGGACTTCATCGGGCTCACGGGCACGCAAGAACAGGTCGACGCCTTCCAGCGCAGCCTGTCCATAAGCCCGGCCGATAAGGCTGACATCGGCGGCGGCAACTACACCGTAAACCACGCGGCCTACGTGATGGCCTACAGCCAGGACAACCTGGCACACCTGGTCTACCCCCTCGGCGTCACCCAGGAAACCTGGGTGAACGACCTCACGATCCTCGTTAAAGAAGGATGGAAACAATGAAACGCGTAGCAATTCTGATGGCTGCCGTCGCTCTGCCCGCGATGCTCCTGATCTCGGCCTGTGGCGACGATGACGACGACACCACCAACGGTGGCGGCGATCAGGCCTCCGGTGCTCACGTTGAAGCGACGAACGCCAGCGTGAAGTCTCCCGGCAACGATGTCGCTTCCGTCTACGTCACCCTCACCAATCACGCCGATGCCCCCGACTATCTCATCTCTGCCGAAATCCTCGGCGAAAGAGCCGGGCAAGTTGGCATGGTCCAGATCCACGAAGTCGTCACGGAAGGTGCTACCTCCAAGATGCAGGAGGTCGAAAAAGTCGAGATCCCGGCGAAGGGAGAGCTCCAGCTCAAGACAGGCAGCTACCACATCATGCTCATGAACGTGGACCCACCCCTCGCCGAGGGCGATGAACTTGAAGTGAAGCTCAACTTCGAGAACGCCGACCCGGTCACCGTCAAGGCCACCGTGGGCAAGCCCGGACAGGACATGGGCGCCACGAGCCACAACTAGAATCCCGTCCGCCGCACCCGATGCCCGTCTTCGCTTTCGCGGAGGCGGGCATTTGTCCTTACGCCACCGCTGCCAGTAGCTGGCGTGCAGCCTTCTTCGCCATACCGCCCTTTTCCACCTGTGGCCCGACGCACCCCGGGCAGCCGTCCTCACACGTGCACTGTTCGACCAATTCGCGCGATGTCCGCAGCAACTCGTCGCGCACCTCAAACAGCCGCTCCGCCAGCCCAACACCCGCAGGCGCCGTGTCATACAGGTAGACCGTCGGCAGCTCGCTGTGTGGCGCCCGCACCTGCGCTTCGCTGCCGATATCCCGCGCATCGCAAAGGCAGTAGATCGGCGCGAGGTTCCGCATCAGGTGGGCGATACCATTCAGGCCCGCCGCGATCTCGTCCCGTCGCATCCCGCCCGTCGCTCGTGAGTCGAAGCTCAGCCAGTACGCACTCGTATGCACGCTCGCCTCCGGGATCGCGATCTTCCCCCAGCCCACGTTCTCGTGCGTATGTAACTTCACCTTCTTGAAGATCGTCGCCAGGAACGTGATCGCGACCTCGCCCTGCTCGTGCAGTCCGCCACGTGCCGGCTCGCTCACGAACGAATCCAGCACCTTCAGGTCCACGGCCAGCATCGCGTCCGTGTAGTAGTCCACCGCCACCGGTGTCACGTACGCCTTCTTGTCATCCCAATCCAGGTACTCCACCTGGTACTGCTGGCCCCGGTGGATATAGATAGCGTCCTCGTGGATCAGTAGCGGAGCGCTCGGCGTATCGCACTCGCCGATCACCTTCGGGTTCGGCCCCTGTTCAATAATTACGAAGTTGTCTGTGCTCGCCGCCCGCAGGCTCACCTGTTCTGCCGGGTACGCCTCAGTCATCCAGAAGTAGCGCCCGCCCGCGTGCTGCAACACGCCCTCCTCTGCCAGGATGTCCAGCAGTTCTCCCGTGTGCGCGCCGAACACCTCGCCGTCGTGGAACGGCAGTTCGAACGCCGCGCACTTCAGGTGGCTGCCAAGGATGAACAGGTTGTCCGGGTCGATCAGCCCCTTCTCCGGTGGCCGCTCGAAGACGAAGTCCGGGTTCGCTGCAACGTACTGGTCCAGCGGGTTCGAAGACGCGACGAGTACGGAAAGCGCCGTCTCCTGCCGCCGTCCTGCCCGCCCAAACTGTTGCCACAGGCTCGAAAGCGACCCCGGGTACCCCATCACCACGCTCGCGCCCAGTCCCCCGATGTCGATGCCCAGCTCCAGCGCGTTCGTCGCTACCACCCCGCGCACCGTCCCGTCCCGTAACCCGCGCTCAATCCGCCGCCGTTCGTTCGGCAGGTAGCCACCGCGATAGCCCGCGATTCGCTCCGCGTCGCCTGGCTTGTTTCGCAGCGTCTCCCGTAGATAGGTCAGCAGGATCTCTACACGCATCCGGCTCGGCGCAAACGCGATCGTCTGCACCCCGGACCGGATCAGCCGGGCCGCGATGTCTTTCGTTGCATTCAGTGAGGACTGCCGGATACCAAGTTCCCGGTTCACCACCGGCGGGTTGTGTACCACCACCACCCGCTCGCCGGACGGCGCCCCGTTGTCGTCCACAAGCTCCACCTCGTCCCCGAGCAGTGCCGTCGCCAGCTCCTTCGGGTTCCCGATCGTCGCCGAGCAGAAGATGAACGTCGGGTCCGACTTGTAGAACTGGCAGATCCGCCGCAGCCGCCGGATGACGTTCGCCAGGTGGCTACCCAGCACGCCCCGGTAGCTGTGCATCTCGTCGATGACGACATAATCCAGACTCTCGAACAGCTTCACCCACTTCGTGTGATGCGGCATCACCGCCGTGTGCAGCATGTCCGGGTTCGTCAGCACGATGTGGCCCGCCTGCCGCACCGCCCGCCGCGCGTCCGCTGGCGTATCCCCGTCGTACGTGAACGTCCCGATCGTCGCGCCCATCTCGCCGATCAGCCCGTGCAACTCCTGCATCTGGTCCTGCGCCAGCGCCTTCGTTGGGAACAGGTACAGCGCCCGGCTCGATGGATCCTTGAGGATGGTGTTCAGGACCGGGCCGTTGTAGCAGAGCGTCTTGCCGCTCGCCGTTGGCGTCACCACCACCACGTTCGCCCCCGCCAGTGCCGATTCCATCGCCTGCGCCTGGTGCGTGAACGGCCGCCGGATTCCGCGTCGCTCCAACGCTTCACGCAGCCGTGGCTCCAACGCTTCCGGCCACTCCGCGTAGCGCGCCTCCCGCGCCTCGATCCGCCGCACCACCGTGTCGCTCGACCGGTCGCCAAGCTCCGCCACCATCGAAGCGGCCACGAGGTCCGGCGGGATCGGCCGCACCGCGGACACCGGGTAAGCAGGCGGCGGTTTGGCCATGCGCGACGCTCCGATCCCGAACACACGTTCGGCACGAATGTTCGGCAGTATCCGTAACAGTGCGCGAATCGTCAATCAATGAACTCGGTGTACGATGGGGTCTGCGGTCTTCCGCCGGGCCGATGAGAGCGGCTCACGGGTGGCCGCTTCCGTTTGTCCGAGGCACGGCCAGCGCTTCGAGCATCCAGCCTGTTCGCTGTCGCGTCCCCCGGTCTGGGTGTTCATCTCGGATCTGACGAAGTCGATCCCGGAAGCCGGCTGAATCGCAGACCTTCGCCGTACGGCACGCTTCGCGAAATTCGATCCGGGGCCCGGCGCTGAGTGTCGCCAGAAGGGCGTCTCGTAGACGCGCCTGTTCATCGGGATCGAGTTGAACGCCGCGCAGCAGCCGCAAGATTCGCTGTTTGAGGTACCCAGACCGGAAGCACCAAGGATCAGCTTCAAGGAATACAAGCGCTTCCGCGACGCCGGAGCGATCATGCGCACTAAGTGTTTCTACTGCGTCCAACAGTGTCGGCGAGTAGAACCGCTCCATCGCCATGCGGTACGCATTCAACCGCTCCTTGTACTGCACAGACGCCTTTATCACCGCGGCTGTGAGACCGGGAGGCCCAGCGGGCCGAAATTCGAACAATTCATTGAGCTGTCGATTGGCCTCGTGGAGTTCCGCTGCCCGCATTAGCAAATCAGCGTGCCGCTCGTCCCACATCGTTGAATTGTTCGACGCCCCATCCCAGCGGCGCAAGCCGATGCCTCCTGCATCCAGACTTCCACTTCCCCTCCGTCGCCTCTACCATGTCGCACAAATGTTCGTTAAGGAACGAGCGTGCCTCTCCGTAGTCGCCGCCGCTCCTGGCCGCGGGCTCCTAAACAGCACCCAACAGCCAACTGTCCCAAAACCCTCGCCCCCGTCAGGGGGAGAGGGCAGGGTGAGGGGCACCCATGACCGCTGACCTCCGCGATCGCCTCCGCGCTGCCCTCAACCAGCCCTCCCGTGCCACGCCCTTCCCGCGCGTCGAGTCCGTCACCGAGAACGAAGACCTTGCCGGCCTCGGCGGCCGCTGGTTCGATTCGCCCGAAGGCCCCGGCTACGTCATCGAGAGCGTCTACGATGCCGGGCACGCCCACGGCTCCGTCGTCCTCCATCGCGCCCTCTCGCTCGACATGGCCCGCATCGCACCACAGGCGCGCGACGAGCGCCTCGCCGCCTGCGACCCCGCGGCCCTCGTCTACGTCGACACTGAGACCACCGGCCTCGGTGGTGCTGGAGCTATGGTCTTCCTTGCTGGCGTCGCCCGGTTCGAAGGCGCCACCCTCCACCTCCGCCAGTATCTCCTGCCCTCCCCCGCCTTCGAACGTGGCCTCCTCGGGGGGCTCGCGGGCGAGCTCGGCACCGCCGGCGCACTCGTTAGCTACAACGGCAAGTCCTTCGACCTCCCCATGCTCGAAGCCCGCTACATCCTCTCCCGCGCTCGCCCCAGCTTCCGCCAACTCCCCCATCTCGACCTGCTGCACCCCAATCGCCGCCTCTTCAAAGGCGCTGTCGAATCCCATCGCCTTCCCAACATTGAACGAGAACTCCTGGATTTCGAACGTGACGACGACTGCCCCTCGGCCGAAGTCCCGGAGCGTTACTTCCGTTTCGCCCGCACCAGCGACCCCACCCATATCCTCCCCGTCCTCCGCCACAACGCCTGGGACATCCTTTCCCTCGTCGCACTCGCCGCCCACCTCGGCGCTGCCTGCGACGTCGAGCAGTTTCCACTCCAGGCCAGCCGCGCGGCTGGATACGCCGGCGACCTTGAAGCCGTCGTCCAGTACGCCGAAGCCGCCCTTGCCTCCGGCCCCGGCCGCGCCGCTCGCATCGAAACCATTGAACGTGCCGCCCGCGCCTGCCGCCGCCTCGGTCGTGACCAGGAAGCCGCCGAGTGGTGGCAGCGCGCCATCGACGAACCCCGCGCCCGCCGCCTCACCCCCTACATCGAACTCTCGAAACTCTACGAACACCGCATCCACGATCCCGTTGCCGCCCTCGCCACCGTCGAACAGGCCATCGCCCTCGTCCAACGCGGACTTCTCCCGCAGGGCAACCCCAACTCTGAAGCCACCCTCCCCGCCCTTCAACGCCGCCGAGATCGCCTCGAAGTTCGCGTGACCCCGCGTTCCCCGTAGTCGCGGCCGCCCCTGGCCGCGGGACTCTGAATCACGCCAGGGCATTGCAGACCCACCGCAACGACGCTCGCCAGGGCACTACGTTAGACATCGTTTACGCTCCCTGTCCCAACCCTCTACACTCCGCCCCAACTCAGACCGGAGCCGTTCCATGCGCAACATCCTTCGCTCCATCCACCAGTCCGAGGAGGGGCACGTCCACTCCTTCCCGGGTATCCTCATCTCTGCCGCCGGCGTCCTGATGCTTGCGATCGGTGCCAACAGCGACACCGGCTGGCTTACCATCACCGGCGGCATCATCGGTGCCCTCGGCTACCTCGCTTGGGATGTGCTTCGCCACATCGGCATCGACTACGACGTTTACAAGCGACTCGATGCGCTGGAAAAGAAGCAGTAACCGTCCGTCTCCGCCTTCCGGCTCGCGGTTATCATGGCCTCGATGGCACTCGACGAGCGGTTCGCTGACGGGCTCGCGACGTTAGCCCTCCTGCGCGACGAACTCCTTGCTGCCCGGGAGTCCGCGCGCCAAGACCCGTCCACCTGGGGCGGTTGGTCCGTGCGCTTTAATCAGCGGCTCCGGGGCGAGCGCCAGCGGCTCGCCATCCTGCTCGAGCCCCCCGAGACCGCCGACGTGCGACTTCGCCCCATGTACCGTGCCGCCATGGCCCTGCGTATCCTCTGGGAAGCGATGAACAAGGCCACCAGCGGCGCCCCCGTCGATATCGCCGGCCACCGCCTTCGCTTCGAACAATGCCTCGCCGAGGCCCGCGCTGCTGTGGAACACGCTTCCGGCGAATAGTGCTCCGTGTGATCCAGCGCCCATCCGCTCCGCTATACTTCGCCAATGGTCACCATCCTCGATCCAACCGATGAACGCGTCCCCGTCAGGCGGTCGCTCGCGGCCCGGCCGGAGGCAGTCAGCGGCGTCGTTGGCCTGCTCGATATTTCGAAGCCACGCGGCAACGTCCTGATCGACAGGCTCGAAGCGCGCCTTCGAGAGCGCCTCCCCGGCGTCGAATTCAGGCGCTACGCCAAGCCCACCTTTACCAAGCCGGCCCCGGAGGACCTCCGTCAGAAGATCAAGGAGGAGTGCGGCTTCGTCATCGAAGCCCTCGCCGACTGAGGATCCTGCACGACGTGCAGTGTGCACGACACGACATGGTTCGAAATCCAGGGCATCCCCGCCGTCTTCATCGCCTCCTCTGAATTCATCGACGCTGCCGAAAAGCAGTCTGAGATGCTGGGACTCCCCGAGGTGCAGCGCATCTTCGTCCCCCACCCCATCCAGGACGCCACCGACAGCGAAATGCGGGACAAAGCCGACGCCATCGTCGACAGAATCCTCGAGTCCCTCGTCGACTAACGAACCACCCACAACCCTCGCCCCCGCCAGGGGGAGAGGGCAGGGTGAGGGGCGCCAAAGCTCTCCAAACACGCAGCCCGCCGTTTGCCCTCATAATTACGCCCGTCGCCAAGCGCGAATCCCGCCAGACCACCCCCGCACAACCCTCGCCCCCGCCAGGGGGAGAGGGCAGGGTGAGAGGCGCCAAAGCACGCTCCCGGCTTCCCCGCTTCGGTGCCGTCAGCCTCCGACCCCGGCACTACCCTCTTGTTCAGCCGCTCATGGCCGAGATTTCCATTCTCGCCGCCGGCTCCATCGCGTCCGCGTGCCAGCCAATTGATTCCACTGGCACATCCGCGATGAACGCTGTTCGCAGCGTATTCAATGCGTCGGCCGGGTGCGCCAGTGCCGAGTCTCAATGTCGGATATGGTGACTATCCAAGGAGTCTGACGATGCCATCACCAGTCGTAACGATCCGTGGAGTCAGCAAGTCCTACGGCGCCGTAATGGCCCTCCGCCACGTCGACCTCGACATCTATGCGGGCGAAGTCTTTGCTCTGCTCGGCCCCAACGGCGCCGGTAAGACGACCCTCGTCGAAATCCTCGAGGGCTACCGCGGCCGTTCTTCCGGCGAGGTCGACGTCCTCGGCGCCGATCCCGGCCGCGGCGACGCCCGCTGGCGCAGCCGTCTCGGCATCGTCCTCCAGAACACCACCGTCTTCGACTTTCTTTCTGTCGAAGAGACCGTCGTCCATTTCGCTGGCTTCTACCCGTCGCCGCTCGATTCCGGCCATGTCATCGACCTCGTAGGCCTGGGCGACAAGCGAAAGGCGCGCTGCTCGACCCTCTCCGGCGGCCAGAAGCGTCGCGTCGACCTCGCCCTCGGCCTCGTCGGAAACCCCGATCTAGTCTTCCTGGATGAACCAACGACTGGCCTTGATCCCGAGGGTCGCCGTCAACTTTGGGACGTCATCCGCTCCTTCACAGCGCTCGGCAAGACCGTCATCCTCACGACCCACTACCTTGATGAAGCCGAAGCCCTGGCCAACCGCGTCGGTATCATCATTGGCGGCGAAATCGTCGACATCGGACCGCCCGATGAGATTGGCGGCGAGAGCCGGTTCATCGCAACCGTCTCATTCCGCCCTGACGGCGCCCTGACTGAGCGAGCCATCCCGCCACTCGATGGCGAACTCACGCGGTCTGGACCGCACGTCTCCCTCCGCACCGCGACGCCCACCGCCGCGGTCGCGACGCTCATCGCCTGGGCAGCCGATGCGGGTGTTGCCGAGATCCCCGCGCTGTCCGTATCGCACCCCTCTCTCGAAGACACCTACCTCATGATGGTCGCCGCCCGTGGAGGCACGGAGTCCACAGAGACCGGAGCCGCTGCGTGACCAGCTCGTCTATCTCGATGCCGTCCCTCACCCGCCTCGCCTGGTCGCGCACCATCGTCGACCTCAAGCAGTTCTTCCGAATCCCTGAGCAGGTCTTCTTCACGTTTCTCCTGCCCGTCCTCTTTCTTGTGCTGTTCTCTGCTGTCTTTAGCGGCGACGTCGACGGGCCTCCGGGGCGCAGCGTCAAATTCGTCCAGTACTTCCTCCCCGGCATCATCGCCCTTGGCGTTGCCAGCTCCACCTTTGCCAACCTCGCCATGTCGATCTCGACGGAACAGCACGAAGGCCTCCTCAAGCGCCTCGCCGGCACGCCGCTGCCAAAGTCCGCGTTCTTCGCCGGGAGGCTCACGAGTTCCGTGATCATCACCGTCATCCAAACGGCGGTGCTGCTCGCCATCGGTGTTCTGCTCTTCGGCATCGACTTGCCCGACGGTCCCGGACGCTGGCTCTTCTTCATCTATCTCCTCGGGATCTCTGCCGCCCTCGGGAGCGCACTGGGCATCGCTGCCACCCGCATGGTCCCCAACGCCCGTGCCGCCGGACCTATCATCCAGGCGCCCTTCCTCGTCCTCCAGTTCATCTCCGGCATTTTCTTCCAGTGGAACCAGCTGCCATCGTGGCTCCAGTGGATCGCCACGGCGTTCCCCCTGCGCTGGATGGCCCAGGGCTTCCGCTACGCCTTCCTCCCCGATTGGTTCGGCGAAACCGAGTACGGCTCCTCCTGGGGCTGGGAAATCCCGACTGTCGCCCTTGCCGCCTGGATGGTCATCAGCGTAGTACTCGCGCTCGTCTTCTTCCGTTGGACCAGGGAGGGTGACCGTAGGTAGAGACGGAACCCCGTCCCCCACCGGCGGATGCGTTGGCACCCGCACTATGGGTATGGCGCCAGCGGCATGCTCCACCGTTCGAACAAGCCCACGTACGGCCGCCACTTGTCTCCCAGGTCACAACGGCTCCTGGGTTCGCATTCCTCGATCAGGGTGCTTCCGCAGGTTCTGGTCACGCTGTGCTGCCGACAGTGGCCGCCCGGTGGCCATTGAGCCGCGAATGTATCGCGGGCGTAATTCCCCGGTGAATTGTTTCGCGGAACGCTGTAGGGATTTCCGTCTGTGTCGTACTTCACAGAGAAGGGCCCGGCAATGATGCAGGAAGGTGACAACCCTGTGGATGCGCTACCCGATCGAAACAGGGAGGACGGCATGACGACTGAAGACCCCGTCACCGCCTACCTGTTCGAGCGCGTCGAGACACAGCCTTCCCAGGCCCCGCCCCGTTTCGTCCCACCCCCCCGCTCCTCTGGGCGCCTCACCAACGTCCGCGGCGGCGTCTGGCTTCCAACCTTCGCCCGGGAGACCAATCACTCATGACGCGGTGGATGCACGGTGACAACCACGTGTCACTTGGTGAATTCCCGTCACCTGTGCGTCGATTCTCTCCATACAACGGGCAGCAACAATCCGAGGCCTTGCTATGAGCACGAAGTCCAAACCATCCCGCGGCTACATCCTCCAGGTTGAACGCGCCCCCTCGGCTCTCGGCGCCCTCCTCGAGCGAGACGAGGTCGCGACGCTTGCCAGCCGCACCGTCGAAGGGCTCTACGTCGAACTCGCCGGTTCCCTCGGCGACCTCGTCGCCTACCTCGAGACGGCCGGAATTGAGATCCTCGGACTGCGTTCGGCCAACGCCCTCCGCGCCTGGGAATCGCGCCCGCTGCGTGGCCGACGTTCGCGCCTGCGCGATCCTCGCAGTGCCTGCTGGCTCCCTCTCGCGACCGCGCGCGTCTGAGCGACCGCGCCACCACGCCCTGCTATCCTCCGCGGCATGGATTTCGAACTTTCTGAAGAGCATCGCCTCATCAAAGACACTGCCCGCCGCATCGCCCGCGATGTCATCGCCCCTCGCGCCAAGGAGGTCGATGAGACTGGCGAATATCCCCACGATTTCTTCGACGCCTTCAAGAAGGCCGGCCTCCTCGGTATGGCCATCCCGGAATCCATGGGCGGCACGGGAAACGGCATTCTCCCCATCTGCCTCGCCATCGAAGAAGTGGCAAAGTACGAATGCGGCGCCGGCCTCATGCTCGTCCTCAGCGGCCTCCCTACCCGGCCCATCGTCTTCGGGGGCAACGCGGCGCAACAACAGCAGTACCTGCCCGGCCTCGCCAACGGCGACACCAAAGCAGCCTTCTGCCTCACCGAGCCTGACCACGGCTCCGATGCGGCCGCTCTCGAAACCCGCGCTGTCCGCGACGGCGACGACTATG
This sequence comes from Dehalococcoidia bacterium, assembly GCA_020432045.1. Taxonomy (GTDB): domain Bacteria; phylum Chloroflexota; class Dehalococcoidia; order Tepidiformales; family Tepidiformaceae; genus JAGQHB01. The sequence goes on along the minus strand of JAGQHB010000080.1, from coordinate 12,464 downwards.
TCCTCAACGGCAACAAGGTCTACATCTCCGGCGGCACTGTCGCCGACTACCTGACGGTCTTCGCGCGCACGGGCGGTCCCGGCGCGAAGGGCATCTCGGCCTTCGTTGTCGATGCCCACGCGCCCGGCATCAACATCGACCGCACCGACGACAAGATGGGCGTCCGCAGCGTGCCCACGGCCCACTTCAGCTTCCAGGACGTGCGCGTCCCCGCCGAAAACCTCCTTGGTGGCGCAGAGGGCAACGGCTTCAACCACGCCATGATCACGCTCAATAGCATGCGTCCAACTGTCGGTGCGCGTGGCGTCGGCCTCGCCGAAGGTGCCGCCGCCTACGCTCTCGAATGGGCCCGCGACCGGAGCGCGTTTGGCTCCAGCGTTGTCGACTTCCAGGCCATCCAGTTCATGTTCGCCGACATGGCCATTGAAATCGAAGCCGCCCGCAACCTCGTCTACAAAGCCGCGTGGCTCGTCGACCAGGGCAAGTATGGTCGCGAATACGCCCACAACCTCTCAATCGCCAAGGCATACGCCACCGAGATGGCCAACCGCGTCGCGTTCAACGCGCTCCAGGTCCTCGGTGCCCAGGGGTATATGAAGGACCATCCCCTTGAACGCCACTACCGCGATGCTCGCCAGCTCATGATCGTCGAAGGCACCAGCCAGGTGCAGCGCGTCGTCATCAGCCGCGCCATGCTCGACCGCAGCCTCGTCTACGGATAGCTCGATGGCTAGACGCCGGCTGGTCCGCAACTCGTGAACTTCCGGATGCTGCAGATACGCATTAAGGTCTGGTGCTACCGTGCTGCGATGCGTCTCTTCTGGGCGCCGAGCATCCGTGAGCTCGCCCCGCGCGCATTCTTCCTCGATGCGGCGTTTCGGGTTCTGGCCTTCAACGGCATTGGAGGCGACTACCTCGAATTTGGCTCTCATGGTGGGCGGACATTTTCACTGGCCCACCAATCCATAACGAGATACAAATATGCACGCCATCTGTGGTCATTCGATTCGTTCGAAGGACTTCCGAAGAGTCGTCCCGGCGACGAACACCCTCAGTGGGTCCAACGATCGATGGCCACCGGGCTGGATGAATTTCACGCCATATGTCGTGCGTCTGGTGTGCCGCGCGGCCAGTATTCCGTGATCGCCGGCTACTACGAACAATCGCTTGCCGGTATGGACCCCGCAGCTCAACCGGTAGATGTTGCTCTCGCATACATCGACTGCGATCTGTTGAGTAGCACCAGGGACGTGCTTCGGTTCCTCTCACCCCGCCTAAAGCATGGGATGATCCTTGCGTTTGACGACTACTTCCGTTGGTCGTCAGAGTCCGTGTCAGGCGAGCGTCAGGCTTTCGTAGAATTCTCCGAGGGGATGTCAGACTGGCGGTTTCTCCCCTACAAGTCGTTTGGGTGGCACGGAATGTCATTTGTCGTCGAACGCGCCAACTTGAACGCCACTACCGCGACGCCTGCCAACTCATAATCGTCGAAGGCACGAGTCAGGTGCAGCGTTTCGTCATCGGCCGTGCCATGCTCGACCGCCGCCTCGTCTACGGATAGGCAGTGGGCCACCTGAGCACGCAACGTGGTTCCTGTGGTGCTGACCATTAAGAGCGCAAAGGTCGACCAGCTGGCCCGCGAACTCGCCAGTCTCCCCGGTGAGTCGATCAGCCAGGCAGTTGAGTCGGCGCTCGAAGCCCGCCTCGACACCGAACGACGCCGGTGCCGCGCTCGGAGCCTCGGCGATATCATCGGGCGGTTCCGGGCCTTGCCTGTGGTCGATGATCGCAGTGCCGATGAGATTCTCGGATACGATCGTGATGGCTTGTCCTCTTGATCGTGGTGGATACATCCGCCGTTCTCGCCGTGCCGTTCTAGGAACCGGGCGGGCTCGAACTCAAACGGCGGTTGCTGTCGGAGCCGGTTGCGATGTCGGCGGCGACGCGCGTCGGGCTCGGCGTAGTCATTGAAGCCCTGGCGGGCGCAGCGGGCGCGCAGCTACTCGATGACTCCTGTCTCGTGTTTCGATTGAAGTAGTGCCGGTCGACGAAGCCCTCGCCATTGAAGCACTCGTGGCATGGCGCCGATGAACCAAAGGACGCCATGTTACCGCCCTCAACTTCGGAGATACCTTCTCGTATGCGCTCGCCCGGAGACTGGGAGTACCACTCCTCTTTGTGGGTGAAGACTTTTCCAGGACGGATGTGACGAGTGCGTGACGGTACGCAGCAACTTCGCTGGCCCCCTACGGCACCAGCACCACCCGCCCGAACGCCTGCCGGCTCTCGATATACCGGTGGGCCTCGGCTGCCTCGCTCAACGGGAACGCCCGGTCGACCACGACGCGCAGGTCCCCCGTCGCCACGCGTTCGATGACCTCCCCGAGGATCCGTCGCGTCCGATCTGGCTGCGCCGCGAACTCCGCGCCGAGGAACACCCCGTGGATCGAGGCGTTCTTCTGCATGATCCCGGAGAGCTGCGGCGGGTCGCTCTCGCGCCCGGCACTGCCCACCCAGGCGATCCGGCCGCGGTAGGCCAGTGCCGCAACGCTCGCCTCCAGCGTCTTCCCCCCGACCGAATCGACGACGAGGTCTGCCCCGTGGCCCTTCGTGAACCGGAAGGTTTCCGCCGCGAGGTCATGTTTCAGGTAGTTGATCCCATGGTCGCAGCCAAACTCCGCCAGCCGCTCCACTCGTTCGTCGCTCGATGCCGTTGCCAGCACCGTCGCTCCCGCCCGCTTCGCCAGCTGTACAGCTGCCAGCCCAACGCCGCTCGCTCCCGCCTGCACCAGCACCGTCTCCCCGGCACGCAGTCCGCCGAATTCGAACAGGCAGTCGTGCGCCGTCCCGAACTCAACCGGGATGCACGCCGCCACCTTGACGTCCATCGAATCGGGAACAACGTAGACGGCCTGTGGCGGGACGCTCACCAGTTCCGCGTGCGATCCGAACGGCATCGTCGCTACGGCCTTCTGGCCTGGATGCAGCCCCGTCACCGCCTCTCCCACGGCCTCGATGATGCCCGCCGCCTGGTAGCCCACGATGTGCGGGTGCGTCGCCAGGTCCCCGCCGGCCCGGTGCAACACGTCTCCGCCCTGGATGGCGACCGCCCCCACGCGGATCAGCACACTCTTCGGGCGGAGCCGCGGGTCCGGCACATCCTCATACGAAAATACGTCCGGAGCACCCGTCTCGTAGTAAACCGCTGCCTTCATAGTCGACCTCCGACTTCGTTGGGAGGCCCATTCTATAGCCACCGCTGCTACGCCCTCGCGGCGATCATCCCCTCGCGCTGCAGCACGCCCAACAAACGATCACGGCCCACCACGCCGAGGACGCGCCCGTCGTCGACTACCGGCAGGTGAGTGAGGTCGCCCTCTTCCATCTCCATCAGCACTTCCGACGCCTTGCGATCCGGTGCGACCGCGTGGAGCCTCTTGCTCGGCACCATCGCTTCCCTCGCCGTCGTCACGTCCCAGAGGGCCTCGGGGATCAAAAGCATCTGGTAAGCGCTCAAGATCCCCGCTAACGCGCCGTGATCTTCGACGAAGTAGCAAACTCGTGGGTTGTACTCGATCACGCCCCTGGCCAGCCGGCCCACCGCCGCATCTGCCTCGACCACCGGCGGATTCGTCATCATCAGGTCTGCCGCGTTGTACTTGTCGAGGATCCGGATTGCCTTCCCCTGCACAAGGTTTTGCCGCGCCGTCGTCTCCAGGAAGAACCCAATGAAGATCAGCCACAGCCCCTGCACCGGGTTTGCCGCAAGCCCGCTCGCCCCGAGTGCCAGCAGCAGCCCGAACGCCATCATCAGCCAGCCGAACCCACGCCCCGTCCACGCTGCAATGCTGGTTGACGTCTCGTACTTGCCCGTCACCATCCAGAGCAGTGAGCGAAAGACGCGGCCCCCGTCCATCGGGAATGCCGGGATCATGTTGAAAATGGCCAGCGCAAAGTTCGTGATGCTCAGCCACAACAGCATCACGTCGAGCGAATGATTGTCCTGCGCGCCCACCAGGAACCATGCCCCCAGGAACGCGAATCCAAGCACAAGGCTCGTCAGCGGGCCGACAACCGCGACCAACAGCTCCGCCAGCGGGCGCTTGGCCTCTCGTGTGATCTGCGCAACGCCCCCGAAGGCGAACAGCGTGATGCTCTTCACCGGGATGCGGTACTGTCGCGCTACCAGGCTGTGTGCCAGCTCATGCAGGATGATCGAGCCGAAGAAAAACACCACCGTAGACCCGGCCATCATCATGTAGACGGAAGTGCTTCGGTCCTCCAGCCATGAAGGGAACACGTTTGTGGCCAACAACCACGTGACCAGGCCGAGCAGCAGGAACCAGCTCGGATGTACAAGTATCGGGATCCCGGCCAACGAACCAATCTTGAGTGGACGCATCGTGTATCAAGTGTACACGGGCTACCTCGCCGCCATCGGAAACGCGCTTGACCGCGCTCTCTAACGCCGCTTCTTCTCCGCCGGGTCCACTTCTTTTCCTACCACCGCTTCCCACAATAGGTAGAAAAAGAACAGGCCCATCAAGATCGGCGCCAGGAATGCCGGGTTCTTGCTTTCAAAAAGGCCCCAGAGCCCTCCGGTGGTCATGAACGACACCGCGACCAGGTAAACGAGAAACGCTCCCCAACTGAAACCGATCATCCACCGTTCCTTTCCCTGGGCGTCTCCGATCCTAGCGGCCATGTCGGTCGCATCGCCACTCGAAACAGGGCGCGGACGGTTGAGAAACGGTGACGATTGGGTGGATCAGCCGCTCCTGCCCTGGCCGTGCGTCACCGCCCGGTGTTCCGCGAGCGGGTCGCCCCCGAAGTCGCCCTCCGGATCACGCCAGACCGTGTGCACGTGGTTCGCGTTGTTCTGGACCTGATCGTATTCAACAAGAAACCGCGGCCCCTGTATCCGGTAGTAATGTGGCTGATGCCGTCCTCCGCCCCCTGCCCACGCGAAATGGATCGCCTCCAGACCGCGACCCTCGATCGCCTCCCACTCTGCGGCAGCCACATCGTCCGGGAGCCGGTCCACGTACTGGCGAAGCAATGCCCGCAGCACATCCATCTGCCCGCCTCGCATCCTCTCGGAACGCAGCCCGCTTGCGGCGGACCGGTAGCGAATCCGTTCGCGCTCATCCTCCCCGTACGCTGCTCGTAACTCGTCGTTGCGGGCCTTCAAACGTGTCCGGAATCCCTCGTCGTAGTTCCCCCGCGAGATCTCCGTCAACGTTAGTGGCCATGCGCCATCCGTCACCTGCGGACGGTTTCCCTGGACAATGTCCGCCGGCGCCTCCGCCGCGATCAGTGCGACCGCCAGCTGCTCCGCGTCGAGGCTGTGCAGCAGTTCCCGTGCGAGGTCCTCTTCCCGAGCGAGCGGCCGAAGTACCCCCATCCCAGACGCGCCAGTTTCAGCGGGATTCGCGCCGAAAAACGTCGGCGTGGGTGAAACAAGCGCGCCGTCGTGGATCGTGTAATTCAATGACACATGATGACCGCCGAATCGCCAGCCCCACGTCCGGCTCTCCGGTGTGCCGAACATCGACAGGAAGTACATCGAAGGGTCCCGCCAACGCACATACCCGCTCCCGATTGCGAGAGAACCGAGAGCTCCTTCCTCAACCCGCTCCAGCGCATTTTCCAGGCCCATGATCACGCTGGCCGTCATGTACGCGTTCCGGCTCAGCCCCGTCCACACCACCCGGTGCGCGAGCGCCTGCTGCCGCTGGTCCATCTCCGCCAGCGGCAGGCCCGCCTGGTAGGTCGGCGTATAGAACCATGCGCGCCGTTCGCTGTCTCCGAAAGGCAACGCTGCCTTCGTTAGCTGCTCGCCGCCCAGCGAGGCCAGCCAACGATCAGCCGCCTCGGCCATTCTGTCTGCCGCCTCTATGCGCGCGGCCCGGGCCTGCTCACTCATGGACCCTCCCGGCGAGGTGCGCGCACTCGTTTCTCCGGCGCCGGCCGGAAGCACTCCGCATCTGCCTGCGGCCGCAGTCTACAGATGCCGTGCTCCCGTGACCCCTCCTTCGCCTTGCCCCATACTCTCCCGGCCATACCTCACGGGAGAACATTCGCCATGTCCGCCGTCACTACCCACGACGAAGGCCGCGTCCGCTACATCACCCTCAACCGGCCGGAAAAGATGAACGCGCTCAACAACGAACTCGCATGGGGCTTCATCACTGCCCTCCAGGAAGCTGCTCGCGACGACGACGTCTGGGTCATTGCCATCACTGGCTCAGGCCGTGCCTTCTGTGCAGGCCTCGACCTCACCCCGGCGGGTGGCACGGAAACGCCTCTCGGCCCCCTTACCCAGCAGCTCGATGACCTCGGCTGGGTCAGCCGCATGCTCCTGGGCGCCCGCCGTGACTGCGACAAGCCCGTCGTGGCCGGCATCAATGGCGTTGCCGTCGGTGGCGGCCTGGCGATGGCGATGTCCGCCGACATCCGCATCATGAAGCGGTCCGCCCGTCTCATGGCCGGCTACCCCCGCATCGGTGGCTCCCCCGATGGCGGCCTCAGCTACACTCTGCCGCAGGCCATGAACTACGAACAGGCCGCACGATTCCTCCTTGAAAACCGGACTGTCGAAGGCGACGAGGCCCTCGCTCTGGGCCTGGTCGGCGAAGTCGTCGACGACGAACTGTTCGATGCTCGCTTCAAAGAGTACTGCCAGTCGCTCACGAAGCTCTCGCCAATCACGGCCCGTCTCACAAAGCGCGTCCTGCGCCAGGCCACCATCAACATGGACCTCGAAGCACAGGTCCGGTACGAGGTCCAGATGATCGGCAAGGCCTTCGGCAGCGAGGATGGGCGCGAGGCGAGGAGCGCGTTTCTCGAAAAGCGTGAGCCTGTATTCAAAGGGAAATAGACGCGAAACCGATGCGATTCGGGTGCCACATCGCCCGGCACGGTGTTTCCTCCCGCCGCACATCCCCCTCGCGTGTGCCTCTACACGCCACCCTCGCTACAATCCCCGCACTGAACGCCACCTGCCCCAAGGGGCTCATCGGAGTTGCCCGTGAACACGATCGAATTTCTTCAAATCTCCTCCGCCGTCGTGCCCGACCGTGAGGCACTGGTCGACTTCGGCGGCGCTGGCAAACGCTACACCTATGCCGACATGTATCCCGCTGTCGTCCGCCTCGCCAACGCCCTCCAAGGCCTCGGCATTGAACGCGGCCAAAAAGTCGCCGCCATGGCCGTCAACAGCGCCGACTTCGTCATCTCCTACTACGCCTGCGCCATGATCGGCGTCACTTACGTCCCCCTGAACTACCGGGCCAAAGACGAAGAGCTCACCTACATGCTCAACGCCAGCCAGGCGGCCGCGCTCTTCGTCTCCGAACGCTACATGGACATCGTTGAACGCATCCGCCCGACCCTCGAATTCACCCAGCACTTCATCGCCTACGATGCGCGCGCCACCGGCTACCACACCTACCAGGCATTGTTGGACAACGCAGGCGACGACGAACCCTGGGTCGAAATCGACGACTCCGACGCCACTATCATCATCTTCACGTCGGGAACCACGGCGATGCCCAAGGGCGTCCAGCTCACCTACCTCGACATGACCGCCTACGTCACCAACCAGAACCCGGCTGACCCCGACCTGCACGAAAAAGTTCTTGTCTCCGCGCCGTTCTTCCACGTCGCTGGCGCCACCACCATGATGATGTCCATCTGGAGTGGCCGGACCCTCGTTATCCTTCCCGCCTTCAGCCCCGATGCATGGCTCAAGGCCGTTGAACAGGAGGGCGCGACGCACGCGTTCCTCGTCCCCACCATGCTCAAGCGCATCATGGAAGTCCCGGACTTCGACAAGCACGACATCTCGACCATGCAGCAAATCACCTACGGCGCAGCGCCAATGCCGTACGAAGTCGTCACCAAAGCCTGTGACGTCTTCCCCCCCAGGGGTATTGGCCTCATCAACGCCTACGGTCAGACCGAATCGACTGCCACGCTTACCTTCCTGGCGCCCGAGGATCATGACCTCAGCACCGACCGCGAGAAGAAACTCGCGCGCCTCCGCTCGGTCGGCCGCCCCATGCCGGACGTCGAGATCGGGATCATGGATGAGCGCAATAACCGTCTTCCCGATGGCCAGGAGGGCGAGATCTGTGTCCGCTCCAGCCGCGTCATGAAGGGCTACTACAAGCAGGAAGACGCCACCAGCACCGCCATCATCGATGGCTGGCTGCACACCGGCGACGTGGGCAAGATCGACGAGGGGGGCTACCTCTTCATCACGGGCCGCAAAAAGGACCTCATCATTCGCGGCGGCGAGAACATCTCCCCCGGCGAAATCGAAAATGTCCTCGAAGACCATCCTGCTATCGACCAGGCTGCCGTGATCGGTGTCGAAGATGTCGAATGGGGCGAGGTCGTGAAGGCCATTCTCGTCCTCAATCCGGGCAGCAAAGTCACCGTCAAGGAACTCGTCGATTTCTCGAAGTCTCGGCTCGCCTCCTTCAAGGCGCCCCAGTACGTCGCCGTCATCGACGACATGCCCCGCAACGTCATGGGCAAGATCCTCAAGAACGACCTCCGCAAGCTCTACGGCACCCCAACCAACGACAACGTCGAGGCCTAGTCCCCTCGCCCGTAGGCCGATCGTCTGCCTCCAGGGGTCGCACATTGTAAAATGTTGCGACCCCTTCACTTTTCTGTTGCCATCCCCCCCCCCCGATAACGTGGTTGTAGGCGCTCCCGGTCATACAAAGGAGGCGATGACATGACCGGACGGATCGCGAGAGTGATCCCGGAAATAGCCCATTTGCAGGGCAGATGGGCGTTCGTATCGATTGGCGTCGCCATCATCGGCGTTGCCACGGGACTCGCGGCATTGGGCTGGCCGCGCTCGGCCGAGGCCGCGTCGGTATGGTGCGACGATGGGATCGTGAACGGCAGTAGCTGGTCGTCACGTGTCGTGTCCTATGCAGACCCGGCATGCTCAGGGGTAACGCACTACTTTGCGTACGATCACTACGACACAATGAACGGTGGTGTGGTAGTGAATATCTACCTCAACTATGCCCGCGCCTGGCGATGCGGAACGTTGGTCTACTACCAGAGCGATGGCCCAAACCCCGGCCAAAATACATCGTCGCGCAACACCTGGATCAGCTGGATCTCGGGCTACTCACCATCGTGTGGGCCGCAATCCGATCATCATTCGCACTACTATAAGTCCGGCGTTATCGACGCTTGGGCCTACGTCAACGAGAACAGCAGCTGAGGTTCACGATGAGAACGAAGATACGTGTTTCGGTCTGGGCCATGTGGCTTCTCGGCCCCGTTATGATCGCCGCGGCGATGTTCGGTGTCCGAATCGGCGACATTGTCGAAGCGATCCCCTTTAGCGATGCCATCGCCGGGTCGTCCGCATCGACGGCGGCCGCGCGCATGTCCGAGCAAGAAGCTCTAGCTGCCATATCGTTCGACGCTGCGTCCCGGCTGTCGACAAGCCTGGGGAGCGATCACGTGGCCCATGACGAAGACGGCGAAGTCATCGTCTTGGCAACCACGGTCGACGGCCAGGCCATCTCGCTCGACGACCTTGAGCTCAAGGACTTCCGCTTCGTCCCGAACACCCGGGAGGTGCGCACGTCCATCGGCACTGGTGGCGCCTATGGCTCGCCAAAGAACGTCTGGGTCGCAGCCTGGGAATTGACCGGTGTCACACCGCCCGGGTGGGACACGCCTGCTGTCGTACAGGTCACTATCATCATGGACGACGGCACGGGCGACATCCTTGGAGCTGCTGTAGGGCAGCACGCTCCGCAAATGGTTCAGGCCGCACCCTAGGCAGCCACAGTTGATACGCGAAGAGGCCGCCTCCGGGCGGCCTCTCCGCGTTCCGGCGTCGCTCGCGCCCAACACGGGTGTCGGGTAGTGTTCTCGCGACAAACGAAGGCTTCGCGGGAGGCATCTCAAGATGTTGCGTCAGCAGGGAATTGTGCCGGAAACTTCGGCAACTCAGGATCCGCGCTCCTCCAGGCCAGGCCGCTTCCATGTCTCACTCGGTGGGCTGCTGATCCCTGTTGCCATCCTCGGCGGCATTTCCGCCCTCGAGATCGGCCGCACCGCAGACCACGAAACCGCGCAGCGCGAAGTCTTCTTCAACATCGAACTCCCGGTCATCATGTACTTCATCTTCGCGCTCTCGGTGGCGATCATCGTCGGCGCGTTCATACAGCGTGCGCGCGTGTGGCGGCTTGGCCGCCCCCAGGGTGTGCTCGATAACCTCGGCGCGCGCATCACCCAGGCACTCACCCTTGGCGCCGGCACCAGTCGCGTCAAGAACGATCGCTACGCCGGCATCATGCACGGTGCGATCTACTCCAGCTTCCTCGTCCTCACACTCGTCACCATCACGCTCGCCGTCGATGACTACCTGCCGCTGATCTTCGGTTCGGATGCGGAACACGCCTTCCTAAAAGGCCCCATCTACCTCGGCTACAGCCTCATCGGCGATGCCTTCGGCGTCATCGGCCTCCTCGGCGTCGCCATGGCCGTGCGTCGCCGTTACCTCGCGCCCCCGGCCAAACTCACATGGGATCGGCGCGCCAGCGAAGACGCCCTCGTCGTCGGCCTTCTCGCCGTTGTCCTCTTCGGCGGCCTCCTCGTGGAAGGCCTCCGCATCGGTGGCGACGAGATTCCTGCTGGAAAGGAATCCTGGTCCTACTGGTCGCCCGCCGGCTGGCTTCTCGCCAAGATCCTCTCCCCGCTCAGCGATTCGATGCTCCTCGACCTTCATCGCGGCTTCTGGTGGTTCCATATCGTCACGGCCTTTGGGCTTCTCACCATCATGGCCGCCACCAAGTTCCGCCACATCCTCTTCGCCCCGATGAACGCCTTCTTCAAGCGCCCGGGCGCCGGCCCGGCCTATCTCGCGCCAATGGGCGACTTCGAAAAGCTCATGGAAGAGGGCAAGAGCCTCGGCGCCGGTAAGCTCCAGGACTTCACCTGGAAGCAGCTCTTCGATGCCGACACCTGCGTCCGCTGCGGCCGCTGCACCGACGCCTGCCCCGCCTGGAACGCCGGCCAACCCCTCTCACCGATGGCGATCGTCCAGGACATGAAGACCTATATGAACCATGCCGGCCCACTGCTCATCGCGGGCAAAGACCCGGCCGAGCACCTCCAGGGCGAACTTGTCGGCGATTACATCAAGCCCGAATCCCTCTGGGCCTGCCGCACCTGCATGGCCTGTGTCCAGGAATGCCCCGTCATGATCGAGCACGTCCCTTCGATCGTGGACATGCGCCGCTACCTCGTCATGGAAAAGGCGGAGGTCCCCGCGACCGCCCAGGCTGCCCTCCAGAACCTCGAACAGCGTGGCCATCCGTGGCGCGGCACCCAGCTCACACGTACCGCATGGATAGAACAGCTCGCCGACCACGGCATCGAAGTACCCGAATACGACGGCACCCAGGAGTATCTCTACTGGGTTGGCTGCTCCGGCGCCCTCGTCGAACGCAATGTCCCCATCACCCAGGCCGTCGCCAAGCTCATGATGGAAGCGAACGTCTCGTTCGGCGTTCTCGGTCAGAACGAAACCTGCACCGGCGACCCGGCACGCCGCCTCGGCAACGAATTCCTCTACGCCACCATGGCCGAAGCCAACAGCTCCACAATGAACGATATGGGCGTCAAGCGGATCATCACCGCCTGTCCCCACTGCTTCAACACCTTTAGGAACGAGTACCCCGATTTCGGCGGTACGTACGAAGTTACCCACCACGCTGAATTCCTTCAGCTGCTGCTCAACCAGGGCAAGCTCAAGCCCACCGAGAGTGCCGGCGAAACGATCACCTACCACGACTCCTGCTACATCGGTCGCGGCAACGGCATCTACGACGCCCCGCGCGATGTCATGTCAGCAATCCCCGGAGCGAACCTCATTGAGATGCCCCGCAACAAGGAGCGCGGCCTCTGCTGCGGCGCTGGTGGCGGAAATATGTGGCAGGAAGAGACCGGCACGCGCGTCAACCATCTGCGGGCAGCAGAGGCCGCGAACACGGGCGCCGGTATCGTCGCCACGGCCTGTCCGTTCTGCATCCAGATGTTCGACGACGGCATTCCGGCCGTGCAGCCCGACGAAGAAACGCGCTCCATCCGCGCCTACGACATCGCCGAGATCCTCGAACTCAGCGTCCAACCCCTCCGTACAGCCCGCAAAGATGGAGACACCGAAGTCCCCGCCGGCGTCGTCTAACACGGACCCTCACTCCCCGGGTATCCCGGAGAGTGCAGCTCGAGGCCCACGGAACCCTCGCCCCGGCCACGGGGAGAGGGCAGGGTGAGGGGTGCCCGAGCCCGAACCCACCCCCGATTCACCGCAGTCACACCCGCTGCCGGTAGCTCAGCCCCTCGATCACACCAGCGAGTATGCGAAACGACGCCAAACCCTCGCCCCGGCCACGGGGAGAGGGCAGGGTGAGGGT
>JAGQHB010000079.1 GCA_020432045.1 Dehalococcoidia bacterium | reverse complement strand
TGGCCGGTGACGGCCGCCTCCATGAGGGTGTCGTGGTCGTGCATGACCTCGCGCATCTTCGCGTCGCGCAGTTGGGTGAGGAGGGGGGTGGAGGCAACGACGTCGGTGAAGAGGATGGTGCGGAAGGAGGTGGATCGACTTGCTGCGGGCTCGCCATCCTCTCCGAGAAGAAAGTCTACGATCGGCTGGTATTGAGACTGAGGACCATCCACGCGAACGAACTGGGAGCCAGAAATGCGCGATGCGCAGAGTTGAATCTGGCTCACCGGCGGCCAGGCTCCATCGATGTCCCGGTTGGTCTGGTGCAGCACCAGTGCAGGAATTGAGACGTGGGCAAGATGTTCCGTCGCATCGACGTCGCATATAGCGTCGAGTTGCCGTCGGAACTCTTCGGCGTTCGTTAGCAGACGAAGATCCTCGGCGATATGTGGTGCCAGTCCTCGCATTGTCCCGTTGCCAATACTTGCTAGCGCCCACACTTCGGTAAAGAACTCCCAGTCATCGGCGAGGTACGCCAGGGCCCTACTGTGCCTTGCATCAAGAAGATCGTTCGCCGCGAACGCTGTGAACGGGGTATTGAGAATGAGCGCCCGGACACCGGCTGGACGGGTCGCTGCCCAGTAGATGGCATAAGGACAGGTTTCTCTGAACCCCGTGAGGATGAGCTTTTCGGGTTTGAAGCATTCCGCCAGGACGTCCAGGTCGCGAGCCATGCTTTCCAGGTCAAACGACTCGGGTACGCGATCCGAAAGTCCCGTATTCGTACGGTCGAACCGGATGATTTGGAAGTGGTCAGCGAGCTGGTCAAAGTGCACGCTACCGCCACTCCGGGTTATGACCTGTACATAGCTTCCAAGCGCCTTGAGGACGGGAAGCACGACAATCGGAGCGCCAGTTCCGCTCGACGTATAGGCGATGCGACGTTCCCCGGCCTCAGCGAACCTCACCTGGGGTTGGGACATGGCCAGCTCCCTATTTCGTCCAGCACCTGGCCGGGCTCGGCGCGGTTGCCAGGCGGCGACATCGGATCGCTCGAGCTCGGCCCAATACGCACAGTCACGGACGCATCCCGTGCTCGCGCGCCCAGTTCGCGGCCTCCACGCGGTTGTGCACTCCAAGCTTGGTGTAGATGTTGTGCACGTGGCGTTCGACCGTGCGTGCGCTCAGGGTCAATCGCTGCGCCATTGCACCGTTGTCATGGCCAGAGGCTATGAGTTCGAGAATCTCATGCTCGCGGCGAGTAAGTACCCCACCATCATCGCCCGGCATATCGCCTTCCGCTGCCTGGAGGAATTCGATAGCCAGTGACGGTGAGCCAAAGTTCGTATCGTCCGAGTCATCTACGAGTGCAAGTTGGGCGTGCCGGATGGCAGCGGCAAGGTGACGGCAATACTCGTCAGCGTCCGGATCGTAGCTGTTTGAGGCAGCCGGATCGCGCGAGGAAATGATAAGCGTTGGGGCCCGGATCGCGCCCAGGAGTTCCGAGGCATCAAGAGACTCGAATGACGCCATCACGCGGTGCCACTTCTCACCGTTCCACCTGCTTCGCAGGTTCTCGTAGAGGATTCGCGCCCGCTCAATGTCCCGCCAGGCAAGCAACTTTAGCGCCAATAACTCCGCGAACAGGTCCCAACTGGTGCTGGCGACGCCGCCAAATTCCTGGATAGAGGGCGCCGTCCGGGGGGATGCACCGGGAGGGAGTGGGTGGACAAGGATCAGACGAGCGACACGCCGTGCACGCGTGGCTGCGTACGCGAGAGCGATCTGAGACGGGGCCACACGGCCGCGTAGCGCGACGACTTCGATACCAAGAGCCGACAGCACGGCGTCGATATCCGAAAGGTAGTCGTCAAGGCCAACCCTCGTTGAGTCGCCCGACAATCCGGTGTTCCTGGGGTCATAGGCAATAACAGTGGCCACCTCGACCAGCGGTGCCAGGCGCGCGTCGAAACGCATGTCTGCCTGCCACAGCAGTGAGTCGACCACGAGCAGCGGCGGACCAGAGCCGGCCACGGCGTAGGCAATCTCGACATCGTCTTCGGCTCTCGCATAGCGAACCTGCGGTGCATCCATCAGCCACTCGCCTCATACAGCGCCACGGGCACCGCGAAACCCTTTAGCGTCGCATCCGTGTGATGGCTGAACTGCAGCCGTTTTCCCGCGCAGAAGTCGGCGACGACGCGAGAGACAAGGACCTGGCCGGGCTCGGCGCGGTCGCAGATACGGGCAGCGAGCTGGACGGCCGTGCCGAAGAGGTCATCGTCCTCGGCGATCGGCTCGCCGGCGTTCAGGCCCATGCGCACCCGCACCTCGCCACCGGCAAGCTCGCGCTGCACCTGGAGGGCGGCTTCCACTGCACGGACCGCCGACGGAAACGCCGCCATGATGCCGTCGCCGGTGTGCTTCACCTCGCGTCCAGCGTGGGCCTCGAGGGCCTTACGGACCGTGGCGTTGTGGCCGCGTAGCACCTCCTGCGCTCCCTCGTCGCCGAGTCGCTGGGTGAGGGCTGTGGATGATTCGAGGTCGGTGAAGAGGATGGTCTGGAAGGAGCCCGCCAACGGCCCTCCCAAGCGCCGCTTGTCATCGTGGAGACTCTCCATGAAGCGGAGGATGGCGTTGACCCCTGCTTGCTCCCACCACCAGGTGATTCGGCCCTCCAGCATGACAACCGAAGCATTTGGGAGAAGACTGGCCGCCTCCTGTGCACTCCTGATGTTGAAAGCCGGGCCAGTGCCAACAAGGATCGTGACCGGACATTGAATTGACGGCAGAAGATCGAGCGCATCGACGCGTGAAATCGCTGCCATGGCGTGTCGGTAATCGTCTTCGTTCATGGCGGCCCTCATGAAGTCAGCCCACCGGGCGGCCATTTCGTGGTCGCGGAGCCCGACGCCGATGACGGCGGCGAGCTCCGTGTAGAGGTTCCAGTCTTCGCTGACGAGCGGCCAGATTAGAGTGTGAGCGGACGCCTCTCCCGGTGGGAGCTGCCTCCAGCTGAGTACTTCCTGGGTTAGGACAATGCCGTGCACCCTGGCCGGGTTGTCGACGGCATACTTCAAGGCGATCTGTGCCTTTTCTCCGTGGCCCAGCAACACCACCGGCACGTCTGGAAGCTGGCCCAGCACTGCTTCGAGGTCGCTGACGTAGTCCTCTATCCCGAGCGCTGCCACTCCCCTTGTGGAGAGGCCACTGTTTCGGAAGTCCATGCGGACGACGGAGTATCGTTCCGCCACTCGTTCGTAGGCCTCTCGAGCCACGTCGAGACCCCACTCGAGTCCGATATGACTGTGAGGGCCCGAATGCAGCGCAACCAGAGGCATGCCCTCTCCGATATCCCAGTAGGCGATACTCGCGCCATCGGGGACCCGGACGTAGCGGACGGCTGGCTTGTCCATCAACTCGCAACCTCAAACAACGCCACCGGCTCCGCAAAGCCCTTGAGCGTGGCGTCGGAGTGGTGGCTGAACTGCAGCTTCTTCCCCGCGCAGAGGTCGGCGACGACACGGGAGACGAGGACCTGGCCGGGCTCGGCACGGTCGCAGATGCGGGCGGCCAGCTGGACGGCGGTGCCGAAGAGATCGTCGTCCTCGGCGATGGGCTCGCCGGCGTTCAGGCCGATGCGGACGCGGACTTCGCCACCTGCAAGCTCGCGCTGCACCTGGAGGGCAGCCTCCACGGCGCGCACGGCTGAGGGGAAGGCCGCCATGATGCCGTCGCCGGTGTGCTTCACCTCGCGCCCGCCGTGCGCTTCGAGCGCCTTGCGGACGGTGGTGTTGTGGCCGCGGAGGACCTCCTGAGCGGCTTCGTCACCGACCCGTTGAGTGAGGGCGGTGGAGGACTCCAGGTCGGTGAAGAGGATGGTCTGGAAGGGTGACGGGGGAGGGTCCATTGGGACCGCTGATTCAGGCTTGAGGAACTTCCCGACCTCTTCAAGGATTGCATCCACGTTCTCGGTGTACGGGAAGTTCGCCATACCTGGGATGGCAGCTAGACGCGCGCCGGGAATCTCCGACGCGACTCGAATGCCATCCTGCAGCGTCTGGTAGTAGCCGTCTTCTGACCTTTGAAGCACCAGGGTTGGGGCCGTGACTGCTCCTAGAAGCTCCGAAACGTCATCGTCGCCCCAGGGGTTCCAGGCCTCGATAAAGTCTGCAGCCTGCGTAGTTCGCCGCCAGGCATCCGCGATCGTTCGGACCTCGCTGCCGGGTAGGTCGAACGATTCGGAGAGAATCCGCACGGTGAAGATATCCCAGTCCGACCGTGCGAAGTCGAACGTGGCCCGCCACCGCTCGGTTCTTTCGGGGCTCGCGAGCTCCATCGCGTTCCCGGTCACCTGATGCCAAAGCAAGAGCCGTCGAACTCTGTCTGGATGTGCCGACTCAAACCTGAGGGCGGCAGGACATGCGAATAGCTCCGCGAATATAGAGGCCGAGTCAAGCTTCAGGTCGTCCAGAATTGCCAAGATGTCCAGGCTGAAGTTACGCGACACGAGCGGTGATTGGCCTCTACCCGACAGGCCACCGTTTCGGAAGTCGAAGCTGATGAGTTGGTACCGGCGGGACAGCTCGCCGAACCACGAGTCGAAGGCCGGATGCGCAACTATTGTTGGGAACGGGGGCGCTATGGGCGGACGGCAATAGAGAAGCGGTGTCCCCTCGCCAGATACGCCATAAGCGACTCTGACTCCATCTTCGCTCCTTGCATATCGAACGACCGGAGCATCCATCAGCTTCCCACCTCGTACAACGCCACCGGCTCCGCGAAACCCTTCAGCGTCGCATCCGAGTGATGGCTGAGCTGCAGCTTCTTCCCCGCGCAGAGGTCGGCGACGACGCGGGAGACGAGTACCTGGCCGGGCTCGGCGCGGTCACAGATGCGGGCAGCCAGCTGTACGGCGGTGCCGAAGAGGTCGTCGTCCTCGGCGATGGGTTCCCCGGCATTCAGGCCGATGCGGACCCGCACCTCGCCCCCGGCAAGCTCCTTCTGGACCTGGAGTGCAGCCTCGACGGCGCGGACGGCCGAGGGGAAGGCAGCCATGATGCCGTCGCCGGTGTGCTTCACCTCGCGTCCGCCGTGGGCCTCGAGTGCCTTGCGGACGGCAGCGTTGTGGCCGCGGACGACCTCCTGGGCTCCCTCGTCCCCGAGCCGCTGGGTGAGGGCCGTGGACGATTCGAGGTCGGTGAAGAGGATGGTCTGGAAGGGACCCGCGGTCGCTGCTGTGCCTTCTTTCTCTGCGGACCCCTCATCAAGAAATCGCTCGATGGTCTCCGCCAGCGCTCGCCAGTCCCCTCCGTACGGCGCGAGTCCCCGGCCATCGAGATTGTGAACCCGCCCGTTCTGGACATTGGCGGCCAACAATCGCGACTG
>JAGQHB010000078.1 GCA_020432045.1 Dehalococcoidia bacterium | reverse complement strand
TTTGCGGGCAATCTCGAAGGGCGGACGCAGACTATGCCGCTCGCGATTATTAGTGCCTTCGAGGGGTCTTCCCTCGGTGTCTCCGGCGCCATCGCGCTCTCGCTCATCCTCATCGTCGTCTCACTGGTAGCCCTGGTGATCTTCCGGGTCGTTGCGCGCGGGGCACACACGGCGTGAGCATCGACTTCTCAGCTCAGCTCCACCTCGGACGCTTTGACTACGACGCAACCTTTACCGCGCAGCGCGAGATCCTTGTCCTGTTTGGCCACTCAGGCGCTGGGAAGAGTGTCACCCTGCAGGCAATCGCGGGCCTTATTCGTCCACAGGCTGGTCACATTGACGTCGACGGCGTCACGGTCTTCGATTCGTCGAAAGGGCTCGACCTTCCGCCCCAGCGGCGAAACGTTGGCTACGTCGTGCAGGACCTTGCGCTGTTCCCGCACATGTCGGTCGCCGAAAACGTCGCGTTCGGGGTCGCCCGTGGTGTGGACCGCCAAATGCGCACGGCTGAGCTCCTGGGGCTGCTGGGCCTGCAAGGGTTCGAACACCGGATGCCGCGGACCCTTTCCGGTGGCCAACAGCAGCGTGTGGCCCTCGCGCGTGCGCTCGCCCGTGACGCCCGCGTCCTGTTGCTCGACGAGCCGTTCAGCGCACTCGATGACTCGCTCAGGTCGTCCTTGCGGCGTGAGCTGCTACGCCTTCGCGCCGAACTCGGCCTCACCATCGTGTTCGTGACCCACGACCTCCGTGAGGCGCACTTGCTCGCCGAACGTATCGCCGTCTTCGACGCCGGGCGAATTCTGCAGCTCGCCGCCCGCGAAGTGATCTTTCGCGCTCCCGCTTCGCGGCGCGTAGCAGAGCTGACGGGAGTCGCGAATGTGTTCACTGGTTCGGTGCGGACGGCTGGCCTGGATTGCCTGTCAGTGGAAGTCTCGGGTCTTGCGTTGGACTGTGCGCATCCGCCTGGTGGGCATTCGTTCTCCCTTGGAATGCCGGTTGAGGTCGCGATCCGGGCTGAACGCGCGATTCTGCGCCGTGGCCTTGTCCCAGGCGATTCAGCCGGAAACGTTTTCGAAGCGGTGATCACAGAGGAGTTCGCCTACGGCTCCAGCCACACGCTGCGCCTTCAACCGATCGGGCCCGGGCCAGCCGTGGAGGTTGAAATCGCCACCCGGCCGTACGAGGTCCTTGGCATCGCATCCCAGAAACGCTGGCTGGTTGAGCTTCCTCCGGAAGACCTCCACGTCATGCCCATAGCGGCGACGCAGTAGCGAGACCTACGCTTGCGGTGGCTCACCGGCCGTTCCAGCTACGACCGCGTAGAGCGGGTCCGAAACGCCGGGCCGTGGGCTCAGGTCGTAGACGGCCGGCGGACCGAACGCACCGCTGAGGTGGAAATACAGCCCGATCAAGTCTGCGTGGCCGCGCGCGTCCAGCATCCGCCAGGCTGCAACTGCTTTCGTGGGGAAGCAGCGGTTCGAATAGAGCACCGCGAAAGGAGCGCCGGGTCTGAGGATGCGACCAACCTCGCGGAAAACGTCAGCCGGCCGGGTGAGGTACTGGACCGAGACCGTCACGATAGCAGCGTCGAAACTTCCATCGGGCCAGGAGAACGACGGATTCATGTTCAAGTCCTGCACGACCCGCTCATGCAGGCGGGCGTTGGCGGCCAGTTCTTCGGCATTCATGCCGAGGCCCGCAACGTGGCCGTACTCCACATCCTCCGGCAGATGCGAAACCCAGCTGGACATGAGGTCGAGGACGCGCCCGCCAGCCGGCAAAAGATCCCGGTAGAACTCAGTCGCCGCCCGGATCGCTGCGTCATCGATGTGGGTGACGAGCCTCGGGATCTCATAGAACGAGGCGTCGTTGGTGTCGTCCGCCCGCCGGAAGTGCTCCGGGCGAAGTGGAGACTCGCCGCTCCCGCTGCTCAACCTCCCGGAGCCTCTCCGGCTCGCTCTTCGATGACCGCCTCGTAGAACCTGGCTCGTGGATGCCCGGCGAGCACGCCCTCTGGCATCCGGTTCCCGTGCGCTCGCTTGAACGAGTCGGACGTGGCCCAGGCCATGAATGCTTCGCGCGATTCCCACATGGAATGGGAGACGTAGTCACCCGGGTCGTCGCCCTTCAGCAGCGCGAAGCTCCGGAAGCCGTCGAACCCCTGGAGGTAGCTTTCCCGTGTCCGCCACACCGCTTCAAACTCGGCTCCGCGCTGCGGATCGACCTGGAATTGGTTCATCGCAATAAACATCCGGCACCTCGGGATCAGACTTCGACCGATCCTACCCTGCCCCGATCATCCGTTCCGCCAGCCCGGCAACGATATCGGGATGGTCGAGGGGAAGTAGGTGTCCGGCGTCCGGATAGTGTTCGCGGATCGAGTGCGGAATCACCTTGGCGGCCACTTGCACCATGCGGGGATAGACTTCTCCCGATTGGCCCGTGCTCACTAATAGCGTCGGTGTCCGAAGTCGTAGCAGAGCAGCGAACGGACTGGCCCCGCCTTCTGGCGGCCAGTGCCGATGGTTCATCGCGAGACTGATGTGCGCGTTCATCTGCGCTTCGATCTCAGGTGTGCAGCGCAACAGGACGCTGCCGTCAGTGGCTGTTTTGAATGCATGCTGCAGGTAAATGCGTAGCGCCTCCGGGTCCGCGCGGGAATAAACCGGGGCCTGCCGGTAGCGTTCAAAAGCATCCTCGAACGACGGGAATCCAGCGCGCCGCCGCCGCGTGCGCTCGTGTATCTCCCGCCACTCCGCCTGGTCCGGTGGCGCGCTCGGCGGCGTGCGCGGGTCCTGTATCGTTGGTTCCATGGCGACGATTCCCCGCCAGCGGCCGGGGTCTGCTGCGGCTGCAAGCAGCACATCAGTTGCTCCTGCGCTATGCCCGAGGGCAACCGCGTCCTGGATATCCAACGCCTTCACGATCGCGGCGAGGTCCCCGGCGAAGTCCTGAAAGTCGTACCCTGATGGCGGTTTGTCGCTCAGTCCCTGTCCGCGTCGATCGATACTGAATCCGTGCCATCTCCCGGCAAGCCGCGCCTCCACGCCCGCGAATAGTGCCGCGGCGAGGCCGGTCCCCGGCACACAGACGACGGGCGGTCCGTCGGGTGTGCCCCATTCCCGGACTGAGAAGGTCAGTCTGTTCGCCCAAACGCGTCGCAGGACGACGTTGGCCGCCTCTCTGCCAGGGGGCCCGGTGCGTCCAACGATCGGGGTATCGCGCATCCAGCGGACTCTACCGGCCGTCCACGAAGAGAGCACCTCCCGGTGACTCGAATTGTGAGTTGGAACATCCGGGCGGGCGGCGGGCGCCGCGCCCAGGAGATTGCTGATGCGATCCTGTCCCTCGCGCCAGATATCGCAGTGCTCCAGGAATTTCGTGACACTCCGCCAAGCGCCGCACTACGAGCCTGCCTGGTGGATGCCGGTATGCCGTACTCCTGGTCCACTGCTACACCGGTGACACCCGCGGCAAACGCCCTGCTGATCGCATCGCGTCTCCCCGGGCGCATTGTCATTCCGCGGAGGCGGGCTGCCGAACCGCTCCGTTGGAAGTCCGTCCAGGTCGGTGAACTCCGTCTCGTGGCCGTGCACGTTCCCAACGAGCACACTGGCCGAAAGTGGCCGTTCCTTGAATCTTTGCTGGGCCTCGCCCGGGCATGGCGCCGCTATGATGCCGTCATCATCGGCGACACCAACTCCGGCCGGCCAGGCATCGATGAAGAGTCACCAGTGTTCGGCCCACGGTACGCGGGCTGGTTCGATCAGATGGACGCACTTGGCTGGCGCGACGCGTTCCGTCACATGCACCCCGAACGGCGGGAATTCACGTGGTACTCGCCAAATGGCGGGAACGGTTTTCGGTTGGACGAGGCGTTCGTCTCCCCGCGCCGCGTCGGGCCGCTCCGCCACGTCGAGCACCGTTGGATGCAGAGTGTGACGGAGCCGGCGCGAAGAGATGCGCTGAGCGACCATGCGGCTCTCATCGTCGATTTCGCGCCGGCCGGCGCCGGGGTCACTACGTCCGAGGGAAGCGATCTTGGCTAAGTGGGACGCCATACTGGCTCAATACTAATGAGGAGCCGTGTCATGTCCGACGCCGTGGCAGATGTCCAGCAGCGCATCGATGAATTTTTCCCGGGGACCATCGGGATCCGCATCACGGAGGCATTCCCCGACCGGGTCGTCGCCGCCGTCGACGTGACGCGAGGCTTGTGCACCGTGCCCGGCGTCATGCACGGCGGCGCCGTCATGGCTCTGGCCGACACGCTCGGTGGAGTGGCGACTTCGCTAAACATTCAACCCGGTTATGGCACGACTACGATCGAATCGAAGACAAACTTCTTCGCGCCGGGAGTGGAGGGGACGACGGTCACCGCGGAGTGCGTCCCCTTGCACCGCGGCCGCCGAACGATGGTCTGGGAAACGCGCGTCCTCGGCGCCGATGGGCGGCTGCTGGCGAAAGTCACGCAGACTCAGATCGTCCTCGAACCGCGATCGTGAGCCCACTGGCTACCGTCGGACCAAATTCGCTCCGATAGCACACGGCGGTGCGCCGATACCTGCTATACTTCCCGCGCTCGTCCCGTTCGTGCCAGGGTCCGGGCCCAACGGTCCCCCGTTTACGAGGGAAGTCGCGGGACCTGGCGAGACGTAGCAACCGGATCACCTCCGGCAAGGGTCCAGCCACCTTTCTCGGAAGGAGGTCTGGGAACATGGGTACCAGCCCGCCCCGCACCAAGCCCTCTTGAGCGCCGTTTCCGCTGCCGCCGTAGTACGGTGCCACACGCGCCAGGAGGTTGAATGATGTCTGATGCGCCGCTGATCACCGGCATCGAACATGTGCAGGTCGCCATCCCACCGGGAGGCGAAGACCGTGCCCGTGCCTTCTACGGAGCCACGCTCGGAATGCCTGAAGTCGCCAAGCCCGAAAGCCTCGCGGCCCGCGGGGGTTGCTGGTTCGCCTGTGGCTCCCAGCAGATCCACTGCGGCGTCGAACCTGTCGTGGCGCGTTCGCGGCGCCACCCCGCGCTTCGAGTGCATGGCATCCACCAGCTTCGGGAACGCCTCGTGTCGGCAGGCTATGCAACGGCGGATGACTTGCCCCTGCCCGGCTATTTCCGCTTCTATGCGACCGACCCGTTCGGCAATCGCATCGAATTCCTCGAACCAGAAACCAAACCGGAGGCCCCTCATGCCACTCGATAGCTTCAAGGTCCGCTCGGCGATCCAGTCCGGCGGCCGCTCCATCACCTACTTTTCGCTCCCTCGCCTCGCTGATTCCGGACTCGACGTCACGCGCCTACCGTATTCGCTCCGCATCCTCCTCGAGAACCTGCTCCGTCTCGAAGACGGCCGTGGCGTCACCCGCGCCGACATCGAGGCACTCGCCCGCTGGAAACCCAACGCCGGCGTCGACCGCGAGATTGCGTTCACGCCCGCCCGCGTCCTCCTCCAGGACTTTACCGGGGTGCCTGTCGTCGTCGATCTCGCGTCGATGCGTGAGGCCGTGAAACGCCTCGGTGGCGACCCCCGCAAGATCAACCCGCTGCAGCCAGTCGACCTCGTCATCGACCACTCGGTCCAGGTCGATTCCTTCGGGCTGTCAGAGTCCTTCCAGCTCAACGTGCACCGCGAGTTCGAGCGCAACGAGGAACGCTACAAGTTCCTTCGCTGGGGCCAGCAGGCGTTCGATAACTTCCGCGTCGTGCCGCCCGGCACCGGAATCGTTCACCAGGTGAACCTTGAATACCTCGCCACCGTCGTCTTCCAGAAGGATGCCGGCGGCGAGACAGTTGCCTACCCGGACACCCTCGTCGGGACCGACTCCCACACGACGATGATTAATGGGCTCGGCGTCCTCGGCTGGGGTGTTGGTGGTATCGAGGCTGAAGCCGCCATGCTCGGTCAGCCGGTTTCGATGTTGATCCCTGAAGTCGTTGGCTTCCGCCTTAAGGGCCGCCTGCCTGAAGGTGCGACCGGGACCGACCTCGTGCTTCGCGTGACGCAGCTACTTCGCGCTCGGGGCGTCGTCGGCAAGTTCGTCGAGTTCTTTGGCGACGGCCTCTCGGCACTTTCGCTCGCTGCGCGTGCCACGATCGCCAACATGGCGCCTGAGTACGGCGCCACGATGGGCTTCTTCCCTGTCGACGCGGAGACACTCAACTACCTGCGATTCACCGGCCGGGACGCAGCACTGGTACAGCTGGTCGAGGACTACACCAAAGCCCAGGGTCTCTTCCGCACCGACGATGCGCCAGAGCCGGTCTATTCGGACATGCTTGAGCTGGAGCTATCCGAGGTTGTGCCCGCCATGGCCGGCCCACGCCGCCCCCAGGATCGCATCAATCTCACGGACGCGAAGGACGCCTTCGAACGTGACTTCACGTCCTTCGTCGACGCATCAAAGCGCGAGGTCGTAGTCCCGGTGTCAGACGATGCAACCTACGACCTGAAGCAGGGCGCCGTGGTGATCACGGCCATCACGTCCTGCACTAACACGTCGAACCCTGAAGTCATGCTTGGCGCCGGCCTCGTCGCGAAAAAGGCGATCGAGCTTGGACTCACGCGAAAGCCGTGGGTGAAGTCCAGCCTTGCGCCGGGCTCGCAGGTTGTCACCGAATACCTTGATGCTGCCGGGCTCACTCCCTACCTCGATGAGGTGGGGTTTAACCTTGTTGGATACGGGTGCACTACCTGCATTGGTAACTCCGGTCCGCTCGACCCCGAGGTGAGCGACGCGATCAAGACCGGCGATCTCGTCGCCTGCGCCGTGCTCTCCGGGAACCGGAACTTTGAGGGCCGTGTCAACCCTGATACGAGGGCGAACTACCTGGCTTCGCCGCCACTCGTCGTTGCCTATGCCCTGGCGGGACGGATGGATTGGGACCCGTACAACGATCCTATCGGCGAAGGGACCGGTGGAAAGGCCGTCTACCTGCGCGACATCTGGCCATCGCACGCTGAAGTACAGGATGCGATCCGCTCGTCGGTTCGTTCGGACATGTTCACACGCCGCTACGGCGATGTATTCAACGGCCCGGAAGAGTGGCGGTCGCTCGAGACGCCGTCCGGGGATCTCTTCGCCTGGGACCCGTTCTCCACCTACGTAAAGAACCCTCCGTATTTCGACGGAATGGGCCTTGAGCCGCCGGGGGCGAGCGACATCGAGGGCGCCCGTGTCCTCGTGATGGTGGCCGATTCCGTGACCACCGACCATATCTCGCCAGCCGGCAATATCGCCGCGAACAGCCCTGCCGGCCAGTACCTGCTGTCGCGCGACGTCAAGCGCGAAGACTTCAACCAGTACGGAGCCCGCCGCGGTAACGACGAAGTCATGGTCCGCGGCACGTTCGCCAACATCCGCTTGAAGAACCTGCTCGTTCCGGGGAGCGAGGGGAACATCACGGCGCACCAGCCCTCCGGCGAACAGATGCCGATTTTCGATGCGGCCATGAAATACAAGGCTGAGGGCGTCCCTGCAGTCATCATCGCCGGCAAGGAATACGGCACCGGCTCGTCGCGCGACTGGGCTGCCAAGGGCCCGTACCTCCAGGGGATCAAGGCCGTGATCGCCGAGAGCTACGAACGCATCCACCGCTCCAACCTCGTTGGCATGGGCGTCCTTCCGCTGCAGTTCCAGACGGGCGAGAGCCGCGAATCTCTTGGCCTGACCGGCTCGGAGACCTACTCCATCGCCGGTATTTCGGAGGGGCTCGCTCCCGGCGCTTCTCTGAAGGTGACGGCGACTGCGGCCGATGGCTCAACCAAAGCGTTCCAGGCCACCTGTCGCATCGATACACCGGTCGAACTCGACTACTACCGCCACGGCGGCATCCTCCAGTACGTGCTCAGGCAGGTGCTTGCCGCCGACGACTAGCCAACCCGCTTCCCGGGCCTGCCCGGACCGCATCATCGCCCGGCATCAGCGCCCCCGCGCCCGCCCCACCCGCAGGAGTTCACGAATGGCAAAGATCAAAGTCACCAACCCGGTCGTCGAAATGGACGGCGACGAGATGACCCGCATCATCTGGCAGTTCATCAAGGACCGGCTCATCCTCCCGTACGTCGACGTCAAACTCGAGTATTACGACCTCGGGATGGAAAACCGGGAAGCCACCAATGACCAGGTCACGATTGATTCAGCGGAGGCGACGAAGAAACACGGCGTGGCCGTGAAGTGCGCCACCATCACGCCGGATGAAGCACGTGTTGAGGAGTTCAACCTCAAGCAGATGTGGAAATCCCCGAACGGGACGATTCGCAACATCCTCGGCGGAGTCGTGTTCCGCGAACCCATCATTTGCCGCAATATCCCGCGGCTCGTCCCCGGCTGGACGAAACCGATCGTCATCGGGCGCCATGCCCACGGTGACCAGTACCGGGCCACCGACTTCGTCGTTCCCGGCCCCGGCACGGTGACCATCACCTACACGCCGGACGGCGGCGAACCAGTAGTCCGCGAGGTTGCAAAGTTCACCGGCGGCGGCGTCGCTATGGGCATGTACAACTACGACGACTCGATCCGGGACTTTGCCCGGGCGTCGCTTCGCTATGGACTCGAGCGCCGTTTGCCTGTCTATCTGTCAACAAAGAACACGATCCTCAAAGCCTACGATGGCCGCTTCAAGGACCTCTTCCAGGAGGTCTTCGATGCCGAATTCGCTGCCGATTTCAAGGCTGCCGGAGTCACCTACGAGCATCGCCTCATCGACGATATGGTCGCGCAGGTCCTTAAGTGGGAAGGTGGCATCGTCTGGGCCTGCAAGAACTACGACGGCGACGTCCAGTCCGACATCGTCGCGCAGGGGTTCGGTTCGCTCGGGCTCATGACCTCAGTCCTCGTCACGCCCGACGGCAAGACCGTCGAAGCTGAGGCTGCACATGGCACCGTCACCCGCCACTACCGCGCTCACCAGCGTGGCGAAGATACCTCGACCAACCCGATTGCTTCGATCTTTGCCTGGACTCGCGGCCTTTCGCACCGCGGCAAGCTCGACAACACACCCGACGTCACGAGGTTTGCCGACACGCTCGAATCAGTCTGCGTGGAGGCCGTCGAAGGCGGAGAGATGACCAAGGACCTCGCAATACTGATCGGGCCGGCCCAGCCATGGCTGACCACGCAGGATTTCCTCGCCGCACTGGATCGCCGGCTCCAGGCGAAGATGGCCGCCTGGTAGCTTCCGTGCCCACTACGCGCGGGGTGTAGACCGCACCGCGGTCTACACCCCGTAACGAAACCAGCCCTGGCGGTTGCTTTCAGGTGGGCCCGACCGGATCTCTCGAACGTCAAATAGGAGCGGCCCCATGCCCGAACGACATCATCTCACCGGACTCGAAGCTGTCGCGGGGCGGCGGTCGGTGAGGCAGTTCTTGGCAGATCCTGTATCACTGGAGACAGTGCGAGAGCTGCTGGATCTTGCGGCACGCTCCCCTTCGGGAACAAATGTGCAGCCGTGGAACGTTCATGTCGTCGTGGGAGCGGCACGGGAACGAGTGACGTCCGAAGTGTTGCAAGATGTCCAGGCGGGACTGGGTTCGGACGAGTACCCCTACGCACCGCGCCCCTGGCGCGAGCCGTTTGTCGGCCGGCGGTGCAGGTTCGGGTTCGACCTCTACGCGAAGTACGGGATCGAGCGGGATAACATGGCCGGCCGTGCGGCAGCGATATTGCGCAACTATTCGTTCTTTGGAGCACCGGTCGGGCTTTTCTTCACCATGGATCGCGATCATCTCTATGGTGCGTGGCTGGACATGGGCATGTTCATGCAAACAGTGATGATCGTCGCCCGCAGCTTCGGACTCGAAACCTGTCCCCAGGAGTTGTGGTGCCATTACGTGCCGGCAATCAGACGTGCGATCTCAATACCCGAAGAGCAGATCCTCGTCTGCGGAATGGCATTGGGTTACGAAGATGTAAGCGCGGAATGTAACACGCTGGTGACGACGCGCGAACCCGCAGAGCGGTTTGCGACGTTTCATCTGGAGTAACGGAGACCGCGCTCGGTCGAGTAAGGGACTGTTGCCCAAGTATGGGCAGTTCTTTCCCCGCACTCGGCACTTACTCGGAAATACACGTCTCTTGTCCCGGTAGCCGGGCCTTCGGTCATGAGTTCTGTGCGATTGAACCACGTGTCGGGCATCGCTGACCGCGAGTCATTGCCCAGCCTGCTCTACACGAAGTCACGCTCGTGACAAACGCGAAGCAGTAGCATCGCCGTACGGCACCTGCCAGCATGGTCCCAGGCGTCCCGGCAATGTCTCGAGGTGGGCATCCCAGGCTTCCGGTTCGGCCATTCACGTGCTCCTGAGCGCATGCCCAGCGACCCAGCCTATTCGCCTCCTTCGATCCGGAGCACTTCAATCTCTTCGCGTGTAGACTCGCCCCACTGGAGGTGAACATGGCCGATCAGCAAAGTCTCATAACAGACGAGCATCGTGCGCTCGTTGGCAAGAAGAGCGACCCCGTACGGGTGACGGTCAAGGCAGAGGACGCTTCACGCATGCGCGATGTCATCGGTGACAGCGACGCGCGCTACGTCGATGGGACCGGCATTGCCCCACCGTACACGCTTGCAGCAATCGGCGGTGGCCGTGCGGGGATGGCGCCGATGATCCTTCCCAACGCCATCCTCACCCAGCAGGAGTGGCGCTTTAGCCGGCCGTTCAAGATCGGCGAGGAACTTGACGCCGTTTCGCAGGTGATCGACATCCGGGACCGCCTTGGCGGGCGCTATGGCTACAGCATCCTTGCAATGACGAGCACCGACTATTACGACCTCGCCGGCGAGCACGTCGCCGCGGTGCTCATGACCGTTACGCAGTTCGACCCAAAGGGCATTCAGGAACGAGGCGACTCATGAGCCAGCGATACTACGAAGACGTGAATGTCGACGACGAGATCGAACCGGTCGAGAAGCTGCCCACGACCGATATGGCGATCGATTTCTTCGGCCGCGACAACCCGACGAATCCCGCCTTTGCCGACGCCGAGGCCGGTAAGCGCATGGGCATCGGCGGCGCTCTCGTGCCAGGGCTGCTGAAGCTCTCCTGGCTGTGCCAGTACACGAGCGATTGGGCTGGGCCGGAAGGCAAGGTCCGCAGCGTACGTGCCGCCTATCGCCGCCCCGACGTGGCCGACCGGCCGCTCCTGCTCTCAGGCCGCGTTGTCGAGAAGCGCCAGGAAGATGGCAAGAATCTTGTGGAGGTGGAAGTCGTGACCATCGCCGACGGCCAGCCTTCGGTCCGCGGGAATATCCAGGTGGAACTCCCCGGACGAAGCTAGTCGTGCCTGCCTTTGCTGCACTCCCTTGTGTGCGCCGCCCTTGCAGAGGGACGGCGTACACTTGATCGCGTGACAGACCAGCTACGGCAGAGGGTGGCGCAGGCGCTTGCCTGTTTCGACCAGTCAGATGATATCGGTGAGTTGCATGCGCTCCTGGACGAGGTGGCCCCGCGCGCCAAGAAAGCGATTGGGCAGTTCGTCCGGCAGGGTGGTGAAGACGCGATCCCTCCTCCGGCGGACCTCGGCCCGGCTCTGGACGCCGCGCCGCTGCGCGAGGCAACCGCGACCCTCCGCTCCACTAATGACTTCCCATTGCTCCTGGCAATGAGCCGCGCGATTGGACGCCGCATTGAGGCGATCGAAATTGCCGCTTCAGCTGAGTTTCGCGAGGGTTCACGAGTCGTGGTGCCGTTGCAGCCACGCTATCCGGTCTCCGGAGCATCCGCCTCCGGGACTGTCCGGGAGCCGGGCATCATGCTCGATGTGCTGCTCGATGATGGTGAGCCGTGGCGTGGGCCCGCCAGCCTCGCTCGCCTCAAGCCCCCGTCGGGCTAGATGAGCAGCAGCACGGCCGGCACGGCGACAATTGCGCCAAGAAAGACTCCAAGGTTGCGGGGGCGGCGCGTCACCCACGCCGTCGCAATCAAAACGCTCGCCGCGTAGGGCCGGTACGCGATGGTCAGGACTCCTACGGAAATCATGCCGACGGAGATCATCTCGGTCAGGACGACCGTGAATGCCGCGTCTCCCCCGAGGAGCACGGAGGCAAACAGCGTGTCCACGAATGTTGTGATGTTCGCGCCCATCACGTAAGGGATGACATGGTCGCGGCGGACGTAACCCTTGAGCGCCAGCGGCACTAACACCGTAATCGACAGCGAAACGCTCAGCGTCAGCAACGTCACCGCGCCGCCCATCGCGAACATCAATGGCCGGCGCTGCAGGAACGCCAACCTGCGCTGCATTGCGTCGCCCTCGCTCTCCAACTGCGGTAGCGCACGGTCAAAGAGGCTGAAGCTGGCCACGAGCACCAGCACGCCGGCGACGAACAGGAGCGAGCCGGGCAGCAGCCGGTCGAGCGCGTCCACGGGTGGCCCGTAGACCGTCTCGATCGTGTTTGCGATTCCGGACGGCGTCGAGAATTGCACCGGTTCGAGCCAGCCCGCGCGGAGAATCAGGAGTCCGAGCAAAATCGCCGGTCCCTGGGTCGTGAACGTTGTCAGGAGTGCTATCACACCGATCGAAAGGCCGTCCGCGCTCTTCCGGCCACGGACGTACAACAGGAACCCGACCGCCAGGACGATGAATGAGGCGCCGAGCCGCGACCCGCCGACGATGGCGAATGCCTCCGCTTCGTTAAGCGTCCCACCCTGGAGCAATGAAATGCCGATCGCAGCCACCGGCGACCCGCTGAGCACACTGTACGCAAACAACCATCCGAAACCGACAGCGTTCAGCGGACCTGCGACGCGCAGACCGTCGAGCAGCGGGACGAGGTCGCTAGCGCCTGCTTTCAGTGTCTCCAGGGCGAAGATGAACAGGAGGATCCCCGCGACCGCAATCGCCGGCCGTAGCAGCAATGCGGGCGATCCTCTGCCTGGTCTTGCGCGGGCCCTTGCCGAGGACGCTACTGTCCCGGGATTGACGGCGGCCCTGGCAGGCCGGCTGATGCGCTCCCTGGTCACGCCTCTGGGGCGTCGGCCAGGAGGGGTGTGCGCACCATCCCGGCAGCCACGGTGAGCTGCGTGCCAGGATCGATGAGGATGAAGCTACCCGTATCGCGGGACACTTCGTACGGGTCCACGAAGAGCGGTTCCATCGTGCGGATCACGACCCTGCCGATGTCGTTCAGGGTCAGAGACAGCGGTGCTTCTTCACGCGTGTAGTGCTCAACATCGAGCCTGTCGTCGATGCGCTCGACCAGGCACCGCACACGCCGCGTTGTGTGGCGAATCCAAAACTGCTTGCGTGGTCGAAGTGTCATCGCTTCGCTCATCCAGCAAACGTCTGCCGAGAAGCGGGTCGTGACATCCGCCTGGTCCTCGACACCGACGATCATCTGTCCGCGGCTGATGTCGATGTCCCCCGCCAGCCGGAGCGTCACGGCCTGGCCGTAATGCGCTTCGTTGACCGATCCGGGGTAGCGGTCGATCGATGTGACCTGCGTGCGGACGCCCGAGGGGAGGATTGCGACGACGTCGCCGGTGCGCACCGAGCCTGTCGCCACTGTGCCTGCATAGCCACGGTAGTCGTGGTGCTCGTCGGACTGAGGACGGATGACGTACTGCACCGGGAAGCGGAGCGCGTGGTGACGCGCGCGGTCGGGGATCTGCACCGTCTCCAGGAAGTCCAGCAGTGTCCCGCCCGTGTACCAGGGCATGTTCGTCGAAGGGTCCACGACGTTGTCGCCAGAAACGGCGGCCAACGGGATGACCGTGACCTGCTTAACTCCCAGGTCGTCAGCCAACTGCCGGAACGAGCAGGCGATCTCGTCGAAACGGGACTGCTCCCAGTTCACGAGATCCATCTTGTTCACGCACAGCATCAGGTGGCGGATGCCGAGCAACGCGGTGATCGCCGCGTGCCTCCGCGTCTGTTCGACCACCCCTTTACGCGCGTCCACGAGCAGCAGTGCGAGTTCGGCCGTCGAGGCGCCCGTGACCATATTTCGCGTGTACTGAACATGCCCGGGCGAGTCGGCAATGATGAACTTCCTGCGCGGCGTCGCGAAGTACCGGTAGGCTACATCAATCGTAATGCCCTGCTCACGCTCGGCACGGAGTCCGTCCGTGAGGAGCGCCAGGTTGACCGCTCCCAGCCCCTGGGCCTTGCTCGCCCGATCGAGGCTTTCCATCGTGTCTTCGAACACCTGCTTCGAGTCATACAGCAGGCGGCCGATGAGCGTGCTCTTACCGTCGTCCACCGAGCCGGCAGTGGCGATGCGAAGGAGGTCCATCAGAAATACCCCTCGCGTTTGCGGTCTTCCATAGCCGCCTCGGAAAAGCGGTCGTCTGCCCGGCTTGCACCACGTTCGGTGACACGGGCAGCTGCTACCTCGGCGATCACGGTTGCCAGGTCGAACGCATCGGACCGCAATGCCGCCGTGCACGTCATGTCGCCAACCGTCCTGTACCGCACAGCTGCCATAAACGGCTGCTCTCCGGGGAGGAGCGGCAGATACCTGCTCGTCGCCATCAACATTCCGTCGCGCTCGAATACCTCACGCTCGTGGGTGAAGTACACCGGGGGCACTTCCAGCGCCTCGCGTTCGATGTAGCGCCAGACATCGAGTTCGGTCCAGTTCGAAAGCGGGAAAACGCGGATATGTTCGCCCTTCTGGTGCATCCCGTTATAGAGGTGCCAGAGCTCCGGGCGCTGATTGCGTGGGTCCCACTGCCCGAATTCGTCTCGAAAGCTGAACACACGCTCCTTTGCCCGCGCCTTCTCCTCGTCGCGCCGCGCGCCGCCAATGGCGGCATCGAACTGGTGCGCCGCGATCGTTTCTAGCAGGACCGGCGTCTGCAGACGATTCCGCGATGCGCGCGCGCCACGCTCCTCCACGAGGTCGCCGCGGTCGATGCCTTCCTGCACAGAGCCCACAACCAGCGTGGCCCCCAGTTCGGCAACGCGGCAGTCCCTGAATTCCAGGACCTCCGGAAAATTGTGCCCGGTGTCTACGTGGACCACGGGAAACGGGAACTTCGCGGGCCAGAATGCCTTCTCCGCGACCCGTAGCAGCACGATCGAGTCCTTCCCGCCCGAAAACAGGATCGCTGGCCGTTCGAAGTCGGCAGCAACTTCCCGCATGATCGAAATCGCTTCCGCTTCGAGCTGGTCGAGGTCCGTGTCGATCCCCGGAGGGTCATTGATCAAAGTGCTCATGGCGATACTCCGGCGTGGATAGGCTGCAAAAGACCTGCCTGCTCCAGAAACCGCACCACGCGGTCGAGCGAGGCATCGAGCAATTCGGTGCCGCTGGGGATCACAACTTCGGGCCGAAGCGGCTCCTCATACGGGTCGTCCAGTCCCGTGAACATCGTCCGCTTCCCCGCGCGAGCCTCCGCATACAGACCCTTCACGTCCCGCGCCTCGCACTCTTCGAACGTGGCCGCGACATGAGCTTCGATGAAGACAGAGCCGTCGCCTTCGATCAGGTGGCGATTTGCGTCGCGGGTGGCACGATAGGGGGAAATCGTCGCAGTGATGACGGCGACCCCGTTCCTGGCGAGCAGGTTGGCCACGAACCCGATGCGGAGGATGTTCGTGTCGCGGTCTTCCCGGCTAAATCCCAGCCCCTTCGAAAGGTTCGTACGCACGACATCGCCGTCCAATACTTCGACGCGCCGCCCTCGATCCGTGAGTACAGGTGCGAGCGCTTCGGTCAGGGTCGACTTTCCTGATCCAGAGAGACCCGTAAACCAGACGACGAAGCCCTGTTCCGCCAGGCGTTCCGTGGCGCCAATTCCGTTTAATGCCTCGCCGGCGCCCGTGCTCAACTGGTGTGAAGCCCGCATTCGTCTTTGTCGAAGCCTGCCCAGCGCCCGGCACGTCCCTGAACGCCGGGCAGCGTGCAGTTAAAACAGCCAATGCTCGTGTAGCCCTGGTTCAGCAGCGGGTTATACGGAACTTCGTGCTTTACCACGTAGTCCCACGTTTGCGCCTCCGTCCAGTTCGCGAGCGGGTTCACCTTCAAGACGCCGAACTTGTTGTTCCACTCGACGATCGGCACTGACGCCCGGCCTTCAGACTGGTCCCGCCGCAACCCCGAAAGCCAGCAGGTCTTGCCAGCGAGGGCCCTGCGATTTGGTTCCACCTTGCGAATTTCGCAGCAGAGGTCGGGGTTCCGCATCCAGAGCGCGGAGCCATGCTTGGCCGCCTGCACCTCGTGGTTCAATTTCGACTTGTAGACCTGTACGTTCGTGAGGTCGAGGCTGGAGACCGCTTGTCGCATTGTCTCGTGCGTCTCTTCGAACAGGTAATCCGTGTCCAGGACGAAGACGTGAACGTCTGGCTTCAGCGTCGCGGCCATGTGCAGGATTGCCATTCCCGTGACGCCGCCAAAGCTGGCACCGATCGAAACACCGTCGCCGAAGGTCTCGATCGCCCAGCGGACGATCGCTTCCGGGTTCTCCTGTTCGAGTCGCGTGGTCAGCGCGGAGATTGATGCTTCCGATAAGGCCGTCGAGCCTGCCATCCGTGCCTGCTTACGAAAATGTGGAGTGAGTAGCTCAACTTTATCAACTTTGCTAAACTGCGGCAACAACTGAAGTGCAGTAAGTCAATCGAGTTTTCTGGTAGGCTCGTCAAATCGAGCGAGGGAGTGTCCAATGCCGCAAGTCGAAACCATCGTCTACACCAATGAGCCCGGGAAGGTGCTTTCGATCCTCGAAGGAGAACTCGAGGACTTCGAAACGGAGGCCACCCGGTACCTCGCCGGTGAGTGGGAAGAGAACCAGTTCATCGGCTTCCGGCTCAAACAGGGCGTCTACGGCCAACGCCAGCCTGGGGTACAGATGATCCGCTGCAAGCTTCCCTTTGGCGGCGTCACGCCAGACCAGATGGATGCCTTCGGCGACGTCGCAGAACGGTTCGCCCCTCTTCGCCGGGGCCACATCACCACGCGTCAGAACATCCAGTATCACCATGTTCCGCTGCGCAAGGCCACGGAAGTGCTCCGTGTCCTCGGCCGCGCGGGCGTCTCGACACGTGAAGCCTGCGGCAACACGGTCCGTAACGTCACCGGCGACCCGTGGGCCGGCGTTAGCCCGCTCGAACTGTTCGACCCTACGCCGTATGCGGCGGCCTTTGCACGCTTCTTCTTGCGCAATCCGCTGACGCAGCTTCTGCCACGCAAGTGCAAGGTCGCTTTCACGGCTGACGAAAACGACGAGGCCATCACCTGGATCCACGACCTTGGCTTCATGCCTCGCATCCGCGACGGAGTGAAGGGCTTCGAAGTACGCACCGGCGGCGGCACCAGCATCATGCCTCGCAGTGGATACGTGCTTTATGAGTTCGCTTCGATGGACGAGTACCTGAAGATCTCGGAGGCAGTGCTCCGCATCTTCAACCGGGCAGATGAACTCCGAAAGAACCGCGCCAAGGCTCGCCTCAAGTTCCTTGTCGACCGCGTGGGCATCGACGAGTTTCGCCGGATGGTAGACGAGGAGCTCAGCGGTGACTGGGTGAATGGCCGGGACTTCTCGCCCGGCAGGCTCCTCCACATCGATGACGAAGCAGCGACGGCCCCTGCACCGAGATCCTCCTATGCGCAGCCCGACGGGAACCGCGCTGAGTTTGAAAAATTCGCTGCCCACAACGTCCGGGCCCAGCGCCAGGACGGCTTTAGTACGCTGCAGGTGAAGGTGCCTCGCGGCGACCTTACTCCGGAACAGTTCCATGGCCTTGCAAGCATCATGCGCGAGTACTGCGGCGGCCGCGCCCGCATGTCCGTGCAACAAAACATCGTGCTGCGCTGGATCCGTAATGAAAGCCTGTACGAAGTCTGGCAGCGGCTCGGCGCCCTCCGTCTTGCAGAGGCCGGTGCGGAAACCATCACCGACGTCGTCAGCTGCCCCGGCACCGATTCGTGCAAGCTCGGGATCACGTCGTCAATGGGCCTCAACCGTGCTATCGAGGAGCGGATCGGGAAGCTCGGGATTACCGACCCGCTCACAGAGCAGGTGCACGTGAAGATGAGTGGCTGTCCCAACGGATGCGGCCAGCATCACCTCGCAAACATTGGCTTCCATGGGGCCGCCATGAAGGTCGATGGCCAGCAGCTGCCGGCGTATCACGTTTTCCTTGGCGGCTCGTACCAGGGCGACGAAGTCCGCTTCGGGCAGCAGCTGAAAGTGCGGATGCCCGCCAAGCGTGCCCCGGAAGCCGCCGAACGCATCCTGGGCGTCTACGAAGCGCAGCGGCAACCCGGTGAGGTTTTCAACGCCACGTTCGACCGAATCGGACCCACGCCGTTCGAAGCTGCAGTCCAGGACCTGGCACTCCCCGGCGAGTTTACGGACGACAATCAAGGCATGTTCATGGACTGGGGAAAGCTCGACCTGTATGTGCTTCAGCGTGGCGAAGGTGAGTGTGCTATCTAAGCCCGGCGGACACTGCCTTCGGCTGTGATTGCTGCTGACGGGATGGTGTCAGTGGGCTCGGCAATGGTGCGGCGCTGAACCGCGCCGCGAGGCTACACTGGAAACGTGGCCTCCACGACCGTGTCCGAGAAGATTCAGAAGCAGCTTGCAGCTCTGCCCGCGCGACCCGGTGTCTACATCATGCGGGATGCCGATGGCGACGTAATCTACGTCGGCAAGGCGGCGCGCCTCAAAGACCGTGTCCGCTCGTACTTCGGTTCGCCTCGCGGGATGGAACCGAAGACACGGGCACTTCGCCAGCAGATCGAGGACTTCGAGTACATCGTCGTCGGCACCGTTGGCGAGGCGTTGCTTCTGGAAGCCACGCTGATCAAACGGCATCAGCCGTTCTTCAACATTCGCCTGAAGGACGACAAGCGGTATCCATACCTGAAGATCGACCTTCAGAATCCCTGGCCCCGCGTCTATATCACTCGGCGCATTGAGAAAGACGGCGCCCGCTATTTCGGACCGTACGCCAGTGCCGGTTCGGTCCGGGCCACGCTCGACCTCGTCAAGAAACTCTTCCCGTGGCGCTCCTGCACGAAGGAGATCACAGGGAAGGATCCCCGCCCCTGCCTCGACTACTACATCAAGCGCTGCATTGCCCCGTGCACATCGTTCTGCACGACGGACGAGTACGCCGAGGTCATCGACCAGGTTGTCCTCTTCCTTGAAGGCAAGTCCGACGACGTCCTTCGCCGTCTGCGGCTCCAGATGGAGGCTGCTGCGGAGCGTCTCGAATTTGAACGTGCCGCAATGATCCGCGACCAGGTGCGCTCGTTGGAGCGCACTGTCGAACGCCAGATGGTGGCGACCACCCGTTCCGAAGACCTTGACATCTTCGGCCTCTCCCGCGACGGGGACCAGGCATGCGTCCAGGTCTTTTTCGTCCGCGGGACCCACATGATCGGCCGCGACCACTTCATCGTCGAAGGTGTTACGGGCGAACCGGATGCTGCCGTCCTGATGAACTTCCTCCTCCAGTTCTACGAAAGCGCCCAGTACGTCCCGCGCCTCATCGTTGTCCCTGTGGAGCCGGACGATCGCCCTGAGATGGAGGAGTTGCTCAGCGAAAAGCGTGGGTCGAGCGTCGAGATACGCCTGCCCGAACGCGGCGAGAAGCGCCGGCTGGTAGAGATGGCCAACGACAATGCCGGCGAAGCGCTCTCGGTGATGAAGATCAAATGGATGGCGGACGCGAACAAGACGGAACAGGCGCTGGAACAGCTTCGAGAGGAGCTTTCACTACCGGACATTCCTCGCCGCATCGAGTGCTACGACAACTCCAACATCCAGGGAACGAGCCCGGTTTCAAGCATGGTCGTCTTCGTCGATGGCAAACCGGCGCCCAACCAGTACCGGCGCTTCCGTGTGAAGACTGTTGTCGGCGCCGACGACTTCGCGACCATGGCGGAAATCATGCGGCGCCGCTTCAAGCGGGTGCAGACCACCATCGAATCGGACCCGGAAGACGCCGCAACGCCCCCCACGCGATCGGCCGACGCCTGGGACCTCCCGGACCTCGTCATTATCGATGGTGGAAAGGGGCAGCTTGGTGCGGCTGCCCAGGCGATGCGCGAACTCGGCGTACACCACATCCCGGTTGTGGGGCTCGCGAAGGAGCATGAAGAGATCTTCGTGCCCGGCGAAGACGAGCCGATCATCCTCCCGCGTTCGTCCGAAGGCCTCTTCCTCGTCCAGCGGCTCCGCGACGAAGCGCATCGTTTTGCCATCACCTTCCACCGCCAGGTCCGTGCAAAGGCCGCGATCCAGAGCGCGCTCGATACGATCCCGGGCATCGGGCCAAAGCGCAAGAAAGCGCTGCTCCGCAAGTTCGGTACGGTGCGCGGCGTGAGGGAGGCAAGCGTAGAAGAGCTCGCGAGCACCGTCGGATTTACGCGCGCGTTGGCCGAAAAGGTGAAGGAACACCTGTAACGGGCTGTGCAGGCCGGCGTAGGATGACCGGCATGGCACTCAATCGAATTGGCACCGTTTCCTCCGCCTGGCGCTATCCCGTGAAGTCTATGGGCGGCGAACGCCTCGCTTCCGCCGAGGTCACCCTCCAGGGCATTTCGGCCGACCGCATGTTTGCATACGTGCAGGCCACCTCTCGCAGCCCGTTCCCCTGGCTCACTGGCCGCGAGATGGCCGCTATCCTCCAGTATCGGCCCGAATGGGAAACCGGCGATGGCGGTAGGCCCTCACTCTTCGTCCGGACACCGTCAGGCGGACGCTTCGCCGTCGGCAGCGATGAGCTGAAATCCGAACTCGAACGCGAGTCTGGCCGCGAGATTTACTTCCTCCCCAATTATCGGGGCAGTTTTGATGTCGCCGCGATCACTTTCATGACGAATGCGACGGTCAATGGCATCGCGGAGCTGAGCCAGACCCCCCCGGAACCAGGGCGTTTCCGTATGAACTTCTATGTAGAAACGGGTGGCAACAGGCCATTTCAGGAAAACGAATGGGTCGGAAAGGTGCTTCGTTTAGGCGATGGTGCCCGTGTTGCGATCACGGAGAAAGATAAGCGCTGCGCCATGATCACGCTCGCGCCACATGGAGGGGCTCCGGTCACTCCGGTGCTCGCTGCCGTTGCTCGCGAAAACGAAGCCTACGCCGGCGTATACGGCTCGGTCCTAACGCCCGGCACCGTGAACGAAGGGGACGAGGTTTTCGTCGAAGTTTGATCAGCCAGCGTGATCGCGTTCCCTGCCGCCAAGAAGCTAACGGCCCGGCGCTTCCTGGTAGAGCGCACAAACCGCTCCCGCGGGGTCGCGGATGACCGCGAAGCCGCCGCCCTCTTCCGCCATGCGAGGTCCGTCGATGACGGTGGCACCGAGCTTTGTCGCCTCGTCGAGACTCGCCACCAGGTTCTCCACGCTGATGTACACGAGCCACACGGGCGGGATCTCGGCGTTCTGGCCACGTGCATGGCAGATACCAGCCACAGCATCAGCTTCGCCGGAAGGGACCATACCGAAATCGGTGTAGCCCCCCATGTCCACGTCTTCCGAACGCCATCCAACGACCGCCGAATAGAAGTCCCGGATGCTGGTCGCATCCGCAACGGTGAGGTCCGTCCAGCTGATCCTTCCAGTCGCCAAGGTGTCCTCCGTGGCCGTTTACGGGTCGATGAGCACCCCAGGATTCAAGACCCCGTTCGGATCGACGGCCTTCTTCGCCGCGCGCAGTGCCTCCGCGAACACATCCGGGCGCTGGATGTCGTACCACGGCCGGTGGTCGCGACCCACCGCGTGATGGTGCGTAATCGTGCCGCCGTTGGCCATCACGGCATCGGAGGCTGCCTTTTTCAGCTGCGCCCACATCTCGAATTCGCCTCCCGGCTTCCCCAGTCCCGAGAACGTGTAGTACGGCGCAGGCCCGTCGGGATAGACATGCGTGAACCGGCACGAGAGCGTGCCGCCACCGCAGACGCGCTGGAGCGCTTCGGTCATGGCAGCACGTACGTTGCGGTCGAAGTCTGGCCAGCGATCCCATGTGATTGATGTCTCGAACGTGTCTCCAACCATGCCCAGGCCCATCGTCATGTTCCCGTTGTAAGGCCCGCGGATGAACGAATTTCGCCACTCGCCCACCGCGCCCTGGCGGCCGGCGTCCGTGGTTTCCACCGGGTTATCGACGACCCGGACACTCGCTTCGTCGATTGTGCCGCCTGCTTCTTTCGCCAGGTCCATCGCCTGCTGCAGGAGGTGGCCGACCGGGACATCGGCGGATTCGAAGCCAAGAATGAGGATCGCATGTGTGCCGTCGAGTCCGGCAGAGTTGCCGGCTTCCACGGGATCGAGGATGCGCGCGTTCGCCGGCCACAGCTTTGCCTGCACGACTGCCTTGCAGGCGAGGGCCGCCGCCTCCCAGGTTGCGAAGGTGACGCTTGCCGAACCTCGGAACACCGGGCGCCCCTGGATCCGCATCCACGCCTCTGTGACCACGCCGAGGATGCCCTCGCTTCCAAGGATCATCCTGTCTGGACTCGGCCCGGCGCCGCTGCCGGGGAGCCGCCGGGACTCCCATGGGCCACGGGGCGTCAGCATCCGCACTGATTCCACGAAGTCGTCGATGTGCGTCCCGTTCGTCGCGTAGTGCCCGCCCGAACGCGTGACGATCCAGCCACCAAGGGTCGACCACTCGAAGCTCTGGGGATAGTGGCGCAGTGTGAATCCGTGTGGGCGGAGCTGTGTTTCGAGGTCGGGCCCGAGCACGCCTGCCTGGATGCGAGCGGCGCGTGAGATGGGGTCCACTTCCATGACCTGGTTCATCTCCCGGAGGTCGAGTGTCACGATCCCTTTCGATGCACCGGGAGGCTCGACGCCACCGACCACGGACGAACCGCCGCCGTAAGGAATGGCGACATACCCCTGCCCATCACACCATTCGAGTACGGCGCGGACGTCGTCTTCCGATTTGGGGAGGGCGACCAGGTCTGGTGGGTTGGGGAATTGGCCACGAAACGCCCGCAACTTGTCGCGGAACGACTTCCCATAACTGTGGGAGGCCCGTTCGTGCTTGTCGTCCGTGAGCAGGTGAGCCAGCGTTGCCGGTGCCCGCATGCGCGGCGCCCGCATTTCCACGCTGTCCAGATCGGGCCTCGGCGGGACTTCAAGCGTGCGCCCGAAACGCAGCGATTGCCGCTCGGCCGCCTGGATGCGCTGTTCTTCGGTGGGTTCGTCGGACTCCAGCCCCCATCCCCAGTAGCTTCTCCGGCTCATTGCGACCTCCGCCCGGCGCTTGGCCGGCGTGCACCCATCCTACGCTAGGCCCCCTGGGAATCCCATCGGCCGCCTCCCCGCTATGATGCGCGCGTGCAGTACGTCTCGATGCTACGCGGGGCGTGGGGTCCTCTCGCCGGGGGCGTGCTGTTGCTTGCCGTGCTCGGCGGGATCGTCCTGCTCTCACAGTCGGTCGGCGCCGGCGATGTCCCGCCGGAAGCACCGCCGTTTCAGTCGCCCCCCTCCGTACCGGTCTCTGCCGCTGACATCAAGCTTATCGACGGCGCGCGACTGGTAATCGTCCGTCAGACGAGGGCCGGGACGTCGGAACAGGAACTCAACGTCCCCGCCGCTGCCGCCATCGAGCGGCTCCAGCCGATTGCTCTTGCCGATGTCGTGCCCGGGGACTGGCTTACTGTCGTCGGTGTACCGAATGATGTGAAGAACTTCTCGATTCTGAGTCTCGTAATCCTTCCCGGGGCCGTCACACCCGGGGACGCTGGTGTTGCCCGTTCTCCGGCAGGGTTCGCGGGGCACGAGCCGTTGCGGGACCCGCGGGCGCGGCCAATCCTTGGCGGGCCAGTCCTCCGTGTTGAAGACAATGTGATTACGATCGTCGGACCAACCGGCGAGATCCGCGTCACCACGGGCCTCGAAGCGCCGGCGCGGCTCTATCGCATCGAACCCGCGTCGATCACCGACATGCGTGAAGGGGACCAGATCGCGGGCGAGTTCGACAGTGATATGCCCGGCGCACTCCTGTGGCTTCCCGTCATCGTTGGCTAGGACGTGCCTGAGGGATTGCAGGCGTGGTCCGGCCGAACTCCTGAAAGGATTCGCAGATGCGATTCAGCTTCACTCCAGAACAGGACGATTTTCGGAACGAGGTCTCCACGTTCCTTGGCGAAACGTTAACGCCGCAATTCTGGGCGCACCATGAATCCACGGAACTCCCGGAATGGTCCCCGAGCTTCAGCCGCGCCGCAGCCGAACGCGGACTCCTCGGGATCGCATGGCCGGAGGCCTACGGCGGCCGCGACAAGGGCCTCGTCGAACAGGCGATCTATATGGAGGAGATGGCCTACGCTGGTGTGCCCCAGGAACAACATCGCCGCGCGATCCAGCAGGTTGGGCCGTCGATCATGGCGTTCGGCACCGAAGAGCAGAAGGCTCGCTTCCTCCCGGGAGTGAGTCGCGGTGAAATTTCATTCGCCATGGGCTTGTCCGAACCGAACGCCGGCTCCGACCTCGCGGGCGTCGAAGCCCGGGCGGTGCGGGATGGCGACGAATTCGTCCTCAACGGCGAAAAGAAATATACCTCCGGGGCACACTACTCGGACTACCTCTGGACCGTCGTGCGCACGGACCCGCAAGCACCGAAGCATCGCGGGATCTCGATGGTCGTCGTCCCGCTCAACTCGCCCGGCGTCGACATTCAGCCGCTGGTCGACCCCCTTGGACGGCACCACTTCAATAAGATCTTCTTCACCGATGTCCGCGTCCCGGTCGACAACCTCGTCGGCGAACAGAACCGCGGCTGGTACATCAACGCCTTTACGATGGACCTCGAGCGGTCGGGCGGCGCGCACATCGGCAATCTTCGCCGATTGCTCGATGCGGCGGCCCGCTCGTTCCGAGGGGCCGGCGTAACCTCTGAGGCGGCGCGCATGGGCCTCGCGGACCTCGCCATCACGGTCAACGTTGCAAGGCTTTTGTCCTACCGCGTCGCCTGGCTTCGTTCGTCAGGTGCGTCACCCAACTACGAAGTCTCGATCATCAAGCTTCTTGCCAGCGAAACAACGCAGCGCATCTGCTCGTTGGTCGTGAATGCGCTCGGTCCCGCGGCGCTTGTGGTT
Organism: Dehalococcoidia bacterium; assembly: GCA_020432045.1. Taxonomy (GTDB): domain Bacteria; phylum Chloroflexota; class Dehalococcoidia; order Tepidiformales; family Tepidiformaceae; genus JAGQHB01. The sequence goes on along the minus strand of JAGQHB010000078.1, from coordinate 98,232 downwards.
CGCGATGGTCCGTGGGATTCCGGCTGGGGCAGCCGGCACGTTGCAGCCATCCCGGCCACTGCCGGGCAGGGCACCAGCGAAATCATGCGGAACATCATCGCTACGCGCGGGCTTGGGCTGCCTCGTGGCTGATGGGCCGTTTTCTGGCCTCCGCGTCGTCGAATTCGGACGCTTCATTGCCGCGCCATACTGTGGGCAATTGCTGGCCGATGGCGGCGCGGACGTCATCAAAGTGGAGGATGTCACCGGTGATGAGACGAGGCGTAATGGCCCCATCATCCCCGGCGAGGGCCGTCAGTTTCTGAACAAGAACCGGGGCAAGCGTTCAATCGCGGTCGATCTGGGCGACCTCGAAGCACTGGGCGCAGTCCGGGTGCTTGCCGCGACCGCCGACATCGTCGTGGCCAACTTCCGGCCCGGCCGTGCTGAAGCCCTGGGCCTTGATTATGCCACGCTATCCCGGGAGAACCCCCGGCTCATCTACGCGGAGAACACCGCCTACGGCCTAAAAGGCCCCATGGCGGGCGCTCCAGGCATGGACGTTGTCCTCGCCGCCTACTCCGGAATGGCGGCCCTTACCGAGCATGGGCCCGTGCTCCCAGAGGCGCCGATCATTGACTACGCCGCCGGTCTGCTCCTCGCGTGGGGCGTCTCGACGGCGCTCTACCACCGTGAGCGCACTGGTGCGGGGCAACGTCTCGATGTCTCCTTGCTCCAGGCTGCGCTTGTCCTGCAGAACAACGCTGTGAATCATATCGACGTTATCGACGAGTGGCGGCCAGCGTTCGTGGAATACCTCCGTCGAGCCTTTGTTGTAGGGCAGACGTGGGCGGACATACTCGAAGAACGGCTCGCCCGGTCGCCTTTTGTGGTGTCGCGTGCCTACTACGGCATTCTCCGCGCCGCCGACGGGGCGCTTGCCGTCGCCGCCCTCTCCCAGCCGCTCCGGTTGAAAATGATTGCGCTGCTCGGCATCGAAGACCCATGGGTCACCGAACCCGGGTGGCAACCCGAGGATGCCCGCGCGCATGTCGAAGCGACGGTGGCCGCGGTCGAATCGTCGTTGCGCAGCGCACCGGTAGCGCATTGGCTGGATGAGTTTGGGCGGATCGGCATTCCGGCAGCACCTATGCGGCTGCGCGAAGAGATGCTCGACGACCCGCAGGTCCTCGCCAACGGCTTCGTCGAGCGTCTGGAACACTCCCTGCTTGGTGGACACACAGTGGTCGCACCGCCTGTACGATTCTCAGTGTCGCCGCTCACGACTGGGCCCGCGTCGCCCCGGCTGGGCGAACATACACGCATCCTTCTCGCGGAGGCGGGCCTTGGGCCAGGGGCAATAGAAGCACTCCTGGAACGAGGTGCGGCCGCCGAGACCACCTAGCCGGTGCACTTACTCGGTTCGCAACGCGGCCGCTTCTGTGCCGCGACCGACCGATCGGGATGCCAACCATAGCGCGGCCGAGAACACGGCTGCGACAAGTCCCACCCCCAGGCCCACGATTAGCCACTGCGTCTGAAGGATGAACGACGGCTCGATCCGGTCTCCCGTTTCCGTCACGTCAAGGAATGAGAGCATCTGGTCGCTGACGAACATCCCCATGACGACGCCTGCTCCGATCCCCATGGCGAACACCACCGCGTATTCAAGTGCCAGCATCGCCAGAAGCTGTCGCTTCGTAAGCCCAATTGCCTGGACCACCGCGAATTCGACTCTTCTGCGACGGACGGCCGCGAGCAAGGATGTCAGCAACGCTGCCGCGACGAGACCCATTACAGCCACGAAGGCGGCCAGCAAGATGCCGCTACCGCTTGCTGCGATGAGCGGGTTCCGTGTCGCCGCGTCAAGAGCCTGCTGTCGCGATACAAACTGGTCGAGCCGGAACGGATCGCGGCCCAGGGCCTCTTCGAGAGGTCCAAGGTCCGCGCCCTCCGCGACCGACAGCCAGATTTCAGAAGGCTCCGTGCTCAGGGAATATCCCGGATCGCCCACGTCCAACCAGTAGAGGAGCCGGTCCCGGTCAAAGACTACTACCGGACCGTCGTGACTCACGGTGGTGGGAAAGAGCTCGAAAGTTGCACGGACTACCGTGGGCACGAGGACGCCACCCGCACGAAGCAGGACGGTCGATCCCGTTGTCGCACCAGATGCGGCGAGGAACGACTCGCTGACAATGACGGGAAGCGGCGTGAGGAAGCCGGACATGTAGATGCCGCGAACCTCGTCCTGCACGTTCGCGCGAACGCCGATGCGCGCGGAAGTTGTTCCGCTTCGGGGCTGCTCCGTAGTCATCTCGAATTCGTCTTGCACGGGCGCGACCGATGGGAAGCGCGACCACGCGGGCGCCCCGTCGAAATTCTCGAGGATCACTGCCCGGCCGTCGCCGCCCGTCGCTGAGACATCGTCCAAAAACAGAGACGGCCCTCCCGCGCGCGTCGACGTTCCCGTGACAACGAGCGAGACAAGTGTCAGCGGCTCAATTGGGAGGATCGAGACCAGCTTCAGGTCGCCCCGAACCTCCTGCCACTGGGTGTCGAGATTGTCCAGGTCGCCGAGTTCGACCAGTGCGTAGTCGCCCCTGGCGTTCACGATGCCGGCCCGCAATGTGAGCCCGCCGAGCACCGTGTCGGTCCGGGCAAAGGCGGCAATAGATGTTGTCCCCGCCGGAAGTTGATGCCCGGCGACCGTGTTCGCACTCTCAATTGATTGCATCAGGCGGTCGACTGGCCGTTCGGCGAGGTCCTCGCGGAAGGTGAGCATCTCAGCAGCGGCGACCGGGTCGACGCCGAGAATCTGGAACTGGTTGATCGTGGTGCCCGGCGCGGCAATTCCGCCCTGGATTCGCACGACCGTGCTGGCCCGGGTGACGCCTGGGAGTGCTTCGGCTAGCTCCTCGAACTGGTCCGGCTCGGTACCGTTGAGCTGCGAATTGCTGCGAGTGAACGCACGCACGTCAACTCCGGCCTCGTGGTTGGCGCGGTCTTCATACGACCTGTCAGCCGTGGCCGTATAGCTGGCCGCGAATGTTCCAACCGCCACCGCCATCATCAGGAGTAGCGTGAGGCGCGTGTACTGGCCCGCATTTCGAACGACCTGGACAAGCGCCAGTGCTGCCGAAGGTCCACTCACAAGACGGGTGCTCCATGCGATGAATCGGAGCAGCAGAGGGTAGAAGCGCAGGATGAGTGCGCCTGCTGCGAGCAGCGCCAACGCGGGCGAAGCCAGCAACAGCGGGTCGCTGCTCACGCCGCCCGTCGACGATGGCGTGAATACGGAGCCGCGCTGCCGTAGTTCCACCAACAGCAGCACCGCGGCGCCCGCCAGTGCCAGGTCCAGGAAGTAGCGCTGGAAGAACGATGCCTCCGGCCGGGAAAGGCCCCTGCGCAGTGCGCCGACGCTGCGGCGAGCGGTGATATACGCGGGCAAGAGCAGCGCACACATCGAAAGCGCGATCCCGACGGCAGCCGCCCCAAACGCCGACGGCACAATCGTCACCGGGAGCATGTCGCCGCCCGTCACATCCCGGAACACGGGCGTGAGTCCGAGCAGTGCCGTTGCCCCGCCGGCGAGGAACGGAGCGAAAATCAGCACCGGGATGCCGAGCACCAGCCCCTGTACGAGGTATATGAACAGTATCTGCCAGATGCTCGCACCTCTGCCGCGGAGTAGCCCGATCTCTGCTGATTGCCGCTCAATAAGCACCGTCGCGACGAGCCCAATGTAGAACAGCGCGATGCCCGTGATCTCCAGCAGGAGCACGAGTAGCGGCACCTGCTGGTAGTCGGCCGACCGTCCGTAGCGGATGAGCGTGTCGCGCAGCGGGCTGACGGCATATGCGCCGTATGGTTCCAGTTCGTCGTAGAGCCCGATCAGGTCGTCTCGCGCCCGTTCGAAGTTCGTGCGTGTGAGCTGTTCGGGGTTCGCGCGGACGCTCCAGGTGTCGTACGCGCGATAGTTTGGGAACCGCGATCCAAAATCCTCAATCAACACGTCGCGCCCGGTGAGGAGGACGACCGTCGGGCCAATCCCCTCGATGGGAAGGTAGTACGGCAGGAAATAACGGCTCGCTGTCCCGGGCCAGAACGGGTCTTGCGCATCGGCCGGTTCGACTATCCCGGTGATGAGGACGGGGAACGTGAACTCCACGCGCTCCGTGATAGGGCAGGGTGGGGGTGGGGGCGGGATGCCCTCGGGCGGCAGGTCGCGCTCACAGTTATCGAATTCCTGGGTCATGGTCAGCATGTCGCCGACCGCCACGCCAGACGCCCGGGCCGAAGGCTGGCTCAGGACTGCCTCGATCACGGTGTCCGTGCGTCGCTCGGGAAAAGTGCCGCTCAGCAAGGTCACGTGGTCGCGCCAGCCTTCGAAGCCGGCGAGTTCTCCCTGCGGTGGCGCACGCTTTGCCGCTTCGCTTTCAGTATCCTTCCGGATCGCGAAGCGCCCCAGCCGGGTGCCACGCTGAATCTCAGCCGTAAACCAGCCGATCCGCTCATCGATCCGGCGCTCGACTGTCTCTTGCAGCGCCTTGCCTTCTGTGGATTGAAGCGGCACTGCCGGAAACTCCACCCGGCTGGTGGAGCGTCCTTCCAGCTCGGTCTGGATGGTGTAGGTGAGGCCCAGGTCTGCCATTGAACGGGCGTAGATCGGCCCCGCGGCCAGCAGCGTGCCTGCCACCACGACGCCGAGCCCCAGCACGGCGGCGAGGCCGCGCGCAGAAACCAGCTGCTTCAGAGCGAGCACGACAATCGATCCCATGCGAGCAGGCCAAAGCCTAGCGGCTCGTTAGACAGGCCGCGACTGCCTGTTCGCACCTTCGCCGACCCTGTAGGCTTCGGGCTGCTCAGGAGGAGATGTGGGTAACCTCGCCGCCGTGGTCCGTATGGTCGGCCAGCGGAGCCTCGGCCATTGGCGGCTCGGCGTTGCCATGGCGTTCGGCGCTGTGCTTTGCGCGGCGCTCCTCTCCGCAGTTGTCCTGTATTCCGATACGGTCCGCGATCTCGGCCTCTCCCATCAGCTCCGAACCCAGCCCGAGCAATCCGTCGATATCTTCGTGCAGAGCACGAGCCAGCGTTTTAACCCGTCAGAATTCGCGGCCCTCCTGAAAACGACGGACGAACTGGTTGCAAACCGGACCAGCTCGTTCCAACGCGATGTCATCCAGTACGGCCGTTCCGCCACCTTCTTCCCGGCAAGCGTGGGTGAATCCGTCCCGGAGGAGGACAACCGGCCCCGTGCACACTTCCAGTTTTACGACCGGCTTGCCGAACACGTCCGCCTGGTTGCGGGAGATCCGCTGCCCGTGAGTCCCCCGGCGCCCGATGGGGCGCCCCCGGCCATCGATGTCTGGATCGGCCGAGCATCGGCCGAACTGCTCGGAGTCAGCCTCCGGCAGGAGTTCGACCTCCATCCCCACTGGCGCCCCGTCGACCCTGTTCGTGTCCGTGTTGTTGGGATAGTGGAGCCGATCGACCCAAAGGATCCCTATTGGTATGGCGACTCAGACCGGTTTCTCATCACGGAGAATTCCTGGTCGACCTATCCATTCTTCGCCGAGCGATCTTCCGTCATAGATGCCGTCGGAACCTACTTGCCCGACATGGACGGGACGCTCGAAACCTACGTGCGCACCGACCTCGGCGCCATCGACAGCTCCAATGCGAGGTTTGTCGAAGATCAGGTCCTTGGTCTCTCAGGTGACGCACAGGCGCGCCTGCGAATCACACGCGTTGAGACAAACCTGGCGAACGTTATCGAGTCTTATCGCGAGAAGCTCTTTTTCACGCGGCTACCGCTCTTCGCTCTCATGCTCCAGATCGTTGGCATCGTGCTCTTCTACCTCATCATGGTGTCGACGATGGTGGTCGATCGGCAGACGGGTGAGATCGCGCTGCTGAAGAGCCGGGGAGCGGGCACATCGCAGGTCATGACCATCTTCGCGATCGAGGGCGTCGGGATTGCGTTACTTGCCACTCTCCTGGGCCCGCTTGTCGCCTGGGGTGGCATCAGTGTCCTTGGGCTCACACCGTCCTTCGACGAACTGAGCGGCGGCGACCTGCTCAGCGTCCGGCTGACGCCCCTGGCATTCGGACTCGCGGCACTAGGGGGGCTGCTCGCCCTCGGTGCGCTCCTGTTGCCTGCCTATCGTGCCAGCAGCTTGAGCATCACCAACTACAAACAGCAGATCTCACGGCCTCCTGCCCAGTCCGCATTCTTGCGGTACTACCTCGACCTCGTGCTCATAGCCGTTGGCGCGTTCGCGTTCTATCAGCTGCGCCAGCGCGGGTCGTTTCTCACGGAGAGCCTGTTCGGGGACCTTTCCGTCGATCCCGTTCTCCTCGCGACACCGACGCTGTTCATGCTCATGGTCGCACTCGTTTTTCTGCGGCTGTTTCCGCTGTTCTTGCGAGCACTGCTCTTCATCAGTCGCCCGTTGAACGGTCCGAGTGTCTCCGTCGCTCTAACACGCATGGCGCGTAGCCCGTTGCAGCACAGCCGCCTCATTCTGCTCCTGATACTCGCCACCGCGGTGGGAATGTTCGCCGCCGGATTCCGTTCGACGCTTGAACGTGGCTACCAGGATCGTGCTGGCTATACAGCCGGAGCCGAGCTGCGGATCTCGGATATCCGGCAGCCGGGACCGATCCCCGGGCCGAATCTCGTGGAGCAAATCGGGCGGGTTACGGGCGCGACGCAAGGAACGGCCGTGCTGCGGCTGGATGGCTCGTACAACTCGACGCGGTTTACCTCCGAGCGCATCGACATGGTCGGCGTGGACCCGGCAGCGATCGTGCCTGTCCTCCTCTGGAGGGATGACTACGCATCGAAGTCCCCGGGCGGACTACTTCGTGAGCTGGAACAGGACCCGGTGGATGCTCCAGCCGGCATGACCATCCCCGATGGAAGCCGCTTCATTGGCGTGTGGGTGCAGAACCCGCTTCCCTCCCGGCTGTCACCGATGGGTGTCCGCCTTCGCGATAAGGATGGCGCCATCTGGGAGTACCGCCTGGTCACAGAACGCGAGCAGGACCCCGAGCGCTGGCAGTTCTACATCGCCGACTTAACCAGACCCCTCTCGGTCCGCCCCGCTCAGTTACAGCCGGCTGCCACTGAGCGAAAGTGGACGTTCGACGGCTTCTTCCTTTCACTTCCGGGCGCGCCGCCGACTGTTTCCGAACAGGTCACCGTCCTCATTGACGACCTCCAGACGTTTGGTGAGATCGACGCCACCGTGTTCTCGGAGAATCCAGGCTGGAGCTTTCAGGGCCTTCCCGGCGGCGCAACGATCGAGACGTTTGACGACATAAGCCGGTATGAGCTGATCAAGGGCATCAGCCAGGCCGGTGACCCCGGGGTCCTCGCACGGGCCACCATATCCGGCGGCCGTTCCGGGTTTGCCGCTCGTCTCTCGTTCATTCGGGGACGTGGCGGTTCGCCGCTCGTCTCGTTCCGCACAATTCGCGATTCCCGGCCGCTACCGGTGTTGGCCGATGCTGCGTTCCTCGACCGAAACGGCGTTGGCGTTGGCGCAGAGCTGCTGATTTTCCTGAACAGCCAGTACGTTACGGTCCGCATTGCGGGGACGTTCGATCTGTTCCCCACATACGATCCGGCTAAGGGCGTTGGGCTGTTTGTCGCTGAATCTGATGCGCTTCGGGACACCGCGACCCGCATGCCGGGCGCGGGTGGCAACGTGTATCCGAACGAGGTGTGGTTCGGCAGTCGCGGTACATCACCCGTCACCGTCGAATCACTCGCCGATCGTGGCGTCAACGCGCAGGCAGTGTTCGATCGAGCCGCCATTCTGCAGGATCAGGCGGGGGATCCTCTGATCGCTGCCAGCTGGGAAGGCATTCTGTTCCTTTCCTTTGCCGCCGTGCTGCTGGTCAGCGCCCTGGGCTTCGTCACCTACGCCAGCCTGGGCGCCCAGGAGCGGTCACTCGAATTCGCCATCCTTCGGACGATGGGGCTCTCCGGGCGCCAGATCCTCGCTGTCGTTTCCTTTGAGCAGGTCTCGGTCGTAGTAGCTGGCATGCTTGCCGGTACGCTCCTCGGGTTCCCCCTCAGCCGCCTCATGATCGATTACATGGGCCTCACGGAAGAGGGGCGGGCGCCGCTGCCGCCGCTGCAGTCGGTGGTCAACTGGCAGACGGTCGCCACGGTCTACGCATTGCTCGGTCTGGTTGTCGCGAGTACCGTCGTCGCCCTTGTCGCGCTGTACTCCCGGCTCGCAGTGAGCCGCGCGCTTAGGATGGGCGAACTGTGAGTCACGACCTCCGAGCCGAGCTGGAAGGTAACCTCCCCGGGAGCCCAGGGGAACGCCTTTATATCCAGTGCGAAGACCTCTTCAAGATATATAAGATCGCCGATCTCGAGGTTGTCGCGTTGCGCGGGCTCGACCTCAAGGTCCGGCCCGGAGAGTTGATGGCGATCGTTGGCGCATCTGGTTCGGGCAAGAGCACCCTACTCAACATCCTGGCGGGCCTCGACCAGCCAAGTGCCGGTAGGGCTTACGTCGGTGGACGTGACCTGCTCACACTTTCCCAGGGCGAAATGGTTGAGTACCGCCGCCGTGCTGTCGGGTTTATCTGGCAGCAGACCGGCCGTAACCTTGTCCCGTACCTCGACTCCGTGCAGAACGTCGAGGTCCCCATGATCCTTGCCGGTAAACCGAAGAAGGAAGCCCGTGAGCGGGCGATCGAGCTGCTGGACGCAGTTGGCCTGAGCCACCGGCTCACGCACAAGCCGAGTCAGCTCTCCGGCGGCGAGCAACAACGTGTCTCCATCGCCGTGGCGCTATCCAACGATCCGCCGCTCCTCCTCGCTGATGAACCGACGGGCGAGCTGGACACGGTCGGCTCGTCGGCCATCTTTGAGCTTTTCGGAGACCTCAACCGCCGCTTTGGCGTCACCATCATCATCGTCACCCACGACCCGGCGATAGCCGCCCAGGTCGACCGGGTGGTTGCAATACGTGACGGCCGCACCAGCACCGAAATCTTCCGGCGTACGCGGGCGGACGGAAATGTGACGCGGGTCGTCCACGAGGAGTACGTGCTCGTCGACGCCGCCGGACGGCTACAGATACCGCGCGAGTTCCTCGAGTCGCTGCACATCTCGGAGCGAGCGAGAGTCGCCCTGGAAGAGGGCCACGTCCAGGTGCTCCCCGAACCGGCCGGGCGCGAGGAGCGGAGATGACGGCCGCTTCAATTGAAGTCCGTGGTGTCACCAGGCTCTTCAAGCTCGGCTCAGAAGATGTCCAGGCGCTTCAGGGCATCGACATCTCGGTCGAACCGCGGCAGTTCGTCGCGCTTATCGGCCGCTCCGGCTCCGGCAAGACCACGCTGCTAAACATCATCGCCGGCCTCGATCGGCCCACAACGGGAGAGGTCTACCTCGATGGCAACCGGATCGACAACCTCTCCGAGCGCGACCTGACGAAGCTCCGCCGCCGCGATATGGGTTTCATCTTCCAGTCGTTCGGATTGCTGCCACTGCTTTCCGCACAGGAGAATGTCGAGCTCCCACTGCGAATCGCTGGCTTCGGCCACGGCGATCGTACGCGCATGGCACGCAGCGCTCTCGACCTCGTTGGCCTTACCCGGCGAGCGAATCATCGTCCGTACGAGCTCTCTGGCGGCGAACAGCAGCGCGTCGCCATTGCCCGCGCGATCGCCACCGGTCCACGCCTCATCCTTGCCGACGAACCCACAGGCGAACTCGACTCCACCACCGCGAGAATCGTCTTCAATCTCCTCCGGGCGCTTTCGCGTGAACAGGACTTCACGGTCGTGACCTGCACACACGATCGCCTTGTCATGGACATGGCCGACCGGGTTGAAGAACTGGTCGATGGCCGGTTGGTCGCCCCGGGCGAAGGGGAACTCTGGAAGCGCGTTCGAGAGACGGCCCGGAGCCCCTTCGAAGCCGCGTTCGTGGGCGCTCCCCAGACTGAGGAGTCCGCGTCGGGACTCTCATCGCTGGTCGGGGCCGACACAACCGCGTTCGCCAAACCAGAGCGACCCGCGGCGCCCGAGAACGGGACGAACGGGACCGGCTCAGGGCAACCCGAAGGTGGGGCACCGGCTGACGAGGCGGACAGCACTGCTTCATCCCCCTGGGCGCGGCCACAGCAGCGATCATGAGCCGGATTCTCACCTGCACGTGGGCGCCAACGGCAATCGCCGGACCGAAGCTCACGCGTGGCGATGTACGTAAATCCGGGCTCGCGACCGCGTCAGGAGGGGATCTCGCCGCCCGGCTATCGACGCCTGTGGAGCGCGCCGAATCTCTCGGGATCGATCATCTCCTTGTCGCGCAGCGATGGTGGGGTACCGGTGAAGAGATCGAAGCATCCAGCTTCGATTGCCTTGCTATGACGGCCTACTACGCAGCGATTACGTCGCGCATCCGGCTGGTCACGGCCATCCATCCGGGGTTCTTTCTCCCGGCAGCCGTGGCCAAGTGGGGCGCAACCCTCGACTGGCACAGGGCCGCACGGTCCGCTTTGCCCTCTACGCCATCCCACTCTGTCGCGAAACAGACAGGGAGGCCGAAGATGTCGTGGATACCATGGCGGCGAATATCGATCCCGTGCGTGTCGTGCGACGGCGCGACCGGGTTTCCGGCGCGCGGGGTATGTGGCAGGAGAGTCCGGACGTTCTGACGACGCTTGATTCCAACGAAGGGTTCGCCAGCAGGCTGATCGGGAGTCCGGCCACAATCGAACAACGCATGCTTGAATTTCACAACCTTGGCATCGATATGTTTCACCTGACGCTCAACGACGATCGCTTCGTCGCCGAGGTCCTGCCACGGATCCAGGCTCACCGTTAACGGTGATCAGGGCGTACGACGTGCGGCGTATGCTTCGCCAAAACTACGGAGGCGCCACATGTCTGATGATTCCCGGCTGGATATCGGCCGTGCCCAGTTCGAACGCGTGTACCCCATGTCCGCCAACGCGGAACCGTCCGACTGGGAACGCATCATGTACGAAGACCTCTTCGGCGCCATCTACCAGCGTCCCGGCCTGGAGATGCGGGACCGCCGGCTGCTGATAATCGGCGTTGCTGCTGCCCAGGGAAATGACAATATCCTCCGGCTCCAGATGCGTGCCGGCCTCGCAAAAGGCGACCTTCACACCGAGGACCTGGAGGAAATGACGATCTTTCTTACGCAGTACGTGGGGTATCCGTTGGGAACAAAGGTTCGGGCCGCCGCGAACGACGTGCTGAAGGCGCTGGCGGAATAGCTCAGTACCATTCGACGCCGGTTCGGATCACCCGTGCAGGGACACCAGCGATGAGGCTGCCTGGTTCGAGTATGGGCCTTGTCACCACGGATCCGGCAGCGACAACGCAGCCGTCCGCGATCTGCACGCCGCGCCCAATCATGGCGTGGTTGCCGACCCAGACGCGGTTCCCGATCCGGATCTCCCCGGCAGTAGGCGCCGGCCGGATGCCCGCAGATGCGACGGTGTGGAAGTTGTCGTCCACGAACTGCGTATTCCAGCCGAGCAGGCAATCGTCGCCGATGAAGAGGCCGCGGCTCACGTGTACCAGTACGCCAGTATTCGTCCATACGCCGTTCCCCCAGCGCACGGTGGCCCCGCCGCCAACGTGGATGCGACTACCGCGGCCAATCTTGCAACGGGCTCCCACCGACATCTGCCCATCGATGCGGAGCCATGTCTTGTCCTCAGGGTGGGCGATGTCCGCGTAGTCGATGCCGATCTTTAGTAGCCCGCGCGTTTGCAGGTTCTCGAGTCCGCGAATTCGAGTGCCAGGGTGCGCCCAGATCCAGTGGCCCTTCAGCCGGTAGCGAGCAACGCCCAGGAGGGAGCGTACGACACCTGCGTCAGCTTCATTGCATGCGGAAATGAATCGACCCGCCATTCGGATCGCGTCGGCCGGAGAACGTACCTGTCCTGCTTCGATCTCCTCCCATGCGGTGTCACGGCGGTCATGGAGTTGCCGGTCAGGCAAGTTACCACTGTGCTGCTCAAGGGCGGCCATAGGAAGAGATTCGGCAGATCGGACGCCTGTACTCAGGGCAAAGAGAACGAGGCCGGGATTTCTCCCGGCCTCGTTTTACTGTTGTTGTCTGAGCGACGCGGCTAGCGCGTCAGCCAGGCGAACTGTTGCGGCTTCCGGCCGGCCGTCGGGTCGATCATGATGTTGACGATCGTCGGCATGGTCTGCTTGAGCGCGTCCTCGACTGCGGCACGCACGTCCTCAGCCTTCGTCACGAAGTAGCCCTTGCCGCCAAAGATGTCGGCCATCTTGTCGTATCGCGCACTCGGCGTGTACGCCCCCGGCGGCATCTTCTCCCCCGGCATCGGTTCGGTCGGACCACCGCCGATGCCATTGTTGTTGATGATGATGGTCGTGATGTTCAGGTTGTACCGGCAGGCGGTCTCGATTTCCATACCGCCGAAGCCGAACGCCGAGTCACCCTGGACGTTGACGATCTTCTTGCCCGGGTTGGTCACAGCCGCGGCTATCGCCTGTCCGAGACCAACGCCCATCGTGCCCCAGGTCGCCGCGTCAAGGCGGTGCCGCGCATGGAAGTTCGGCATCTGGGTGCGGCCGATGTCCATCGTGCTCGCGCCTTCGTTCTGAATGATCGCGTCCTTCGGAAGCAGGTCTACGATGTCCTTGTAGACACGGTAGTAGTTCAGCGGAGCGTCAACCGAAGCCATCTCCGCAGTAGACTTCGAGTTCTCTTCGATCTTCTGCTGCAGCGAGTTCCACCACGTCGTTTCTGACGGGTACTGCCACGGGTCCTCCTTCAATTGAGCGTTGATCTGTGCCGTGATCGCCTTGCCATGCCCGACGAGCGCGACTTCGGTCGGGAGATTCGTGCCGATCTCTTCCGGCTCGATATCCAGTTGGACGATGCGGACGTTGGGGTTGAACCGCGGTGGGGCCCCAAAATGGAGGATCCAGTTGAGCCGTGCGCCCATCAAGAAGATCAGGTCGGCCTGCTGAAGCGCCAGCGTCCTGGCAGGCGCGACTGAGAGTGGATGGTCGTCGGGAATAACTCCCTTGCCCATCGGCGTAGGCAGGAACGGCAGCTGCGTCGCTTCGATGAACTCGCGTACCTCGTCCTCTGCGCGAGCATAGGCCATGCCCTTGCCAACGATGACCAGCGGCTTCTCTGCGCTCTTGAGTGCGGCCAGCGCGGCGGTGACATTTTCGTCAGGAGTCTTGGTCAGTGGCGGATCGGCTGCGCGCCGCGGCCACTGGATGGTGTCTTCTTCGATCGCACCGGAAATGATGTCGCCGGCAAGGTCGAGGTATACAGCACCGGGGCGCCCGTAAATGCTCGTGCGTACTGCCTGCTCGATATAGTAGGGAAGACGGGCGATGGAATCGGGGCGAGCGGCGTACTTCGCGTACGGCCGGGCCGTCTCCACCTGTGGGGCTTCCTGGAAGGCGCCCTGACCGTTCTGATACGAGTCGTTCGCCCCACCGATAAGCATCATCGGCCAGCCGTTCGCCCACGCATTGCCCATCCCGGCGATGCCGTGGACGACGCCCGGTCCCGACACAACCAGGCAAACGCCCGGACGGCCGGTGAGGTACCCAACGGCCGCCGCGGCGTATGACGCTGCCTGCTCGTTGCGCATGTTGATGTACTTCATGCCCTGGCGCTGGGCCTGGATGCCAATCGGAATGACGGGGAACCCGACAATCCCGAACATATATTCCACTCCCTGATCTCTCAGGGCGCGGACGACGATTTCTGCGCCTGTAATCTGGCCCATGAATCACTCCCGTGCTTTGGTCTGCGGATTCGCATCATACAGGCCGCGGCCAACTGTCACAGGGGCGATGTTCGGAAACTCCGTAGTGCTGTTCCAGTAGTCGTCGCTACTCGTCGTGCTCGTGCTCGCCGTCGTCTTCTTCTGCATGACCCGATGCTGTGGGGACCAGTGCGATGTCACCGCCCCGGGATTGCCGCCGTGGCGCAGGTACGGAGCGCAACGCTTCGGCCAGGGCCGTAATGTCACTAGCCGTTGCACCCGAGGGAACAACCGCTACGGCCGCACCCGAGTCCCGCAGTGCCCGTAGTTCGGCCATCGAGGCGCCAACGGCGATGTTGACCGCCAGGGGCAGCCCGCTGAGCGAGGCGAGCCGTACCAGTTCGAGTTGTGCGGCAAGGGTTGGCGCATTCGGTCTGCCTTCGACGAACAGTGCGTCCAGGCCGAGCGGATTAAGCGTTCGAAGCGTGGTGTCGCTAATTTCGGTGGAGACGGCTACCAGTTGGCCCATACGCTCCGTGTCCACGGCGGCGGAACTGGTGCCTTCAAGGGTGCTCACGACAAAATCACAACCCGCTTTGTGGAGGGTGTCCGAGCCGGCTTCGTCCAGCGTTGTGAGTGCCACCCCTGCCGAGTGCTTCGGGAGCGTGCCGATGACCGCCGCAGCTGCCGTTGCGTCGGCGTGCTCGACCAGCACGCAGTCCGCCCCCGCGTCGAGTGCTGCGCGCGCCTGGTCGCCCGTCGTAATCATCGCCGCAAGGACCATCGCCTTTGGTTGTTCCCGCTTGATCGACGCAAAACCCATGCCGCCGCTGACTTCGCGCCGTTGTGCGCGGCCTATCCGCTTTGCCAGTTCGCTCATCTCACCCCTCCGTGGGCAGACCGTCGCGCACGGCGATGCGTCCGCCCGCAAGAACTAGTCTGATGTCGTCCGTTCGTGTCAGTGCATTTATATCGTGGAGCGGATCGGCGCTGAGCACCACGGCATCGGCAATCCTGGCCTCCGCAATCCTGCCCACTTCGATCTGGAGCAGGTCCGCAGCCCAGGCGGTAGCAGCAAGGATCGCGGAAGCCGGCGAAAGGCCGTTTTCGACCATCCTCACGATTTCTTGCGCGTTCTCCCCCGGCCGGTTCAGCGGTGTCCCCTGATCGGTCCCCATGGCTAGCCGGACGCCGGCGCGTGCCGCAGCCCGGAAACTCTCGTAGTGGTCCGCGAGGACGAGGTTCGACTTCTCCACCGCGTAGGGTTCGATCCCGGCTTCGACGCCTCCGTCGGCCATAACCCCAGGTGCTGTCAGGGTCGCGACCAGGTACGTCCCGCGCTGGATCATGAGTGCGATGGCCTCCTCGTCGAGCCAAACACCGTGCTCGATGGAATCGACGCCGGCCCGGATCGCATTCTTAATTCCCTCTGTCGATTGGGCGTGGGCTGCGGCCGTGCGTAGCGCCTTGTGGGCCTCCTCAACGCCCGCGGTCAGTTCCGCCTCCGTGAACGATGGCGACCGTGGATTGACGCCCGGAGTGAGGACGCCCCCACTTGCGAACAGCTTGATTGCGCCGGCCCCGGCCCGGAGCTGCTCCCGCACGGCCTTCCGCACTTCGTCCGGCCCGTCTGCCTCTCGCGCGATGAACCCGTGACCGTGTCCACCGGTCATCGTTACGCCGAGCCCGGCTGCAAGGATTCGCGGGCCAGGGATGAGACCTGCATCAATGGCGCGGGCGAGGTGAATGTTGAGCGCTTCAGGAGCGCCGAGATCCCGCACGGTTGTGAAACCCGCGCCGAGTGTCAGCTTCGCGTTGCGCGCCGCTTTCCAGGCACGCACAGGTGCGGCCTCGGTACGCCCGGTTGTGATCTCCGTAGGCTCGCCGGACGACGTGATATGCACGTGGCAATCGATCAGACCCGGGAGTATGAACCGGCCGGCGCAGTCGATTTCGACAGCCCCGGTTGGCACATTGAGATGCTTCCCAACGGCTGCGAAGCGTCCGTCCTGCGCAAGGCAGTCGAGCCCGGATACGAACGTGCGGGTTTCCGCATCCCAAACGTTGCCACTGCGAAGGACAACGGGAGGTGTTGGTTGCATGCATCCATTCTCCCGGCCCGTACGGGAAAGCGATAGCAAGCCGAGGGCCGCCGGGCGAGAGATCCCTTCGGGATTGGCTGATAAGGTTGAAGGACCGATAAATTCTTGGAGTGTCCTCTTGGCGAAGCAGTACCCCAAACCGTTTGAAATGACGATCGATCCCAAGAAGTCCTACGTGGCGACGATTGAAACGTCCGCTGGCACGATGGTGGCGGACCTCTTCCCCGGCGATGCCCCGGCCACCGTAAACAACTTCGTCTGCCTGGCCCGCGACTCGTTTTACGATGGTGTCATCTTTCACCGCGTGATCCCTGGATTCATGATCCAGGGCGGAGACCCGACTGGTACCGGTACTGGCGGGCCCGGGTACCGTTTCCCCGACGAGACAGTGACCCGTAAATACCTGCGCGGGACGCTGGCGATGGCGAATGCCGGGCCGAACACCAACGGCAGCCAGTTCTTCGTCATGCACAGCGATTATCCGCTGCCACCGAACTACACCATCTTTGGTGCGTTGCGTTCGGGCGAGGACGTGCTTGATGCCATCGCTTCGGCAAAGACGGGTGCGCAGGATCGCCCGGCTGAACCTGTCTCCATGACTTCGATCTCGATCTCGGAGGAATAAGGCCGGCCTCGGCCCGGCGTTTTCCAACAGCCCCCTTTAGAGCCGCCGGCTGGCGCCCGTCTGAAAAAGATGGGGGCCGGCCGGTTTCTTGTTACCTGTTCGTATCCATTTGTTACCCGTGATTTACGGCCATCTTACGGTGCAGCGATAGCACGCCTGCCGAATATCTGTGTGAATGGCTCCACCGGGCAGTGATCTCGGCGGGGCACGGGGGTTGAGGATGCGTGCACCAGGGACTCTCTTCGCCGGGTTGCTCCTGCTGTTCGCCGCGGGGGTTGCGGCGGTAGTGGACCAGCCGGCGGCCGTCGCAGCAGGAAACTGCAGTTCGACCGATCCTTCGCTCGACGCCGAAGAGATAGCGTTCTATCTATTGATCAACCAGTACCGCGCGAATAACGGGCTGAAGCCGCTCACGATCTCCACCCACCTCACCCGGTCCGCTGCCTGGATGGCCCAGGACATGGCAATGCGCGGGTACTTCTCTCACACCGATTCGTTTGGACTCGCACCGACGCAACGTGTCATGCAATGTGGCTACACCGACCAGGCCGGCGAGAACATCGCGGCCGGAACCAGCTGGTCGTCGGCACTATCCGTATTCGAAGGCTGGCGCCATTCTCCGGGGCACAATGCCAACATGCTGAGCCCGATCTATGTGAATATCGGTATTGGGAGATACTTCGATGCCAACGCGCCGTACGGCTGGTACTGGGTTACAGACTTCGGTATCTCGTTCGACGGTACTGACGGCAGCGACATTCGCATCGCGGAATCCGGCGTCCGGAACACCGACGTGCGCGCCGGCCAATTCAATACGGTGACGGTGCTCCCCGGCGGCGTCCGTGTCCAGGATCTGCCCGGCTGGACGGTTTGGGACCCTCTTCCCAACGGGAATTGGCAGCAGTGGGGGCCACGAGACTACATCCCCGGCGGGACGGTTGTTGGCCTGATGCCAACCGGGATGAGCATGGACAAAGGCCGAAACCCGCGCTGACCGGTTCAGATTAGAACTCCAAATGCACACAACCCAAGAAGGGCCGCCCTGCAAGGGCGGCCCTTCCTGGGTTCTTCGCGATGCGGCAGCCTAGTGGCCGTGGGTCTCTTGCGCTGCTTTCACGTCAGAGATCACCTTCTGGGCGATGTGACTCGGCACTTCACCATAGTGGTCGAAATCGAGTTCGAATCCTCCCCGGCCCTGGGTCAGTGAGCGCAGGTCCGCGGCGTAGTGTTGCACCTCTGCGAGTGGTACCTCGGCATCGACGATGCTCATCGCTCCGTCCGGCGTGATCCCGTGGATCCGCGCGCGCTTGGTGTTGAGGTCGCTGACGACGTCCCCGGCGTGGTCCTCCGGTGCCATGATCCGAATTCTCATCACCGGTTCCAGCAGTGTCGGGGAGGCGTCGGCTACTGCTTCTTTCAGAGCCTGTGAAGCGGCCAGCTTGAATGACATCTCACTCGAGTCGACCGGGTGGTGTTTGCCGTCCGTCAGGACGACTTCGCAGTCGGTCAGCTCATACCCCGCGACGACACCTTCCTTCGCCGTCTCGTGGATCCCCTTGTCGACGGCTGGAACGAATTCACGAGGGACCGAGCCGCCGTAGATCTTCTCGCTGAACCTCAGCCCGTCGCCCCGCCCAAGTGGATTCACCTCGATTGCGACGCGTGCGTACTGGCCGTGCCCGCCGGTCTGCTTCTTGTGCGTGTAGTCCGCGGTGCCCTTCTTGCCGACGGTCTCGCGGTATGGAACCCGCGGCGTCGTGAGTTCGACATCGACATGGAACTTCTGACGAAGGCGTTCGACCGTGACCTCAAGGTGCGCGTCACCCAGCCCGGACAGGAGCGTTTCGTTTGTTCCCGGGTCGCGTGCAAGGCGCAGGCCGGGATCTTCCTCCAGCAGGCGCTGCAGGCTCGGCCCGAGCTTGTCCACACCGGCCTTGGATGTGGGATGCACCGCCATGCTGAAGACCGGGTTGGGGAACACGATGTCGGGAAGCCGCACCTCGTTGCCCTTCAGAGCAAGCGTGTCGCCCGTGGTCGTGTGGGCCAGCTTTGTTACGACGCCGATGTCGCCCGCGTGCAGCTCCGGCACCTGCTCCTGGTGGTTTCCCTTCGCCACGGCGACGCTGCCGACCCGCTCCTCCAAACCCTTGCTCACATTGTGAACCGATTCGGGGACCAGCGTGCCCGAGTGGACCCGCAGGTAGCTGAGCTTTCCGACAAAAGGGTCGGCTGCCGTCTTGAACACCTGGACTACGAGTGGTGCGTTTGCATCGACCTGGATTAGCGTCCCGTCCTCGGCCTGGGGCGCCTGCACTTCTGCCGGGGAGGGAGCTACCTCAACGAGCCGATGAAGGAGCCGGCGCACGCCCGACAGTTCGCGCGCCGACGTTACGAGCACGGGCACGACCTGCCCGCGGGCGACGGCCTTGTGGAGCACGGAGTTGAGCTCTTCACGCGTCAATGCCTGGTCGGAGAAATACTTGTCCATCAACTCATCATCGTTCTCGACGATCGTTTCGATGAGTGACGCCCGCAGCGTCTCCGCTTCCTCCATGCTTTCGGCTGGCACGTCTGCTTCGGTGGCGTCAGGCCCAAGGAATGCCTTCATCGCAAGCAAGTCGACGACGCCGGAGAACGAATAGTGTGACCCGATCGGTAGCTGTAGCGGAGCAACGCGATGGCCCCAGCGCCGCTGGCAGGCTTCGAGTACCGCCTCGAAGTTGGCGTTCTCCCGGTCCATCCGGTTGATCACGATCATCCGGGGCATCGCCCGCCGGTCTGCGATCTGCCAGACACGGTCGGTACCAACTTCAGGGCCCGAAACCGCGTCGACGATCACGAGTGCGGCATCGGCAGCGGCAGCCGCGGACACCACTTCGGATACGAAGTCTGCATAGCCCGGCGTATCGATGAAGTTGATCTTGTGGTCTTCCCACTCCACCGGGATGACCGTCATATTGATGCTGAACTTGCGCTTGTGCTCATCCTCGTCGAAGTCGGATGTCGTGTTTCCGTCTTCGACACTACCCAGTCTCGTGGTCGCCCCGGAAACGAAAAGGGCTGCTTCGCTCAACGACGTCTTTCCCACGCTGCCGTGACCCATCAGGATCACGTTGCGAATGTGCTGGGTGTCGTAGACCTGCATAGCGGCGCCCTCCTAACACTCCGTTCAAGTTGGCGTGATTCTAGCGAGCCCAGGGAAGCCCGCACACCCGTCCGGGCGATGCGCCTCCGCTGCCTGCTAAGGCCTTCCCGGCGTAGGCTGAGATTCGAGATTTCGCACGGATGTTCGCTTGTGTCACGTTCCTTCGTCGCCATCGATGTCGAAACAACTGGGCTCGATGTGGATCAGGACCGGATCACCGAGGTCGGGGCCGTTCGCTTCAACGAGGACGGCGACGAGCTCGACTCCTTCACATCCCTGGTCAATCCCGGCCGGACCATTCCCGAGTTCGTCGAACGTTTGACCGGTGTTACGAACGAGGCTGTCAGAGCAGCGCCCCCGCTGGATGACATCGCAGACGACATCCTCCGCTTCATCGGGACCGACACGATTGTTGGACAGAATATCGGATTCGACCTCGCGTACCTCCGACGGGCCGGCATCGCCCCGGCCAACGATGCGGTCGACACCGCTGCGCTTTCGCGCCTCCTGTTGCCCGGCCGCCAGTCGCGCGGACTTATGGACCTTGCGGCCGCTCTCGACGTAAAGGCGGAGCCGCATCATCGCGCGCTGGGCGATGCGCGCACCACGTCACGGGTCTTCCTGGGTTTGTTGAACGTCGCCGCCACGATGCCGGTCCAAACCCGCACACAGCTGGGACGGCTGCTGCGCCTGCACGATCCGCTCCTGGCAAACCTTATCGCCACAGATCCACAGGATGACGGTGTGCCGCGGGAGAGCTCACTCCCGGCGGTGCACCCTGCCTCGCTGCCATCTCCAATCACGCGCCGTGATCCGCCTGTCGCCGTGCCAGCCACGCGCCTTGATGCGGTCTTCGCCGCGGGACAGGCTGTCATCGATGGCTACGAGGAGCGCGCTGAACAGCGCCAGATGGCCGCTGCCGTGCTGGCAGCCTTCAAGAACGGTGGCCACTGGCTCATCGAAGCGGGTACGGGCGTCGGCAAGTCGCTGGCGTACCTTGCTCCCGCGGCCCTCCACGCCCTGGCGAACGGGGAACGCGTCCTTGTCAGCACGAACACGATCAATCTCCAGGAACAGCTGTTCCAAAAGGACCTCCCCGCGCTCCGCGCGATGCTTGTCACCTCGGGTGCAATCAGCAAGCCGGAAGAGCTTCGCGTCGCGGTCCTGAAGGGACGTGGGAACTACCTCTGCCTGCACCGATGGATCGCCAGCTACGCCGCCAATTTGGGAGATCCCGATTTCGCCCGCCTCGCATCCAGCATGCTCCTCTGGCTCCCCGAAACGGAGACTGGCGACCGCTCAGAACTCGGCCTTGATAGCCGCGACTACGTCACCTGGCAGCGTTTCTCGGCCCAGGACGCGGACTGCCTGCAGCGTCCGAACGCCCGTGTGAAGGACGGGACCTGTTTTCTCCAGCGGGCGCGGAAGGGCGCTGAGGCGGCGCATATCGTCGTCGTCAATCATGCGTTGCTTCTCGCGGACCTTGCATCCGGCGGCAGTGCACTGCCGTCGTTCGACCATCTCGTCGTGGATGAGGCCCACAACCTGGAAGATGTCGCCACACGCCAGTTTGGTGGCCTCGTCAGCCAGCGCCTCCTCGGCGAGGTGCTCGATGGTCTGCATCGTCCCCGCCAGCGCGACCAGCGCGAAGGTGGAGTCGCCGCGTTGCTCCGTTCCATTTCCGATAGCGGACCGGTTTCGGCGGCAGCCGACGCTGTCGTCGCTTCCGTTGCAGAAGCCGCGGCGGCCGCACCCCCGCTCTTTGCTGCCCTTGCCACTTTTCTGCCGCGGCCGGAGGAGGAGCGCGTCCTCGTTGACCAGGGATTGCGCGCCCAGCCGGCGTGGACCGTTCCCGAAGAACTCTGGGGCGTTCTCGATGCAGCGCTCAGCCGCTGCGTCGAACGCGCCGATGCTGCCGCAAGGGTCGTGTCCGGCTCCGCCCCCGGGGATGAACCCGATGCCGTCGCGGCCGAGGTCACGTCCGCCGTGCGCCGGCTGCAGGAACTGCGCTCCCGGCTCGAATCGATGATGAACCGTCACGACGCCGACTCGGTGGTCTGGCTCAGCCGGGACCGCGACGGCTCCGCTGCGCTGAATGCCGCGCCGCTCGACGTTGGTCCGCTACTCTGGGAGGAGCTGTTTTCGCGCAAGAAGACTGTGATCGCCACCAGTGCAACGCTAGCCACCGGCCCGGGAATGGACTTCACGGCACGTCGACTCGGCCTGGAAGATCCGTCGACGCTCCAGCTCGGTTCACCGTTCGACTACAAGCGCGCGGCACTCCTTTGTGCGGTCGATGACCTCCCGGAGCCTGGTCAACGCGATTACGACGATGCCGTGGCTACCGCCGTCGCCGGGCTTGTCCGCGCTTCGGATGGCCGGGCCCTGGTCCTGTTCACGTCACACGGTGCACTCCAGCGCGTGGCTGCCCGAATCCGCCCGGAATTGGAGGGTGCCGGGATTGCCGTCCTTGCACAGGGAATCGATGGCCCGCCGCGTCAGCTGACCGAAAACCTCGTCGCTCAACCCCGGTCGGTCATTCTCGGGACGTCCAGCTTCTGGGAAGGCGTCGACATCCGCGGGGCCGCGTTGAGCCTGCTGGTTATCGCCCGGCTTCCGTTCTCCGTACCGACGGACCCGGTCTTTCGGAGCCGGAGCGAACTCTACGACGACCCGTTCCGCGACTACTCGTTGCCGTCGGCCATCCTGCGTTTTCGCCAGGGGTTCGGACGCCTCATCCGCGACCATGAAGACAGGGGTGCCGTCGTTGTCCTCGACCGTCGCATCTTCGCCCGCCGCTACGGCGAAGACTTCGTGTCGGCGCTTCCGGAGTGCGCGCGAGTCAAGGGCTCTGCAGCAGAAATCATGGAGAACGTTGAGGACTGGCTGCACAGATGACCCGGTCGATTGCCGCGCTCTTTCCACTTCCCGGAGTCCGCACGCGCCTCGAGCTCGGGAGCGACGGGTTCGGACAGGTCCAGCTGCAGGCCGATGGCCGTATCTGTGGGCGCTTTGCGCTCGGTGGTGATGATGACGTGCTTGCCATCGATATCCTCTGCATCGATGAGGCGGAGCGTGGGTACGGCCTGGGAACTGAGGCGGCCCAACTACTTCGCGACGGTGCTGCCGCCGGTGGATGGGCCGTGCTTCGCGCGTGGGCGCCCCCAGACCGGGGGCTCGCCGTCTACTTCTGGTCGCGCATGGGCCTGCATCCGCTCTTTGGCGAGCGTCCCGGCGGTGGCATCTGGTTTGAGCGGGAGCTCAGGCGGCCGCAAGCGAATTAGTGCGGGAATGCGCGGCCACGGACCGGCAGGGCACGGTGCCGGGGAACGGGCTGCACTGTCTGTCCCGGGCGCTCCGGCTGGCACTTGGGACACCACGCTGTTTGCCGTATGTCACCGCCCTGCGGCGCGGATCGGAGCCGTGTGAAGCACCGACGGCACGGCTGCCCACCACGAAGATAGCTGAATATCGACGGCCGCCCCCTCGCCATCAGGCTGTTGGGCTTTCCAACACTGGCCCGCAACAGCTGCTGTGCAGTGCCGATCACCTCAATGATCTCTTCGTCCGACAGCTCGCCGACCGTGAGCCACGGGTGCAGACCGCAGCGAAACAGCGTCTCGTGCTTCCAGATGTTGCCCACACCCGCCATCACTTTCTGGTCCATGATTGCTTCGCCGATCGTGCGAGCCGCCAGCCCCGGCTGCCGGAAGTGCCGGAATGCCGCATCGCGGTCGAACCCTTCGTCCAATAGGTCAGGGCCCAGTTGCGAGATCGGGGCGTGCACAGTAAGCGCCCGCTCTTCCACAAGTTCGATGACTGGTGCATTGAAATTAACCACGACGGCATCCTGTACCTCCAGCACGAGCCGGACGTCGTGTTCAGTCCGCTGCCAGGGTTCGCCTGGCCGGTAGACATGCCACGTGCCGTACATTCGGAGGTGTCCGCGCAGCACCAGTCCGTTGTCGAACGAGATGAGCATGTTCTTGCCCTGCGCGCGGACAGAGGTGCAGGTGGCTCCCACAAGGGCCGCCACGCGCGGGACGGGCCCGGGGCCATGGGCGCGCGCCGCCAGGATCTCCTTGTTGAGCAGTGCCGGGCGAAGGCGTTCGGCGAACCGGTAGAGGCTGTCACCCTCGGGCACGATGGCCCCCCGGCCGCCGGTTGGTGAACCCCCGGTACCCCTGACGGAATCCGACACCAGCAAAATGCGTTGCGAGAGGTGACTCCACCGCTGGCAGCCCGTCGATCCGTTCGATTGACAGCTCGGCACCATCGAACAGTATGTTCAGTGCTGTCTGGCGGGATGCTGACTCATCGATCTTAGGAAAAGTGACGATGCTCCGGCCGCCCCGTTCGACGTAAACGACTGGCTCGCCATCCACGAGCACGACCCTTGCACCGGCAGTACGGGCGGGAGACCTGCGGATTTCGTCATCGTTCCGCCGGGGCCACGGCAACATCGTCCCATACGGATTGGCCGGATCGGTGGCTGACACCACCACGACACTCGGTTCGTCGCTCCGTGAACGCTGTGCCCGGAGGCGCTCAACTGCAGCTGGCAGCGCGAACTGGGCACCGGTCAGTCCCTCGACGAAGTACCCCCGCCGGATGCGTCCGCTCTCTTCCATCGCCCTGAGCATCGGATACACCGCAGAGAACCCGCCCGGCACGCCCTCGGCTGCGACGGCATCGCGCGTCAGCACTCCGTACCGGTCTAACAGCCGCTCGACGAGTCCGTGCGCACGGAGTGTCGGCGCCACCTCGGGATCGGGTGCCAGCGCCAGCCAGCGCCCAGTCGCTTCCGGCGGGATGGGGCTGCCACCTCGGCGCGGGCCTTTGGTTTCATGCCTCGGAAACCCGAGAGCGCGGACCGGGGCGAAGGTGTCGTTCGTAACGCTGCCATTCCAGACGAGTTCCCAGAGCGCCGTCAGCGCCTCCCTGTGAGGCAGGCCTGTGTCACGCACGACATCCAAAAAGAACGAAGCGCCTCGGCGCCGGAGGCACTCCAGGACCGCGATTGCGTGTTGTTCGTCCGCCTCACCAGAGCTTCGAACTGCCGTGTGGGGAAGCTGCTCCCGCCTGTACAGTGCCACTCGTCCATCGTCTCGCCCAAGTGACCCGTGCCCCACCCATCCGATTTCGCCCGCGGCACCAAGTTCATCCAGCATCCGCGGCTGATAGTCGGGTACGCGTGCAGGAAGCACATCCGTTTCCAGGACCGAGGCTGGGATCGGTAGCCCCTCGATCTGGCGGATCGCGGCGCGGAGCCGTTCGATGCCGCCGCCATGGCCCGGGATGCCCTGCCACGCCGCAAGGAATCGCGCAAAGGCCGCCCCGTCGACCGGCTCGACCTCGCTTCTTAGTCGAGCGAGCGAACGCCTGCGCAGCTGCCGTAGGACATCGGCATCCGCCCATTCGCGTTCCGTTCCGCCGGGCCGGAAGTTGCCATGCACCACGATGTCGGTCTTTTCGAGACGGCCGAGGGCGTCACGAACCAGCCCTTCCGGAATGGCCCAGCGGCTTGCCGGGTCTCGCGCGACGAATGGGGCGTGGACGCGTGCATAGCGTGCGACGAGACCCTCCAACGCTTCGCGTGTGGTGCCGAGGAATGCTTCGGGCACGCCAAGCGGCGGAGTAACGCCCAGCGCGTCGCGGTAGCGCCCGGCGTCTTCTGCGGGGATCCATCGTTCTTCGCCTGCGATTCGGACGCGGCATGCGCGGTGACTGTTCTCCAACTCCTGCAACCATGCACCGGCCCGTCCTGGTTCGCGGATACGCTGCGCGATGTCCAACTCCGTGAGGTCGCCCACGCGCCGGAGAAGGTCGTGGGTTTGGTCGGCATTACGTGCCTGGCGGTCCTCGCCAAGTCCCTGGAGGTCCAGTTCCAGGGCATCCATCGCGTCGGCGTCAAGCAGCTCGCGAAGCTCGTCTTCGCCGAGCAGGTCGCGGAGCAGCGTGCGGTCGAGTGCCAGCGCCTGCGCCCGCCGCTCTGCCAGCGGCGCGTCCCCCTCGTACATATAGGCCGCGATGTAATCGAACAGCAGAGAGCGTGCGAACGGCGAGGCCGACTGCGTCTCGACATTCACGACACGGATGCTCCGGTCACTGACGCTCCGCAAAATCTCGCGCAGACCCGGCAGGTCAAAGACATCCTGCAGGCACTCGCGGTAGGTTTCGAGGACGATTGGGAACGATCCGTAGCGGCTCGCGACAGCCAGCAGGTTCGACGAACGCTGACGTTGTTGCCACAAGGGTGACCGCACGCCCGGCCGCCGCTTCGGGAGCAGGAGTGCCCTCCCGGCACACTCCCGGAAGTGGGCGGCGAACATCGGCGTGTCGGCCAGCCGCCCAATGACCATATCCTCCACCTCTTCCGCCGACGGAAAGAGCGCCGCATTGTCTGGGAGCTCGTCTCCCCCCGCGAACCGGATCGCGATACCGTCGTCGCTCCAAAGCGTCTGGACGTCGAAGCCGCTTTCTCCCGCGAGTGTGGCCTCGATGGCCTGGCTCCACGGCGCATGTACACGGCCGCCAAACGGCGTGAGGATCACGACACGCCAGTCGCCGAGTTCGTCGCGAAAGCGTTCAACCACGATCGTACGGTCGGTGGGGAGTGCGCCGGTCGCGTCTTTTTCGTCGCCGAGGTACGCCAGAAGGTTTCGAGCTGCCAGCTCATCGAGGTCGTGTTCGCGCTGTAGCCGTTCGATCGCCGCCGTTTCGTCGCGCTCGATCTCCAGCTCGCGGGTGAGGGCGCCGACTGCACGGCCAAGCTCCAGTGGCCGCCCGATGCCGTCACCCTTCCAGAACGGCATCTTGCCGGGTTCCCCGGGCGCTGGCGTTACCACCACCCGGTCGCGGGTGATCTGCTCGATCCGCCAGGTCGTGGCGCCGAGCATGAACGTCTCGCCTGCCCGGCTCTCGTACACCATCTCCTCATCCAGCTCGCCGATGCGCGGGCCACCCTCGCCCAGGTAGACGCCATAAAGCCCCCGGTCCGGGATCGTCCCCGCGTTGATCACGGCGATGATCCGGGCGTCGCGCCGGGACGAAAGCACATCTCGTTCGCGGTCCCAGATGAGCCGCGGGCGCAGGTCCGCGAATTCGTCCGACGGGTATTGGCCCGCAAGCATCCCGAGTACGCCTTCGAGCTGGTCCCGGCTCAGCGTGGAGAAGCTGTACGTCCGCCGCACGGTCCGTTCCATGTCATCGATCGTCCAGTCCTCGACCGCACACATGGCGACAACTTGCTGGGCCAGCACATCAAGCGGGCTCCGCGGCACCACCGTGGCCTCGATCAACCCCGCGCGCATCCGTTGGACGACGACAGCGCATTCGAGCAAGTCCCCCTGGAACTTTGGGAAGATCCTGCCCGTACTGGCCGCATCGACCTGGTGCCCCGCCCGGCCAACACGTTGCAGCCCACGGGCGACTGACTTCGGCGACTCGATCTGGACGACGAGGTCGACCGCGCCCATGTCGATGCCCAGCTCCATCGAGCTAGTGCACACCAATCCCGGGATCATTCCGGACTTCAGCAGGTCCTCCACCTCCAGCCGCTGCTCCCGCGAAACCGAGCCGTGATGTGCTCGCAAAAGCTCCTCGCCGGCGAGTTCGTTCACTCGCAATGCAAGGCGCTCGGCCAGCCGCCGGTTGTTGACGAAGATCAACGTTGAGCGGTGAGAACGCACCAGATTCAGCAGTTGTGGATAGATGGCGGGCCAGATTGACGCTCCGCCTTCGTAGCCGGTGCCGCTCACCCCTCCCTGCGGTTGCTGGAAGCCCGAAGTATCCGGCCGCGCCATGTCCTCCACTGGCACCACGATCTTCAGGTCGAGGTCCTTTCGAACGCCCGCATCGACGACCTCCACCGGCCGGTCGCCGCCGAGATAGCGCGCCACCTCGTCCAGGGGGCGTTGCGTTGCAGAGAGACCAATCCGTTGCACTTCCGTCCCGGTCAGGAGGTCGAGCCTCTCGAGTGAGAGAGCAAGATGCGCGCCGCGCTTCGTCGATGCCATCGTGTGGATCTCGTCCACGATCACAGTGTCAACGGACCGTAAGATCTCCCTCGCCTTTGAGGTCAGTAGCAGGTACAGGGATTCCGGCGTCGTAATCAGGATGTCCGGCGGGTCGCGGCGGATGTCCGCGCGCTCCTTCTGCGGTGTGTCGCCCGTGCGGGTTGCGACCGTGATATCGGGCGGCACAAGTCCCTCGCGCGTCGCGGCGATACGCAACCCGGCGAGAGGAGCACGGAGGTTGCGCTGCACGTCATAGGAGAGGGCCTTCAGTGGCGAAACGTAGAGCACGCGAACCCCGGCACGCTTTCGCCTCCCGCGCCGGTCCAGGTACGTGCGGTCCTCGATCGGCTCGTTGGCCAGCCGGTCCAGGCACCACAGAAACGCCGCCAGCGTCTTGCCGGACCCGGTCGGCGCAAGCAGTAACGTGTGCTTGCCGGATGCGATCGCTTCCCAGCCCCGCTCCTGCGCCGCGGTCGGCGCCGCAAAGCTGTCCCTAAACCAGGCGCGCGCGACCGGCGAGAACAGTTCAAGTGCTTCGGCGGCTGCAACAACCATCCTGCCATTGTGGCAGAGGCATGCGGCGATGCGCGCCGGCCTCCTGCCAACGCCCTGTCAGCTTCCTACGCCGGTTCCGGCGCCGGCTGACGGTTTAGGATGAAACCCAGCCGGCGGTTGTGTTCGTCGCACGCGTGAATGGCGAGACGGAAGACCGTCGTGAATGGAACGAACACCTCGGCTGTGCGGTCCGGGTCCTCCGTCTGGGTATGGAGGGCGACCCAGCTTTCAGAGAGCCCGGCCACGCCCTTCACATAATGTGTTGCACCATCAATCGTGAGGAGCTGCACGATGGGCTGGTGGCAGGTTATCTGTTTCGCAAATGCAGCGATCGATCCCGGAAGCACCTGTTCGAAGAACGTCCTATCGAACGGGATCCCGGAGGGCGCCGCGGCTGCGTGCCCGGTAGGGGCCGGCATGACGCCTGGGGGGAGGTAAATCACGCGGGAAGGCTGGGTCATCGCGACACTCTAGGTTGCGTCGCCGCTGCTCTCAACCGCTGACCTGACTGCACCGCGGCGCCGCAGGCGCTACACTTTTCGCACTCTCCCGGAGGCGACCCGGCATGGCTGACAACGGAACCCAACCCACACTCTTCTCCCAGGAGGCGCTCGCTGGCCTCTCTCGCGCGTTGCACGGCTGGGAAGAAGGCCCGCTTGCCAAGACCCTCAGCCGGAATCCCGAACGCGGTGGCGGATTCGCGACGAGCAGCATGCCCGTGGAGCGTCTCTACACGCCCCTGGATATTGCCGGCATGGACTACGAGCGTGACCTCGGCTTCCCGGGCGTCTACCCGTTCACTCGCGGCGTCCAGACCACGATGTACCGTGGCCGCCCGTGGACGATGCGCCAGTATGCCGGGTTCGGAACGGCGGAGGAGTCCAACCAGAAGTTCCGCTTCCTGCTCAGCCAGGGACAGACTGGCCTCTCCGTCGCGTTCGACCTGCCGAGCCAGCTCGGATACGACTCCGACGACCCGATGGCCATCGCAGAGGTGGGGCAGGTCGGCGTTGCGATTGACTCTTTGTATGACATGGAGACGCTCTTCGCGGATATCCCGCTCGACAAAGTCTCGACGTCGATGACGATCAATGCTCCCGCCGCCGTCATGCTTGCCATGTATGTCGCCGCTGGCGAAAAGCAAGGGATCCCTGCCGAAAAGCTCAACGGCACGGTCCAGAACGATGTGCTCAAGGAGTACGTCGCTCGTGGCACCTACATCTACCCGCCAGGCCCCAGCGTCCGACTCGCGGCCGACATCATGGAGTACTGCTCGAAAAACGTGCCGAGCTGGAACACGATCTCGATTGCCGGCTACCACATGCGTGATGCTGGCTCGACAGCTGCCCAGGAGATCGGGTTCACCTTCGCCAACGCTTGCGCCTACATCGATGAGGCGCTCGCGAAGGGGCTCGACATTGACGACTTTGCGGGGCGCATTAGCTGGATTTTTAACACCCACAACAACTTCTTCGAAGAGATCGCGAAGTACCGGGCTCTCCGTCGTCTCTGGGCGCGCATGCTCAAGGAAAAGTACGGGGCGAAGGATCCCCGTTCGATGATGTTCCGCACCCATACGCAGACCGGCGGCTCGACGTTGATGGCTCAGCAGCCCGAGAACAATATCGTGCGGGCGGCGATCCAGACGCTCGCGGCCGTTTGCGGCGGTGTCCAGAGCATTGCGCTCTCCTGCTTCGACGAAGCCCTCGCCCTCCCAACCGACGAAGCCCAGCGGCTCGCCCTCCGCACGCAGCAGATTATCGCCCACGAAAGCGGCGTTGCCGACACTATCGACCCGATGGCTGGCAGCTACTTCGTCGAGCACCTCACCAACAAGCTCGAGGAAGACGCACTCGCCTACATGAAGCAGATCGAGGACCTCGGTGGCTCCGTCAAGGCCATCGAGAACGGCTGGATCCAGACACAGATCGCGGAAGCCAGCTGGGAATACCAGCGGAAGATCGACGAGAAAGAGACCATCATCGTCGGCGTCAATGAGTACACCGACGGCGGCGAACAGCGCCCAAGCATTTTCCAGGTCGATCGCAGGCTCGTCGAGCATCAGCTTCAGCGGCTCGCCCACCACCGCGCCGAGCGAGACCAGTCCCAGGTTGCAGCCTCGCTGCAGGCGTTGAAGGACGCGTGCAACGGAAGCACGAATCTCATGTACCCGATCCTCGACTCGGTTCGCGCCTATGCCACCCTCGGTGAGATCTGCGGAGCGATGCGCGAAGTGTTCGGCGAATACAACCCTCCCACGGTGATTTAGGCCGCCAGCTAGTCCGCGATGTGCCCCGGCGGGGCCAACGGACTGCATCTCTCCGCCGAATGGCCGTGGGCTGGGCCCATTCGTCAATAGTATGATCTCTGCATGGCTCGCCCGGGTGCGACCACGGGGGTGTCTATGCGCCGGATCCTGCTGCTGTCTATGGTGCTGCTGGTGGCCCTCGCACCGTCGACAGCCATGGCTCAAGGCTCCGGTGAGGACGACGGGGCCGGCTTTACGCTCCGGATCGATGCCGATTTCACGTTGGATGCCGGCGAGTCCGCTGGCACAGTCGTCGTAATCGCCGGTGATGCTGTGATCGACGGGTCCGTTCGCGACCTCGTTGTTATCAATGGCAACGCTCTCGTTACAGGACGGGTTCGCCAGCAGGTGACAGTAGTCCGCGGCACACTCACGGTGGCCCGGTCGGGTGACGTTGATGATGTCGTGCTGGTCCGCTCGGAAATGGTCCGTGAAGCCGGCAGTGCCGTCCGCGGTGAGATCCAGGAGAAGGATACAGCCTGGCTTTATCCCGGCGCCGCCATTGTCTTAGGGCTTATATTCGTAGGCGGGGCGATCGTTATTGCAATTGTTACCGGCCTTGGTTTCGCCCGGTTTGGCGGACGCCAACTCGGGGAGGCCGCTGCTTCGATGACCGCCAAGCCAGGTCAGTCCGTTGGCTTTGCGATTGCCGTGTTGGTCGGTGGCCCCGTCGTTGCGGCCCTGGCGATCGCGACGGTGATCGGCATCCCGGTTGGGCTGACGATCTTGCTGGTGGCTGTTCCTGCACTGCTTCTGCTCGGCGCGGTGGTCGCGGCATCGTGGCTGGGACTACTTATTCTCGGCCGACTCGACGCAAAGGATCGACCCGTACGCCCGGTGGCCGCCACGCTGCTTGGTCTCGCAATCATGCTCGCCGTCATGCTCGTGCCGGGCCTCGGGTTCCTGGCGGCCATGCTATTCGCCCTGTGGGGCATGGGCGCCCTCGTGTACCGGGTCGTCGTCGGCGCACCTGTTGACAGCGCTCCCGTGAAAGCTTCCGACGCCGCGCCGCCTCCTCCGAGCCCGGATGCGGCGTCGTAGCCTGATCTCAACGCAGCGGTAGCGCGTACATCGATGCCCAGACCGAAAACGATGGCTTTGGCCGGAGCGAGGTGTCGACAATTCCCATCCGGGCGAAGTTGAGCAGGCCCGCGTGGTCGTCTTCGCTGAGTCCCCATTCCGGCCAGGACAGATCGAGGTCTGCGTAGGTGAGAAGCACCAATAATTCAGCGTCGACCTCGTCCAATAGCTGCCAGAGGCGTTGCAGGTAGCGGGCCTGCGATGCCGGCGATGCCTCACGCGTGGGCGCCATCCATGATGTCCGTTCCGTGCTCCATCCGCCTTCTACCTGGATGACTGGCCTGCCACTCTCGGTCACATACCGTTCGTAGTAGCCGCCGGGGATGTCCTCTGGACGGTCCCAGAAGAATCCCGGGTACGAGGAAAGCCCGACCACGTCGGTGCCGGGAAAGTCATGCACAAGCTTGAACTGATCCTCTACGTTCGATGGCCTGCCGCTGAGGCCCCAGGCATCGTCGACCTGGTGCGATACGAACAGCTTGGAGTCGGGGCTCACTTCCCGCAGTCGCGGCAGCAGACCGTTGATCATGTCTCGCAACGCCGCGTACAACTGCGGGTCGCCATGAGCTGCCAGCGTGTTGATCTCGGATGCGAGCCCCAGGTACTCAGGCTGGTACCGCCGCGCGACCTCCAGCACGAACGCTTCATGGGTCGCGCGCGCACCGGTGTCCAGCAGCGTGACGCCATTTGCCCGCGCCTCATTCGCCTCCTCCGTGCGGTCCAGGCCGTTCAGAGGGTCGATGAGTATGACGAGCCGCAGGTCATTCCCACGCAGGTATTGGACGAGGCCGTCCCAGTCCTCGTCCAATACCTGGTTGATGCCCACTCCGGCCTTCAGACGGGACCACGGCACCTCTCGCTGGATGATTGTGAACTCGGAAACCTCGGCGATGCGGGGAATGATGTCGATCACCGCTTCGACGGAAGGCACAGGCGGAGTGAAGCCCCAGCCCATCGCAAAGCTGCGGGATGGCGGCCCCTGGCTATCGCCCGCAAGTGCAGGTATCACGGTCTGTCGCTGGAGGCTTGCGCCTTTGCTCTCCTCCCGGCAACCCGCCGATGCCGCGAGCGCAACCGTGATGGCCACCGCCAAAGTGACTGAGATACGTCTCCACATGAAACGGAAGATATCTGAAAGTAAACTCAAATGGCAATCGGATGGAGTGCCCGTACCGGGTCACTCGCGTGCCTTACACTCTGTTGCGGCGCGTGCCGGAGGTTTGTGAATGAAGGTTCGGCGTGGGGGCGGTATTAGCCGCAACATTGAAGACCGGCGAGCGCAGGGCGCCACGGGCGGGTCGATGGGTAAGGGCCTGCAGATGGGCGGGGGCGCTGGCATCCTTGCCATCATCGCGCTCGTCGTCAGCCTCTGTGCTACTCAGGGTGGTGGCGGTGGATCTGGCTTCGACCTCACGCAGGTCTTCAATCAACTGCCCCAGGCCCAGGTAGCCCCCGGTTCCAAGGAGCTGCCGCCTGCCAGTCCGCAGGAAGACCAGATGGTCGAGTTCGTTTCCTTCGTGCTCGATGACATCCAGGCGGTGTGGGCGGAACAGTTCCGCGCTGCCGGCCAGACGTACCAGGACGCAACGCTCGTCCTCTTCCGCGGCAGCACCAGCACGGCCTGCGGCCTCGGTTCCGCCCAGATGGGGCCGTTCTATTGCCCGCTCGACCAAAAGGTGTACCTCGACCTGAACTTCTTTGAGGAACTGGCGACGAAATTTGGCGCCCCGGGAGACTTCGCCAGCGCCTACGTAATCGCACACGAACTGGGCCACCACGTGCAGAAGCTGACTGGCATCAATGACGAGGTGCGGACGCTTCAGGAACAGAATCCGAACCAGGCGAACGACCTCTCGATACGCCAGGAACTGCAGGCAGACTGCTTTGCCGGCGTGTGGGCCACGTCGACCTATGAACGCGGCATCCTCGACGAGGGCGATGTCGACGAAGGGCTACGGGCCGCCAGCTCCGTGGGCGATGACTACATCCAGAAAGAACTCGGCAGCGGACGGGTGAATCCGGACACGTGGACGCATGGGTCATCTGAGCAGCGCGTGAAGTGGTTCAAGACGGGATTCGAATCCGGGGAGCCGGACGCTTGCGACACGTTCTCCATCAAGAATCCGTAATCCCCGGCCGTGCTGGGGGCTGCTGCGGTGCTTTCGCGGCTCTGAACGACGCGCGTAGAATCGAGCGCAACGAAGTTCGCCTGCCGCGAACTGTTTCCGCTCGCGGTCTCCATCTGCCCCGGAGGTTGGAATGACGACGAAAGAGATCGGCCTGCCCACGACTGAGATCTATCAGCCCCCTGCGAGGGCCAGCGAAGGCGCGCTCGTAAGTTCAATGGCTCAATACGATCAGCTCTACCGGCGCAGCATCGAAGACCGCGACGGGTTTTGGTCCGAGATGGCCAACAAGCACCTTTCGTGGATGGCCCCGTTCGGCACGGTATGCGAAGAAGACCTTCATTCCGGAAGCATCGCCTGGTTCAAGGGCGGCACATTGAACGTTTCCGTGAACTGCCTCGACCGGCATCTCGCCACTCGGGGAGACCAGGTAGCCATTCTCTGGGAAGGTGACCCGCCGGCCGAGAACCGCAGTGTCACTTACCGTGAGCTCTACGAAGAGGTCTGTCGTGTCGCGAACGTGCTGAAAGCACGGGGTATTCGCAAAGGCGACCGTGTGGCGATCTACATGGGCATGGTGCCCGAACTGGTCGTCGCTATGCTGGCCTGCGCGCGTATCGGCGCCGTCCACTCCGTGATCTTTGGCGGCTTCAGCCCGCGCTCCATCCGTGACCGCGTCGAGGACTCCACCTGCAGGGCGATCATCACGCAGGATGAGGGCCGCCGTGGCGGCCGGCCCGTAGCTCTCAAGACCAATGTTGACCAGGCGCTTGCGCAACCCGGTCACACCGTTGAGTTCTGCCTGGTGTTTCGCCACACCGGCGGCACGATCCCGATGACCCAGGGTCGCGACATCTGGTGGCACGATGCAGTGCCAGCACAGCCCGCCGAATGTGAGCCCGAGCCGATGGATTCGGAAGACCCGCTGTTCATCCTCTATACGTCGGGTTCCACAGGGAAGCCAAAAGGCGTCCTCCACACTCAGGCTGGATACCTGCTCTACACCGCGCTGACGTTCCTTTACACGTTCGACTATCGCGAAGGCGACATCTTCTGTTGCGCAGCCGATGTTGGCTGGATTACAGGGCACAGCTACATCGTCTACGGGCCGCTTGCGAACGGTGCGACGAGCGTCGTTTTCGAGTCGATCCCGACGCATCCCGACGCAGGGCGCTACTGGGACATGATCGACAGGCTCGGTATCAACATCTTCTACACGGCGCCCACCGCGCTCCGTGCCCTGATGCGTGAGGGCGATGAGCCTGTAAAGCGCTATAAGCGCACATCGCTACGCGTGCTCGGATCCGTCGGCGAGCCCATCAACCCCGAAGCCTGGCGCTGGTACTACAACGTAGTCGGAGATGGGCGCTGTGCCGTCGTCGACACCTACTGGCAGACCGAGACCGGGGGCCACATGATCACCGGCCTCGCCGGCGCCACGCCGATGAAGCCGGGCTCCGGGTCGCTGCCGTTCTTCGGTGTCCAACCTGTGGTCGTCGATGAAGTTGGAGTCGAGCTCGAAGGCAACAGCGTCAGCGGCCGGCTCTGTATGCGCGCCTCATGGCCGGGAATGATGAGGACGGTTTACGGCGACCATGATCGTTTTATCCAAACCTACCTCTCCACCTACCCCGGGATGTACTTCACAGGGGACGGCTGCCACCGCGACCAGGACGGCTACTACTGGATTACGGGACGCGTCGACGATGTGCTGAACGTCTCCGGGCATCGCCTTGGCACGGCCGAGATCGAGGGAGCACTTGTCAGCCATCTGTCCGTGGCCGAAAGCGCGGTCGTGGGGTATCCGCACGACATCAAGGGCACCGGGATTTACGCCTACGTGCTCCTGAAGGCGGGCCAGGTAGCGTCCCCCGAACTGGCAAAAGCGCTGCGGGACCAGGTGCGAACGGAGATCTCGCCTATCGCGACGCCCGACAAGATCCAGTTCGTCGACGGCCTGCCGAAGACGCGGTCGGGCAAGATCATGCGGCGCATTCTCCGCAAGGTGGCCGAGGGCGAGCCGGAGAATGTGGGCGACGTGTCCACCCTCGCTGACCCTGCAGTGGTCGAACTGATCATCAATGGAGCAGGCGAAGCGCACTGACGCGGGTGGCTAGTTGGCGCGAATTTCGATGTTATCGAATGAAGCCTGGCTACCACCATCGACGCCGAGGCCAACCTTAGTGCCGACGGCCCCGGCGATCGTGTGCGACGCGACGAGGACGCCGTTGATCACAGCTTCTAACTGCTGCCCACGGCAGATGAGGTCGATCCGATTGGGTCCCGAATCGTGGAGCTGTGGCGAAACGGTCCAGTCCACGTATGTGCTGAAGGTGTCTTCACGGTAAGCGCGGATCTGTGTCTTAAACGACCGCTTGGCCTGGTCGATGATCAGCCGCACCTCGTAGTTGTCGTCGACTCTGCAGAAGAAGTACACGATTGCCGACGCGGAAGACACATCTGCCGAAATCGATTGGTTCCCAGCTCCGACGTCGTACGACTTGAACGGGAAGAGATTGTCGGCATCCGAGTAGTCTTCCATCACGAATGCGCCTGCATCGACGAACGCTCGCCCCGAACTGACGTTGAAGGGCGTGAGTAACGGTGCGCCGGGCCCGTCGAACCCTTCGCTCAATATCACGTTTCCGGTCGGCGTGCGGAGCGTCGGCGGAGTTGCGGTTGGTGGTGCCTTGGTTGGCGTTGCGGTTGGCGCACGAGGCTGCGTCGGTTGGCGTGTGGCCGGGGTCTCATCCCCTATAACCTGCTTTGGACCGTCCCCTCCGCTCAGCGAGAGTGCCACTCCCGCGACGACTGCAACGACCACAGCTCCCGCCACGCCAAGCACTATCCAACGGGTCTTGTTCGGCGCTGCAGCGGGAGGTGGAGCGTACGCTGTGGCCGGAGCCGGCGGCATGATTATGGGCGGCCGGGTGCTTGGCCCCATCTGTGCCGCGACGACTGTGCGCTCCGGGCTGCTGGTGGCGCGAACCGGCGCCGGTGCACCCCCGTATCCCTGTTCGAGCGCTTCGACGACGTGGATCGCCTGGCGCGGACGCCTCGCCGGGTCCTTCGCCATGGCGTCGGCCACCGGGTCGTCTGCGAACTGAAGGCCCATGTCATAGCGGCTCGTGCGCGGTGGCAGCGATTCGACATGCTGGCGCATCACATCCCACGCGCTTTCCCCCTCGTATGGAGGCCTGCCGGTGAGCGTTTCGAACGCCAACGCCCCGAACGAGTAGATGTCAGCAGCTGGAGTTGGGTCGGCGCCGCGGACCTGTTCGGGGCTCATGTAGTGTGCCGTCCCCACGACGGTTCCCGGCATGGTCACGCCGGTGGAGGAGCCATCCATGCGGCCAACGCCAAAGTCGCCGACATACGACCGGCCCTGTGCATCGAAGAGAATGTTCGCCGGCTTGAGGTCGCGGTGGATGACACCTGCAGCATGCGCCGCGTCCAGCGCCCGGGCGACGCGCCGTAGGATTGCGAGCGCCACGCCTGTCGGCAGCCTGCCGCGTCGCAGGCGGTCCTCCAGTGTGCCCCCGGGCATATAGTCCATGACGATGTACTGCTGGCCCGCCCGTTCGCCGAAGTCGAACACAGGCACGATCGAATCGTGGCGCACCCGGGCCATGATCAGCGCCTCGCGTTCGAACCGTGACCGGAAATCTGGGTCCGCCGCGTATTGCGGATTGATCGCTTTCAGTGCGACCTGGCGCTTGAGAACCGTGTCCTCGGCCAGGTACACGATCGCCATCGCGCCGCGTCCGAGTTCGCGCACGACCTGATAGCGGCCGAAGCCGGGGTCCGTCACCCTCGAGCCCGTTCCATCGCGACAAACATACGGCCCGGCCCCTTCTCCTTGCCATAGCCGGGAACCATCGTTGTTAATTCTTTCTGGTCTCGAGATCGTTGAACGTGGCCGATCCGCCTCCCGTTCACACCGAACCGGACGAGTTCGTTTTCGACGCCCGCGCCGCGACCGGCAGTTCGGCCACCTCGTCGGCTACCAGCGCCATTTCGATTCAGGGTGGGCGGGTGCCACGATGCGGGCATCCTGCTCAAACCGTTCCCAGAACCCGTCATTCGTGGCGTGTTGCGGAAAGAGCTGCTCGGGCGCCACGTGGCGCATTGGTGTCCTGTCCTCTGCCAGGTACACCACGGCCATACGCCACGCCACAGTTCCCGAAGGACTTTGTACCGACGGTAGATCGCGGCGTCCACGCATCCGTCCCGGATTCATTTGATTGCAGCAAGCTACGCTTCCGCTCCCGGGCGGTGCCACCGCTCCGGTGGGCCGGGTATGGCAGACCGGAGCGGTGGCCAGTGGTTCGCGTCGCCCTGGGGCTGGTTACATTCCAGCTGACGCGTCGAAGGTCTCGTAGACATCGACACTGCCGCCGGTCATGAGGATCGGGCAGCCCTTCGCCATCTGCGTCGCTGCGTCCAGGCTGTCGGCCTTGAGGACCGAGTAGCCGGTGACCATCGAGGGTGCACCATCGCTCACGGCCCCGTTCGATGCGACCGATTTCGACGCCCCGCAAGGATTGCCGCCGTCAACCACGGCTTCGCCGAGCGTCCCGAACCAGTTCATCCACGCGGCCATCACCTTCTGGCCCTCTTCTTCCGATGCCGGCATTCCGCCACCGCGATACGCCAGGAGATAGTTCGCCATCGTTATCTGCTCCTCTGCAGCGCGGCCCTCGGGGGCCGATGCAGCTGCAGCGTACGACTTCAGTTGAATGATTGCGTTAACAGACGCTTACGCTCTATACCCACTTCTGATTGCGACCCGGCGGCACGCTATACTCGCGCGGTGAAAGCCGAGATCATTGCTATCGGCACCGAGATTCTGCTCGGTGAAATCATCGACACCAACAGCGCCCACATCGCCCAGTCACTGCCTGAACTGGGAATCGACCTCAACTACAAGTCTGTTGTTGGCGACAATATGGGCCGCATCGTCGAGACGCTGCAGCGGGCCTGGGATCGCTCCGATCTCATCGTCATCACCGGCGGCCTCGGTCCGACTGAAGACGACATGACACGCGAAGGGATTGCCCGGCTGCTGGGCGAGGAGCCTTTCGTCGTGCCGGAACTCGAAGATCGGCTCCATGGCTTCTTTACCCGCCGCGGCTACGCGATGCCGCCCTCGAACATCAAGCAGGCATGGCTCATCCCAAGCGCGCGCGCTCTCGAAAATCCCCGTGGTACGGCGCCCGGCTGGTGGGTCGAGCGAGACGGCCGCGTCATCATCTGCATGCCGGGTGTGCCCAACGAGATGGAGCGCATGTGGGCGAATGAAGCCAGGCCGGAATTGGTACGCCGGTCGGATGGCCAGGTCCTGGTCACCCGGACGCTCAAGACGCTCGGCATTGGCGAAGGCACCGTCGACGAAATGGCCAAGCCCGTCTATGGCATGCCAGGGATCGGTGTCGGAACTTACGCCCGGGCCGACGGTGTGCACCTCCGCATTGGGGCAAAGGGAGCCACGCGCGAAGAGGCTTGGACGCGCATTCTACCGGTAGAAGAGGAACTTGAGCGGATTTTCGGTCCGGCAATCTGGGGAAAGGATGATGACACGCTCGAGGGCTACGTCCACGGCCTGTTCATTGCCCGCCGCGCGACGCTGGCATCAATGGAATCGTGCACCGGCGGGCTCTTCGCAAGTGTGATCACCGACGTGCCGGGCACGAGTTCGGTCTACCGCGGCGGCCTGGTCACGTATTCCACTGAGATGAAGATTGAGTATGGGGTTGATTCAGATGTGATCCGGGAGTTCGGCGTGATTTCGCCCGAGACGGCCGGTGCGATGGCCCGGGCCGCCCGTGCGAGGCTCGGTTCGGACTTTGGCCTCGGCATCACGGGCGTCGCTGGTCCAGACCCGCAGGATGGTGTCGATCCCGGGACGGTGCATATTGCAGTGGCTGACCCCGACGATCGTACGCATCACCTCAGCATGACGATGAACCAGGGCCGCCAGGCTGTGAAGCGCCGCGCTGTCACCCAGGCGATGCTGTTACTCCGGCGGACGCTGGTCGAAGCCGGCGGATAACCTGCTGAACGGGAGGGATTCAGTGCTTTCGCCCGAATCTGTCGTCACGGCCTTTGTGGCCGAGTTTGCTGCGCCGCACCCGGATGTCGAGCACCTGCTTGGCTACTTCGCGCCCGATGCGGTGTACCACAATATGCCGTCGCACCCTGCCATTGGCCTGGATGCGATCCGTCAGACCCTTGCTGGCTTCGTCGGGCGAATGGAGTCAGCTGGGTGGGAGGTCGTAAACCAGCTCGCGGCCGGCGACATTGTCATGAACGAACGCGTTGATCGGTTCAAGGTTCCCGGGAAGGAAATTGTCCTGCCCGTTGCAGGCGTCTTTCGCGTGCGGGACGGAAAGATCGTCGAGTGGCGCGACTACTTCGACATGGCCACTTGGCAGAAGCAGGCAGCGGGGACGTAGCCGCCACCACTGATCGATGCCGGAGCGGCTGTGTTCCAGAAAGCAGGGTGATATGGACCTCGGAGCATTCTCGATCTCGCTCGCTGTGAAAGACCTGGCGGCATCAAGGACCTTCTATGAAAGCCTCGGCTTCGAGGTCACGGGAGGCGATGCCGCTGAGAATTGGCTCATCCTGAAGAACGGCGAATCGATTATTGGGCTATTCCACGGGATGTTTGAGAAGAACATTCTGACGTTTAACCCGGGCCTCACCATCCGTATGGAGGTACTGTCCGAGTTCCAGGACGTCCGGGACATCCAGGCGGCGCTGAAGCAGGCAGGGCTCGCTCTTGGGGAGGAGACTGACCCCGCCGCCGACGGGCCAGCTCACATCACGCTCACCGACCCGGATGGAAATCCGATCCTCATCGACCAATTCTACCCTCGGCCTGGCAGCGGGTAAGGTAGATCCGGTAGAGGAGGAATGAACATGGAGAAGGACACGCACGTTGACCCGGTCTTGCTCGTTGAACAATCGCCCGACGCGGTCATCTTCGCCGACCGTGAAGGCACGATTCGAACCTGGAACGCAGCCGCCGCGCGGATCTTCGGGTTTCCCGCCAGCGAGGCGCTTGGCAAGAACCTCGACATCATCATCCCCGAGCGGTTCCGGCCCGCACACTGGACCGGGTTCGAACGCGCCATGGGTGACGCGAAGACCAAGTACGTTGGCCAGTCGCTCCCTACGCGTGCCCTCCGTGCAGACGGCACACAGTTCTACGTCGAGCTTGGATTCGCCATCATCGTCGCAGACGGGAAGGCAGTCGGGGCACTCGCGACAGCACGTGACATCACTGAGCGGTTCGAAAAGGAACGTGCTGACCGTGCGCGGATGAAGGAGCTTGAGGCCAAGGTGAGCGAACAGGGCTAGCCGGCATCTATCTGAAGGGCCCTCAGGATCGCTCCGGCCTCCGATATCCACTCGATGCGGTGTACGCGTTCGGCTTTCAACCAGCGGTTTCGCCACCAGTCGACGAGGAACACGGCGGGAATGTGTTCGGAGACCCACAGCGCCGTGTGCGGATCGTCTTCGAAGTGCGCGAGCGCACCCAACGCCTGTGTGGTCCGCACCTTGTACGCCGCGGGGGTCTCCGTGTAGTCGGCCCGTAGGTGGAGTTCCGGCAGGACACCCAGCCAGCGCCGCAACCAACCTTCGGTCGTCTGCCGCGTTCGTTCCGTCCGGGCGGTCACGATGCGGCAGTCGTAGGCCTCGGAGAGCCAGAGGAAGCCTTCGCGCGCGCCCGGCATTGGCCGCCGCCAGGCGTACCGGTATGGCTCCGTCGGGGCCAATATCGTCGGCCTACCCTCGCTTTTGCGCTGTTTGCCGATATTGCGGCCGGGGTTGATTCCAAACGGCGGGCGGCACAGGACGCCATCGAGGTCGAAGGTGAGGACGGGCCGCGGCGCTGCCATCGCCGGCGATAGTAGCGTCACCGCGGCCTCTATTCGATCCGCTGGCCCGTATCCAACTCGCGGAGCACTGTTCCGTCGTGGATGCCATTGAGATCCTTGGCCTGGCGGCAGCTGCCTTCCTCGCAGGGGCCATTAATTCCGTCGCTGGTGGCGGGTCGTTGGTTTCGTTTCCCGCCATCGTCGCAGCCGGCTACGACACCAAGGTCGCGAACGTGACGAACACGGTGGCGCTTTGGCCCGGCTACGCCTCTGGGTCGTTCGGATACCGGGATGAGCTGAGCCGCCAGCGCAGCCGCGTCCTCCGGCTCACCCTCCCGAGCCTCCTGGGTGCTGTTGCCGGCTCAGTGATTCTGCTGGCGACACCATCGGACGTGTTCGATGTCGTGGTCCCGTTCCTCATCTTCTTCGCCTGCGTCCTGATGCTGGCCCAGGACCGCCTGGCGCACCTATTTCGCCGCCATCCTGAAGGCGCAGAGGCTCCGGTCACCGCCTCGGTCCTGGTCGCAACCTTCTTCCTCGCGATCTACGGCGCCTACTTCGGCGCGGGCCTGGGCATCATGTTGCTCGCTGTGCTCGGCATCTTCCTGCCGGACGAACTCCAGCACTCCAACGCTCTCAAGGGGATGCTGTCGCTGGTCATGAACGCAATGGCCGTGGTCTGGTTCGCACTCTTTGGGCCCGTCGAATGGGGAGTGGTGCTTGTCATGGCTGCGGGGGCGATTGCGGGTGGTTACCTTGGCGTTGGCCTCGCCCGGAAACTGGGGCGCCGCTGGTTGCGCGTGGCGGTCGTCTCCTACGGGCTGGTCGCCGCCGCTGTGCTCTTCATCCGCGCGGCCTGAAGCGAGCGAGCCCCCACAGGGGCCCGCCCGTTATACTTCCGTTTCACTCACTCGTTGGAGCGTCCCTTTGCTTTTCTCCGTCCGGCTCGTCAGCCGACAACCCTCCGACATTAGCCCCGAGGCCTGGCAGCAGGTCGTTGGAGACCAGCTGCGCGCTGTGAAGTCGCACTACGACCAGGGGAAGATCAGGGCCATGTACCGCGAAACCGGGCTGGGCGTACTGGCCATCTACGATGCTGCGGACCCGCGGGAGATGGATCAGTTGCTCGCCGGCCTGCCAATGGCCCGGTTCTTTGTCGAGACAACCGTCCACCCGTTGTGGGACATGGTGCCCACGCTACAGGGGAGCTAAGGAGTTTCTACCTATGCCCGTGCCTGCCGTCTCGCCGGATGACTTCAAAGCTGCACTTGGTTCCTGGGCTGCCGGGGTGACGGTGGTTACGACGCGGCAGGAGGATCTTGTCTACGGCATCACCGTTTCCAGTTTTTCATCGCTCTCCATGGATCCGCTCCTCGTGCTCGTCTGCCTTGCCGATTCAAACCGGCTGCCGCGGATGATCGAAGAGTCCGGCTGCTTCGCTGTCAGTATCCTCGCCGCCGGCCAGGGCGATGTCAGTGCGATCTTCGCGATGTCCGGTCGTGAGCCCACGAAGGACTTCGGCATCGAAACCGTCGTGATGCACACCGGGGCACCAGTGATTTCCGGGAGCATCGCGGCACTGGACTGTGAACTTGAACGTGCCGTCCCCGGAGGCGACCACACAATTATGATCGGGCGCGTGGTCGCTGCTTCGGCCGATGGCACGAAGTTGCCACTCGTCTACTACCGTCGTGGCTACCGCGACCTTGTGTTGGAGTAAAGAATGGCAGTCAAAGTGCTGATTGAACGCAAAGTGCTTCCTGGCCAGGAACGGCGGGTATTCGACCTCCTGCGGCGTCTGCGTGTCCTCTGCCTCGAACAAGAGGGCTATATCTCAGGCGAAACGCTCAGAGACAGTGAAGACCCGCGCACGCTCATTGTGATCAGCACATGGTTCGGGCTCATGGACTGGAGAAACTGGACGCAGTCGGAAGCTCGCAAGGCACTCGAATCCCAGATTCGCATCCACCTTGCGGCACCGGAGCGTGCCCGCGTGCTGCTGGAGGGCCTCTCGGAGCAGATGTCCGGCGCCTGACGCTTCCCGCTTTGAGCCTTTGCAGGATGCGGGGTAGTATCCGCCGCGGAGGATCTGCCTGTGTCACCGATGTTGGCGTTTCTTGGGCTTTCGATCATGGGGACGTGGGGGGCGGCTTCGATCGCCCTTGTGATTGGTGGGATCATCCTGCTCGTGGCCCCCGGTGATATCTCAACGAACTCGGGAAGCACCCTTCCCGGGATCGTCCTCATTGTGATCGGCGCTCTCTCTTTGGCCGTCGCCCAACTGGTGACCGCTCCGCTTCTTGGGCTGGACCCGCCGCTGCCGCTCTCCGCAAAGAAGATCATCCCGGTTGGCAAGCTCACCCGCTGGGTGAAGGCAGTGCCCCTCCGCGAACTGCCGGACGGTACGCCGAAGGAACTTCGAGTCCGCGGCAAGCGCATCCTCTTCATCCGCCAGGGCGACAACGTCAGTGCCATGGGGGCGTTGTGCTCGCACGCGCGCCTGCCGCTCGGCGGCTTCCCTGGCTCCCCGATTAAGGCCGAACCTGTCCGCGATGGCTGCGTCATGTGCCCGTTCCACGGCGCTCGCTTCGAGGTTGATTCCGGACAGGTAGTCCGCCAACCGTTCGATAGCCAGTTCAACCAGGCCCACCCGTTCCTTGGCGGTCTCCAGAGCAAGATCTTCCGGCTCCTCTCCGCACCCCCCATGCCACCGATGGTGCCCAAGCCATCGATGAAGGCAGAGGACATGCAGACCTACCCCTGCAAGGTGGAAAACGGCGAAGTGATGGTTGCGCTCCCGCCCAAGTAGTGCGAGGTTCTCCTAGCGGTTGGATACTGGGCCCTGTGCCATCTGATGGTGTTCTTACCCCACCGCTTAGGACGTAGCGTTTGCCCTCTGTATGATCTTGCCGTGGAACACTCGTCATGGACGGCATTCCGGGCGCGTGTCCTCACGCCAGCATTTGGTGCGCTACTGGCGCTGACGGCGTTCACGCTGGCGCCGCGGTTCTTCTTCTATTTCGGACTCGTCAACGTAGACCCGTTCAGCTACGCCGATGCGGCCGT
Organism: Dehalococcoidia bacterium; assembly: GCA_020432045.1. Taxonomy (GTDB): domain Bacteria; phylum Chloroflexota; class Dehalococcoidia; order Tepidiformales; family Tepidiformaceae; genus JAGQHB01. The sequence goes on along the minus strand of JAGQHB010000078.1, from coordinate 53,573 downwards.
CAGTATCAGCCGGTGGCAACCAGCGTTCGATCCCAGCTTCCTCGGCGAAGTTTCCTACACGCAGTACGTCCGCTTGTCGATCATCGTCCCGGCAGCCATGCTCTACCGGTTGTTCGGCGTGTCCGACGCGGCTTCGACGGCATTCCCGATGCTCGTCTCAGTGGCACTGGTGGCCTGCGGATTCTGGTTTGGCAGACGTCTCGCAGGGCTCCCCGCGGGAATCGCGACCGGATTCCTGCTCGCCTTGCAACCGGTCGCAATCGTGAATTCAACTCAGTTCTTGCCCGACGCACCCCAGGCGGCATTCGTTGGGATGGCGACGATGTTCCTCATCGGCATAGTGTCCTTCGAACTTCCTCCCCGCCAGAGGATCGTCCTCGCATTCTTGGGGGGGGTGCCTCACGCTTGGGTTCTACGCACGGGGCACCGCGGCCGCCGCATTCCTCCCACTTGGCGTCGGGTTGGTTATCCTGCTTGCTGCCAGGCGCAGGTGGATGCTGCTTGAGGCATTAGGCGTGGTGGCCGGCGCCGTTGCCATTCTTGTCGTATTCCAGGCCATCCTCATCTCTCTCGGTTCTGCTCCGCTTGAGGACTTCCGAATCCTTCTGGAGAAGTCGGGTTCTGGCGTACCTGCGGCCAGCGGTCAGTGGGACTACGCCAGGACGCTGGCGACAGACGCGAACTTCTGGCCATTCGTGCTTGTTGCTGCAATTGGAGGCTGCGGGTGGCTCCTCAAAGCGTTCCGCCACCCTGCCTTCGCAGCACCACTGGCCATACTCGTGGCGATGGTGGCGGTTCAGTACGTCTATTTCGAGCGTTTCATGAGTCTCGATGACACGCCGTTCTTTTGGAAGGAACCGCGCTATCTGCTTCCGCTTATCACGACGATGCTGGTAATTGGAGGCTGCGGGTGGGGCTTCATCCTCTCAACCATTGGGGCTCACGACCCCGGCCGAATCGTTGCACCTGCCCTGGCCATCATCGTCGGACTCGCACTCACGATTGTGTCCCTGTCGGAGGTGAAGTCCGAGCACGACTTCTGGGTCCGGGACGGCAATCGTTGGGATGTGCGCCAACGCGGCGTTGCGGGTTATCTCAACGATGTTGAAGCCGCCAGGATCTTCTCTTGGAACGAGGACTTCTCACGCCCCCTCTCGTTTCGACTCGGTGGCGCCGGGACGTTCTGGGAGCGGAACAACCCAGGCTCTTCTCGTCTTGAGCGCCGTTTCGACGAGTCCGGACGGTCGGCAGTCGTGCCCGGCAGCTATGTTGTCATCCTACCTGGCGAGTCGTGGTGGGCGGCTCCAACCGCTCCAGCGGCCCACTGGCTTAAGGCGTTTTCGTTTGACGGCGTTGACGTCTTCGAGGTCCCCATCGAGATCGCTGCCACGGCGATTCACTACCGCGAAGCGCTGAACGCGCCGGTCGCGATTGGCGAAGGTTCACTGCTGATCGTCTCGGCCGGCGCCTCGAGGCCCTGGCTCCGCTCTGATGAGCACGTCGCGATTGAACTGCAGTTCGACGGCTCCGCCCCAGCGGATCTTGATCTCCCCGTGGCCATCGCCTGCGCTTCTAGGACCGGACCAGCACAGACGGTTGCGATTCGCCAGGGAGAGTCGTCTGTGCGAGCGGACCTCGTCGCACTGCCTCCACCTGGGAACGGAGACTGTAGCGTGGCAATCATCGTTGATGGGGACCCGAGGCCAATCCTGCCTATCAGCATTCCGGTCTTCGACCGCATCGAGGCCGAGGCGTTGCAGCCGGACTCTGCGGAGTGGCGAGTGAGCCTCCTTGCACAGATGAGCCAGGGGGGCGGCCTCCTGACTACTGGCGCCAAACCATCGCTCAATATACCGATACCGGACCTCGAAGCTGGGGAATACTGGGTGAGTCTGCGGCTTTGGGGCTACGAAGCGGGGACGGGTCGGTTCTCGGTGCGCCTGAATGGTGTCGAGGTGTCGTCAGAATGGAAGAATCCGGCGGGCCAAAAGGGCGGATTGGTCGAGGCCGACGTGAAACTCTCCAACGCGCCAGCTGGTGCCGATCTCGTCATAACCTTCGAACCGTCTGAACAACTGGCTGTCTTCCTCGATGGAGTAGTCCTGAGTGGCGTTGAACCAGTCCGTTAGCGAACGCGGCGCTGACCGGTGGCACTTTCGGCGCATACCGTGGCAGCGGCTCACCCGCTTCGCGCTGGTTGGCATCGCGTGCGGTGGATTCCAATTGGTGCTCCTCGCCGTCTTCGTGGAGGCAACGCCACTCGGGCGCTCCGGCAACCTGGTCGCCTTCGTGCTCTCTGCACAGATGAACTACGTCCTCAGCGAGCGACTCACATGGTCGGATCGGCGCGGCTCACACGGCTTCGGCTGGCGCCGCCTGGCCGGCTTTAACGCACTGATCATCGCGGCAGCGGGTATCAACCAGGTCCTGTTCATTGCGGTAGACATGCTGGCGCCGTATCTCGCAGCGTCCGCCCTCGCACTTATCGCGACGAGCGTGTTGAAATACGCCATTGCCGATCGTCGGGTCTTTCCGGCGAGGGTCTGAGCAACGGCGACATGGAGCAGCGGTGGCTTACAGTGATGCGATCGTCCCCCTAGCCTGCACCGTCGCCAGCCAGGTCTGAAGCCCCCACAAGGCGCTTGCGGTCCTTGAACTGGGCCTTCAGGTAGTCCCGGTTCATCATCGCGATAAAGTCGATACTGATGCCCTTGGGACAGGCCTGCTGGCATTCTCCATAGTTCGTGCAGCTGCCGAAGTACTCCTCCATGCGGTCGACCATCGCCGTCACCCGGCTCCATCGTTCGGGCTGCCCCTGGGGCAGGAGGTTGAGGTGCGCCGCCTTGGCCGAAGTGAACAGCTGTGCCGCACCGTTGGGGCAAGCTGCGACACAGGCGCCGCAGCCAATACACGCGGCCGCGTCGAATGCCTGGTCGGCGACCGCCTTCGGGATCGGCGTCAGGTTGGCATCCTGCGCCCCGCCGGTCGGGGCTGTGATCCAGCCGCCAGCCTGGATGATGGCGTCGAACGGCCGGCGGTCGACAACGAGGTCCTTGACCACAGGGAATGCGGCTGCCCGCCACGGCTCGACAGTGATCGAATCACCGTCCCGGAAGTTGCGCATATGCAGCTGGCAGGTCGTCGTTAGCTTCTTCGGGCCGTGTGGCTTGCCGTTGATCACCATGCCACACGATCCGCAGATGCCTTCGCGGCAGTCGTGGTCGAAGGCGATCGCTTCGCGCCCCGAATGGATGAGCTGTTCGTTCACCACATCCAGCATTTCGAGGAACGACATGTCCTCCGTGATCCCGGGCGCGTCGTAGGCTTCGAAGTGCCCGGCGTCCGAGGGCCCCCTCTGGCGCCAGACTTTGAGCGTCAGGTTCATTACTTGTAGCTCCTCTGCGACGGATGGGCGTACTCGAATTCGAGGTCTTCCTTGTTCAGCTTCGCCTTGCTCCCGGTCCCCTGGAATTCCCAGGCCGCGACGTAGGCGAAGTTGTCGTCATCGCGCTTCGCTTCGCCATCGGGTGTCTGGTGCTCCTCGCGGAAGTGGCCGCCACAGGACTCCTCGCGATGCAAGGCGTCCTGGCAAAGGAGTTCACCGAGTTCGAAGAAATCTGCCACACGGCCTGCCTTTTCGAGCGATTGGTTTAGCGACTGGCCGTCGCCGAGCACGCGAACGTCGGACCAGTACTCCTCGCGAAGTTCGGAGATCTTCTTTCGGGCGTCGCTGAGGCTGGCAGCATTGCGGGCCATCCCACAGTTATCCCAAAGTGTCTGGCCGAGTTCGCGATGGAAGGAGTCGACCGTGCGGGTGCCGTTCACGGTCAGTAAGGTGTTGATGCGCTCAGCAACGGCGTCCGCCGCCTCGTTAAAGGCATCGCTCGTCGTCGACGGGGCGGGCTGGTTGAGTTGGTCAGCAAGCCAGCCGCTAATGGTCGCCGGCAGCACGAAATAGCCGTCCGCGAGACCCTGCATGAGCGCGCTTGCGCCGAGCCGGTTCGCCCCGTGGTCTGAGAAGTTCGCCTCGCCGACGACGAATAGTCCCGGCAGGTTGCTCATCAGGTTGTAGTCCACCCAGAGGCCACCCATCGTATAGTGCACGGCCGGGTAGATACGCATAGGGGATTCGTACGGGTCCTCGCCGGCGATGTTGGCATACATATCGAAGAGGTTTCCGTAGCGCTGCTCCACGACAGTCCGGCCCAACCGGTGGATTGCGTCGCCGAAGTCGAGATAGACGCCGTTCTTCAGCTCACCGACACCATAGCCCGCGTCGACGCGCTCTTTGGCCGCCCGCGAGGCAACGTCGCGAGGCACCAGGTTCGCGAACGCCGGATACCGGCGCTCAAGGTAGTAGTCCCGCTCCGCGGCCGGGATGTCTCCTGGCTTCCGGCGGTCGTCCGGCTTCACGGGCACCCATACGCGCCCGTCGTTGCGGAGCGACTCGCTCATCAGCGTGAGCTTCGACTGGTGGTCGCCGCTCACGGGGATGCAGGTTGGGTGGATCTGTGTATAGCAGGGGTTGGCGAAGTAAGCGCCCTTGCGATGCGCTCGCCAGATCGCCGTTGTGTTGCAACCCTTTGCCTGGGTGGAAAGGAAGAACACGTTGCCATATCCGCCGGTCGCCAGCACGACGGCATGGGCCGAGTGACGGGTTAGTTCGCCGGTGATGAGGTCACGAACGATGATCCCCGCGGCCTTGCCGTCCTCTACGACAATTTCCAGCATTTCGTGGCGCGAATGCAGCTCGACAGTGCCCAGTTCGACCTGGCGCATGAGGGCCTGGTAGGCGCCAAGTTCAAGTTGCTGCCCCGTTTGGCCACGCGCGTAAAACGTCCGGGAAACTTGCGTACCGCCGAAGGAGCGGTTGTCCAGAAGGCCGCCGTACTCCCGCGCGAATGGCACGCCCTGTGCCACGCACTGGTCGATGATGCTGGTGCTGATCTGTGCGAGCCGGTAGACGTTCGCTTCGCGGGAACGGTAGTCACCACCCTTGATCGTGTCGTAGAACAGCCGGTAGACGCTGTCGCCATCGTTTTTGTAGTTCTTGGCGGCGTTGATGCCGCCCTGGGCGGCAATGCTGTGGGCGCGTCGTGGGCTGTCCTGGAAGCAGAACACCTTCACGTTGTAACCGAGCTCGCCGAGTGTGGCGCCGGCAGATGCCCCGGCCAGCCCTGACCCGACGACGATTACGTCGAACTTTCGCCGGTTTTGGGGCGCCACGAGCTTGGTATTGAACCTGTGGTTGTCCCACTTCTCCTGGATAGGACCGGGAGGAATTTTTGCATCGAGAGTCATTCCGTATCTCCCTTACACGGCCCCGCTGAGGATGGCGATTGGGAACGTGAGGTTGGCGCCGACCACCAGGACCGTGAAGCCCCAGGCGAGCCCGCGGCGCCAGGTGTTGAAGCGTGGATTATTGAGTCCGAGCGATTGGAACAGGCTCCACACGCCATGCCAGAGGTGCAGGCCGAGGGCCAGGTTGCCGACGATGTAGATGCCCGCCACCCACCAGCGATCGAGGCTGGATGTCACGTTGTGGAAGACCTGGCCCCGTTCGAAGTCAGGGTTGGCCGGGCCCCAGGTCAGGTCGAACAGGTGGAAGACGATGAAGGCGGCCACGAGTATGCCTGTAATCCGCATGGACCGGGCAACGTACGTGCCGCCAAGGCCATACGTGCGGCCGCCCTTGTAACCCGTCGGCCGGGCACGCCGGTTAATCATGCTCAGGGTGATTGCCGCGTGAATGTGCAGCAGTACCGCGATGATCAGGATCCCGCGGAGGAGCCACAGCGTACCCGTGTGTGGAACGGCTGGTTCGAGTAGCGTCCGCAGCCACTCGCCGTACTCGTCGATGTGCTTTACGCCGTCTGCGTTTTCACCCGTGTAGATCTTCAGGTTTCCAGCCATGTGCATGAACACGAAGCCCAAACCGATGATCCCGGTGAGCGCCATCACGGCTTTTTTCCCGAGTGCTGATCCGTAGAACTGTTGTATCCAGAATCGCCGGGGTCCCTTCTGGTGGACCGGGGCGACAGGACCGGCCCCTGCGCGGCCTGGCATCGAACTCATCTCCCCCTCCGTGGCACGCGTGGCCGGCCTGTTTCCGTCTGGCGAGCCTGCTAAAAGCGTGTGAATCCTACGCCCGGCCTCGAAGTGCCAGCAATGTAGCGGCGTGAATCCCCGTATAGGAAACGTTGTTCACTGCAATGACCGGGCACGCCAGCGCAGGATGCCGACTACGGATTTCGCATCGCAAATCTCGCCCCGTTCGATCATCGCGAGTGCTTCCTCCGGTTCGGTCGGGTGTACCTCGAGGTCTTCATCCTCGTCGGCATCCAGCGACGCCTCGCGGAGGTCGCTGCACACGAACAGGTGAATGTATTCGCTCGTGTAGCCCGGCGCTACGTAAAAACCGCCGAGCGAATCCACAACGCCGGGATGCATCGAAACTTCTTCCTGCATCTCCCGGATGGCGCAATCCGTCGGGTCCTCACCGGCTTCGAGCGTTCCGGCGGGGATTTCTAGCAGACGCCTGCCTGCCGCATGCCGGTACTGCGTGACGAGCAGGAGGCGCCCGTCAGGAGCGACCGGCACCATTGCCACCGCACCAGGATGCTTCAAGATTTCGCGGTGCGCGATGACACCGTTTTCCATGCGCAGTTCATCCATCTCAATCCGGAAAAGTCGGCCCGCGTACACGGTCCTGGACGAAAGTAGCTGTGGGTCCGGCATGGTGGCTCCAAGTTTTTGCGATTGTCACTGTCTCAGCCTCCTCAAGAAAGCTGCCGCTTACCCGCCAGCGACGTAGACTTGGCGGCGATAGCTGGGAGGGGAGCAAATGCGCAAGTGCCCCTGGTGTGGCCGCGACAACCTGAACGTCTACGTGTACTGCCAGTCGTGTGGCCGTGGCTTCGATCGGCCCGAGGAAAAGACCGGCCCATCGCTCTTCAAGAAGTTCTGGCCGTTTGGCCGGCGCGCCGCCTGATCCGCGCGGGAGCAGCAACTTATGGCCAAGCTTGTCCTGATTCGCCACGGTCAATCGCAATGGAACCTTGAAAACCGGTTCACTGGATGGATCGATGTTCCCCTAACCGCGAACGGTGAAGCCGAGGCGCGAAAAGCTGGCGAGCAGCTCCGTGAGGCGGGACTCCACTTCGACCAGGCCTTCACTTCCGTCCTTCAGCGCGCAAACCGGACTCTCGACATCGTTCTCGATGTGCTGGGGCAGACAGGCGTCCCGACCGAATACGACCTAGCGCTCAACGAACGCCACTACGGCGATCTCCAGGGACTGAACAAGGCCGAAACGGCCGCAAAATTCGGTGACGAGCAGGTTCACATCTGGCGCCGAAGCTTCGACGTGCCGCCGCCAAACGGCGAGAGCCTGAAGGACACCGCGGCGCGCACTCTTCCCTACTTCGATGCGCACATCATGCCGGCACTGAAAGCGGGAAAGAACGTGCTGGTCGCCGCCCACGGCAACAGCCTGCGTTCGATCGTGATGGAAATCGAGGACCTGACGCCTGCGGAAATCCTGCAGGTCAACATCGGTACGGGCATACCACTCACGTACGATGTCGATCCTGACGGGACCGTCCACGGCTGCCATTTCAAGGGTGCCGTGAAAGCTTGATGGTGTGTCCGCACCTGCGGCAACGGGTTCCACGTGGGTACGGTTGGTGCATGCGTGGTGACGACCGTGACCGTGCCCTGCGGCATGCCTAGAATCCGCCGAATGCCTCAACAGCCTTTGGCGGGTCTTCGCGTCATCGAATCCGGCTCGTTCATCCCCGCATATGCCGGCCACCTGCTTGCCGAGGCCGGAGCGGACGTGGTCCGGCTCGTGCCGCGCACCGGAGATTCGCTCGCAGCCGAAGCGCCATTCTTCCCTGGCGGCCAACGGTCCATCCAGGAGACCTGGTACAACCTCGGCAAGCGAATCGTGGTCGATTCGCCCGGGGTGCTCGATACGTTGCTCTTGTCGGCCGATGTTCTTATCGAAGACTGGCCTGCCGAGGCCGTCCCTTCGCTGGCCGGGGCCGCGCACTCGCTGGTTCGGGTTTCAGTCTCCCCCGTGGGTGCTGGAAACGGCAGCCTCCGCGTCAACGACCTTGTGTTAAATGCGCTCTCGGGCTCAGCTTCCGTCACTGGCGAATCTGACGGGCCACCCTTGACCGGCTACGGAAACCAGGCCTACCACACGGCCGGCATGTACGCGGCGATCTGCGCCCTTGCCAGCCATCGTGCTTCAGCACTGACTGGAACCGGCGCCCACGTGGACCTTTCCGCGCATGAAGCGTTGGTGTCCTGTACCGAACAGGTGCTCATGCAGTGGTTCTTCCCCTGGCCAACCTGGCCCCGGGTGGCTCGCAGGCAGGGCAGCCTTCATTGGAGCAACGCCTACCAGGTGACGGACGACCGCAACGGCAACGGGATGATGTTCACCGTAGCCCTGCGGTTCCTCGACACCATCCTTCCCTGGATGGAGGCCGATGGCATGGCCGGGGACCTTTCGGACCGGGCGCGCTACCCCGATGCGGTCGCGATTGCACTCGACATGGCACACGTGATGGAACTCACACGCGCCTGGATTGCTACGAAGGATGCCCGCGAATTCTTCCTCGAAGCGCAGGCGAAGCACCTCCCCTGGGGCCCTTCATTTACCATTCCGGAGGTGGTCACGAGCCCTCAGATTGCGGCACGCGGATACCTCCTGCCCTGCGACGTGCCCGGCGCCGGTGCAGTGCCGGTCCCGGGACGGCTGTTCACCACTAACGTCGATGGGCCGCCGCCTACGGTTGCCTCCACCGTCGAGGTGTCCGCGCTGGGCTGGGCTCAGAAGGCCCCTATCGACGCCCCCGCGTCGCTTGAGGCTACGCTCCCACTCGAAGGCATCCGCATCTTCGACTTCACCCATGTGCTGGCTGGCCCGTTCGGCACGCGCGTGCTTGCTGATCTCGGGGCCGAGGTCGTCAAGGTTGCGACTGCCCTGCGTGCCGGTGGGGCATCCAACCCCAGCCATCCTTACTACGTCAGCTGGAATCGGAACAAGAAGAGTCTCCTGCTCAATCTCGCGGACCAGCGAGGTCTTGCCGTTGCACGGCGTATTGCCAGCGTTTCTGACGCGATCGTCGAAAACTTCAGCGCCGGCGTCCTGAAGCGATGGGGCCTCGATCGCCCGGCACTGGTCGACGTGAACCCGAAAGTTTCCGTCGTCTCGATGGGCGGCATGGGGCAGTCGGGGCCGTGGAAGTCGTTCGTCACGTTCGCTCCAACCATCCATGCGATGGTTGGGCTGACGCACATGACCAACATGCCCGGCGAACACCTCGCCGGATACGGATTCTCCCTCACCGACCACCTTTCGGGGCTCGCAGGCGCCATCGCCATCCTCGAAGGCGTGGAACACGCGCGGCGTACCGGCGAAGGAATCGACGTAGACCTGTCCCAGTACGAGGTTGGCCTCAACCTCATGGCCCCGGGGCTCATCGACCACCTCGTGAATGCGACGGCGCCCGAGCCATCGGGCAACAGGCACCCATTCGACGCATGGGTGCCACATGGCATCTATCGGGCCGCCGGCGACGATTGTTGGGTCGCCATAGCGGCCCGCGGAGACCGCGAATGGCGGGCGCTCTGTGAAGCAATGGGCCGCCAGGACCTCGCGCATGATTCGCGCTTTGCCATCCACCATCAGCGCCTCGCCAACCAGGATGCGCTGGATGCAGCCGTACAAGACTGGACGCGTGGCCTCGACCGCTACGAGGTGATGCGTCGCTGCCAGGGAGCCGGCATCGCTGCCGGGGCCGTCCAGGACGCATCGGACCTCGATGCCAATGATCCGTACCTGGGGCCGGGCGGGTTCTTCGGCGAGTCGGAAGCTTCCGGGGGGACCCAGGGCACGCCGATCGACCGGTTTCCCGCGCGTTTCAACGGTAAGCGCCCCGGCGTCTATCGTGCTCCGCATCAGCTTGGCGCCGATACTTTTGAGTTTCTGACGGGCGCTGTGGGCATGGACGACGAAGAGGTTGCGCGGTTGGCGGCGGATGGTGTGCTTTCGTGAACGTGCCCGCGGTTTGCTCTGCTACGCTACCTGTGCCCGGAGGCTCCCCCGTATGACCCTGCGCTTGTATTCCACGCTCGCCCGCACGACGCGCGAGTTGACCACCGTCGTGCCCGGCGAAGTGCGCATCTATGTTTGCGGGGTCACACCCTACTACGTGACGCACCTCGGCCATGCGTTTTCCTATGTGCAGTTCGATGCGCTACGCCGCTACCTGACCGACTCCGGGTATCGAGTCCGCTACGTCCAGAACGTCACCGATATCGACGACGACATGATCCGGGTTTCACGCGAACAGGGCCGCACTATCCATGAGATACGTGACGAAAACGACAGCCAGTTTCGCCGCGACCTTGACCGCCTTAATGTGTTGCGTCCCACCGAATACCCCTACGCCACGAACCACATTCGACAAATCCTGGGTCTGACTCAGCAGCTCATCGACCGGGGCCATGCCTACGCGGTCGACGGCGACGTGTTCTACGAGGCCACCACATTCGACGGGTACGGTGCGCTTCGTGGCCTCGGCATGGCCGAACTTGGAAAGCTCGAAAACCCGGAATCTAAACGCGCCCAGAAGAAACGTGGCCCGTTGGACTTCCTGCTCTGGCAACAGGTCGACCCTGGTGACCCTTCATGGGACAGTCCCTGGGGGCCGGGCCGCCCCGGATGGAGCATCGAGTGCACCGCTATGTCGATGGCACACCTTGGCGACCAGATCGACATCCACGGTGGTGGGTCCGACCTCGTCTACCCACACCATACGAATGAAATAGCACAGGCCGAAGGCGCCACCGGCCTCGCTCCCTTCTGTGGTTACTGGATGCACAACGGCATGCTGCAGTCAGAAGGCCGGAAGATGGCCAAGTCAAAACCCGAGACACTGGTCTTTGCCCGCCATCTCATGGAGCGCTACGAGCCTGACCACCTCCGCCTCTACCTCTTGATGCAGCATTACCGCGCGGATGCCGACTATCACGATGGCGACATGGACACCCTGCGCCCCCGGTTCGAGCGGCTGAAATCCGTTGTTACCAGCGCGCCGGGGACTGCCCCTATGTCATCGCCGCTGCTCGCTGCCTTCCGCGAGGCAGTTGATGAAGATTTCCACGTGTCGGCGGGCATCGATGTGCTCGATCAGGCCGCATCGCGGGTTCTCGCAGGCTCCGCGGACCCTGACGATGCCGCCTCCGTGAAAGTGGCGCTCGCGGTGCTCGGATTCGCGTTCGCTGGAGCGAGAGGGCCCGCGCTCGGTGATCTGACGCCCTAGCCGTCGCGCAGTACGCCATCACGAAGCAAGGATTCGACCCGCGCATCGTCCACGCCGAGTTCGCGGAGGACACCGCGAGTGTTCGCGCCCAGCGCCGGTGCTGGCGAGCCCACCTTTCCGGGTGTCTCGGAGAGTTGAATATGCAGTCCAACGGTCTGCTCCGTGCCCCACCGCGGGTGTTTGCGCGTCACGACGTAATCATTCGCCAGGACTTGCGGATCGGTGCCGATGTCCTCGTGTCCTTGCACGATCCCGGCCGGGTGGTCGACGGCCTGGAGCCGTTCCAGCCACTCCCCCGCCGTTCGTTTGGCAAATACGCCGTCCAACGTCGCCTGTAGCGCTTCGCGATTGGCGAAACGGCCACCACCCCGGGCGAACCGCGGGTCGTCCGCAAGATGTTCCATTTCGAGCGCTTTGCACAGCCGCGGCCAGAACTTCTGGTCGATTCCCACAATCATGAGCCAGTGGCCATCAGAACAGCGGTAGTGGCCGGCCGTCGGAGATGACCGGAATTCGCGAGGCCGCTGTTCGCCATAGTGGAACGCGTGCTGGAGCTCTGCAGATTGCAGCGCCAGCTGCGACCCGAGCAGCGACACGTCCACGCGCTGGCCTCGGCCAGTCCGCTCCCGCGCAAAGAGTGCCGCCAGGATCCCGGCGGCGAAGTTCATTGCACCGACGTGATCGGCGATGCCCGGGTAGGGCACCTGGGGGATGGCTCCTGGGCCTCCGCCGGTATGTTGAGCGAATCCACTCCGCGCCTGGGCGATCTGGTCGAACGATGGCGCTTCGGCCAATGGCCCGAGTGTGCCCCAGCCTGACGCCTGCGCGTAGATGATTCGTTCATTGCGCGCGCGCAATGCGTCGTAGCCAAGGCCGAAGCGCTCCATCGCCCCGGTCCGAAAGTTTTCTGCGACGACGTCGAACTGATCGACAAGGTCCAGCACAAGAGCGATGCCATCCGCCTTCTTGAGGTCGATGCATATCGACTCTTTGCCGCGATTCAGTGCTTCCCAGAAGGGGCTGTACCCGTCTGCGCCTCGCCAGAGCCGCCGGCCGTAGTCGCCGCCGGCCGGGTCCTCGACCTTCACGACTCTTGCACCGAGGTCGGCCAGCATCGTGGTGGCATACGGTCCCTGCTGGTACCTGGTGAAATCGAGAACGCGTATGCCGTCGAGTGCGCCTGCCATGGCCAGGAGTCTACGCGGGGCCCGTTCAGGGGTCATCGCCGGGTGATTTGTAGCGGATTAGTGACAACTATCCTGTCCGCAACCATCTGTCAGCCCGATGACGACCGCCGATACTAGACCTGCGATGCCGTCTTCTCCGCGCGACGCACGGTCGGTCGACCTCTATGTGGCGCTCACGTTCCTGGCTGGAGCAGTGGCCTTTACGGTTGCGTTTTACCTCGAAGGTTTGAGTAATGTTCCCGCGCTGGTGCTTGTGCTCGCCTGCACGGCGGTAGCGGAAGCGAATGCGATTGACCTGACGAAGGGTGGCAGGGTCTCCCTGGGCTTCGTCGGAATCGTCCTCGCTGCACTTGAGTTTGGCCCCCCTGGGGCTGTACTGGCTGCCACCGTCCTCACGTTCACGGGTTGGTTACGGTACAGCCGTGGCGACGCGCGAAAGCTCGCGTTCAACTTCGGCCAGCACAACGCCTCGACCTTCATCGGTGCCACGCTTGCCTGGCTGCTTGTGCCAGACCCTGGTTCGCCGCTCGCGTTGCTGAGCCTGGCTGTTGGCGTCGGCGTGCTCCAGTACGGACTCGCCAGCGCGGCCGTAGCTGGCGTCGTGTCGCTCAGCAGCGGCCAACCGTACCGGACGACCGTGCAGTCTTTCCTGTGGTTGTTGCCCTACTACACGGGACTCGCACTCGTCGCTGGCGCTCTCGGGATCGCAATCGCAGAACTGGGAGGTATCGGCGGCCTGTTTGCGGTCCCGCTCGTCCTCACGCGGTATTCGATGAAGCAGGTGATGGACAAGACGCGCGAGTACGTGAAGACGCTGGAGCGCTCGAATGCCGATCTCACAGTCGCAAACACGCGGATTCGGGACATGTCCAAGGAGCTGGACCAGGCCTATACGGGCACGCTGGAGTCGCTGGTCACGGCACTCGACGTGCGCGACCAGGAGACCCGCGGACATTCAGTCCGGGTCGCAACCCATTCGCTGGATGTTGCCAAGCTCATTGGCATCAAGGACCCGGAAGAACTCGCGATGGTGTACCGCGGCGCGCTCATGCACGATGTTGGCAAGATCGGCGTCCCTGACGGCGTTCTCCTGAAGCCGGGACGCCTCACCGAGGACGAATGGAAAGTGATGCGCCGTCACCCCGCGCTCGGGTACCGCATCCTTGCTGCCGTGCCATACCTGCGCCCAACTGCACAGATCGTGCTCGCTCACCACGAGCGGTGGGATGGCGACGGCTATCCGCGACGGCTCAAGGCCGAAGGGATCCCGCTTGGCGCACGGATCTTTGCAATCTGTGATACGTACGATGCGATCATCTCGGACCGGCCCTATCGCAAGGGCAAATCTCCGGAGGAGGCATTGCAGGAGATCCTCCGATGCGCGGGCACCCAGTTTGACCCGAAGCTGATGGAGGCGTTCGAAGCACTGTTCCCAAGTTGGTCCGAAGAAGACCACACGAAGAACCCTCGTCCGCTCTTCCTGCCTTCCTGGCAACAGCATGACGATGATATGACGCGTCTGGCGGCAGGATAGGGCTTCCCCTCGGTCCACCCCGCAAATGCAAGAAAGGCCAGCTCACCGAAGCGAGCTGGCCCTTCTTGTTATGGGATTGCTCCCGCTACCAGCTGATGCCCAACATCGGAACCGCCCACGAAATGCCGGCGACCGCAGTTAGAGCGCTGAGAGCGAGGAACGTCCGGGCCTTCTTCACAAGGCACCTCCCGCTTCTATCGGCTTTTGGGCCGACATGCACTGTTTATCAAAAGTGGATGTCGAGTGTCAATCAGGTGGACACGCGCCTACACAAATATTCCTATCGAGCGTGCCGTTATGACCTCGACTGGCCCTGCTGGGGGATGTGTTCGTGGCGGTGCATGCTCTGCGCGAGCTGCTGGACTTCGAACACCACCTCGGCGACATCGCGCTCGTCCGTGGCCGTTGCCAGCCCTCGCCACGCTTTGTTCGCAATCGCTGCGACTGCTTCGGGACCAGATTCGCGTTCGACCTCAGCCATCCGTTCGCTCATTGCCGCGAGGTGCACTACGTCGCGCTCCCGCTTAATTCGCTCGATCTTCGCCCTGACATCCGTGGCTGCCTGCTCCGCCGTGAACGGTGGGAGCCGCAGGCCCGCGAGGTAAGCTCGGCGCATCTCGACAGGGTCATCGCTGTCGCCGGCCGGCCTTCCGGTATACCAGCGCTCAAACACCATCCGGTCGACCTCAGTTGAAAAGAATCCGGCCGGAATCAGCCTGCCGAACTCTTCGCGCAGTTCCGGATTCCGGACGAGCGACGCGAGCAGGTACGTTTCCTGTGAGGCGGCCGGGCGTGGCACAGGTACGGCATTCGTGCCTGTGCGCCGGCTGCCTGCCCCGGCGCGAAGACGCTCGTCCACCGCCTGTTCTGTCGAGCCAAGGTGTCTGGCGATCCGCTGGACATAGACGGCGCGCTCAACGGGATCGGTGACGGCAAGCAGTACGGGCCGGACCCGGTCGATTGCCCTCCTTGCATCAGCCGGTGATGACGCGATCTCCTGCCCGGCGAGCAGCCTCTCCACCAGGAACGCAGCGAACGGCGGTGCTTCGGCAATCGCTTTCCTCCACAATGCCGGGTCGGCCCGCGCTACCTCGTCGGGGTCTTTGCCCGCCGGCAAGGGTGCTACGCGCAGGTCGACATCCGTATCCCCTGTGACCGCACGGGCTGAGTGTGCTGCCTGGCCCGCCGCCTCGGGACTATCGAACCCGAGCAGCAATCCGCCTGCACGCTCCGCAGCCTGCAAGCCGGCAGCATCCGGGTCCAGTGCCAGCACGATTCGCCGGGTCGACCGGCGCAGGAGTTGGACGTGGTGCTCCGTGAGGGAAGTCCCCATCGTTGCCACTACGTTGCGGAACCCCGCTTGCCACGGTCCGATCACATCCATGTAGCCTTCGACGACCACTGCTACGCCCGTCTTGCGGATCTCGTCGGCTGCGGTGTGCAGTCCGAAAAGCGTCCGGCCTTTATCGAACACCTCAGTTTGGGGAGAGTTCAGGTATTTCGGCTGATCGCTCCCCATGGCTCGGCCGCCAATGCCAACGAAGACCCCGCGCTCGTCGGCGATAGGGATCGTGACGCGTCCCCGGAAGCGGTCGTAGGCGCCGCCGCCTTCGCGTTCAATGAGGACGCCCGCCGCGATGCCGTCACGCTCGTCGTATCCGCGCGTGGAGAGATAGTCACGGAGGGCCCTCCAATCGTTTGGCGCCCAACCGATGTGAAACGCGGCCACTGCTTCCTCACCGATGCCCCGTGTTCGTAGGACATACTCGCGGGCCTCACTGGCCGCGTCGTCCCGGAATCGCTGCTCAAAGAAGTCCACCGCCGCGGAGATCACACTGTTGAGGTGGTCCGCCCGTCCGCGCCGCTTCCCAGAATCGGTGGAGAGCGTCACACCGGCCTCTCGCGCTAACTCTTGGAGTGCCGTCCGGAAGTCGACCGAATCACGTTTAAGGACGAACGAGAAGAGGTCGCCGCCTTCCCCGCACTGGCCGAAACAGCGCCACGTCCCCTTATCGGGAAAGACGTAGAACGACGGCGTCTTCTCGTTGTGAAAGGGGCAGAGTCCCTTGAAGTTGCGTCCGCTGCGCTGAAGCGCGACCGTCCGGCCGACGTATTCGGCGATCTCGAGCCTGCGTTTGACCTCTTCGACCGGGTCCACGGACTGATTGTAGGTCGCCACTCGCGTCAGGCGCTGTCGCGGGCCAGTCCTGTAGTAAGCGCCCGGAGTTACGTCAGCACGCTCAGGGTGTGGGCGTCCCGGTGGTGGTCGCCGCTGTCGTGGCCGTAGCCGTGGCTGTGCCCGGGATCTGTACCGTGCCCGTAGCCGCTGTGGCTCCGTTGAGAAGCACGCGCACCGTCGCCGTTCCTGCGGCCGGTACGGGTACCTGGAAATGCGCCGACTCGTCGGTGTCGAGTGACAGCACCCGCTTAGACTGGGACTGGTTCGTCCCGACCTCCACCACGACGCTCACTTCGGTGGGAGCCAACTGCCCTCCGAGGTTCGTAACGGTCACATTGATCTGTCCATCGACAATCGTCGCTGACGAAATCGAAATCTCCGGTGGATCGGCGGGAGCGCGGACGCCCGTGAACCCGACGGTGTTGTTGTCCTCGTTGGATTCTTCGATAGCATTTTCGGGATCGACTCGAACCGTCACGTCGGCGCGGTCAGGCAATGCCCCAGTGACTTCGAAGTCGACGGTCGCAACCCGTCCAGTCCGAAGGTTGATATCGAACACCAGCGGCGATACGAGCAGGCTGCCGGGCGAGGTGACCGCTTCGATCACGAGCGGGCCGGAAAAGTCCGCTCCGTCGTTCTTGATCGTCACACGGAGTGCCGCCCGTCCACGGTCTGCGAAGACAAACCGGGCGTCGGACGGAGAAAAGTCCGGCAGGTTGGCAGTGCTGGGGGTTGGCGTGGTGGGCGGCGTCGCCGTCGCTGTTGGCGGTGGTGTCGCGGTTACATCGCGGATGGGAAGGGTCGAGAGGCTGCCGCTCTCCGATACGGCGTTGCGGCGGATCCAGCGTTCACCTGCCGAGTCGTCGATCTGCAACCACTCGCTGTCGCGTGTCCTTGCCACCAACCGAACCTCTGCCCCGGGCTGGAGCCGGGTCACCTCGGGCCACGTTTCGGCAGGACCCGAACGGACCGACGCGGTGGCGACAACGCGGGCCGTAATCCGGGGGTCAGTTGGCTCTTCGAATACCACGAGCCGTACCGTTGCCGTCGAAATGGTCGCGGCACCGGCCGTGACTCGGACGACGGCCGTGTGGTCCCCACGCTCTGCTAACCGCGTGGTGAGGGTCGCGTCATAGAGCTTCGCGAGAACTGGCGTTGTTACGGGGGTCGCACCTGGCGCCTCGACTGCCTTTCCTTCCGCGACGGCCTTGTTATCGATCAGCAGTTCGACCCTGGTGATCGCCTGGCTGGATGCGATACGTACGACGAACTCCACGGTATCGCCCGCTTTCACACGGTCTCCATCGCGCGGCGCGATCATCACGGCTTGCAGCGCTGCTGGCTGTACTGTTGCCGTGTTGGGTTCGTCGTTGTTGCCGCCAATATCGATGGACCGGACAAAGACGAAGACCAGTGCCGCGCCGATTACGGCTACGGCGGCGAGGAACGCATAGAACCACGGATTCCGGGTCGGCGCCCCCTCATCGTAATTGTCATAATAGTCGATTTCAGGCGTGACTTCCGGAAGCGGGGGCGGCCCCACGCGCCTGGGCGTCACCACGGGGCGGGGCGGTACCGGCCGGCCGGTGGAACCGATCACCGGGCCAGCGTCCAGCCGTTCCGTTGGAAACCCCTTTGGCGGAGCACCAATGACGGGCTCATCATCGGGGAAGTTGGGTCGATTCGTCATAGCATAGGCGGAGGGAGCCCGTCCCGATTATCCGCGCCGCCTTTCCATACCGGCAAGAAATGAGCACGGCAGGGCAACGCCACGTTTAGTTCCCGGTTAGACACGCCAATCGCGAGCGTCCTCGCACCCCAGTTCCGTGGCCAGCCGGATCGCGTACCGGTCAGTCATCCCGCTAACAAAGTCTGCGGCACGCCGGGGAGGCGGATCGCCATCCAGGCAGTAATCCGAATCTATCGCTTCCGGTATCTGTTCGTAGTGACGGAAGAGGAATGTGACCACCCGTTTGCCTCGCTCCGCCTCTGACCGTGTCCGGTCGTACAGGTAGACGCGCTGGAACATGAACTCCCGCAATTCGTTGGCGGCGGCCGCGATGGGTGCGCTCATCCTGATCAAGGGCTCAGGTCTGGTGGGGCCGCGACCAGTAGCGTCCCAGCTGGAAGCAATTACATCGGACACCAGCGCATTCAACCGTTCGGAATGCGTCGTCCCCAGGTGGATGCGCGCAGCGTCCGGGAGGTCACTTTCGGTAATGATCCCCGCGCGGACCGCATCGAGGATGTCATGGTTCACGTAGGCGATGGCATCAGCGACTTTCACGACCTGGCCCTCAAGGGTGGCTGGCACGCCCCAGCCTTCGGCGAAGATATCCTCACGGACTTTGCTGGACTTCTCGACCGCCTCAAGAGTTTGCAGCGTGAGGTTGAGGCCCTCGCCCCTATGTTCGAGCTGGTCCAGTACGCGAACGGACTGGTAGTTGTGCCGAAAGCCGTCTGGCAGGCACTCGGCCAGGGCCTCTTCCCCGGCGTGACCGAACGGTCCGTGGCCGATGTCGTGGCCCAGTGCCGCGGCTTCGGCGAGGTCTTCGTTGAGGTTCAGCGCCCGTGCGATCGTCCGCGCCACCTGGGCGACTTCGATCGTGTGCGTAAGGCGGGTGACGTAGTGATCTTGCTGCGGGGCAATGAAGACCTGAGTCTTGTGCTTTAGCCGCCGGAAGGCTTTCGTGTGGACAATCCGGTCACGGTCGCGTTGAAACGATGTCCGAACAGGGTCCGGAGCCTCGGTACGCCGCCGAACCGCCCACCGGGACCGCGTGGCCAGCGGGCTCAGCAGCGACTCGCGCGCCTCCAACCTGCGCCGGACGTTAGAAAGGTCCATAGCAGGATTGTACCTGTGGACGTGTTCGCCATTGCTTAGTCGGGTTTGGGCGCCTTGCCCAGCTTCACTTCCGCGTTGGCAATGATCTCCCGCGTTTGATTGATCATGTCCGGGCTCACGCTGACGCTCGTTGCCCCCCATTCCACCAGCTTCTCCGTGACTTCCGGATAGACGCTTGGAGCCTGGCCGCAGATAGAGACCGTGATCCCCCTCCGGCGGGCCGTCAACACGGCGTGTTGAATCGCGAGCATCACGGCTTCGTTGCGTTCATCGAACGTGTGGGCCAACTTCTCGCTGTCGCGGTCTACGCCCAGCACCAGCTGGGTGAGGTCGTTCGAGCCGATCGAGATCCCGTCGATGCCGACTTCAATGAAGCTATCGAGGATAAGTACGTTCGACGGCACTTCCACCATCATCCAGAGCTTGAAGTCGTCCCCGCGCTGGAGTCCGTGCTCAGCGAGGATCTGCTTTACGCGTGTTAACTCGGCGGGCGTCCGAACGAATGGCACCATAACGTACAGGTTGTTGTACTCGGCCCGGACCAGCTTGATTGCCTCGATCTCGAGTTGGAAGACATCCGGCTCTTCGATGTACCGGCTAGCTCCCCGGAACCCGATCATCGGGTTTTCTTCGTTTGCCTCGTACTTCGTCCCACCTCGAAGGTTCGCGTACTCGTTCGTCTTGAAGTCCGTCAGGCGATAGACCACCGGTCGCGGGTCAAACGCCCGGCAAAACTCGCGGATACCATCAGCCAGTTGCCGCGTGTATTCCTCGGGCCGGCCCTCTTCGATGAACGTACGCGGGTGGACGCCGATCTGCGCAACGATGAACTCGGCCCGCAACAATCCGACGCCGTCGACCTGTTGCGCGGCAACTCTCTCTGCAAGTTCCGGCTCGGCGAGGTTCACGTACAGCTTCGTCGTCGTCTTCAGCGACGCCGACTTCGCATATCGTTCTTTCTGCCGTTCGTACCAGGCAAGCCTCGCCAGGGCTTCGCCCTGGTAAACCGCACCGCTTGATCCGTCGACCGTGATTTCCTGGTCCACGGCGAGCTGCCTCGTCGCATCTCCTGCGCCGACGACGCAGGGGATACCGAGTTCGCGGCTGACGATGGCCGCATGGCAGGTGCGCCCGCCACGATCCGTGATAATCGCTACGGCCCGTTTCATTGCAGGGACGAAGTCCGGAGTCGTCATTTCTGCAACCAGGATGTCTCCGGGCCTGACGATGTCGATGTCGGCCGGATCATGCACGATTCGCACCTTCCCGAATCCGACGCCCGGGCTCGCAGGCTGGCCGGAGAGAAGCAATGGCGCTGTTTCGGTCTCGCCCTCGTCACCTTCGTCGTCCGTCGCACGCATCGTCGTGACGGGACGGGACTGGACGAGGTAGAAATTCCCGCCCTCGTAGGCCCATTCGATGTCCTGGTGGCTGCCGTAGTGCTCTTCAACACCCCGGCCGATTCGCGCCAGCTCGCGGATTTGGTCCTCTGTCAGCTTTTGACGGCCGCCGAGGCCGGCGGGCACCTCCTGCCACGTGTTGCCGGTTTCATATCCGCCATCCGAGCCGAGGTGGCGCGAAATCATCCGGTCCTGTGGTGCATGTGTGATATCCAGCACCTGCAGAGACTGCTTCGAGACGATGTAGAGGTCAGGGGAAATCTCCCCGGAGACGATACCCTCGCCAAGGCCGTACACCGCTTCGATCGTGATCTTGGTCGCATCCGATGTCACCGGCTCAACGGTGAACATGACGCCGGAGATCTCGGACTGCACCATTCGCTGTACGGGCACGGCAAGGCCGACCTTCATGTGGTCGTAGCCTGACTCTTCCCGGTAGAAGATAGCTCGCCCTTCCCAAAGCGACGCCCAGCACGCCTGGACGGCGCGCACGACATTCTCTTCGCCGACAACGTTGAGGTAGGTGCTTTGCTGGCCGGCGAAGCTCGCTTCCGGCAGGTCTTCCGCCGTGGCGGAACTGCGAACGGCAACAGGCCCCTGCCCGAGTTCGCGGTATCCCATGCGGATTGCTTCCGCGATGTGGGCCGGCACTGGTGCTTCCATCAGGCGAGCCCGGATGCGCGACGCCCGTTCGTTCAGGTCCCGCGAGTTGTGGACATCGAGGCCGAACAGCTCTTTGCGGATGGCCGGCTCAAGGCCGCTGTGGTCGATGAACCGGAAGTAGGTATCTGCCGTGACGACGAAGCCTGGCGGGACTGGGATCCCGGCCCGTGTAAGTTCGCCGAGATTTGCGCCTTTTCCCCCTACCACCGGGACATCGTCTCTCCCGACTTCAGAGAACCAGACGACAGCGTTCGTTGTGCTAATCACGCTGGCTATACCTCCGCCGCTTGGGCATACATTTCGGTCGACGACTCAAGATCATACGCAGCGCCCATGAGGCAGGGAACGGCCGAATGCCGCGCCCGCGCCGGTCTAAAGTCCCTGTTCATTCTACCGTCACCGTCTTGGCGAGGTTCCGGGGCTGGTCGACGTCGCAACCTCGCTGCAGGGCAATTTGGTAGGAAAGGCACTGCAGTGGGACGGTCGCCACGATCGGTTCGAGTAACTCCGGCACGTCCGGAATCGATACTGTATAGCGTACGAGGCCGGGGATTTCCGTATCCCCTTCCGTCACAATCGCGAGCACTTCGCCGCCACGGGCCTGCACCTGTTCGATGTTCGAAACCATCTTGGAACGCAGCGCGTGGCGCGTCGCGATCGCGACCGTCGGGAATTCGCGGTCGATGAGCGCAATGGGTCCGTGTTTCATCTCGCCGGCGGCGTACCCCTCTGCATGGATGTAGCTGATCTCCTTGAGCTTGAGTGCTCCTTCCATCGCCACCGGGTAGGCCAGCCCTCGACCAAGAAAGAGGAAATCGTTGAACCGCGCCAGCGCCGGCGCCATCTGCTCATACACGTCCGCGTCCGCCAGGACCGATGCAACTGCCTCCGGGAGAATTACGAGGTCCCGGATTCGTCCCGCAAGATCTTGTGGCGAAATGTGTCCCCTGGCCTTGCCCGTCGCCAGCGCCAGGCAATACAGCGCGACGATGGAAGTAAGCAGCGTCTTCGTACTGGCGACGCCTCGCTCCATCCCTGCACGGGTATAGACGGCACCGTCGGCCACGCGCGTGGTCTGTGCGCCCTCCACGTTGCAAATGGTGACCTGAGCGGATCCCGCCTCTCGCGCAATGGCCATCGCTTCCAGAACGTCCACCGTCTCGCCCGACTGGCTGACGGTCACGACGAGCGTCTCGGCATCGAGCACCGGCTCCCGATAGCGGAACTCGCTGGCGTTATCTACCTCCGCCGGGATGCCCGCGAAGAGTTCGAAATAGCGGCGGCCGATCATCGCAGCGTGGAGCGATGTTCCCATGCCTAGGAGGACGACCCGTTTCGTGTCCTTCAGGCGTGCGGCGGCCGCGCCAAGCGCCATCAGCTGCAACTCCGGCGGGTCGACCACGATGAGTGACCCAATCGTGTCCGAAAGCGCGACCGGCTGTTCCATGATCTCCTTCAGCATGAAGTGGCGGTACTGGCCCTTGAGCGCACTCACGGGGTCGAGAGGCACCACTCGCCGTTCCGGGGTGATCGTCCGCCCATCCTGGTCAAAACAGTCGACACCGCTGGCCGTGACCGTCACGAACTCGCCGTCCCGGAGGAATGCGACATCCCGTGTGTGCGCGATGACCGCTGCCAGGTCGCTGGCAAGGAAGCTTTCGCCCTCTCCAAAGCCGACAACGATGCCTCCGGCATTGCCGATGCGCGCGCCGGCGATCACCCCCGGTTCCTTTCGGTTCAGCGCGAGGATGGCGTGTGACCCGCGCAGCCGCGCCGTGGTATGACGCAGCGCTTCGGATAACGTGAGGCCCTCGGTGACTTGCTGCTCGACGAGGTGCGCAATGGTTTCTGTGTCGGTCTCACTTGCAAAGGTGTGACCAGCCGCCTTCAACTCGGCTTTTAGTTCGGCATAGTTCTCCACGATGCCGTTGTGGATGACCACAACGTCGCCCCCACAGCTGTGGTGCGGATGGGCGTTTGTGTCGCTGGGGCGGCCGTGCGTCGCCCACCGGGTGTGGCCGATGCCAGTGCCTCCCTGCAGCGGTACACCACCGCGGACCGCCGCTTCGAGGTTCGCGATCTTGCCCTCTCGCTTCCGGATTGCGATCTCGTCGCCGGTATTGGGCATGACGGCGATCCCGGCTGAGTCATATCCACGGTATTCGAGGTCCCGGAGCCCCTGGATCAGGATCGGGGCCGCGTCTCTTGGGCCCACGTATCCAACAATTCCGCACATTCGTAACTCCCCGCACGCAGCGTGTTCTCCGGATAGCGAAGGTCCGGTCAAGTTCGTGTCGATTGCTGCTGATTGAGTGGAGAGAGGGGGTTGCGGTTCCCCTCGCACGTGGGCTCCTGCTTTGTCGGGCCGTTGCCGTGCCCGTTTTTCAGATGCCCTGTCGACCGTGCCGGCCGGGGGGCCACCCGCCGAAGGTTCGATTCTGCCCCCACCTCGTCACCCGCATTCGCGGGTCAGGCGCTTCGTTGGTCCACTCCGTAGATTCGGTAAGCTGCTTCGCTGGGATGCACCCCCTGACCGCTGCCAGTGTCCGTGGCGTCTGGTCGCCCGTCAACGCTGGATCGTCGTTAGCTTTCAGGTCGCGAGATGCCCGCGAAACCAAGGAAATCGTCTTCCCACATGAGCACCATGTCGACCACATCGGGCGTGATCGGTGATGGGTCGCCGCCGATCCCCATCTCGCCAAACCGGGACATCACGGATTCGACGGCGCCGGTGCGCTCGAGCGCCTGAACGCCGAGCATCCGCTCCGTGACCAGGATTAGCTCGATCAGTTCGCCCTGCACGAAGTGCCCGTCTTCCTGGATCTGTTCCCAGATCCATTCGGCGCATTCGGTGAAGAGAGGGCCGGAGAGTTTGCCAGTGAGAGTATCCGCGTCAGACATCATCGCTCAGCCTAGCCAGCCCAACGCCAAGACGGAACCGCAGGCGCGCACCCATGTGAGCCGTGTTAAAGCGAGTCCCTGATCGCCTTGAGGCGGGCGACGTTCTCTGCATCCGGGCCGTTGCCCTCGAAACCGGGAACCTCCAGGAGGAACGGCACGTCCCGGAATGCCGCGTGCTGCATGATGGTCCGGAAGCCGTCGAGCCCAATCTCGCCCTCGCCAATGTTCTCGTGGCGGTCTCGGACACCGCCCAATGGCATCTTGCTGTCGTTCGCGTGGACGGCCACCAGGCGGTCCACGCCGATCTCCCGCTCGAACTCCTCCATCGTTTGCTCGCAGCCTTCGCGGTTGGCGATGTCGTAGCCCATTGCAAAAACGTGGCACGTATCGAAGCAGACGCCGACACGCGGATCGCCGTCGAGTCCCCGGATGATCGCGCCCAACTCGGCGAAGGTCCGGCCGATGCAATTTCCCTGGCCTGCGTTCGTCTCCAGCAGCACCCGGCTCTCGTTGGGGCTGGCCTCCATCGCCTCGCGGATTCGCGCGCAGACGTTCGGGAGCACCGCTTCGAAGCCGGCTCCAAGATGGCTTCCGACGTGAAAGACCGTCCCCACCATGCCCAGCTCGCCTGCCCAGCGCAGTCCGCTTCGCAGCGATGCGACGGACCGGTTGAGCAGTGCCTCGTCCTTACTCCCGAAGTTCATCAGGTAGCTCCCGTGTACGAAGACGGGCAGCGACGAGGCTGCATGCGCGCTCCGGAAAGCGGCAACCTGTTCGTCGTTGAATGTTGGCGGTTTCCACTGCTGCGGAGCCGAGAGGAAGACCTGGATCGCTTCCGCACCGATTTCCGCTGCGCGCTCGAAGACTTTGTACAGGCCACCTGCACTGGAGATTTGGGCGCCGATAAGCATTGCCACAGTCTATTGCTCCTCAGGCCGAAGGCGTCCCACGCCGAGCACCATCGGGAGAAACATCCGGAACGCTGTGATTTCCTCCATCGCAAACTCCGCATTAAGTGCCTCTGTCGTGCGGCGGTTTAGCCTGCACCCACCCCCGGCCCACGCCCAGGCCGGACAGGCAACATCCGTGATCAGAGCAGCGACGCGGTTTTGTGGCCTGGTATGCTCCCAGAACCGGAATTCCCCACCAGGCTTCAGTACTCGAGCGACCTCCTTGAGCGCCGCATCGAGGTCCCGTACCGAACAAAGCGTGAGTGTCGCGAACACCGTATCGAAGGATGCAGCGGCAAAGGGCAGCGCCTCGGCCTCAGCCCTTACGAGCCGGACAGCTCTGTCTGACTGTACGGCGTGTGCGCGTCCCCGCGAGAGCATCGCAGGGTCGGGCTCGATCCCGACGTAGCTGATGCCCGCGGGCAGGTATCTCCAGTTCGCGCCGGTCCCGAAGCCGAGCTCGAGCACGTCGCCGCTCGCACCTCCAGCAACCGCGACGCGGCGCGCGGTCATTTCCGGACCCTCGCGTCGTGTGGCGCGATCCCACAGGGCTGCCAGTACCTTGCCCCACCGAGTGCCGGTCATCTTCGCCTCACCGTACCTGCGACTCTCGCGGGCGGCCACCAGTCCCGCCGCCGGTCCAACCGCCTATAATCCCGCCGGTCAGCCCCGACCGGAGTACGCATGTGTTTCCAGATATCCCCTCGGACGGCCTGCCGCTTTCCGGCCTCAAGGTCCTCGACTTCACCATTTTCCAGCAGGGCACCTCGGCTACGGCTATTTTGGCGGACTACGGTGCAACGGTGATCAAGGTCGAAGGTCCCGGCAATCCGGATGCTGGCCGAGGCCTGTATACCGGCTTCGACCCGAATCCGTATTTTGAAGCCCATAACCGCGGCAAGCGCGGTATCCTCGTGGACCTAAAGCATCCTGAAGGCCGCGAGACGATCCTGCGTATGGCGGAATCGTGCGACGTCTTCGTCCAGAACTTCCGCCAGGGAGTAATGGAGCGCCTCGGGCTCGGATACGACGATGTCCGGGCCCGAAATGAAGCGATCATCTACGCCTCTGCCAGCGGCTACGGCCCGAAGGGCCCGCACCGTCACTGGGCGTCGTTCGACATCCTTGGCCAGGCGCGAGGCGGGACGATGAGCGTCCAGGGGCCGCCGCATGTGCCGCCTGTCGCGGGTTTTGGAGGCCTTGCCGACCAGGTCGGTGGGATGTTCCTGTCCTACGGCGTGTTGCTGGCGCTGATTCACCGGTCCCGCACCGGGAAGGGGCAGATGGTCGATGCCTCGCTGATGGGCGGCCAGATAGCCCTGCAGTCCCACAACATCACGGCGACACTGTTCCACGGCCTCGTTCCGCCACGCCGCGAGCGCGAAGAAGCCGAGCCGCTCTGGAATATCTACGAATGCAGCGATGGTCGCTACATCTGCCTCGCGTTTCTGCAGTCGGACAAGTGGTGGCCCGATTTCCTCAAGGCCATCGAGCGCCCCGACCTCAACGATGACCCGCGCTTTGCCTCGCACCGGGAACGGACCGCAAATCGCGTCCCGCTCATCGCGGCGCTTGGAGAGATCTTTAAGACCCGCGCACAGGCTGATTGGGTGGAACTCCTTGCAGCCCGCGCCAGGCTCCCCGTGGGCCCGGTCAACAGCTACGACCAGATCGCGGACGACCCGCAGGTGATTGCGAACGACCTGCTCGTGGATTTCCCGCACGAAGTGCATACGGGGCTCAAGATGGTCGGCCCCGCGATTCAGCTGAGTGACTCGCCGGGCCGGATCGAGCGCCCGGCGCCGGAGTATGGCCAGCATACCGAAGAAGTGCTCCTCGAATTCGGATTCGATTGGGACGATATCGCTCGTCTCAAGGAGTCCGGCGCCATCGGTTGAGTTCAGGCTCGGCCGGAACCAAAAGGGCTACACTGCCGTTGTGCTTGCGTTGGCCGTGGGAGGAGAGCAGTTCGACGGGTTCTCGGGCCTGTCGCTCGTACTACTCATCGCCGCGTTTCTGTCCGGGGGCGGGTGGGCCGGACTCGCCGTCGTCCGATGGTTCGCGACTCGCTCTACGCTTCCCCGCGCCGGGCCGGAGACAGATGAGCCCGGTCCGGAGCCACCTGCAGTCGCCAACTTCCTCATCAACCACTGCCATGTGACCCGGGTCGCCGTCTCGGCGACCTTTGTAGACCTCGCGGCGCAACGATTTCTCGCGATTGACATGCTCAGCCTTGACCACGGGGTCGTGCGCCTCCGGCAACCAGTCGAAACGAGCGTGTTGCGCCCCTATGAGCACCAGGTCCTGGATTTGATTCGCCGGCGAGCAACGGGCGGTTCCTGTCCACTCGAAGTCCTCGAAGTGGAAGCGTCGGCCGATGACGGATGGTTTAAGGCGTTTCAGAAGGGGGTCGTGAAGGACGCACGACGGATGGGGCTCGCACGCAACCGCTGGGCCGCACTCGATTACGTGGTGCTCGGCGGATGGCTCGCCGTAGTCTTTCTGCTCTTCGCCCTCTCTTTCGCCTCGGCCAACCTGTTTGTCCAGGACACAGGAAGTTCCGACGACTGGGGGCGCTGGGACTGGCTCTGGGCTGGCGGCATCGCGTGGGTCGTACTCATGGTGGGCTTCGGAGCCTTCCGCTCCGTGCGAGAGACAGACGAGGGTGACCGGGTGGCGTCCCGCTGGCTCGGGTTTCGCAACTATCTGCGGCACTCGGAGGCGCTGGAAGGGCTGCCGCCCGCAGCCGTCACGGTCTGGGGCCGCAACCTCTCGGGTGCACTCGCAGTCGGCGCCGCACATGACACGGCCGAGGCGTTGCCGTTCCGGACGGAAGATCCGGAAGCAGCCTGGACGCGCTATTCAGGTGTCTGGCGCCAGGTCCGCGTAGAGTATCCAAGGCGGTTCGGATTCGGGCAGGAACCATGGAAAGCGGCGTTGGAGGGGTTGGGCCGTGCCGTGATGTTCGGTGGCATGGCTTTCATCATCTTGCCCATCATGCTCCCGCTCGTTTTCGACCTTCGCGATGAGTTTGGTTCCGACCTTGCATCGGGCGATTTTGCGAAGCTGAAGCTGATTGTGTTTGGTGTCGTTGCGTTCCAGACCGCTCTCGGAGGCTGGTGGGCGCTACTCGCCCTTGCGGGCGCCATCCGGGGGCTCCGAGGCATCTCGGATCTCGGCCGCCCGGTCGTACTGGAAGGCGAAGTGGTTAAGGTTCACGGGGGCCGGATCGCAGTCGATGACGGCCGGCACGACTCGGTGACGGCATTTTTTCTTGTTCCTGGTGCTGGCTCTGCATCCCGCGGCGACCATGTTCGTGTCGTCCACACCGCCAACTTGTGGCGCGTTCGTTCTATCGAGCAGCTGCCCTCGCTATAGTCCGAATCGCCCTTTCGTTCGCCGAACGCTATTCTTTGGCGCACAACAAACCAAACCGGAGGCGCGCTCCGTGGCAGACCGCCCGTTCCGCGTCCTCGGCGTTCAACAGATCGCCGTGGGTGCACTTTCGAAGACAGAACTCCGCAGTTTCTGGGTCGACATACTCGGCCTCACGGTCACCGGGGAGTTTCGCTCAGAATCCGAAAACGTCGATGAAGACATCGCCGTCGCTGGTTCTGGCCCGCTCAAGGTCGAGGTGGACCTGATGCAGCCGATCGACCCGGAGAAGAAACCCGCCGTCCACATTCCCACGCTCAATCACGTCGGCCTCTGGATCGATGACCTCCATGCGGCCGTCGACTGGATGGCCGGCAAGGGTGTGCGGTTCACTCCCGGCGGCATCCGCAAGGGCGCCAGTGGGTTCGACGTTTGCTTCGTCCACCCCAAGGGCAACGAAGCAACCCCAATCGGGGCCGCCGGTGTCCTCGTCGAGCTCGTACAGGCTCCGCCGGAGGTTGTCTCCGCTTTCGACCGTCTCGCAACAAGCTAACCAGGAGTTCGATCATGGCCGCAGCACCCAAGTCCAGTGAAAAGAAGATCCGGGTCCTCATCGCCAAGCCGGGCCTCGACGGCCACGACCGTGGTGCGAAGGTCGTCGCTCGCGCGCTTCGCGACGGTGGCTGTGAAGTCATCTACACGGGTATCCGCCAGACGCCCGAGATGATCGCCGAGGCCGCGTTGCAGGAGGATGTCGACGTTGTCGGCCTCTCAATCCTCTCCGGCGCGCACCTCGAGCTATTCCCGCGCGTGGTCGATGAGCTAAAGAAGCGTGGCATTGGCACCGACGATGTCCTCCTGTTCTGCGGCGGCATCATCCCCGAGGAAGACTCGAAGGCACTGAACACGCTGGGCTTCAAGGCCGTATTCCGGCCCGGCACCAACACCCAGGACATCGTCAAATTCGTATACGAGCACGCCGCCAGCTGAGCTCCCGCTTGCAGGCCACCGCTGCGCCGAACCATCCCTACGAATGGAGGTCCGGGTACCCGTGACCGAAATCGTTGATCGCTTCCTTGCCGGAGACCGGCGAGCACTTGCTCGTATCATCAGCCGGGTGGAGAACGAAACGCCCGAGGGGCGCGACTATCTCCGCGACATATTCCCGCACTCTGGCAAGGCTCACATCATCGGAGTTACCGGTGGCGCCGGCGCCGGCAAGAGCACGCTCACGGGCGCGCTCGCCAGCGAATATCGCAATCGCGGGAAGACGGTTGGTATCGTTGCCGTCGATCCATCGAGTCCGTTCACCCAGGGCGCGATCCTCGGTGACCGCATCCGCATGCAGAGCCTTGCGTTAGACCCGGGGGTGTTCGTCCGGTCGATGGCGTCCCGTGGCGCCCTCGGTGGCCTCGCCCCAAGCATTGCTGATGTCGTTGCCGTCATGGACTCCTTCGGCTTCGACTACGTCATCATCGAAACGGTCGGCGCGGGCCAGGACGAAGTGGAAATCGCGGGCACCGCGCTCACGACGCTTCTCGTGAACAACCCCGGGACCGGTGACGACATCCAGGCGATGAAGGCCGGTATCATCGAGATCGCCGACGTGCTTATTGTGAACAAAGCCGACCATCCCGGCGCCGATATCCTTGTAAGCCAATTGCAGGCGCTGCTCGCTCTCGCGCCCGCTGGATCCCGCCGCCCACCGATCTTGAAGACGATCGCCATGAAGCCCGAGGGACTGGAAAAAGTCGCCGACGCGATCGACGACCACCGCCGCTGGCTCGATGAATCGGGAGAACTGGAAAAGCACCGGATGTCGAATGCCCGGCACCAGGTCGTGGCCGCGGCGCGGGCCATCCTCTTGCAGCGAATCCAGCGGAACACGAGTGCCGAAGAGTTGGACGAGCTGGTGCGCCAGGTTGCTGGCCGAACCCTGGATCCCCATACCGCTGCCGAAGCCCTCGCCGATTCGGTCCGTGGCTGATGCCCTTCCACCGGACGACCAGAGGCGGCTTGCAGAGAGTTTCGTCCGTTTCGCTGACCGCGAATGCGGAGCCTATGCACCTGCGTACGACCGGCTCGCCCGCATCGTGGCCAGGGTTCCTGATCTCCTTGCGATCGCCGAAACCGTGCCCGCTGGCCGCGCCGTGCCAAACACATTTCTTGGGGCTGCGCATCTGCTCTTCGGTGCCGAAATGGCAGCCTTCAGCGAGTCAGAGTTCATTGCCGCCTGTCTGTGCGAGGAACCACGCCTGCGCGCGCTGTGTGCCACGAAACTGGTGCAAACCAACGAGGTGCGGCGGTCGAGTGCACTGCTCCCCGGAGTCTCGTTTATCGCAGATCGGTTCGCCGGCCCGCTTGCGCTGATAGAGCCCGGTGCAAGTGCCGGGCTTCTGCTCCGCTTCGACCGCTACCGGATTGACTATGGCGGGGCAGACTGCTCCGGCCCTTCCGATGCCCTGGTGTCGTTCGCCTGTGAAGTGCGGGGCATCCCTCCGCCTATTGCCTGGGATCCGGTAAGGCTCGTCCGGCGCATGGGCATCGACCTTCAGCCTGTGAGACCCGATGACGCGGAGGCCGTGGCCTGGCTGCGGGCCCTCGTTTGGCCCGACCATCCGGAGCGACGCGCGCTTCTCGACCGGGCACTGGCGGACCTCGCCCTTGCCCCGGTCGAGGTCGTATCCGGCGATGCGATGGATGCCCTCGTGGAGGTCGTCCAGTCCCTTGAGCCTGGCGTCGTGCCGATCGTCTTTCACTTCGCAATGCTTGCCCATTTCACCGCTGAGGCGCGGGAGCGGTTCGTTGCGTTGGTCGAGGCGCTGGGTGGGGCCTCGCGTGAAGGGCTGGCATGGCTCCGCTCTGAGGCGGTGGACGGCGGCGCGCGGTGGCTTGACCTCGATCTCTTCCTCCCCGGTGGCCGGCGTGATTACGTCCGCCTTGCCCGCATTCACCCTCACGGCGAGTGGATTGAATGGCTTGCAAATGCCTGAATCGGCGAGCGGACTTGGCCCTCGGGAACTGGCCGATACCATGGATGGATGACCACTCAGCGCATCCGTGCGTACTTCGCCAAGCGTGAGCGTGTGCGCTATATCTCGCATCTCGACGTACTCCGTTACTGGGAGCGTGCGATACGCCGCGCTGGTCTCCCGCTTTCCTACAGCCAGGGATTCACGCCCCATCCCAAGCTTCAATTCGCAGGGCCGCTCCCGCTCGGGTACCTCGCTGAACGCGAGGTCATGGACATCTCGTTTGACGAACGGATCGAGCTCGATGAATTTCGCTTGCGGGTCGCCGGCCAAACTGTGCCGGACCTGCCGCTGATCGACGCCGAAGAAATCCCCCTCTCCACCCCACCGGCACAGGCCGCGGCACTCTGGGGCGACTACCTCGTGGAAGTGCCGGATGCTGGCCATGAGCGTGCCGAGCTCGAATGCGGACGCTTCCTCGCGCTTGAGTCACTCGAATGGACAGAAGAGCGGCGTGATCGTCAGCGCGTGTACGACCTGCGCGTCGCCGTCGCGTCTCTTGCCGTGCTGCCGCCGGGCACGGAAGACGAACCGGTCAGCCTGCGCATGCGCCTGTCCGCCACGCCGGACTTCATGGTCCGGCCCGAGCCCGTCATCACTGCCCTGTTCGGCGACGTTGCCGCTGGTAATATCACCCGGGAACGCCTGCTTTTCGAACGCGTCTCGCCCGCACTCGACGCATGGCGGCGAAAGGGGAGGTTCGACGGATGACAATCACGTACCGGCGTGCTCACGTCGCTGACGCCCCACGGCTCTATCCCCGATGGCTGACGATGCGGGAGCACAACGCATCCCACGATGCCCGTATCGAGCTTGCCGCTGTCGACGAGGATGAATTCACCACAGGCCTCGCCGAATCGCTGGCACGGCCGGGTGCAACCGTCATCGTTGCCGATGCCGGTGACGTCATCGCCGGGTTCTTGAGTGCCAACGTCGTCGGTTCAGCGCCGGACCGGGTGCCGGAGCGGCATGTGAGCGTCGGGTATATCTTCGTGGAGCCGGGCTACCGCAGGCAGGGTGTTGCCCAATCTCTGATGAACGCGGTCCGCGCGTGGGCAGCGACCCAATCTGGCGTGACGCATCTCGAGATGCCGGTCCTGGCGGCCGACGAAGAAGCGGCCGCATTCTGGCAGTCGGCTGGCTTTTCGCCTTTTATCCAGAGACTCTGGTCGTCGCTCGACTCGCGGCCGGCGCCATGATCCTTCATCTCGTGCGGCACGGTCAGACGGCCCACAACCGCGACGGCCTCGGTCTCGGTCGAGCGGATGTGCCCCTCACAGAACTTGGTGTGCGACAGGCTGAAGCTGTGGCCGCGCGCTTCGCCGCGAACCCACTCGGCCGTGTCTACTCGAGCCCTCTTGTCCGCTGTCGTGCTGTTGCCGAGGCAATCGTAGGCGCTTCTGGTAGCGAACTGGAGGTCCGCGACGAGCTCCTCGAGCTCGATGCTGGCGATACCGAAGGCATATCCTTCCCGGCAATGCGGGAGAGGTACGCGGATTTCCTCTCCGCGTGGGGCGGAGTCGACGGTCACCTCGCCTCTATGCCCGGTGGGGAAAGTATCGCGGATGTGGATGCGCGGCTCGAACCGTTGCTGCAGGAATTGCGCGGGCGTCCGTACGAATCCGCCGTTGTTGTTGCACATAATTTTGTGATTCGCCTGGCTATCGTCCGGCTGATGGGGCTCGATGTGCCCGCCTTCCGGTCGGTCTCCGCCGAGCTCGCTTCTGTCTCGACGCTTCGCGTCCGGGAGGATGGCTCAGCTGTGATGAAAGCGCTGAACGATCGCTGCCATCTCGCACCGCTTGAATCTTGATCGCTACCGACGTAGTTTGTGCTCGTATGGGGATCCCTCAGAACCTTTCGAAGTTCCTGTTCGTCGGATGCCTCATCCTCGCGGGTTACCTCGCCTTCTCATTTGCGGGTGGATGGCTGCAAAGCCAGCGGCTTTCGGACGAACGTGCGAACGCGCGGGAAGAGGTCGAGCAACTCAAGGAAGAGAAAGCGCGGCTGGAATCGGTACGCGCGTATGTGAGTTCCGACCTTTACATCGAACAGGAAGCTCGCCGTCAGCTCGGATACATCAAGCCCGGTGAGATTCCGTTCGTAATCCAGAGCCCGCCGCCGGCCCAACCGGACGCTCCGGGCGAATGGTGGCAGCGTCTCTTCCCACGGTGAGCCGGTCCCCTTTCCAAACTGCTGAACGATTCGTCGCCACTCATCGTCTCTTTCGCGGCTCCAAGTCGGTCATGGCTGCCGTTTCCGGCGGTCCAGACTCCGTGGCTTTGCTCCTCATGCTGGAGGAGCTTTCAAAGCAGCTCGGTTTTTCGCTGACTGTGGTCCATTTCGACCATAAGCTCCGCCCCGGGTCTGCAGACGACCTGGCGTGGGTTGGCGAACTCTGCGAAGCCCGTCGCATCCCGTTCCTCAGCGGCGAAGGTGATGTCGCCGACGTCGCACGTAAACAGCGGCTCGGAGTTGAGGAAACGGCCCGCCGCATGCGCTACCAGTTCTTTTCGTTCGTTGCAGGAGAGAAGCGCATCGATACGATCGCGACTGGCCACACAGCTGACGACCACGCCGAGACCGTGCTGATGCACGTCATCCGCGGCAGCGGCGTACGCGGTGTGCGCGGTATCCGGCCGGCGGCCACCGTGCCTGGTGGGAGCCAGCGCCTGGTTCGCCCGCTCTTGAGCCTTACTCGCCAAGACACGCTGGAGATGTGTCGCGAAGCTGGCATTTCGCCTCGCATCGATCCCTCCAACTCCGACGTTTCATTCGCCCGCAATCGCGTACGCAGCGAACTCATCCCGCTCTTGAGGACATACAACCCGGCCGTGCGGGACGCGCTCACCGGGCTCGCGGAGAGCGCCGCCTCCGTTTTCGAGCGCATCGAACGGGAAGCCATGCTTGTGCAGCCGTCCGAACGCACACCGATTGGTGCGATCTTCGACCGATCCACCTTCGCTGCCCCTGGAGCCGAGGCACAGCTGCTCGTCATCGAGCGCGAGGCAGCGTTCTACAGGATTGGAGTCACCACGAACCGGACGGTACTCGCCAACCTGGGAGCCATGCTAAACGGCCGCGAGCACGGCCTCGTGAGCCTTGGAGAAGTGCAGGTGGAAGCTTCAGGCGCCAGCGTTCGTATCGGTCCGCCGCTCACACCACCAGTAGTCGAGCCGAAGGTGCTGAACGTACCGGGCGTCACCATCGTGTCACCCTACCGCGTCCGCGTGCTGATGGATCCACCGCCTGCGGCCACGCCGTCCGTGGCAGTCGATGGAAGCCGCCTCTCGGGTGCGCTCAGGGCCCGAAGCCCCCACCCCGGTGACCGTATCGCCTGGCATGGCCATGAGCGGAAGCTGAGTGATGTCTTTCAGCGCGCCGGTGTCCCCGCGTGGGACCGGCGGCTTGCGCTTGTATTCGCCGACAGTTCCCGCGTCCAGGCGGCGATGTCGGGCATAAAGTCGATCGAGGCAGACCTGGCTCCGGGAGCGGACCCCTGGCACATCGCAGTCGAGGCACTACCCGAGGGCTAACTCCTGCTAGGAGTGGACGAGCGGGATCACCTCGTCGATGAGCCGGCGCGTCTGCGCCATCCACTGCTCGTCCGAATCGGCCACGGGCCTGAGCACGAACTTCGAGATGCCTGCGTCGATGTACTCCGCCGCGCGAGCGGCAATGTCGCGTGCCGAGCCCACTGCCATGTAACTCCGCGGATCCGGCCCCCCCGGCACTCGTGCGAACTGTGCTGCTGCCCGTTCGACCAGTGGCTCGTCCCATGAGCCGAATCGGAACGTGAACCCGGCGCCATAGTGGTCGTCGTCCAGCGGGCGCCCGTTGGCGGCCGCTTCGCGGCGGATGGCGGCCACGACGGGAGCGCACTGCGCCGGACTCTGGAGTCCAGCAAGCCAGCCCGTGCCGACTCTTGCTGTCCGCCGGATGGCTGCCGGGCTGCTCCCTCCAATCCAGACCGGCAGCGGCTGCTGTTTGGGACGGGGCGAGATCGTCACGTCCTCGTACTGGAAGTGGTCGCCCGCGTGTGTCACGTGCTCCTCGGTCCAGAGCCGCGTCATGATCTCGATGATCTCGTCTGAGTACCCGCCCCGACCGATCGGCCCGCGCGAGGTCGCACGGAACTCGGGCGCGATCTCGGAGCCCACGCCGAATGCGGGGAGCAAGCGTCCGCCGCTGAGGAAGTCAAGCGTGGCGCACTCTTTGGCGAGGACGAGAGGGTCTCGAAACGGGAGGACGATCGCATTCATACCGAACTTCAGCCGCTTCGTGCGGCCGGCCACCATCGCCATCGCCGTCATTGGTTCCAGGTTCGGAACGGTCGAAACCAGCCGCTCGCTGAACCAGACGGAATCGATAGGGCTCTGCTCGCAGAGGTCGATCCAATCTAGAAATGCCTGCGGGCCGGAGAACGGGAAGCCGACTCCCATGCCGATACGAATGCTCATGGCGTCATTGAATCACATGCCTGCTCGTGGCCGTTAGCGTTGCTGCTGCCGGATCACCTTCTGCAGGTGAGCTGAAATCTGGTCATGGAGCACGGGCGGTCCCACGAGGAGACCACGTACCCACGGTTCGGGCTGGTTGAACGTCAAAGGGTCGCCCAGCACCCCGGTCGCGCGCAGCCCGGCTGCACGGCACAGCGCCACGCCCGCGGCAACGTCCCATTCCGAACGTCCCGACCCGGTCAGGACCACGTCCCCTTTTCCCGCGGCGATGAGCGCGAGCCGGTAGGCGACGCTGCCAACGCCCGCCGTCTCCGCCCCCGCGGGCAGCGGCGGGATGTCGTCCCAGCGCTGTTCGCCTCGGCCGACAAGCACGCGATACCGCGCTGGCGCCCGGCCGGCGGGCCGTTCCTCCGCTTCGTTGCAAAGCGCGCTGAATAGCTCGCCAGTCGCCGCGTTGTACACGACGCCGAGGACAGCCTCCCCGTCGACAGCCAGTCCAACCGACACCGCGTATTCGGGCACGCCCATCAGGAATTCCCGCGTGCCATCGATGGGGTCGACGATCCAGGTGCGGCTTCGCCCGAGTCGCACTTCCGTGTCCACGTGCTCCTCGCTCAGCCATCCATCCTGCGGGAACGCGCCAGAGATCGCCTCATGGAGCATCTCCGCGGCGCGAATATCCGCTTCGGAGACGAGTTCGCGCCCCTCTTTGTGGCCGTACCGGAGCCCATCACGCCGCATGCGAGCCACCTCGCCGCCAGCTGCCCGCGCGGCCGCGATGGCGACATCCAGTTCCTGGCCGTACTCGGTTGCGCCGCTCATTGACTCCAGCTTTGGATGAGTGCCGGGAGTTCCGCAAGCTGGGTGATGACGCCATCAGGGGCGAACCCCGCGGGCCCGGACCGCGGCCTGCCGTTGGTCTTCCAAACACCGCGCATTCCCGCGGCCTGGGCGCCGATGATGTCGTATTCCGGCCAGTCTCCGACCATGACGCATTCTCCGGGATCGACCCCGAGCCGTGCTGAGGTCCACTCGAAGCGTAGCGATGCGGTTTCGCGTGCGGAAGATCGGAGCTGTACACGATTTCGTCGAACAGGCCCGCAAGTCCGTGTGTCGCGAGGTCCGCGTTGTGCCATTCGGCGGCCCACCACGTGTTCGACAGCAGACCAAGGCGGTAGCCGTCGGCGCGCAGGGTCTGCAGTGTCTTGCGAGTGTCTGGGAACACGACCGCCGTCCGATCCACAGCCCGGGCGTAGCCGTCCAGGACCACCAGCAGTTCAGCCTCATTCGCGCGCATCCCCAGCCTTCGGAACCCATCAGCGATGAGGCCCGAAGGTGGCCCGCTCCAGTAGTCACGAGCTACGCGTGCCCAGTACGCGGCCTCTGCGTCCACCATCGCCGGGACGAACTGTTCACGGGTCGCCGCCACGGCCGAAACGGTGACCAGTTCGTCGTAGGCACGATGCCAGCGCTGGGGCACCTCACCTTCCCAGTCGGCCCAATCGAGGAGCGTGCCGCCGAGGTCGAAAATGACGGCACGGATTGACGGACGGGTTGGCAATGCGATCTCCAGGCAGAAGTTTTCAGAAGCCGGGAGAGTCACGGTGCTCCCCAGATCGTGGATCACGTTGATTCGAGCCTACCAGCGGCGTTGTTAGTCATCCTTCCCGTACCGAAGCATGCGGCCCGCTCCAGCCCCAGTGTGCCGCCCGTCTTCCATCGCGACCTCGCCGTTGACGACGACCATGCGGATGCCCGCGGGCTCCTGTTTGGGCTCTTTGTACGTAGCACGGTCAATGATTGTTTGCTCGTCGAAAAGGACGAGGTCGGCCCGGTAGCCCTCCTTCACGAGCCCCCGGCCCGCCAGGCCGAAGCGTTCGCAGGCCATGCTGGTCATCCGTCTGACGGCCTCTTCGAGCGAAAGCACCCCTCGTTCTCTTACATAATGCCCGAGCACCCGTGGCATTGTGCCGAACAGCCTTGGGTGCGGTTGGCCGTTGAGTTCGGGGATGCCGTCGCTGCCGATCATCATGCGAGGATGCCGCAGGTTCGTTTCGATGTCTGCTTCATCGATGATGAAGTGGATGCAGATCGTCTCTTTCCCGCGTGGTCCGGTGATAACCTGGCGTACAGCCTCTTCGATCTCCCATTCGCATCGGGATGCAATCTCGGGAATCGTCATGCCCTCAAACTCGCGGAAATCGGGACAGGTGGCGATGAGCACGTGCTTCGCCCACTCCACATCGATGTGGTCGAGGTTCACGTACTGGTTCATTGGACCGCTGCCGGCGGTGTAGGGGTAAACGTCGAGCGTGATGTCCATCCCCGAGGCGTTCGCCGCGTCGACCTTTGCCAGCGAGGCCCTCACGCCTCCCCAGTTCTTCTTTCCTGCCGATTTGTGGTGGGAGATATGGAGCTTGCTTCCGCTTTCGCGCGCGATATGGATCGCTTCATCCACGGCTTCGAGCAGCCGCTCACCCTCGTTCCGCATGTGCGTGGCATAGAGGCCTCCCGCACGGCCCGCTTCGTTTGCGAGGGCGACGACTTCGCCTGTATCGCTGTAGCGCCCGGGCTCATAGATCAGTCCAGTGGAGAAACCGACGGCTCCCTCTTCCATCGCCTGCCCCAGCCATCCCCGCATCCGGGCGATCTCGTCCGCCGTGGCGGCACGCTTCTCCATGCCGCTCGCCATGTAGCGGAGCTTGTTGTGGCCAATCAGCATTGCGTTGTTGATGGCCGGACGCCGTTTCATGCACGCGGCGAAATACTCCGAGAGCGTCCGCCAATCGGCGCTCCGGCCGGCGATGTCGTCCGGGCGGGGAGGCTGTCCCGGGTCGTGAGGCGCGGCACTGAACCCGCAGTTGCCGCTGATTTCGCTGGTCACACCCTGTGCCAGTTTGAATTCCATGCCCGGATAGCGGATGAAGGCCGCGTCGTCGTGCGAGTGGGTATCTACGAATCCGGGAGAGAGAATCAATCCCGATGCGTCGATTTCGCGCGTTGCGAGCGGCGCCTCGCCGACGGCGCTGACTCGCCCATCTGTGACGGCCACATCCGCCGCCAGGCGTGCCCCCCCAGAACCATCGATGACAGTCGCGTTGCGAAAGACCATGTCTGCAGCCATAAGGCACCTCCGGCGTTGGGAGGAAGCGTACAGGAACTGTGCACGCTCCCGGCTTCCTTCCCCGGCGCCGATCCGGTTAGCTGGATCCATGCCCAACCGACTCGCCGCTGAAACCTCGCCCTATCTGCTGCAGCACAAGGACAATCCAGTCGACTGGTATCCATGGGGCGAAGAAGCGTTCGAAAAGGCCCGTGCCGAGGACAAGCCCATCCTTCTCTCGGTCGGTTATTCGGCCTGTCACTGGTGCCATGTGATGGCACACGAGTCCTTCGAGAGCGAAGCCACAGCGGAGCTGATGAACCAGTGGTTCGTGAACGTCAAGGTCGACCGCGAGGAACGCCCGGATGTCGACTCCGTCTACATGACCGCAATACAGGCGATGACCGGATCTGGTGGCTGGCCGATGACGGTGTTCCTCACGCCCGATCTCCGGCCCTTCTACGCCGGCACCTACTTCCCCCCAACGGACGGGCACGGCCGGCCCGGCTTCCCCCGGGTCCTTGAAGCGCTGCATGACGCTTGGAAGGACGAGCGACCTCGCATCCTTTCCTCTGCGGAAGGGATTACCGACCACATCGCGGCACTGGCGAACCGCCACACTGGCACTCCCGCGCCGGTGAGCGCGGCCGATGCTGAAGCCGCCGTCGCGACGTTTGCAGCTTCTTTTGATCCCGAGTTTGGCGGTTTCGGCCAGGCGCCGAAGTTTCCTTCGCCTCCCAATCTCGAGTTCCTCCTCGTGCACCACGCGCGGACCGGTGGCGGCAGTGCGTCCCATCGATCGCTCGACATGGCCCTTACGACGCTCGTGCGCATGGCGCAGGGCGGAATGTATGACCACCTCGGAGGTGGGTTTGCCCGGTACTCGGTCGACCGCTACTGGCTGGTGCCTCACTTCGAAAAAATGCTGTACGACAACGCGCAGCTCGTGCGGACCTACACCCATGCGTTTCAGCTGACTCGCGACCCGTTCTTTGCGAGTGTCGTGGAGGACACGCTTGCGTACTTGCAGCGAGAGATGCTCGACCCGTCCGGTGGCTTCTACGCTGCCCAGGATGCGGACTCCGAAGGAATCGAAGGGAAGTTCTTCGTCTGGACGCCAGAGGAGTTCAGGGATGTCCTCGGATCGGATGCCGGCTTCGCAGCTGACTGGTTCGGCGTCACAGAACGCGGCAACTTCGAAGATCCTCATCATCAGGAATTCGGCCGCCGGACAGTCCTTGCAACGTGGGAGCCGGCCGATGCGTTCGCCGAGAAGCATGGGCTGTCTGACGGCGAGCGTGTCGCTCGGCTTGCCCTGATCCGCGGGAAGCTATTTGCGGCGCGGGAACAGCGCGTCCACCCGGGACTCGACGATAAAGTCCTCACCGCCTGGAACGGACTCACGATCGGTGCATTTGCCGAGGCCGGCCGCGTATTCCGAAACCCTCACTGGATCAGCGTTGCGGCCGGCTGCGCAGCATTCCTCGGCGAGGCCATGTGGGACGGGCAGCGTCTCAGACACACATGGAAGGACGGGATAAGCAAAGTCGACGGCATGCTGGAGGACTACGCATATCTCGGCCTCGGCCTCGTCGACCTTTATCGCGCGACCGGAGAGATCGCCCACCTCGCGTGGGCTCGCGACCTCTTTGGCACGATGCTCGAACGGTTCCGCGATCCAGCTGACGGGTTGTTCTTCGAGACTCCCGAGGGTGCCGAGCACCTCATCGTCCGGCAGAAGGCATTTTTCGATTCCGCAACCCCTGGAGGTTGCAGCGCAGCCGCGCTCCTTGCGTTCTGGCTCGGCCGCTACTTCGGGCGCGAGGAATGGATCGGCATCGCAACGGACATCGTCGCCAGTCAACGGGATATGCTGACGGGCGCCCCCACCGGATTCGGTACGCTCTGGCAGGTGGCGGAGTTGCTACTGGCTCCGCGGCAGGAAGTGGTGATCGCCGGTACCTCGGATAGGCGTGAGCCGTTCGAAGCGGCAGTAAGCAACCGCTACATTCCCTGGTTGGTCCTGGCCGCGGGTGCTCCGGGGACGCCTCTGCCGCTGTTCCATGGGCGTGATGGAGGAGCAGAGGCGATGGCGTATGTCTGCGAGGACATGGTTTGCCAGCTCCCGGTGGACAATGTGCCCGGCCTCATTGAGCAGCTTCATCAAGCGGCTCCCGGCTGATGGACGGCGCCTTCGATTCGCTTACCGGTCAGTACGTCGGTATGGCATCGGCCACCGCGTACGATCCGCGACGTAAGTGACAGCGTGGCGGACCTCCCGGACTTGGTTGTTGTGCGCGACACAGCAAGGCAGCCGGTGCGGTTTTCCGACGGAAGCGGCCGTCGTCGTCAACCCATGGCGGAAGTCATACGGAATTGCCGACGCGAGACGGCCGCGAATTCCTACGCTCAGAACATGGCAGGCGTTTCGCGAGGGCTTTCGCCAAAGGCGGAAGGAAGGTGAGGCAGTGCAACGCGGCGGTGTATTCGTCCTAACCCCGGCGCAAGAAATGCCGAACTTATACATGAGCATATTTGCCCGGGACCATCCGGATCCGGCAGAATCTGCTTGGAAGATCGAGACTCGCGCGGACGGCTGACGTGGATACCTTACCGACCGGTTAGACGAACCGAACGGTAAGGTATGGAACCGGTCTATTGTCGGCGTTTGTAAGTGTCATCGAAATTCTTTAGCATTCAGGAAGATATGACTTGCGGAGGGGCCGACGTTGGCAACAGCACCTACACTTAATCCGGGCCTGGATCTTTCCTGGCTGAACATCGACGAAGGCTGGGGCGCCAAAGCCGAACCCGGCAAACGCGGCCTCACGCTCGAGGATCTCAACGTCCTCACCTACGGCGACGTGCCGAATGAAGCCGGCCGCCCATCGATGGCGATGCGCGGTGCTGTCCTCGACCCCCGCTCGCCGCGACACGCCCGCCAGTATAAGACCAAGGCGGATGTGTGGAGCGAGTCGGCGCGGATGCTCTACGAAGAAGCCATGCAGCGCCAGTGGTCGTCCGCGGTAGATATCCCGTGGGACGAGATCCACGAACTGCCCGATGACCTTGAGATGGCGATGTGCACGCTCTGCACGTTCCTAACTCAGGTCGAGTTCATTGCAGGCGACCTTCCCGGCCGGTTCATGGGCCAGGTCCATCCTGACCAGTTCGAAACGCAGCTCTTCCTCGGCACGCAAGTGATGGATGAGTCGCGGCATGAGGATGTGTTCCGCAAGCGTGCGCTTGTCAACGGCGGCGGACTTGTCGATTCCGGCTTCGGGGCCACGAACCTGCTCACGGCCGATGACTTCACGGAAATGACGGCGCGCCTGCACCTCGTGGGCGAAGGCTTCGTGCAGACCATCTTCCGCATGGGCGAGCTTATTTCGACGAATGACGCGGAGAAGCGTATTTTCCGTCTTGCCGCGCAGGACGAGTCGCGCCACCTGGCCTTCGGCGTCACCCACCTGAAGTATCTCGTGGATGTCGAGCCGCACCGCAAGGAAGAGCTGCACCACTACCTGGACATCCAGGAGGGTGCACTTGGACAGACCCAGGGCAGTCTCGCGACCAACCCGGCGACGTCCGAAGCACTTGCGATTCTCGCTGGTGGCGGCATCGACAAGATCGACGAGGGATTCCAGAAGCTCATGATCATGCGCAAGCGCCAGATCAATGAGTACATGCATCGCCTCGAAGTCATCGGCATGGCCGATCGCCGCGAGCGCATGGCCCCGGCCATGCGGGCCCTGCTCGACTAGGAGCAGGCATGAACCTCACCCCAGCAACCAAGCTGCGCGCGCGCGAGGCGCCGTGGTCGGACGAACTTGTCGCCCGCTTCGAGGCGTCGCCCCTGAAGGATTACCAGGTCATGAACCTGCTTGCGCTTCACATTACGGAGGAGCGCGCCGGCAGATACCTGGGAATCATCGAATCCAATCCGGAGCAGTCGTTTCTCCAGTTCAACTTGAACTGGGCGCGGCCGACCACGGAGTTGGGGATTAAGGCTCGCCCCGGTCCGAACGGCCTCGGGATGCGCGAGATCAATATCGGCAGCTACGGCTACGTGCCCGATCGCTGGCCATACGAAAACGACACGCCTCTCGGGTCGCACCCGACACCCGGCGCCTACGCTCCCGGCTCGTACTCGGTGTACGACAAGAGTGAGGTGTGGGCCGAGGACGTCGATCTCATGTACGAGGAGGCCATTCGCGAGCGCTGGGCACCGGCCACCGATATCGACTGGAAGGCGCTTGAAGCGCAGCCGGACGATATCGAGCGTGCCGTTTGCCAGGTCTGCACGATCTTCGCGCAGCACGGCCTGACCGAAAGCAAACTACTCGCCCAATGGGAAGAGAAGATCGCCTACGGCTTCCACGACATGAAGAACTTCGTTGCCACGCAGATCTTTGATTCGGGCCGGAAGGTCG
This sequence comes from Dehalococcoidia bacterium, assembly GCA_020432045.1. Taxonomy (GTDB): domain Bacteria; phylum Chloroflexota; class Dehalococcoidia; order Tepidiformales; family Tepidiformaceae; genus JAGQHB01. The sequence continues at coordinate 10,172 of JAGQHB010000078.1, read as the reverse complement.
AGGTGCTTCGCAAGCGGGCACTATCGAACGGTGGCGGTCTGGGACAGGCCGGGCTTGGCACGTTGTATCGCGCCTGGTTTGGCGCGCTCAAGTTTACAGAACTGGCTGTCGCCATCGACGTTGTCTACAAGAGCTACGAGGTCGTCCTGTTCGAAAAGCTGGCGGAGATCCTGCCGCTTGCCGTCGATCGGGATATCTTTGCGCGGCTCGCTGTCGATTCCCATCGCCACCTTGAGTACGGGAAGCGCCACCTCAAGTACTACGTGCAGCATCATCCCAACGCTCGCGAGTACCTGAACCACTTCTTCAACCGTGCTGAGGCTGCGCTCGCGAATGAGCTCGAATGCAGCACCCAGGAGTCAGAACCGATCGCCGTCCTCCTCGGGGGCGGTGTCGAGAATATCCAGCAAGGCAAAGCGAAACTCCGTGAGATCCGCGAAGCCCAGCTGCGTGCGTACGTGGCCATTCTCGACGAAGCTGGCGTGGATCGCCTCGCATCCATCAACCGTGGCCTTTTCATCCAGGCGGGTGCTCCCGCTTAGCACGGCTTACTGAAAGCTCATCACGGAGAAGGCCCGGGAAACCGGGCCCTCTCCGTGTGTGTGGTGTGCCGCCACGGCGGGTCACCGCTGGAAAACGTCTGATACTGGCGTGATCACGACCGACGATGCGTTCACGCCCAGGTCGAGCGCACCGATCTCCTGGTCTTCGTCCATCACCCACTGCTCTTTCGGCGACCCGTATTCGATCGGCGTAAACGATGCTGCGAGTAACTCGTCGCGCAAAGCGGCGGCATCCCGCGCGACCATCACGGCCTGGAGATCGGTGCCCGACAGGTGACGCCGCACGGCGTCGTTGACGTCGCCGGCTGTGAGCGCGTTTAGCCCACGCTGCATCGTCGCCACGTAGTCATCGATCCCGTACCAATGGTCGTCAAGCGCGTATCCGAGCTGCTGATCCTGAGTCTTCGTTGCCAAATAGACGTTTTTCAGAAGATAAGCTCTCGTCTCATCGAATTCGTCCTCCGTCAGGCCATGCTCAATGAGCCGGCGAAGTTCGTAGACAGCGGCTTTCAGGGCGAACACCGCTTGTTCAGGAGGAACCGGCCGGATCCATACCTCGAAGATCTGGGACTGGCGACCGAGGTTCGGGTCCGGGAAGAACTGGTACATGCCTCGCGGAAACGCTTCGATGTACGCATAATTGCCGTAATTCAGCCCGCGTACTTCCCGGAGCCGCTGAAAGAGCCGCCCGTTTTGGGCGCGGTGCTCGCCCAGCCAGGACCGTGCTAGCCAGAGTGCGGCAAAGTCTGGATGAGACCTGGTCACGGCCAGGGAATGGCCGAACGAGATCGCCACCGAGCGGCTTTCCTTTTCGATGATCTCGACCGCCAGGCCTCGTGGTTGATGTGCTGTGACCGCCGGTGCTGGCGTTGGCGCTCCACCTGGAAGCTGTCCGAGAGCCCGGAGCAACCGTTCCTTGCTCGCCTCCGGCCAATCGCCTGCAAGCCCGAACACGAGGTTACCGCGCGTCAAGTGTTCCGCCACCCATTTTCGGACTGACTCGATGTCAAGTGTGGCGATTCCCGCTTCGGTCCCGGCGGATGGATGCGCGTAAGAGGTCCCGCGATGAAGCAATGCTTGCAGTCGCTCCTTGCCGAGCTCTTCCTCATTGCTCGAACGCAGGTCTTGCACCAGCTCGTTTGCCTGGCGTGCTTTGAGGCGCGCGAAGTCGTCATCCCGATAGCCGGGTGTCAGGAGCTGTCCGAGCACGACATCGAGGTACCGGTCGATGTTGTCGCGGTGCACGACGCCGGTAAACGTCGTCATTTCACGATCCACCCGGCCCCGGAATGCACCGGCCGTGGGAAACAGTGCCCGGCTGATCTCCTCTGTCCGCATGCGCTCGCTGCCGGCTTCCGCCACCATTGCCGCGCTGAGCGCAGCGAGACCTTCGTTTCCCTTTGGGTCGTGAGCGGAGCCGGAACGAAACAGTAGCTTGAATCGCAGCAACGCCGAAGGCGACGGCCGCTCGATCACGGGGAAGCCCGGCGCATCGGTCGCCGAAACGCTTAACGCTGCGGTGGGTGCCGTCGTCAGATCCCCAATCCCGGTTGGCAACGGATCGTGGGAGAGCGTAGCCAGCACTACGCGGCTGCCGTCCAAATACTGGTTGGCGACCCGTTGCAGATCGTCCGGCGTCAGCGCGGCATATGTCCGGTACAGTTCGTTGATCGTCTCAAAGCGGCGCTCGTAGCGGACGAAGCGCGCAAGGGTGGAAGCGATCGATTCGGAGTTGTCCAGCGTCTGGGCGAAGCTGTAGCGTGCGTTCGCCTTTGCGTCTTCCAGCCGCGCCGTTTCAAACAGCGATTCCCGCGTTTCGCGCACGGCAGCGAGGATCCGGTCGCGGACGGCAACCGTGTCCTCGGGCCGTTTGACGCGCGCAAGGATCGTGAAGAGCCCGGGGTCCTGGTGTCCCGAGGCCCATGGGACGAGTTGGTCGACCAACTGCCGGTCCTCGACCAGGTCCTGGTACAGCTCCGAGGTCTCGCCGAACGCGAGGTCGAAGAGCAGGTCGAGCGCCGCAAAGTCGGACTCGGTGCTGGAGAACGCAGGGCCGTGGAAGCCGACTGTGACCCATGGAAGCGTCTCTGAGGGCCAGTCAACATGGACTACCGCGGTTCCTGTCGCCTCGGGTTCCGCCGGGATGACAATGGCGTTCGCGGTACCCGGCTGCCAGGCGGACCAGTGCTGCCGCACCAGTGCGAGAGTGGCTTCCGGGTCCACGTCTCCGGCAATGAGGATCGTCGTGTACCGGGGCCGGTACCACCGATTAAAGAACATCCTTGAGTACTCGAACTGCTCGGGCATTGCCTCGATGTCGCGCAGGAAGCCCATTGTCGTGTGCTGATAGGTGTGGACCGTGTAGGCCTTCTCCCGCTGGGCTTCGAACAGCCTGGTGACCGGTTCGGAGGCGCTTTTGTTGTACTCGCCGAGGATCGCGCGTGCTTCCGTCCGAAAGTCCGGCTCCGAATAGCGGAGGTTCATGAACCGGTCGGCTTCGAGTTCGAGGATCGCGGGAAGATCTTCTCTCGCGAGCGTGATGTGATAGTTGGTATAGTCATCTGTCGTATATGCGTTTTGGCGGGCGCCTGCGCGGGTTACGACCGCGTTGTACGCGTCGGGGCTGAAGCGTTCGGTCCCACGGAACATCATGTGTTCGAAGAAGTGCGCGAACCCGGACTTCCCGGGTTCGACCTCGTTTCGCGAGCCCGCCTGGACCGGGATCTGGAGCGAGACGAGGTGAGGCATGCCAGTGGGCACGACCAGCACTTTCAGACCATTGTCGAGGGTCTCCTCGTATGCCCGGTACGGGAGGATATCGGTGGATTGAGGCTCAATGACGCGCATCAGAAGAGGATACCGGACTCCTGCTCCTAAACCCCGTTTCTGGATATCCGCACCGGCCTGCTCAGAAACTGTTGGGGCAGTGAGGAGCATATTCCGTGGCGAACATGGCATCAGCCGCACGGAGCGTCTCCGGCCTGGACGGTGTAGCGGTCCCGAGACGTGAAAGTCTCGTCGCACTCCGGTACCCCGCGAGTAACGAGGCCAGGGCGTTCGGACTCAGGTTCAGGTCGGTGGCACGGCTGGTCCGGGCGACGCTAGTCATTTGGCCATCTGTAGCCAGCAGCCAACGGCCCTCGTTCCACGGGCACATGCTGTCTCCGGTGACCTCGATGACGATCTCGCCTGCGGCGCCATAGGGCCGCGATGACAACGCCTTCTCGACATCGATGACTCGCATCCATATCCCGTCTTTCGTGTGCTTTCCCAGCATTCGCGGTTCGAGTAACAGGTCGGGCGTTGGGTCGTCCTCGCCGATGCAACCGTGCATGTCGACACGCCGGACGAGGTCGTGCTTCAGGATGTACTGCCAGAGGGCCCGATGGGCACCGAGGTCCAGGTAGACGAAGTCGCGGACATCCATCATCTGGTCTGGTCCGGGCGTGTCGAACTGAGCGTGATATGCCTGGTAAACGATATGGCCGCGTGGTTGGCCGTCGGCGTCACGATAGATAGCAACCCTTACGGGACCGTGGTCCTTGGGCATCCGGAAGATGCCCACTTCCCAGAGTGCCCGGCTACGGTGGATGTGCAGGTTCCGCGGCGTCGCGGACTCGATGTAGAGCATCTTCGCGGTCGGATATCCCTGCTCGACGGTCTCCACCGAGACGCTGCCCTTCGGTTCGTCGTTTTCGCGTAGGGCCGCGGTGCGCGGGTCGAACCGGTATTTGATATCGTCCGATGCGAGCCCGTAGCCAAATCGTTGGTAGATGGCCCCCATGCTGGCCCAGAGGATCGCGAACGGCTGCTCGCGTTCGCGCATGTCGCTGAACGCCCGGGTCATGATTTTGCGGAGCAGGCCCTGCCGCCGGTAACCGGGGAGCGTGCCCACCTGCGTGACCCCGGCCATCTTCACGGGCGCTCCGTTGAGCCGCACGGTGAATGGGAAGGCCCCCATGATGGATGCCAGCGTGCCGTCGACCCACGCGCAGGTTGTCCAATCCGGTGCCGTGCCGCCATTTTCCGTTGGAATGAGTTCCGGATCAGCGAAAACATACGAGCCGATGTCGTAGTACTGCTGCATTTCATCGTCACGGCAGGAACGCACTTCAATCCCCATCAGTCACACCCCTGGAGAAGTGCGCCAAGTCTACGGTCTGGCAGGTTGCTAGGGGTGAAGCGGGCGCAGTACCGCTGCGGACTGCATGAACACGGTAAAACTCTCGCAGGCTTCCACGGTTTCGAATTCGCGAACGTAGGCAGGACTGTCGTTCGCCCCCCATCGCTGCCACTCCCCGCCTCCGCCTTCAGCGGCAAAGTGGTAGATGGTCGCCCCGGAGCCTGCAAGCGAGGCGAACGCATCGAGTCCGGCGGCTGATGCCCCGAAGTACACGAACTCGTTCCATCCCTGTCGCAGTTGAATCCCGAGTGGAGCCGTCAAAGAGAATCCGGAAGTAAGCGTTACGGGCTCATCCACGAGGAACCAGTAGGACAGACCGGGCTCCACCGAGGTGAGCGTCTGGCCGATGGCGGTGTCCCGAAACCAGTGGGAATAGGTCCCGTCGGACTCCAGGTGGTAGACGGCGCGGATTCGCCCCGAGGGGTCGCCGGGGAACGTCGCCCCAAGGGCGGTGGAACCGGCTCCAAAATAGCCTGCCTGGTTCCAACCGCGATTCAGTGACAGATTTCCGCAAAGAATAGCGCCCGCACCGACCCGGACCGGGGGGGAGAACTCCGACGTGTTGCTATCGGCATCAGTTGCCGTCGCGACGACCCAATCGCCGGGGCTGACGGGAGGCGACCCAAAGGTGAACGAACCGCCTGCGTCAGCGATCGCCACCACCAGGTGCGTAGCCGGATAGTCACTGGCTCCTCCGGCAACGTGGTTCACGCTGTACAGGTCGATTCGGCATCCGGCGCAGGCGGTGCCCTGGATAGCGGCCTGCACGGGGCGGGTGATCTCGGGATGGTTGAGACGTCCGTTCGCACCGGTGTCCGCGTCACCGACGTCGTTTGGGTCCGCCACGCGATCGTCGCCAAGATCGATCGCCAGGCCCGTGAGATTGCGAAATGTATTTAGGATAATACTGTTGCCACTGGTGCCGTCTGCAACGGCGACAGCACTGACGGTGGCCCCCGTAATGGTGTTTTCGGTGACGCGCGTAGAGACCGACGGCGAGGCCAGGAGTACGCCGCGTTCAATCGTGGCAGCCGTACCGGCCAGGTCTTCGCCGAGGCGGTTGCGAGCAATCACGACACCGCTGAATGGGTCACTGCTGGAGCCCCCGACCAGGATGGCGATATCGGCATTGCCCACGACGTTTGCGAGCGCAGCGTCGATCCCCGTGCCGCCGATGGTGACGGACGCGGCGCTCACCTCTATGCCGACGCGAAGGGGCCGCGGCGATGTACCGTCGCCGGCAAACCCGGCGACGTTGCCCCGCAGGGAGGCGCCCGCCCCCGTCACGCGGATCCCGACGTCGCAACCGCCCACCCGGTTGCCCGTGCCTGCCGCCGGGTCGCCGGCCGCGATGCCGTTGACGCCCGTGATTTCGATGCAGGCGCCGGGGAACCCAAACACCTCCATGCCTCTCACGGCAGGATTCGCTCCGTCGAATGCCAGGCCATCTTCGTCACCGCTCAGGGCAGAGCCATCCACGATGACCCCGGCGCCGGCGCCGTCCACGGTGACGTTGGCGCGCGCAATTGCCGGGAGTGCCGAGCCGGTGACGGTGACGACGGAGGGGTTGCCCGGCTGAAACGCAAGCGGGTCGAAGGCGATAGTGACGGCGTCTTCTCCCCCCAGTGCGTTGACCAGCTCGATAGCTCGTCGCAGCGTGCAGGCATCCTCGGAGGGGCATTCGCCTGACCCGTCACCGGGGTCGCCCGGCAGGGTCACGGTCACGACAATCGATGCTGCCCTCACGGTCTCCGCCGGTCCTTCGGAGATCGTCGCGGCGGCCAGGAGAGCAGCCAGCAGGACGAATCCCCATAGCGCTCCAGCGGCACTGCGTCGCACTGGCGCTGGCAACCGCCTACAGCCCACGGAAGACGCGGCGCCCGCCGACCGGCACAATCCGTCCGGCGCCCGGGAACGCCCAGTGGCCTGCGAGCCAGGTCCGGCTATCGGCCTCCGCCTCATCGAAGAGCAGGCGGCGGGTGCGCGCCGCGAGCATCGGGTCGGCATCGGCCGACGGAGACCAGTCTGGATGATCGAGCTGCACCGGATGATGGCTCGCATCGCCAATGATGATCGCTTTTTCGCCCGACGATTGGATGCCGATGCAGACGTGGCCGGGCGTGTGGCCGGGGCTTCCGACGAACACGAGGTTCTCGTCAATCGCCTGTTCGGAGTACGCGAAGTCCACGCGGCCGGCCGTCTCAAGCGGGCCGACGCACTGTTCGAGGTGCGGATATTCGCCGCTCCCGGTGAAACGGGGTTGCATCCAGTAATCCCATTCCACGCGCTGGATCAGCCAGCCGGCGTTGCGAAAGTAAAGCTCAGCGCTTCCGTCGGGGCCCTCAACGGTGTTCCAGCCGGTGTGATCGAGGTGCAGGTGAGTGTTTACGACCAGGTCGATGTCGTCCGGGCTCAGTCCGTTTTCGCGCAACGCGTCATCAAGCTTGCCAGGTGGGAAGCCCGGTCTTCGGCGCCTGCCGATCCCACTGTCCACGAGAATATTCCTGCCGGCGGAGCGGACGAGGTAGCAGGTGATGCTGATGGGGAACAGCCCTCGCGGGTCCACCACCTCACCGGGGTACTGCGCCATGAACTCGTCCGCGTGCTTCGGAATGAATGTGTGCGGATTCATCAGCATGGGCGTATCGAGTAGCGGAAGGATTTCCACGGAACCAACACGGATTCGTGCCATCACGTCGTCCTCCAGTCCGGCATTCTAGCCGCCCGGGCTGAGAGGGGCCTGAGGGTCCTCAAGTTCACCCTAAACGAGCGGCCATGGATAACTCCGGTGAGGGCCTGGCGTGGGGAACGTCCGGCGGTTTAACAATCGGTCGATCCGGCTCAACAGTGCCGTCCGCTCAGCCTTAGAGATTAGTTCCAGGAATGGCCCGGCCTCCTCCTTCGGGGCCGCGATACGAAGGCCCACGTCCTCGGCTTCGGCGAGCCATTCATCGGCGATACGCTCCTCGGCCCAGTCCCACATCACGGTCCGCATCTTGTACTCCTCGTGAAAGCAGAGGCCGTGGTCGATGCCCCAGATGCGGCCGTCTTCGTCCAGCAGGCAATGTCCGCCTTTTCGATCCGCGTTGTTGGCGATGAAGTCGAACACGGCCATGCGTTGTAGCTGCGGGACGAGTGCCGGATCGTCTCGCTGGGAGAAGAAATGGGAGTTCGGGTCATGCCGAATGAACGCCTGGACTGAGCCGATGCCCTGTGGTCCGTCGCGAATAACCGTTGGCGGGATGAAGTCCCAGCCCATCAGGCGAGAAAGCCGGTAGGCGGCTGCCTCTCGCCGGAACAGCGTGCCCGGAGGGAAGTCCCAGAGGGGGGATTCTCCCCGCCGGGGCTTGTACACGGCTGTGCCCTGCTTCCCATCTGCTGCGGTGAGTTGGCCGAGAAAGACGTAGTTTGAAGAGTGCCAGAGTGGGCGGCAGTCTTCGAATTCGGCTGTCGTCAAAAACGCTTCGGCGTCATCGAAGGTGAGTGGGGCCGGATCCATGCAGGGTTCCTCAGACACGGATCGTACCGCGTAGGACCGTTGTCGCAGTCCCCGAAATGCGGACCACCGTGGGGATATCGCCTGTGCCTTCGACCTCGACCGATACCACGCCGGGCCGGCCCATCAGGTGGCCCTGTTCGGCGCGAAATCTTGGCACGCGCAGGAGTCCATGCTTCCAGAGGTAGGCCCCCATCCCACCGGTGGCACTCCCCGTCACCGGATCCTCGGCGATGCCCGCCCCGGCCGCGAAGTGACGGGCGTGGGTCGCGTTGGCGGGGTCCATCGCCTCCATCGCGAACACGTGCACGCTGAAGTACTTGTGCCGCTGTTCCAGATCGGCCATCGCGCGGGTGTCCGGTGATAACCGGCGCAGGACGTCGATCGAACGGACCGGCACCATCGCCTGTGGTGTGCCGGTGCTGACGACCGAGCAGGGCACGCCCGGGACCAGATCGGCCGGGCCGATCCCCAGGGCGGGCGCGATCGCATCCACTGAGATATCGTCGCCGAACGCCGGGCAAGCCTGGGTCATGACAATCGTGGTGGTGCCGCCGCTTCTCGCGAGGTCGACCGGCAGGACGCCCGCCTTTAACTCCTGCGTCACGCGCAGCGGGGCCGCTCCGAGTGCGATAAGTCCCTCCTCCACGAGCGCATGCATCGTCGCGATGGTCGGGTGGCCGGCAAGCGGTATCTCTTTTGCTGGCGTGAAGAACCGCACGCGAAAGTTTGCCACCGAAGACGTCTGCACGAACGCCGTCTCGCTCAAATTCATTTCGCGGGCTATGGACTGCATCTGGACGTCGCTCAAGCCGTCTGCGTCAAACACGACAGCAGCTGGGTTCCCCGCGTAGGCCACGTTCGTGAAGGCGTCGACGATGAAGATCGGGTACTCCGCCATTGTCCGAGCATAGCGCAGCGCTCGCTGTCGCGGTGCGCAAGGCGATGTATCGTGCGCCCCTCAGGCAGGGATATGAGCCGGAACGCAGAACACTTCGGAGGGTGACAGATGGCCGGATTTGAAGGCAGGGTAGCGCTCGTGACGGGTGGCAGCAGAGGCATCGGGGCCGCGACCGCCCTGCTGCTCGCGCAGCGCGGCTGTGACGTCGCCATCAACTACCAGCGCAACAAGGAGGCGGCCGACTCCGTCGCTGAAGCTGTACGGGCACAGGGCCGCCGTGCAGGCGTCTACCAGGCAGACGTGGCAAGTGCCTCCGACTGTGAAGCAATGGCCGCGGCCGTGACAGCGGAGCTCGGCGCAGTCGGCATCCTTGTGAACAACGCCGGAGTCGGAAGTGCGTCGGTCGGCCAACCGAGGATCGCCGATATGCCGGATTCGGATCTCCAGCGTCTGCTCGACGTGCATGTGTTCGGGCCGCTGCATCTCAGCCGGCTGCTGGTCCCTGGTATGCGCGTTCTTGGCCGCGGCGACGTCATCATGGTCTCGTCGGTAGCTACCCAGGGGTACGGGCCACGCATGGGCGTATACGCCATCGCCAAGGCGGGTATGGAGGCAATGGCGTACACGCTCGCCAAGGAAGAGCGGCAGTACGGTATCCGCGTCAACGTCGTTTCACCCGGGCTAGTCGAGACCGACATGGGTAAGCTCCTCGTGAGCTTTGCTCGAGGTGTGGAGGACATCCGCTCGCTCGATCCGGCGTCGCCCTTCGGGTTTGTCTGCCAGCCCGAGGATATCGCCAACGCAATCGCGTTTCTGTGTTCCGACGAGGGCCGGTATATCACGAACCAGCGCCTCACCGTGAATGGCGGTGGCTTCTAGCAAAGCGGAGGTCATGCCCGCAGGCTGTAGACTACGCAGCCAGGGTCGAAGCGATCCGGTCCACCGAGGAGGCCAGCCATGAAGTTTGCATTCACACCGGAGCAGGAGCAGTTCCGCTCTGAGCTGACGGGCTTCCTTCGCGGAGAGGGC
>JAGQHB010000005.1 GCA_020432045.1 Dehalococcoidia bacterium | reverse complement strand
GCCACAGAATCCTTGCTGCTACTTCAATCCCCTGCCGTGGATGGGAAGGTCCTTCGGCAGTAGCTTTGTGGCACTGTGTCAGAGTATTTCTTCGTGGCCATTGCTGGCGCCGTTATCGCCTTCATCGCGATCCTCAACCTGCACATCTGGGTGGGTCTTGAGGAGGGCTATGCCGCCACCCCGGCCGACGTCCTCGATCGGTCGCTGTTTCTCGTTCTGGTGGATGTCCTCCTGCTTGTTGGCGGTTTCCTCCTCGGTATCGTGATCATGGCTTCACGTCGTTCGTCGCGGCCAACCTGAATGGGTTCGAAGTCGCGACTGCAATCCTTGGCTGCAGGGCAGACAGCGGTCCCTGTCGGCTACACTCCGCCCGGGAGGTTGGACCAATGCCTATGGACTATTCCGATTTCGAGGACCTCATCGTCGATGTCGATGACTCCGGTATCGCCACGTTCCGCATCAACCGCGTTGAAAAGCTGAACGCCCTCCGAACGCCCACCTTCTGGGAACTCATGGAACTCTCCCGCCGCCTGCAGGCGGACCCCGACGTCCGCGTCGTCGTCTGCACCCATGAAGGCCGGGGATTTTCCGCCGGCGCAGACCTCACCTCCGGCAGCACCGGCTCCGAACCCACGTGGACCGAGGCCAACGACCCCATGGGCGTCTCCGTCATCGGCACCGCCATGCCCTCTATCGACAAGCCCACCATTGCTGCAATCGACGGTGTGGCGGCAGGCGGCGGTATGGCCCTTGCCCTCTCCTTCGATATCCGCTACGTGGGCCCGAATGCACGGTTCACCACCGTCTTTGCCCGCCGCGCGCTCGCCCCCGACTGCGGCATCACCTACTTCCTCCCCCGCCTTGTCGGCGACGGCCGCGCCCTCGAGCTGCTCTATACGGCGCGAGAGGTTGGCGCCGAAGAGGCCGTCCGGATTGGCCTCGCCAACGAATTGGCCGAGGACCCCTTCGCCCGCGCCATGGAACTCGCCCGCGAACTCGCCTCTGGCCCGCCACTCGCCTACATGCGGGCGAAGCGCGACGTGAAGCACTCCTGGGGTGCCACGCTCCCCCAGCAGGTGGAGTACGAATGGCATGGCCAGAAAGCTGTGATGGCCAGCCAGGATGTTCGCGAGGGCCGCCAGGCGTTCGTCGAGAAGCGCCAGCCGAAGTTCACGGGACGGTAACTCAATCGCGGTATGGCGGCCGCACCTCGACCAAAATCTCCGTGCCATCCGGCGACCACTGGGGATTGCGTAGAGTGCCCTCGCCTCGGTCGATGATTTCTCGGACATGGTTTCCATGGATGTCCGCGAGACTGAGCACATCCTGATGAGCCACCGCGATCTCCCCCGTAGCCGACCAAGACACTCCCTCGGACCACTGGTAGTCACCGGCCAGCGGCGTGTTCTCGCCTGATGACGTATCGATGATGACCGCTCCCTGGTTGCTGCTCACGACCACTCTTTCGCCATCCGGCGCCCAGTCGATATACGACGGCCAATTCAAGTCATCTGCTACCACGTTCCACGCCCCCATCTCGATATCGACGACCACGAGCCCCACGGTGCCGTCCGTTCCCCCGGTGGGTGACGCCACGCGAAGCGAATCGTTTGCCACAGCTATCGGTCCGACCTCGTCTGCCGAAGTCTCGATTACCTCGTAGCTCCAACCCCCGGCCCGATCGAACACGATGAAGTCCGAGGTCGTGCCGTCCAACGATGTCAGTCCGACTATGTAGTTTCCGTCCGCTGTATATGCGAAGTCCTGGTAGCTCCAGAGCGCTGGAATAAAGTTCTGCTCTGGCAAATCCCAACCGAACGAAGCCACCGGTTCGCCCAGTGGGCCGCCGGGCGGTCCGACGTGCAGGAACGCATCGATCCTCCCTGGCTTGTGCTGGTACGTAGCGACGGCAAGCTCGTGACCGTCGGGTGAGACCATATAATTGGGACTCGCGATGCTGCCGGAGTCGAAGTCTATCGTCCAGAGCTCATCGCCCTCCCGGCTTAGCCCGAGTAGCTGAATGGATTCCGAGCAGCCTTTGAGCACCACTGCGTAATCGCCGTTTCCCGACCACTTCGGTCTCCCGAATCCGCAGGATCCCGTATCGCTGACCAGCCAGCGAAGTTCGCCGTCACGACTGACAATCGCGATCCCGCTTTCGTCGTCCGCAAACGGGTTGCAGCCCGCGGCCAGCACTGCCATCGCAACCACCACGACGAGAACCAAGCGCGACGCTGTCATGCCAGGCAGGGTAACCGCTCATCGCTCACATGGCTCCTCGTCGGTAATCCCTCCTCCCTCCTCCCTTCTCCCTCCCGTACACTCACCCACCACATGGACGGCTACACTCCCACGCCCAACCTCCTCGACGGCCTCCACATCCTCGAGATCTCCGAGAGTGTTGCCGGTGCCAGTGCCGGGGCCCTCCTGCGCCGCATGGGTGCCCGTGTCACCCTTGCAACCTGGCCGCAAGGCCACCCGCTCCAGGAACGTCCCCCGTTCGCAGACTCAGGTACATCGCTCTACGACCTCGCGTTCAATCATGGCAAAGAACCGGCGTCGATTATGCCCGAAGGCGAACACGCAGCAGTCGACCTCGCGACCGTCGATGGCATCATTCTCGAAGGCACCGCAGCCCATGTGCAGTCGCTCCTCCAGCGCATAGTCGACCGGCCCGTCGTCGCCATCACTCCCTTCGGCCTCCACGGGCCCCGCAAAGACTGGAAGAGCAGCGAGCTAGTTACCCAGGCCTACGCAGGCATCCTCTTCATCACCGGCGACCCTCACCGCTCACCCGTCCGCATCGGCGTCCCGCTGGGCGAGTACGCTGCCGGGCAGGCCGCCGCCGCATCGCTCCTTTCAGGCATCTTCGCCGGCGACACCAACCACCGTGTCGCCGAGGTGAGCATCGTCGAAGCCGCGCTCAGCATCATGGAGCACTCCTTCGCCACCTGGGAGTTCCGCCACGAACAGTGGATGCGCCGCGGCAATCACGGTACCGCTGCCTGGGGCATCTACCCCTGTGCCGACGGCTACGTCGGTGTCATCAGCGGCCTCGGTGATTCCTGGCAGCGCTTCCGCCACCTCATCGGCGGCAATCTCCTCGATCCTGCGTTCGAACAGGTCTCCGCCCGCGCCGACCGTTCCGACGAAATCCACGCCGCCATCCTCAACTGGCTTTCCCATCGCACCAAACAGCAGGCTTTCGAAGAAGCCCTCGCCGCCCGACTCCCCTTCAGCCTCCTCGCCACCCCCGATGAACTCCTCAACCTCGAACAACTCCTCGACCGCGACTACTGGGACACCATCGAAATCCCCGGCGCAGGTTCCGCAAAGATCCCCGGAGCACCCTTCAAGGCCTGGACTTCTCCGGCCAACCCACAACCCACAACCCGCAACCCGCAACCCGCAGCGGCCCGGCAAGGGCCGCTCGCAGGCATCCGCGTCCTCGACTTCGGCATCGTCTGGGCCGGACCCCACTGCGGTCGCATGCTCGCCGACCAGGGCGCCGATGTCATCAAGGTTGAGAGCGCCCGTCGTCCCGACCTGATTCGCGGCAACGTTCGCGCCAGCGGACCCATGGCCGGCTGCTACCCCGACGGCATCGCCGGCCCCGAGCCCTGGAACCAGTACGGATACTTCATCGAACGCAACCGCAACAAGCGCGACATCTGCCTCGACCTCAAGACCCCCGAGGGCCGTGAGCTTGCCCTCCGCCTCGCTCACCAGTCCGATGTCATCCTCGACAACTTCACCGCCGGCACCATGGAACGCCTCGGCCTCGGCCCCCGCCAAATCCACGCAGCCAACCCGGGTGCAATCGTCGTCAGCATGTCCGCCTATGGCGCTACTGGACCCTGGCGCAACAACGCCGGCTACGGCGCCACCGTCGATGCCCTTAGCGGTGCTGTCGCCCTCACTGGCTATGCAGATGACGAGGTCGCAACCAACCTTGGCATCAACTCCAGCGACCCGATCGCGGGCCAACATGCTTACCTTTCTATATGTGCATCCCTGGTGGCCCGAAAACGG
>JAGQHB010000077.1 GCA_020432045.1 Dehalococcoidia bacterium | reverse complement strand
GTATTGGGCACCAGGCGTTCGGGCAGTTGGCGCCCAGCGCCGGGCCGTCCGTCGGGAGCGCGCCACCGGGATCGCTTCGGTCGATTGGAGAGTTGCCCGAGTACGCGTACGCGTTGAGGCTTTCCGGGCTTGACGCCACCAGCAGCGGGTCCGGACTGACGAACCTCCCCAGTGCAGCGTCGTAGTAGCGCGCGTTCAGGTAGATCAGGCCGATGCCATCGTCCTCCACCTGGCCGATGTAGCCCCGTTCACCCGGGAGCTGGTTCTGGGGCCCGCGGGGCGCCCCGAAGGGCAGGTAGCGCTGTCGCGAGACCGCACCGTCGGAAGCCCGCACCGCCAGCCCGAAGCTCGCCTGGCGGTCCGGCGACATCCAGTAGAGATCGTTGGTGGACGATGTCACCGTGCGCGACGCCACCGTCCCGCCAGCGTGCATGTAGGCGCGGTTGACCGTGATTGCGCTGCCCTGGAGCGTCAGCTCCTGGCCGTCGATGAAGAGCGTCGTGGAGCCCGGGTCCTTGCGGAGGAGGCGCTGGCCCGAGGCGTCGTAGACGAACGACGTCGTCTGGCCGTTCTTCGTCACGCTCGAGAGGCGGCGCATCGCATCCCAGGCAAGGGTCGAAGTCGTGCTGCTGACCGTGCGCGTCGTCATGTCGCCGTTGGCATTGTAGCCGTAGGAGTCTGCGCCCGCGGCAGTGACCGCGTGCGGCCGGACAGAGCTCGAGCCCGAGGCGTTGTAGGTGTAGGTGGAGATCGTGCCGTTGTCGGAGACCGCCGTCAGGTTGTCGATATCGTTGTAGGAGTAGGCAAGGTTGAACGGGTCCGGTCCGAAGGACGTATTCGGGTTCAGACCGTCGCTGCAGTCGACGCCCGTCGTCCAGGCATGCGTCAGGCGGGCGCGGTTGTCGTAGGAGAAGCAGCGGCGCTGGCCGTCTTCGCAGTCGTCGCGGGCGATGTTGTGTCGCCGGTGGCCGAGATCGCGTCTCCCGCTGACAACGCGGTGGTCACGGCGCCGGTCGCCATCACCGGGACTGCGACGGATGCGAACTTCCTGCGTTACGAAGTCGCGATTCGCCCGGCGGGCGGTTCCTCGTTCAAGGTCATCGCTGAGAGCGCGTTCCCCATCGCGGGCGGCGTGTTGGCGGCCTTCGACCCAACAGTGCTCGCGAACGGCACCTACATCGTCCGGCTTTCTGTGTTGGACCTCGGTGGCAACGTGACGACGGACGAAGCGACATACGTCGTCGATGGCGGGATAAAGATCGGGCCATTCAGCGTCACATTCATCGACCTCTCGGTCCTGCTCGCAGGCATCCCGATCGAGATCTCAAGGACGTACGATAGCCGCGAGCTTTCGCCGGGCGAATTCGGCTTCGGTTGGACCCTCGGTGTCCGCACGCTCGACCTCCAGATTAACCGTCGCGTTGCGACGTGGGGATGGCGGATTCGCCAGTCTCCGGCGTCCGGTTCGGTCGGGCTCCCGCTAGAATGACGGCAACGGCTGCCATCGATGGTGCCCAATTAACCTGGCAAAGGACGAATCCCCGTGGCCGAACTCGAACTGCAAGACCGCGCCTACCTCAGGATCAACCAGTACTTCATCGAGAGGGGGTTCGGACCGCATTACACCGAACTCGCTGCCGACCTTGGGCTCCAACCAGACGAGGGCCGGGCGCTGATGAGGGAAGTGATCGAGTCAGGCATTCCGGCCTGGCAACATCCTGGGACGGACTACATCGTGTCGTTCCCGCCATTCAACAGTATGCCGACGCAGTACCGCATTTCGGTGGACGGCAATCAACGCTGGTTTGCCCAGTGAGGATTTGAAGCGCTGGCGGTCCGCTGGCACTTTCCTGGAAAACTTGTTCGTGTGGACGCGCCCTGCCTCGACTGCGGCGAGCCGCTCGCCATCGAGATGCGTGACGAAGAGATCCTCGGCGTGGAGCCGGCCGGCATGGTCGGCTATGCGTACGGCCAGATCGGAGGACCGCCGGAAAACCGGCCCTTCCGGTGAGCAGGCATGAACCTCTTCCGGTCGGAAGAGCACGTGCGCAACTGGTCCCAATACGATCCGGCGATGGCCGAGCAGCTCCGGCCGCTTCAGTATTACCTGGATATGTTCGCTCGGGAGATGTTTCGCGCTCGCACACGCCCCGACTTCATTTCGTGGCTGAGGGCGTCGCAAGCGCGACCTCGCTGAGTTCGATCGAGCTGTTTATCCAGCCGGTCGAACGAGCTATCGACCGGCGCTCACCATGACTCGATGGTGTTGAATCCCACCTGCCTCACATCCTCAAGTCATCCAGGAACTCGCTTGGCAAATCCCCGCTCGTGACCAGCAGATGGTCATGCGCCCGCGCGCAGGCCACGGACAGTAGGTGGCACTCCGTCCCGTAGACGTCATTGCGGCCGGATCCATCGACGACCGTCTCGACGCGCTCCTGGAGCGGCAGCACCTCGTCGTCCCACGGGCACCACCGCCACAGCGCAGAACTCCAGGCCCTTTCGCCAGGTGCGTTGTCGTAACCGATGCGTGCCCGCTCCGCGTCTGGATGTGCTCGTCACCCGGCTGCCGCGCCTGCCAGTACGCGAGCCGTGCGTATTTCGTCACAGTTTGGCCACTGTGCGCCACACGGCGGCGCGCGCACGCCGCGAATGGGCCTAATGGCTCGCTTCTCTGGCCCAATGGGGCATTGGAGAAGCGCACCATCCGCGTAGCGTTCGTTCTTGGGACGGCGATGCACCCGAGTTCGAGACGTGAACCTCGTCGCCCTGCGGAGGGAGTGTGCAGCCATGGCTATGATCAACGGAGGTGAAATGCTCGTCCGGGCATTGGAGCTGCAGGGCGTGCGCGAAGTCTTCGCTTTGTCCGGCGGCCATCTCGATCCGATCTTCCACGCCTGTGATGAACACGGATTCCGCCTGATCGACACGCGCCACGAAGCAGCAGCGGCGCACATGGCCGATGGCTTTGCCAGGACCACGGGCCGGCCCGGCGTTGCCCTGGTCACGGCCGGACCCGGTGTCGCGAACGCAATCACAGGTGTCGCCAACGCCTGGATGGATGCCATCCCGATGGTCTGTATCGGCGGTAGAAGTCCCCTGCGCGATGAAGACCGCCTCCCGCTCCAGAACCTCGACCAGGTAGCGCTCATGCGGCCGATCACGAAGTATGCCCGCACCGTGCTCCATCCAGACCGCATCCCGGAATACGTCGCGGCAGCATGGCGCCACGCCGTCTCGGGACGGCCGGGACCAGTGTTCCTCGACATCCCCGTCGACGTCCTCTACACCCCGGTGGAGGAATCGCATGTACCCACTTTTCAGCACTTCGCGGCGGAAGGCCGGCCGGCAGCCGACAATGCCTCGGTGGAGCGCGCCATCGACGCGCTTTGTGCGGCTGAACGGCCCTGCATCTTCGCCGGCGGCGGCGTCATGTTCTCCGGTGCGCAGGATGAACTGCGAGCGTTTTCGGAGCTGACCCGCATTCCTGTGCTTGCCAACGCGAAGGCACGTGGCGCCGTCTCGGAGCGCTCCGACCTTGGCTATGGGAGCTTTGCCTTTGCCGCCGATCCCGAAGCTCAGACGGTGGCGGGTGGACCTCCCGACGTCATCCTCATGCTCGGCGCCCGAGTCGGTATGTTCACGGGATCTTCCGGTGGGCTGGGCCAGCCGTCGGTCATCCCGCCAGAAGCGACGCTCATTCAGGTCGATGTCGAGCCGGAAGAGATTGGCCGCATCCGCGATGTTCAGATTGGCCTCGTTGGCGATGTGCGCGAGACGCTTCGGTTGCTCATCGAGCAGGCCCGAGGGCGCACATTTCGCGACCACGAGCGCTGGATTGCCGCCCTGGCCACCGCCCGCGCCAATCACCGTGACATCTTTGAAGAAGCCGTTTCGCGGGATGAACCGCCGATCCACCAGGCGCATCTCGCCCGTGATATAGCTGACGTTTGTGGCGGAAACGCGGTCATCGTTGCCGATGGCGGGGAGACGTCGCAATGGATGGCAGACCAGGCAATTGTCGAACAGTCTGGCAGCTATCTAAGTCACGGCTATCTCGGCTGCCTTGGGGTCGGGTTACCGTTTGGTCTTGCCGCGAAAGTCGCGCACCCAAATCGACCCGTCCTTGCGGTGCTTGGCGATGGCTCGGCAGGACTCAATATTGCG
Source organism: Dehalococcoidia bacterium (assembly GCA_020432045.1). Classification (GTDB taxonomy): domain Bacteria; phylum Chloroflexota; class Dehalococcoidia; order Tepidiformales; family Tepidiformaceae; genus JAGQHB01. Next base: position 2,835 of record JAGQHB010000077.1, on the reverse strand, counting down.
GAGTTCGACACGGCAGTTCGTCACCAGATCCCGCTCGTAGCGATCGTCAACAACGACCAGGGCTGGGGGATGATCCGCCACGGACAACTCCGACGCTACGACCACACGGTAGGCGCGGAACTGGGTCCGGTCCGATACGACCAGGTTGCCGCCGGCTTCGGGGCGTACAGCGAGCTAGTTACCGAACCGGCGGAAATCAGGCCGGCGCTCGAGCGGGCATTTGCCAGCGGCCGGCCGGCGTGCTTGAACGTCATGACTGACCCAACGCAGCCGTACCGCCTGCCGGGGGTGCAACAGAAGACCGCCCGCGATCGTCGTGAAGAGGAACAGGCTACCAAAGAGGTCGAGCTTCCCTACTACGGACGGCGAAAGCTAGGGGCTTCTGCACAGTAATCGCCCCAGCTATTGCGAGTGGGTCCGCAGCCGCGCGCAATCCTGAAGGCGGGCCGATGTTTCGCGTTTAGAACAACAGTCCCGTGGAGGGTAGATCTGAGCCGCCTGTCATAACGTAGCTCATTTCGTTTGCGCTGTACCTTTTCCGCTGCCTCTGCGAGCGAGGCCAGCAGGGAATGCCGGAAACAGATGGTGTCCTCGTTCGATGTGTAGACTCGCCCCACTACCGGGAGGTGCGCAGATGCAAGGCTTCAAAGGAAAGGTCGCCGTGGTCACCGGAGGCGCGAACGGCATCGGACGTTCGCTGGGCAAACGATTTGCCGAAGAAGGAATGAAAGTCGTCCTCGCCGACATCGAAGAGGAGGCGCTGGCCAAGACGGTAGACGAGTTCACGCGGCAAGGCTTTGAGGTTGCCGGCGTTCGGACCGACGTTGCCGACCCCGCTGCCATAGAGGCGCTTGCAAATCAGACCGTTGAACGGTTTGGCGGAGTCCACATCCTCTGCAATAACGCTGGCGTGGCCGGAGACCTCGATTTCCTGAGCAAGCGTGGCGAACGAATCTGGGAACATTCGATGAAGGACTGGAAGTGGACGTTCGACATCAACTTCTGGGGAGTCGTTCACGGCATCCGCACGTTCACGCCAATAATGCTCAGTCAGGGCCAAGAGGGCCACATCGTGAACACTGCCTCCATGGCCGGCCTCCTGAGCGGACCAACGGCGGACATTTACGGAGCAACGAAGCACGCCGTCGTGCGGATAACCGAGGCGCTGTACCACCAGCTCAAGCTCGATCACTCGCCGGTGAGTGCGTCGGTCCTTTGCCCGGGAATCATCAAGACGAGGATCTACAGTTCAGGCCGCAACCGGCCCGGTGCCCTGTTCGAGGGAGACCATCCCAGCGGCACAGACCTGCGGCAGCAGGCAGCCGAGGCAGACACATATTGGGCGAAGGATGGGCTTTCACCAGACGAGGTGGCGGGCCAGGTGCTTCAGTCGATTCGTGACGATCAGCTCTATATCCTGACACGGGATGTCCCCCTGGAGCGGATCTCGGAGCGGACTGAGAACATCGTCAATGGGCGGAACCCCAGGGTCACTCAGCCAAGGCCGATTCGGCCGTGAGGCCCACGTCAACGTGAGCTCGTGGTTAGGTCCTTATTACTGAAGCGCCGGCGAATCCGACCGAGGCCCGGCTCCGGCCATCCCTCACGGCGCGCAACAAGCGATTGGGTCCCCCGCATTAAACACAGCCCACCGTGAGCGGTGCTTAAACCCTACACGCCTCTAAACCGTGCCTGTCACCCGGTACTCAACGTTTCGTTCGTGGACTGGCGAGCGCGGTTTCTGACGGAGCAGAGTCTGTCTCATGGCGACCGCGCGGACTCACAGCGGATACGATACGTACATGAACGCAACGCTCCGGATGCTGGCCATTCCAGGCGGAACGTTTCGGATGGGCAGCGACCACGGTCGAGCCGACGAAGCCCCTGCCCATGACGTAACCCTGCCGGCGTTTCTCGCGGCAGAGGGGCCGGTCACGAATGCCGAGTACGCCGCCTTCGTGCGCGCGACAGGTGCTACGCCGCCGCCGTTTGTCGATGAGGAACAATTCGCGGGCCCGGATCTGCCCGTCGTTGGCATCAGCTGGTTCGACGCGACCGCTTACTGCGAATGGCTGAGCGGCCAGTTCGGCCAACCGTTCCGGCTCCCGACAGAAGCTGAACGCGAATTCTCAGCCCGGGGCGGACTCGCTGGTACTGACTGGCCGTGGCCAGGCGAAAACGCATCCTTCGTCTCCTGGATCAACTCGCTCAGTGGCCCGCATGTGCCTTCGCCAGGCTGCGCCAACGGCTTCGGCCTTCGCTGTATGGCCGAGAATGTCCATGAGTGGTGCCTCGATTGGTACGCCCCCACCTACTACGCCGGCTCGCCCGTCCGGAACCCGCAAAACCTCGTTGAAAGCAAGAGACGGGCCAGCCGCGGCGGGAGCTGGCGACACCGGGCGAAGACCACCCGGATCAGTGCACGTTCGAGCCTTGGTCCGGGCTTTCACTACAGCGATTTCGGATTTCGCCTCTACGCCGACGGTCCCGAACGTCATTAACTGCCTCGGACATGGCTGACACCCTGGCCGGAACTGCGTTTGTTGAGGCGGCCATCGGATTTGTCGAACGCCCCGAGCAGCCGGAAGAACATGACTGCGCCTGCCGAGTTCATCGCATCACTGGGAAAGCGGACCAGAACGGACGCCACCGTCCCGACAGAGCCTTATAAGGCGGCCCGAACGCGAGGAGCACCAATAGAGAGGTCTAGTCGGGCAACGTCACTCTCTGGGTGTCGAAGCAGAGGTACGAAACATGCGGCGCATACGGGACTTTCAAGACAGAGGCAAGCAGTTCGACCGCCTCCGTGCCAATACCCGTTCTCAATCACTCCCG
>JAGQHB010000076.1 GCA_020432045.1 Dehalococcoidia bacterium | reverse complement strand
TGACGGCGAAGGCCACGTCCCGGTCCAATCGCTCGTCGTGGGCGAGGTAGACCCGTTTCCGAGCACCCTCCCCGAGCAGGCGCAACACCCGGTAACGCCCCGAGACAAAGGATGCCGGGAGAGGCGGAACCGCCTCCGCCGAAGGCAGCACCGCTTTCGAGTCCGCTGTATCAGCCCTTTCCGCCGCCACGACGTACGCTTCTGCATCGGCGTTTCCCGGGTCGAGCGCGAGCACCGCCTGGCATCGGGCGCGCACCGTCTCCCAGTCCATCGAAGCGATCGCGCTCTCAGCTTCGTCCAGCAGAGAGTCGATGCGCCGCTGCATACGCTCGGAAGGCATCCTCCCGACTATACGCTCCGGTCGTCGTCAGCCATCCCCAGGCGAATTATGCTCCCGGGAAACTGCGTACGACCGAAATCACCTCATCGCGCTCCTCGCTCTGCGGCAAGGGATGCCGCCATGATGCTGGGTGACGGCATCAGTCCATAGGCGGTCTGGTGGGGTTCGTTGATGCAAATCCCGCCGAACCCAACATTCGCCACAAATTTAAGCTCATCAAGGTAGCCGTGGTACATCACGTGCGCGCGTTCCGGGTCGAACAGTGAACTGGCACGTCCACCCACACGCTGTGATGCCGCTCCGCAAAGTCCTGCGGCAACTCCCGATACGGCATCTGGTAGACCTATCCGGATTTCATCTCACTCCTCCGGGACTGAGTGCCGCTCGATGGACATGCGGCATTACATGAAGGGCAGTGTGCGTGTCAATTGCAGGTATCGCTTGCTGCAATCGTCCGCCGCGTCATAGCCTCCGTGCCCTCCCCGAAGCCGTTTTCGGGTAAAGTAGTGAACTCTTGAGCTTTCCAAACACCCAAACCCAATCCCTGTTTTCAGGCGAGCCCTATCCCTTGGGCGCGACCTGGGATGGCTACGGCGTGAACTTCGCGCTCTTCAGCGAAAATGCCGAGGCCGTTGACCTCTGCCTCTTTGACACCGATTACGGTGCTCCCGAGGTCACCCGTATTCGCCTCCGCGAACACACCGACAACGTTTGGCACGTCCGCCTCCCTGAAGCCCGGCCCGGCCTCCGTTATGGCTATCGCGTCTACGGGCCGTGGAACCCGGCCGCCGGCGAGCGGTTCAATCCCCACAAACTGCTGATCGACCCCTACGCAAAAGCTATCACTGGCTCTGTCGAATGGTCTGATGCGATGTTCGGCTACCCTCCCGGGCCCAACCCGGATGCCGACCTCGAGTTCAGCAACAGCGATAGCGCCCCCGGAATGCCTAAGGCCGTTGTTATCGAGCCATCGTTTACCTGGGGCGATGACCGCCTTCTCCGCCGCCCGTGGAACGAGACCGTCATCTATGAAGCTCACGTCAAAGGCCTCACCGCCCTCCATCCGGAAATCCCTCCCGAGATTCGCGGCACCTACGCGGCCCTCGGGCACGAAGCGATAATCGACCACTTCCGTTCGCTCGGCGTCACCGCAATCGAACTCATGCCCGTGCATCATTTTCTGCACGATCGCCACCTCCGCGAACGAGGGCTCTCGAACTACTGGGGCTACAACTCCATTGGCTTCTTCGCCCCGGATAGCCGCTACGCTGCCGCTTCCCGCGCGGGACAGGCCGTTAACGAATTCAAAACGATGGTGCGCACGCTCCACGCTGCCGGGATCGAGGTCATCCTCGACGTGGTCTACAACCATACGGGCGAGGGCAATCACATGGGCCCGTCGCTTTCATTCCGCGGCATAGACAACGCCGCTTACTATCGCCTCGTCGCCGACAACCCTCGCTACTACATGGACTACACCGGCACCGGCAACACGATGAACATGCGCCATCCGCGCGCCATCCAGCTCATCATGGACAGCCTCCGCTACTGGGTCCTCGAAATGCACGTCGACGGCTTTCGCTTTGACCTGGCCGCCGCGCTGGCTCGTGAACTCCATGCCGTCGATCGCCTCAGCGCCTTCTTCGACATCATCCACCAGGACCCGGTGCTCTCCCAGGTGAAGCTCATCGCCGAGCCCTGGGACGTCGGCGAAGGCGGCTACCAGGTCGGCAACTTTCCCGTCCTCTGGACGGAATGGAATGGCAAGTACCGCGACAATGTCCGCCACTTCTGGAAGGGCGACCCCGGGCACCTCGGCGAGTTGGGATACAGGCTCACCGGCAGCAGTGACCTCTACGCCCACAACGGTCGCCGCCCCTCTGCCAGCATTAACCTCATCACCGCCCACGATGGCTTCACCCTCCATGACCTTGTTAGCTATAACGAGAAGCACAACGAAGACAACCTCGAAGGTAACCAGGACGGGCACAACGACAACATTAGTTGGAACTGTGGCGCCGAGGGCGACACAGACGACCCTGAAGTGCTGGAGCTCCGGGCGCGCCAGATGCGCAACTTCATCGCCACGCTCTTCCTCTCGCAGGGTGTCCCCATGCTCCTCCATGGCGACGAGATGGCTCGCACTCAGCGCGGCAACAACAATGCATACTGCCAGGACAACGAGATCTCCTGGATGCATTGGGACCTCACTGAGGCCGAACACGGCCTCCTCGAATGGACCAGCCGCATGATCGCGTTCCGCAAGGCCCACGCCGTCCTCACCCGCCGCGACTTCTTCCAGGGCCGTTCCATCCGGGACGCTGGCAGCCCCGATCTCGTCTGGCTGACCGCTGAAGGGGTTCAGATGAAGGAGGACGACTGGCAGGACCCGGAGCGGCGTGCGATCGCCATGTACCTCCCCGGCAATCTATCTGGCCTCATCGACGCTCGCGGGCGCCTGGTTGAAAGCGAGTCCATCGTCGCCGTCTTTAACGCCTCTCCCGACCCCGTCCAGTTTCGGCTCCCCAGGCTCACCCGCCCGTGGCGTTGGCTTCGTGCCTTCGATACTGCCGCTCCCGACGAACCCGATGGTCGCCGTGCTCTCCGTTCAGGCCAGCACTACAAGGTTGAGGGCCGCTCAGTAGTCGCATTTCGCGCTCCGTCGCCGTCTCCTGCCTAGCTGCGAATCACCACTGTAGCGTGGCCCGGCACCGTCAGGCCGGCCTCACCAAAGGTGGCCGCCTGACCGTTCCCGCCGAACCGGCCCTCGTTGCTCCCGATCACGACCGTCGCGTGGTCCACGCCGAGGTCTACCGTCGTCCGCTCACCAAGGTTCACCACAGCCCAGAGCTGGCTACCAGCGTTCTCGAATGAAAGCACGACGCATCTCCCCCGCGCCCGCGTCTGGATTGGCAGCCGCTTCTCCCGGTACGCACGCAACACGGGGTCTTCCCGCCGCAAATTCAGCCCCGCACGATACAGCGCGCGGGCCAGCGACCCGGGCGCTACATCCGCTTCGTTCCAATCCAGCACTGAGCGAGAGAAGGTGTCCGCTGCCTGGGGGTCCGGGATCGTTTCGCGGGTTTCCGGGTCGTTGAAGGCGCCGAACCCCGCGAACTCCCGCCGTCTGCCTTCGGTCACCAGTTGCCCCAACGCCTCGACGTGGTCAGAAAAATACAGGAACGGCTTCGTCGACAGGTACTCCTGGCCCTGGAAGATCATTGGCGTCTGCGGCAACAGCAGGAGGAGCAGCGAAACCGCCAGGTAGTCACCCCGTGCGGCCGCCGTATTCAATCGGTCGCCGAACGGCCTGTTCCCAACCTGGTCATGGTTCTGGATGCAGTACACGAATGACGGCCAGGGCACACGCCGTGCCTTTGTTCCTCGATGGTCGCCAAACCCCGGGTCGAACTCGCCCTCGTACAAAAATCCGTGGCGGATCACTTTCCCAAGCTGCGCCAGCGACCCATCGTATCCGCGGAAGTAGCCCTCGTTCTCACCCAGCAGCGCCGTCCGCACGCTGTGATGGAAATCGTCCGCCCACACCGCGTCGAATCCGAACCCACCCTGCGCAACCGGCTTCAGATAGCGCAGATCGTTCTCGTGGCTTTCGGCGATGAGGTATGGCCGCTCGCCTCCCCGCCCATGATCCGCCGCCACCGTCGAAAGCTCCGCAAGGATGTGCACCTCTGAATCGTCAAAGATCGCGTGCGTCGCATCGAAGCGGAAGCCGTCGACGTGGTATTCGCGCAACCAGTGCCGCATGTTCTCCCGGAAAAACATGCGGCATCCCTCGGACCCGTCCCCGTCGAAATTGATCGCCTGTCCCCACGGTGTTCCGTACTTTCCGGTCACATAGCTGTCGGAATATGCGCCCGTGTAATTCCCGTCAGGCCCGAAGTGGTTATAAACAACGTCGAGGATGACGGCCAGTCCCGCCGTGTGTGCAGCATCGACAAATCGCCGCATCCCCTCCGGTCCCCCATACGCCGCCATCGGCGCGAACATCGAGACCCCGTCGTAGCCCCATCCCCATCGCCCGGGGAACGCCGCTACTGGCATCACTTCGACCGCCGTAGTTCCCAGTTCTCGCAGCGACGGCAGCCGCCCAATTGCCGAATCGAAGGTACCCTCGGCCGTGAACGTCCCGATGTGGCACTCGTAGATCGCGAGGTCACGGAACGGCGGCGGCCGCCACTCGCCATCGGTCCATACAAACCCCTCCGCATCCACGACTTCGCTTAGCGAATGCACACCATCAGGCTGGCTGCGCGAACACGGGTCCGGGAACGGCCCGTCGCCATCCAATACATAGCCATATCGGGCGCCAGCCCCGACGCCGGGGAGTGTTATCTCCCGGTAACCACTTGCGTCGCCATCCATCACATAGCGGCGTTCATGGCCGTCCTGCTGGACGGCCAACGTGACCGACTCTGGCTTCGGCGCCCATACCCGAAATCGTGTCCCGCCGTCACCCCTGGTCGCCCCGAGCGAAAGATCCTGGCCTGCGATCGTATCGGTAGTCATCGGCCGTCCAGGTTCTCAGACACTAGCACCGCCGCGGGGTAGTTCCCCAGGAGATCCCGGACCGCTGTTCGCCCGCTAAGTGCGGTGCCGTCCCCGAGCCAGTCGCTCCACTGCTCCCCGCCAAGGTCGATCCGCGCGTCCGTAAACACCTCCGGAAGGATCCGCCCGTCGCTGTCCGTCATCGCGGCGGGCCGGAGAATCACGATCGTGATGCATCGGGCGTCCTCCCCCTTCCGCTCAAACGCAAACAGCTGTGATGCCCCATCGCCTTCGATATGTACCGGCCTGTAGCTCCCTCCCGCGAACAGTTCTGGCCAGCGGCCGCGTAGCGCCAGGAGCCGCCACGTCATCCATGTTTTTGCATGCACATCCGTCGGTCGCGGCCGCTCCAACTGGGCGTTTCGCAGCGCTTCCTGGCAGGCTCCGTAGTCCACGGGTCTCCGGTTGTCGGGGTCGGTGAGCGTGTGGAGCGGTAACTCGCTCCCCTGGTAGAAGTCTGGAATACCCGGCGCCGTCACCTTCAGCATCACCAACGCCAATGCCTGCAGCCGCGCGGCTGGCTCGATCCGCCGCACAAAGTCATCGACGCGCCGCAGAAATGCCTGGGATACCCGCCGGTCCAGGATGGCGCGCACCGACTCCTCCAGTGCCGCCTCGTAATCTTCATCGACGCCCGTCCAACTCGTCCGCAGCTTCGCCTCGCGGGCGGCCTTCCGCATGTGGGTCACGACGCGGTCTACGTATTCGGCCGTCGGCATCCCTTCCCACGAAGCAACAAGTGTTTGATACAGGTAGTACTCCACGTTGGCATCCGGCGCCGGTGCCCCGCGCACCAACGAGATGTGTCGCCGGTTCGTTCGTCGCCATGCCCGTGTTGCCGCATGCCACTCTCGCGGCAAAGCAGTGAGCGCCGCCACCCGCATCCGGGCGTCCTCGCTTCGCTTCGTGTCGTGCGTCGTCGTCGCCAAGAGCGCCAACGGCCATGTCGCCGCGCGTTCCCCAAACCAGGCATGCGCTCTCGCCGCCGTCGTCCCAAAATGGGCCGGGTCATCCCCTACCTCATTGCAGCAAATCAGCCGGTGATAGCGATAGAACGAAGTGTCCTCCACACCCTTCGCCATGACCGGGCTTGATAGCTGCTGGAATCGGCGGCGCAGGTGCACCCATCGCGTGGCCTTCTCCGAGTCGTCGGGCGTCTCCACCAACAACACCTGCACAATGAATCCCATCGCTTCAGGTGTGACGTTCGGGTCTCGCCGCATCGCCTCGTCAGCTGCTGGACGAATGACCGCTGAATCGCCTGGCATCGCATGATCGTGGGCCAGGTACGTCCGGTAGATTGGCAGTGCTGCAAGCAATGATGCCAGCGCGTCGCGGAACGCCCCCAGCGTGTTGTCCCGCGCCAGCCGATCGCGTTGCGCTTCCCTGTAAAGCTCAAGTGCCAGGACGTTCACTTCGCCGGCGAACGAACGCCCTGCAATTCGTCGCTTTGCCGCGAACGCGATGTCTTCGAACGGCGTCGTCACGTCCGCAACATCATGGTAGATGGCCGTGAACCCCTGCTCCGCCGCCGGGTCGACAAACAACCCCCCGGCGGCCGCCAGGAAGTCGTAGCCCGTTGTCCCTTCAACGGGCCAGTCCTTTGGCAGCTCCTCGTCCCTCGCCAGGACCTTCTCGATCCAGATCCCGGCGGACTGCGGTCCGGCATCCGCCAACTCGCGTAACCGGCGCAGGTAGCCGCCCGGATCGTAGAGGCCATCCACATGGTCGACCCGTATCCCCGCTGCGATACCCGCTTCCACCAGTTCCTTCACCAGCGAGTGCGTCGCGTTGAACACGGGGTCGTGCTCCACGCGAATCGCCGCCAGGTCATTGATGTCGAAAAACCGCCGGTAATTGATCTCTTCCGTGGATACGCGCCAATACGCCAGCCGGTAGTGTTGGCTACGCAGTAACCGCTCCAGGCCGTCGAAGCTCTCCGGATTCCCCGGCACGCCGCTCAGTGCTACGAGGCGTTCGTCTACCCATTGTCGTAGCCCCGGCGCCTCGGCAAGCAGTTCTGCAAGCTGCCCGGTGAGAAGCGCGGCAGTCGTCGCGTCAGCGTCCGTCAGCCGGTCTAGAACCTCGACGAGGTCACGCTCGCGCCCCGCCCCGGCCCCCGATGGCGGCAGCCCCAGCACTTCGCGGTAGCCCGATGGCTCGATTGGGAACGTCCGCTCGTAATACCGCACGACGATCTCGGTCCCGTCGTACTCCACCGTCAGCTCCCCGGCCTCCAGTGCCTGCCCGAACGGCCGTCCCAGCACCGGGTACACCAGCTCCGCCTGTGTCTGTTGGATCTGACCGCTCCATGCGATATCGAAGTACGCCGCGAACGGCGAATGCGGTCCGTGCCGCAGCACATCCCGCCACCATGGGTGGTTCGCAATCCCCACATGGTTCGGCACGATATCGAAAACGAGCTCCATCCCTAGGTCCCGGGCTATCTGCGCGAACTCGTACAATCCCGCCATCCCGCCCAGTTCAGGGTTGATCCGCGAATGGTCGACCACGTCGTACCCGTGTGTGCTCCCCGGGGTTGCCGCCCAAACTGGCGACAGGTACACGTGGGAAATCCCGAGTTCCTGCAAATACGGCAAAATTCGCGCTGCATCCGCGAAATCGAAACCGCTGTGGAGCTGCAGGCGGTACGTCGCCACCGGTGTCTTCCGAATACTCTCACCCATCCTTTGACTCACCTTGCCCTGCCGGACCCTCTCAGGGCAACCCATCGCCCACCGTTCCCCGGCCCTCTCCATGGGCTGTTTTCGCACAGCTACCTGTGAATCGCCGCCGGCGCTACCGGGCTGAATCGCCCTCGACCGGACGTCTGCTCACGCTGTCCGTCTCCTGAGTGTCGCTGCCCCAAGCACGAGCGCACCGGCCATGAACGCCACCAGGATTACGATATCGGCGGCGAGTTGCCGGCCCATATCGTCAGACGCCACTCTTGCGAGTGCGTCATATGCGTAGGTCATCGGCAGCACATCGGATACGATTTCCAGTGCCCGGTTCATCTGGCTTCGCGGAGCGATGAGCCCGCACAGCAGCAATTGAGGTAGCAGAAAGGCCGGCATGAACTGGACGGCCTGGAATTCAGTCGTCGCGAATGCGCTTACGAGCAGCCCAAGGGCCATCCCCAGGAGTGCGTTCAGGAGTGCCAGTGCCACCACGGCGGCGACCGGCCCCTCCACGTCCAACCCGAGCGCGCCGATCGCGACAAGTGCGGTCAGTCCCGCCTGGACCAGCGCAACGACCCCAAACGCCAGGGCATAGCCGAGCAGGATATCCAGCTTCGCCAGTGGCATCGTCATGAGCCGCTCCAGTGTCCCGGACGATCTCTCCCGCAGCATCGTGATCGAGGTCACCAGGAACATCGAGGTCAACGGAAATACGCCGACGAGAGGCACGCCGACGCGCTGGAACACCCCCGGCTGGTCTGCGAAGACGAGCTTCATTATCCAGACCAATCCCACCGGCACGATGATTAGCAGGGCCAGTGTGCGAGGGTCTCTTCGCAGCTGCTGTACTACCCGCAGGGCCGTCCCTGTAATTGCAAGGAAGTGCATCACGCCGCCTCCCCGATAAGCGCCAGGAACGCGGCTTCGATGTCCGCTGCGCCTGTCCGTGTCAGCAGGTTCGCCGGAGCATCCGCCGCGATCACCTCTCCATCCCGCATCAGCACCAGGTGGTCGCACCGTTCCGCTTCGTCCATCACGTGGCTCGAAACGAGAAGCGTCGTCCCGGCTGCAGCCAATTCGTGAAATGTTTGCCATAGGTCTCGGCGCAATACCGGGTCCAGCCCAACCGTCGGCTCGTCGAGCACCATGACTGCCGGATGGTTCAGCAGCGCCGTTGCCAGGGACACACGCGACCGCTGGCCTCCAGAGAGCTTCGAAACAGGTCGATCAGCAAAATCCTCCAGCCCAACGGTCCGGATCACACGCTCAATCTCCCCATCGCCTGCCTCGAGCAGCCGCGCGAAATACCGGAGGTTTTCGTTCACCGTCAGGTCCGTGTAGACCGAACCCCCCTGTGTGACATACGAGACCCGCGTGCGCAGTGCCGCCGAACCTGCAGGCAGTTCGAGCACCTGCACCGATCCGCCTGCGACCACCTGGACTCCCACGATCGCCCGCATCAGCGTCGTCTTGCCGCATCCGCTCGGGCCCAGCAAGCCAGTTACCTTCCCTGCCGGGATATCGAGGTCCATCCCCGGGAGCACGATGTTGCCGCCACGCAACACACGAAGTCCCTTCACAACAATTGTGTGATCACGCTCCTCAGTCATTCCATGCCTCCCTGCGCCGCCAGTGGCGCGGTCACGAATCGCTGGATGGCCGGGCCAAAGTTCGCCACGGCGAGATCGTCCGAGCACGAGGCCAGCGGTTCTATCCTGAGTACAAACCGCAGCAGGCCCATTCCTACCAACTGGGATGCGATCATCGCTGCCCGCAATTCGGGTTCGTCGAGTCCGGCACTGGCCAGGGCCGGGCCCAGGCCGTCTTGCACCAGCAGCCGTTCAAGCGTCCGCGCCGCCGTCGGCTCGTTGATGACCGTGCGCACCAGCGTCGCCAGTGGTCCGGCCGTCCCATCTGAAGTCCATGTCGAAAGGAAGAACCTGACCAGCCGTTCGCCGAGCTCCTCCGTCCCCGCCGCTACGAGCGTCTGGAACACCGTGCGCGGGTCGAAGGGCAGCTCCAGCACCGCATCAAACAGCCCCTGTTTGGACCCGAAATAGTGCGTCACCAGGGCCGGATCGACACCGGCCCCTTCAGCCACGGCCCGCATCGTCGTGCCCCGGAACCCATCCCGCGCGAACAGCGCCCGTGCCGTGTTCAGGATGTCATCCCGTGCCGTCCCCGGCCCCGGCCGCCGCCCCGTACGAGTCGAAGTCACCATGTGTTGAATTCTACATTTGATGACTTACGAAGCGCAACCGGCCCACAAGGCGCGCCCGGGCCTGTGCGAGCCCAACTCCACGACCGGGCTGGTCTGGCCGCTCGCGGTACTGCAAAGGTGGCCCTCGCCCAACGCCTCACACCGCCCAGTTGCCGAGGTTCTCGTCCCCATCTCCCGGGCGTGATCCATCGCGTGGAACACCGTGTGCCGGATCAGGAACCGGAACGGCCACGACCGTGCCAGTCACCCCACTGGCGGTTGTCGCGCAGCGCCCGTTCCTTGGCGAGCTGCTCGGGTATGTCCTCGATGATCGCGGGAACGGTCGCCATGCCGAGGCGCTGCGCCGCCCGGTAGCGCATGTTGCCGGCGTAGATGGTCCCGTCGGCCATCGCGAGGGTCGGCCGGCGCCAGAGGAAGTCGGGGTCGGCCTGGATGCTTCTCACGAGGTTCTGGAAGCGCTCGTCTTTGATGGTCCGAGGGTTCCACGGCGCCGGCGCCAGACGGCCGAGCGGCACGGCCTCGGCTCTCGGCTCTCGGCTCAACTTTTCGCTCATCTTGCGCGCGCGAGAAACGGGGAGGGTCGACGGTTCCGGGCCCTGTCCTGGTAGAGATTTCACTTGCCCCCTCCTCGCCTATTCTCGGGTCGAACCTATGGCGGCATCCGTCGCCCTGCAACCCCGCGTACAATCCGGCGCGTGGCGGAGCGTTACGGCAGGTACGAGGTTCGTGGGGAGCTTGGCCGTGGCGGCATGGCGAAGGTGTACCGCGCCTGGGACCCGCATTTCCACCGGGAAGTCGCGGTCAAAGTCCTCTCCTCGGACCTTTCGGGGGACCGGTCCTTCCGGACCCGCTTCGAACGCGAAGCCCGGGCGATTGCCGCGCTCGAGCACCACGCAATTGTCCCGGTGCACGACTTTGGCGAACAGGACGGCGACCTCTATCTGGTCATGCGTCTGCTCACCAGGGGCAGTCTTGCCGCCCGCATCGCGAATGGCCCGATGGCGCTCAGCGAGCTCGTGCCGGTAGTGCAGCGGGTGGCGGAGGCACTCGATTACGCCCACTCCCGGGGCGTCATCCACCGGGACGTGAAGCCGGGCAACATCATGTTCGATGCTACCGGAAACGCGTTCCTCACCGATTTTGGCATTGCCCGGATGACCGACCAGACCTCGTCGCTGACGGGCGTCGGGATGGTGGGCTCACTCGCCTACACGTCACCGGAACAGGCCGTGGGCAGAGCCGTCACGAGCGTCACGGACATCTATAGCCTCGGGTGTACTGTCTACGAGGGCCTTAGCGGTCGTCCGCCGTTTGTCGCAGAAGATGCCGCTGCAATTCTTATGCAGCACATTCACTCCTCGCCCGCGCCGATCCCGTACGTATCACCTAAGGTGATGGACGTGACTCTCCGGGCGATGATAAAAGCACCGGGCGACCGGTTCCAGACCGGCGGAGAGATGGCAAGGGCGCTCAATCGCGCATCCGTATACGAGCCACCCCCGCCGCTCTCGCCTGCCTCCAACCTCGCCCGTGATCCGCAGTGGACGGAGACGCGCGTGGCGTATCGGCCGGCTCGCACGATCGCCACAGGAACATCGAGGCAATCGGCCTGGACGTCGTTGATGCATGGCTGCAGTACTCTTGCATTTCTGTTCGGTCTTTGGATTATTCTCGCCGTCGTTCTTGGCGCTGCCTACTTTGCTTATGCGGGCGTTGAAAGCCGTCTCGGACTCGTGGATCCAACAGCGACGCCTCAGGGTCGGTTCCCTTCAGCGACGCCTACTCCCAACGTGCCTCCGCCGTAGCACCGTGCGGGCGGTCCAATTCCTGTACCGGGCTCGCTTGCGCCCGGATTCTGCCGGTCTTTAGGCCCCGTGACCGTTGGTGGTGACACGGTGCACACAGGGTTCGGAGATTCCGAGCCTCATTGGAGCCGGCGTTCGCCAGAGGCACGACGTGGTCGACCTCTAGTCGGACGCCCGCCACGTTACAGAGGACGCAACGGTGTCCGTCACGTGCGTTGACGGCGTTCCGAATCCTTTGCCACGACCATCCGCTGCCCCCGCGCTGCACGTTGTTGCGGCGGTTCCGACGCTGCCCGCGAGCGGCGATACACGCAGAACATCGAGACCGAGGCGAGAACACGCCGCAGTCCAGGCAGCGCCGCATTCAGGCAGCCAGTCTTGGCCGTCGTTCCCGGAATGGGCGAACGCGCCGGCGAACGGCGGCGGGGTCGGTCGCATCGCCCAGGAACACGTTGCTGAATTGCCGACTGGCGCCGCAACGCAGGCATGAGCCGGCAGCGATGGGACCGTTCGGTTCGGGGAGATGCCAGTGGTGGACACAGGGCCTCAATCCTCGCCGCTCGTGGCCGGAAGGCTGAACCCACGGAGTGGCCCGGCGAAGATGCGACGCCAGAGTTCCTCCCAGGCCGCGTTGGTGGCGCCCGCCTTCCACTCCGTCCGCATCGTGAACGCCTGTCCGCTTCGCTTCGCCACTGGTCGCCTCGTCACCGGGATAATCCGATGATTGGGCGGCGAGGAAGTGACATCAAGTGGTTCGAGCTAAATGATACTCGAATAAATACGCTGCCTGATGCAGGTTACTCAGAATGAGACGCCGACCGATACAAACCGCCGAACGACGACAGGACGGGCGCGGCCGAGCCCTGCCAATCCGGACCCGTCGCCCTAGGAAATTCGGCGCGCAACGGGTCGGATCTTGAATTTCACCCGGAAGGGAATCCCCCTGCTAGTACTCACCACTGTACGAACATCGGCGTGTCAGTACCGCCATGCGTATGCGCGGCCGATCGGCTCATCCCGTTCTACATGGATCTCGAGTTCAAAACGCCCGGTCGGCCCCGCTGTCAATCGCCGGGGTGATGCCGGGTTAGATCGCCAGGGTGATGCCGGTCTCCAGAAGGTAAGCGGTGGGGTTGCTCGTCAGGGCATGGCGACCTCCATCTGAGGCGGACGCGGGGCCAGCCTTGC
>JAGQHB010000075.1 GCA_020432045.1 Dehalococcoidia bacterium | reverse complement strand
TCGTCGAGCGTGTAGGCGACCGAGGCGATCGTCGTCGAACCGTTCTTCACGTGGCTGATGCCGGTGAGGCGGTCAGCGTTGTCGTAGGAGAAGGACGAGACGATGCCCGTGCCGGAAGGAAGCGTCGTGGCCGTCATCCTGTTCGCATCATCATACGAATAGGCGATCACATTCGAGTCCCAATCGGTGACAGATGAGAGACGGTTGGCGGCGTCGTAGGCGTAAGGTGCCTCGGAGTTCGACGCTCCGCCTTTCTCAGAGGGGCGGGGCGCGCTACGCTCATGGGCGTTGTGCATTAGGCGGCGCGCTGGTTTTTCGGAGCCAAATCTATGCGCCGCATGTTGGAGGACTCCCTGGTTACACCCGTGAGCATGAAGCAGCTGCTCGAGGCTGGCGTCCATTTCGGACACCAGACGCGCCGCTGGAACCCCAAGATGCGCCGGTTCATCTTCACCGAGCGCAATGGCATTCACATCATCGACCTGCAGCAGACGGTCACGCGGCTGGACGACGCGATCAACTTCGTCCGCGACACGGTCGCCGAGGGTGGCGAAGTGCTGGTAATCGGGACGAAGAAGCAGGCACGCGAGACGGTCGAGGCGGAAGCTTCGCGCGCGAGCATGCCGTTCGTGAATAACCGCTGGCTGGGCGGCACGCTGACCAACTTTCGGACGATCCGGGGCCGGATCCAGCACATGACGCGGCTGGAGAACTCGGTCGCGGCGGGCGAGTTTTCGCGCCTGACCAAGAAGGAACAGCTCGACATCTCGAACGAGATCGAGCGGCTGAACCGCCACTTCGGCGGCATCCGGCACCTGGACCGGCTGCCGACTGCGGCGTTCATCATCGACACGGTGAAGGAGTCGATCGCGGTAGCCGAGTGCGTGCGGCTGAACATCCCGATCGTGTCGCTGGTCGACACGAACTGCGACCCGGACCCGGTGGCGTATCCGATCCCGAGCAACGACGACGCGATCCGCGCGATCAAGCTGATCCTCGGCAAGGTGGCTGACGCCGCGGCCGAAGGGCGAGCTGCGCGCGAATCCGGCGTTGGCGCGGGGGTACACGCGGACGACGCGGTGCCGATCGATGCGACGAGCTTCACGGCGCGGCCAACGGATGAGACAGCGGGCCAGCAGGCGACGCGGGTAAGCACGGTGACGCTGGCGTCGCAGGCGGCTCCGGCAGCGGAAGCGGCGCCCGCAGCGCCACCAGAAGCGGCCACACCGGCCGCGGAAGCGGCGCCCGCACCTTCACAGGGAACACAGGAGTAGCTGCGTGGCCGAAGTCACCACTGCATTAATCAAGGAACTGCGCGAAGCGACAGGCGCGGGCGTCATGGACGCGAAGCGGGCGCTGGATGAGACGGCCGGCGACCTGAAGAAAGCGGCGGCGATCATCCGGGAAAAGGGCATCGCAGCAGCGGCCAAGCGGTCCGAGCGCGAAACCAGCCAGGGCGTCGTGGAGAGCTACATCCACGGCGGCGGGCGCATCGGTGTCGTGGTGGAGTTGAACTGCGAAACGGACTTTGTCGCAAACACGGCAGACTTCCGGCAGCTGGCGAAAGATGTCGCCATGCAGATCGCGGCAATGAACCCGAAGTACGTTTCCGTGGAGGAGCGCACGGCCGACGACGAGGGTTCGCCCGACGCGGAGGTGGCACTGATGGCGCAGCCGTTCATCCGCGAGCCGGGCAAGACGATCGGCGACCTCGTGAAGGATGTCGTAGCGCGCACGGGCGAAAACGTGCGTGTTCGGCGTTTTGCGCGCTTCGAACTCGGCCGATAGCCGGAGCGGTGATGGGTACTCCATATCGCCGGGCGCTGGTGAAGCTCAGCGGGGAGGCCCTGATGGGCGACCGCGCATTCGGCATTGACCCGGACACTGTGAGAGACCTGGCACGCCAGGTCTCTCGCGCGTCTGCCGAAGGTGTGGAAGTGGCGGTCGTGGCCGGCGGCGGGAACTTCTGGCGGGGATCCGTCGTTGCTGAAACCGGAATGGACCGCGCAACGGCCGACTATGCCGGGATGCTTGCGACCGTGATGAACGCGCTTGCATTGCAAGACGCGCTGGAGAAGCAGCACACCGTGGTGCGGATGCAGACGGCAATGGCGATTACATCGGTGGCGGAGCCATACATCCGGCGACGGGCGATGCGCCACCTGGAGAAGGGGCGCGTGGTCCTATTCGCCGCAGGTACGGGAAATCCGTTTATGACAACTGATACGGCAGCGGCGCTGCGTGCCATCGAAGTCGAGGCGGAGGTGCTGTTGATGGCGAAGAGCGGCGTGGACGGCGTGTACGATTCCGACCCTCGAAAGAACCCGGGCGCCCAACGGTTTGAGCATCTCACGCACCTGGACGCGATTCGACGGCAGTTGCAGGTGATGGACCAGACAGCGATGGCACTCTGCAACGAGCACAAGCTCCCGATTGTGGTGTTCGACATGGCGGCGCCGGACGCCGTGTACAACGCGCTGATGGGTAAAGCCGTCGGTACCCGCGTGACCACCGATGAGGGCTCAGGAGACGAGTCGCTGTTGTAAACTCGAATCTGACGCGCCAGGAGGCTAACGATGGAAGACCCGGATGAGATCCTGTTGGACGCGGACAGCCGAATGGAGAGTGCCGTGCAGGCGCTGCGGCGAGATCTTGCGAGCGTGCGCACAGGGCGTGCCCACCCGAGCCTCGTTGAGAACATGCCGATCGATTACTACGGGGCGATGACGCCACTGCGCCAACTCGGGACGATTAACGCTCCGGAAGCGCGGCTGCTGGCGATCCAGGTTTGGGACAGAAGCGCCGTGAACATCGTGGCGAAGGCGATCCAGGCCTCGGACCTTGGGTTGAACCCGGCGATCGATGGCCAGCTCATCCGGCTCGCGATCCCGGCGTTGACGGAAGCCCGGCGCAAGGAGTTCGTGAAGCTGGTCCACAGCAAGGTGGAAGACGCCCGGGTGGCGGTCCGCAATGTACGCCGGCACGCGCACGACGAGCTGCGGAAGATCGAGAAGGAGAGCATCATCTCCGAGGACGACCTCCGGCGAAATGAGGCGGAGCTACAGAAGATCACCGATGCGCACATCGCGACCGTCGACCAGGAAGGCAAGCGCAAGGAGGCCGATCTCCTTGAGATCTGACGGTCCGGCGGTCACCCGGCCAGCAGCGAGCGCGGAGCTGCTGGGGGACGTGATCTCACCCGTAACGGGCGGGCGAGTACCACGGCACGTGGCCATCATCATGGACGGGAACGGACGCTGGGCAACGCAGCGAGGGCTGCCGCGAACTGCCGGACACCGGGCGGGAACGGAGAATATCCGGCGGCTACTGGAGCGGTGTGCCGACCACGGTGTGCAGTACGTAACCCTGTACGCATTCAGTACGGAAAACTGGTCGCGACCGGAGCGCGAGGTTCGTTTCCTCATCCGGCTGCTGGGCATGTTCATCGGCCGGGAGCTACAGAACCTGCACAAGAATGGCGTGCGGATCAGACACCTGGGACACGGAGAGGCGTTGCCGAAGTACCTCCAGACGCGGGTTGCAGATGCCGTGACGCTCACGGAAGAGAACGACCGGATCACGCTGAACCTCTGCTTCAACTACGGGGGCCGCGACGACATCGTCGGGGCGGTACGGGAGATTATCGCGGCGGGGTACCGGCCGGAAGATGTGGACGAAACGGTGGTCACCCGGCACCTGTTCACACGGGATAGTCCGGATCCGGACCTGGTTATCCGGACCGGCGCAGAGCAGCGAATTTCCAACTTTCTTGTCTGGCAATCGGCATATGCCGAGCTGTATTTTACGGACACGCTGTGGCCTGACTTTGGCCGGGAAGACATCGACCTGGCATTTGCTGACTACGGCCGCAGAAAGCGGAAGTTCGGGGGCCTGGCGGCCGACGAACTGGAGAAGTACGGGCCGCAGTGACGGACGTCCGCTCCCCCCTGGCGGAACCAGCCCAGCCTCCGCGCTTCACGAATCTCCAACTCCGGATCATGACGGCCGCAGTCGGAATTCCCCTGATCCTGGCGGTGACATGGCTAGGCGGTTGGTGGTTCGCGATTACGTGCGGAGCGATCGCGTTGCTCGCGAGCATTGAGTTCGGGCACGGGTGGCTGTTTCCGAGCCTTCCGATCTCGCGCGCCGGCCCGCAACTAACGACGTTCTCCCTTCCCGCAGTGATGGTGGCGGGAGCGCATGGAGACACGCGATTCATCGGCGCGGGGCTCGTTTTCGCACTTCTTTCAGCGGGAGCAGGCTATCTGCCGATCAGGGCGGTGGGGCCGAGGAAGCCGTGGCGGGTCCTGGCGTGGTGCATCGTCTATATCGGGATCGGCGTCGTATCGCTGGTGCTCATCCGGGACCTGAGCGAGGGCCGGGAGTGGTTCCTGCTCGCCCTGCTTCCCGTTTTCGCGGTGGATACGGGCGCGTATGCGACCGGCCGCACCATTGGCCGGCACAAACTGGCGCCGAGGATCAGCCCGAAGAAGACGTGGGAAGGGGCGATTGGTGGCTACGTAGCCGGCGTGGTGGCATTTCTCGCAGCCAATTCACTCCTCAGCACAGGGCATGGCACAACGACGATGGCACCGTTCGCGCTCGCGATGCCGATCCTCGCCCAGGCAGGGGACCTGCTGGAGAGCGGGATGAAGCGCCGGATGGGGGTAAAAGACGCGTCTGGGTTGTTACCCGGACATGGCGGATTTATGGACCGGCTGGATTCGATTGTCCTGGTGGCGCCGGCGTTTTACGTGTTCCTGCGCCTCGCCGTGCTCTGATAGCCTAAGCCGCAGATCCCATCTCCTCACACCACCCGGAGTAACAGCCTGCCTCCAGCGACCCTCCCGCCCGGCCTTCGGCACGAATACGCCACGATCAACGGCATTCGCATGCACTACGCGACGGCTGGCGAGGGCGAGGTCGTGCTGTTGCTGCATGGATTCCCCGAATCGTGGTATTCGTGGCGGCACCAGATTGCCGCCCTCGCGCAGCAGTACCGGGTCATCGCACCGGACCTTCGCGGCTACAACGAGACGGAGAAGCAGGGCCCGTACGATACGGACACACTTCAGGCCGACGTGCTGGCGTTGTTGGACCACGCCGATGCTTCTGCGGCGCACATCGCCGGGCATGACTGGGGCGGTGCGGTGGCATGGTTGCTGGCAATACAGCACCCCGAGCACGTGCGGAGCCTGGTCGTCTGCAATATCCCTCACCCGGCGCTCTTCCAACGCAGCCTCCGGCGGAATCCACGGCAGATGCTCCGAAGCTGGTACATCCTGTTCTTCCAGCTTCCGTGGCTCCCTGAACGAGTGTTCGCGGCCCGGCGTTACCACTTGCTGGCACGAATGCTGATCAATGACTGCCGGCCGGGGACGTTCACGCGCGAGGATGTGACCGAGATGCTGGCCGGATGGAGGCGGAACGGGCTGGGCGGAGGATTCAACTGGTACCGCGCGTTGTTGCGCCACCCGCGACGGCTCCCGAAGCCCGTACCGAAGGTCATTGCGCCGACGCTCATGATCTGGGGCGAGGACGACAGTGCGCTGGGTAAGGAGCTAACCTTGGGGACGGAAGAGTACGTGGAGGACTTCGAACTTACGTTTCTCCCAAACACGAGCCACTGGGTCCAGCAAGAGGAGCCCCGGAAAGTCACCGAGCTCATCCTGGCGCACCTGGCGAAGGCGACGATCGGTGGTTAAGGACGCGACGAAGGGCGAACCACAAGGGCTCGACGCACTGGTGTTCGAGGGCGAAGAGACACCGATGTTGTTGCGGCGGCCGGTGGTCGCCGGGATGGTCGCAGTTTTCCTGCTGCTCGTCGGCGCCTATTTCCTCGTGTCCTCGTACTTCGGGTTCTCGACGAAAATCGACGCGGAGCCGTTCCAGGATTTCGTGGAGCGGCAGGGGGCGATGGGGCCGGTCGTCTTCATCCTGATCATGGCGTTGTCGGTGCTGTTCGCACCGATCCCGAATGCGCCGATCTTCTTCGCCGCGGGCCTCGCATGGGGCCCCGTACTAGGTACGCTATATTCGCTGCTCGGTTTGCTTATCGGATCGGCGGCCGCGTTCTGGCTTGCGCGGAAGCTCGGGCGGAAGTGGCTACCGAGGCTGGTGGGCCGAAAGATCGCCGCACGCACGGACGCCCTCGCCGAGACAATGGGTGGGCGTGTCATATTTTTCGCCCGGATGCTCCCGGTCGTGAACTTCGACTGGCTGAGCTTTATCGCTGGCGTTACCGCCATCAAATTCCGGACCTTCATGGTCGCCAGCGCTCTCGGGATGGTTATCCCGACTGGAGCGGCAGTGGTTGCAGGGGACGGGCTTGGGCGCGACCTGCGGATTACGGCGGCGGCGATTGGCGTTTGGCTCGGCGGAGTATTGCTCTCAGCGTTGTATTACAGCTGGCGAGGCGCCCGTTACCGGTCGCAACGCAGGGCTGCTGCCCGGGACCTGGCCATCAGCCAGGCGGCCAGGACTGAGCGAACGGCACCGTAAGGTCTACACTCTCGCTCAGATCCCTGACGACGGCTACTTCTTTGCAGTTGGCAAAGAGCGGACAACGAACGCATTCGTTCCAGACTTTCTGCGGGAACTCCATCACGTTGGCCAGGCGGAACCCTTGCTTTTCAAAAAATCCCGGCCGATAGGTGAGCGCAAAGACGCGGTCGATTCCGTACGCGCGGGCATCTTCGATGCAGGCAGCAACAATGGATGCCCCTACACCCCGAAGCTGGACGTTGTCGCGGACGGCGAGGGAACGGACCTCGGCAAGGTCGGCACCCATGATATGGAGTGAGCCACAGCCGATGAACTGGCCGTCGAGGCGCGCGACTTTGAAGTCGCGAATGGCATCAAAGACTTCGGAGAGAGGGCGGTGGAGCATGTCGCCCTTGTCTGCCCAATAGGTCACCAGGTCGTGGATGGCTTCGGCGTCTGCCGGGCGCGCTGGTTCAACGGTAAGCACGGTGGATCCCTTTCTTTCGAGTGAACTGCGGCTGAGGGTGCTCAGCGCAGACGCTCGCGGGGCGCTGCGGTGTCCGCGCCCCGGGAGACCTCCAAGGAATGGTTCGGATCCATCTGGAAAACCAGTCTACGATACGGGCTGCGCGGTGACGAACCGGCGAGGAGGGCTCAATGCGGGTTTCGGTCATGGGGCAGGCAGCCTTCGGGGAAGCAGTGTTCAAGCGGCTGATGGCCGACGGAGTCGACATTGCGGGAGTAAGCGCACCGCCAAGCGAGGGGCGTCCCGACGCTCTGTGGGCGGCGGCCGTTGAGGCTGGCTTCGCGCCGATCCCGACTGCGTCGCTGCGCGAAGCTGGTGGACTGGAGGCCTGGCGTGCACTCGATGCAGACCTCTGTGTGATGGCGTTCGTCACCGACATTCTCCCGATTGAAGCGTTCGGACTCCCGAGCCTGGGGACGATTCAATATCACCCGAGCTTGCTCCCCGCGCACCGGGGGGCGTCGGCCATGAACTGGGCGATTATCAACGGCGACGAAGAGTCTGGGATCACGATCTTCTGGCCGGACGAAGGAGTGGACACGGGCCCGGTGCTCCTCGAACGGGCAGTTCCAATTGGTCCGGACGACACGGTGGGCTCGCTGTATTTCAACCAGCTGTTCCCGATGGGGGTCGAGGCATTGAGTGAAGCTGTGAAGCTGGTCGTCGCAGGCGAAGCACCGCGCGAACCCCAGGACCACAC
Source organism: Dehalococcoidia bacterium (assembly GCA_020432045.1). Lineage (GTDB taxonomy): Bacteria > Chloroflexota > Dehalococcoidia > Tepidiformales > Tepidiformaceae > JAGQHB01. The sequence continues at coordinate 98,869 of JAGQHB010000075.1, read as the reverse complement.
GCTCGCTACGCACGAGCCGCCCTGCCGCGAACGACACGCGGAAATCCGGTGGTTTGCGCCCGCGAAGCAGGTATACGCGCTCATCCGGGGGTGCAACCCGCAGCCCGGAGCCTGGACGACATTCAAGGGCGAGCGGGTGAAGATCTTCGACACGACCTTTTCCGCAGCCGGCGAGGCGGGGTTACCGGGACAGATCCTGTCGGTCGACGATCGCGGCATCCGCGTGCGGCTCAATGGGGGCAGCATCACCATTGCGAGAGTGCAGCCCGACGGACAGAAGAAGCAGCCAGCATTGGAGTGGGCGAGGGCTGAGGGGCTCGAACCGGGCCAACGATTGCGCTAACGCCGGAAGGGCGTTGGCGTTGGGATTCCGGGGAGCTGCCCGCCAGGCAGCGTGCCGGGACCGCCTGGCGTTGGCGTTGGGAAGAGCGGGCTGATCAGCGGGTCGACGTTGAAGGTAACCCTCGCCTCGTTCCCAACGATGGTAGCGTCACCTGTGGCTGTGAGGCGGATGGTGTAGACGCCCGCCTCGAGCCGCGGCGCATCAATGACGCCGATGATTGCGTCGCGCACGTTGGTCGATCCGGAGGCGAGTTCCGACCACGAAGAGGGCGAAGCACCGCTCCCGATTTCCAGTTTCCATCGCTTCAGGCTGGCCATATCCACCGTTGCCACGACCGGCGTCGCACTCCTGAGGGTACGCCCGTTACCTGGCGATTGGATGACGACGGGAACCTGGCCCTTGCTCACTTCCGTCGGGGCGAGCGGTATGTTGAACTGCCGGGCCAGCGTGGTGTAGCCGTCGGGGTGGAGTGTTGGCGGCTTCACAAAGGACTCAGACTTGCGGTACTGGGCCGGAGTATCAGCACCGGCGAGAAGACCGTTCCGCGTGTCGATGTCGACCTTGTAGCAAAGCGAGTCATATTTCATGTCGGTCCGCACCCAGGCGGTGACAAACTGGCTACAGCCGCCGCTGAGGCCGCGATCTGTCGAGGGCGTCTGGAAGCTGACGCGTGCAACGTTGGCCGGCTGAAGATCAGCGAAACCGAGCGGCTCGGTGATCACACCGAGATCCTGGAGGTAGGCGTGGTATTCGCCCATCCAGTTCTTGAAGAGCCGAACCGTGGTGTTTGCGGCGGCGTAGTTTGCGCTGGGGCCGTCGCGGACGAGTTCGTTGTTGGCGTTGCCAACCCACACGGAGGTGGCGGCACTGCGGGAGTAGCCGTTCATCCAGGTTTCGAGGGTGTCCACTGCGTTGAGGGGGCCCTGCTGGGTGCCGGTCTTCACACCGGAGGGGATCTTGACGCCGTTAACGTACGCGTCGAGCGAGAGGTCATCGTTGCTGCTGCCGCAGCCCCAGATGATGAAGCGCGACGTGCAGTCCGAGATGATGGAGTGGACGAGCCAGACGGAGCCCGCATCCACGACCTGGACGCGCTGGAGGTCACCGGCAGAGGCGTGGTCATAGAGGACGTTGCCATCCCGGTCGGTCACCGTGAGGACGACAACAGGGTCCAGCTCTCTCGTGCCGGGAATCCGGATGTTGCCACGTGAAAACGCCACGGCCTGTTCGCGGGCACGGTCATATTCGAGCCCCACGCTGGTATATGTGCCCTTGAGCGATCCGATGTCCACGGTCTGAGCAAGGGTGGGGACACCGACCATCACGCCCATGTTCGCAAAGACGGAGTTGGCGTAGGCAAGGTCGATCGCGCGGATGTTGGCGCCGCCAGTCGCGATCGAAGCACCGTACGTCACCGCTTCGTGATCGACGAAGGTAGGATCGAAGTGCTGGTCGAGGGTAGTAATCCCGACCTTCTTGGCCATCTCGATAACGTTGTCGACGCCGGCGGTCTCCGCAGACCGGAAAGCGCCAACGTTCTGTGAGCCACCGAGGGCTGCGCGGACGGAAATGAGGCCCTCGCTCTTCGGGTCGCCGCCGCGCGGGTTCGTGATTTCAACACCTTCGACCTTGAGCGGGCTGTTGTCCCAGAAGGCGCTCATGGGCGCCATACCGCCGTATTCAAAGAGGGCGAGGTAGACAACCGGCTTGAAGGACGAGCCGGGCTGGTTGATCTCAGTGAGCTGGTCGACCTGGCCTTTCACACGCTCGTCGGTCGTGTTCGTGCGATCGATGTTGGGGGCGTAGACGATGACCTCGCCCGTCGTGGGGTCGATCGTGGCGATGGCGGCGTTGTGGCAGTTGCAGCCATTCTCAAGACCAGTGGCGATGAAGTCCGCAATCATTGCCTGAGCCTTCTCGGTTTCAACGATGTCGAGCGTGGTCGTCACCTGGTAGCCGGCGGAGTGGACACTGGCAATGCAGTCGGTCGCTCCGTCGAGAAGGGGGAGCAGCCCAGCATCGCACATTCGCACGAGGCGCGGTTCGATCTGGTTATCGATGAATGCGGGAGCACGGAGGGCGCTGGCAGCGGGATAGACGGCGAGCAGCTCAGCTTTGGCTTCGTCGGCCTGTACCTGGGTGATGCGGCCATGTTCAACCATCAGGTCGAGGACGGTCTCCTGGCGCTTCTTGGCTTCGCCCCCGACCGTGGTGCGGCCGAATTCATCGACCAGACAGCGCCCATCGTCGCCGGTCACGCAGTTGTTACGGGGGTGGTAGAGGGTTGGGTAGGACGGGATACCAGCGAGGAGCGCGGACTCGGCGAGGGTGAGGTCGATCGCGTTCTTGCGGAAGTAGCCCTGGGCGGCGGCCTGCACGCCGATGTAGCGATCGGCGTAGGAGATGGAGTTGAGGTAGTACTCGAGGATCTGATCCTTGCTGTAGTCGTGCTCAAGCTCAATGGCGTACGCAATCTCCTTCAACTTGCGGCTCACGGTCCTCTCGGCCTGCGCACAGACCTTGTCGTCGGACGTGACGATGCTGGGGCAGATGTAGACGTTCTTGACGAGCTGCTGGGTGATGGATGAACCGCCGCTGCCGGAGTCCTCGTCCTTGTCGATGTACCGCTCCTTTGCGGCGCGAAGAAGGCCGGTCCAGCTGAAGCCGGGATGGTCGTAGAAGCCGTCATCCTCCGTGGAGATCGTGCTTTCGATCATCGCGGGGGCTATCTCCGCGAGTGGCACGGGCGCGAGGAGCTGAGCATCAGGATTCGAGAGCTGACCGAGGAAGATGCCGTTGCGGTCGTAGATCTCCGTCAGACCAACGTTGTGTTCGTTGAGCTTCTCTTCAATACGGACGTAGCCTTCGGCGTAGTGCTGGTAGAGGGCGTAGCCCGCGGCGGCGCTGGCCGCTGCGCCAACGGCCATGAGGAAGCCGAACGAGAGGAATGCAATAAGGAACCAGCGGCCAGCGCCGCCACCTTTGCGTGACGCGCGGCGCGCCACTCGCCGTTTTCGAATCGCCAACGCGTTCATACGTCGATCCGTGGGCCGCCACGCCCCCCGGGCACCGCCGAGTGTTGGTGCATTGTATTGGAGCGTAACAAAGCAGGGCGATGGAGCCACGCAGGCAGTAAAGGAATCGCCGTAGTACGCTCGGCCTCATGGCGCTTACGACTGACGATGTACGCCACATCGCGCGACTCGCGCGGGTGGGGCTGAATGAGGCCGACGTAGAACGGTACGCGGCGCAGCTGACGGTGATCCTCGACCATTTCGACGCCCTTTCGCGTGTCCCGACGGAGGGATTGGAGCCGACGGCCCAACCTCTCCCCTTGTTCAACGTCATGCGCGCCGACGAGGTTGCACCTTCACTGCCGCAAAAGGTGGCATTGGAAAACGCTCCGGAAGTGGAAGACGGCTATTTTCGAGTACGGGCGGTGCTCGAATGAGTGATCTCTGGCGCCTTACCGGACACGAAGCGCACGAGGGGCTCCGGCGACGCGAGTTCACGGCAGTCGAGCTGACGGAATCGGTCCTTACACGTGTTTTGGAAGTCGAGCCGCAGGTACACGCCTACATCACTGTGACGGCCGATGTGGCGTTGGAGCAGGCGCGGGAGGCGGACGCGAAGTACGCGTCGGGGACAGCGACGCCGCTGGCCGGGATTCCTGTCGCGGTGAAGGACCTGATCGTGACGAAGGGCGTCCGAACCACAGCAGGGTCGCGGATCCTTGAGAATTTCGTGCCGCCGTACGACAGCCACGTGTACGAGCAGCTTCGGCGCGCGGGGGCTGTGATGGTCGGTAAGGCGAACATGGACGAGTTCGCGATGGGTTCGAGCACCGAACACTCGGCGTTTGGACCGACATCGAACCCGTGGGACATATCACTCGTGCCGGGAGGGAGCTCGGGCGGTTCGGCCGCGGCGGTGGCGGCGGGCGAGGCGCTGGTGGCGCTTGGGAGCGATACCGGGGGAAGCATCCGGCAGCCTGCCGCGTTCTGTGGCGTTGTGGGGTTGGACCCGACGTACGGGCGAGTGAGCCGGTTCGGGATCGTCGCCTTTGGGAGTTCGTTGGACCAGGTCGGACCGATCGGCAGGGACGTCGAGGACGTAGCGGTGATGCTGGACTGCATCGCGGGACACGATCCGCGGGACGCGACCAGCAACCCCGAACCCAAACCTGACTTCAGGAACTACCTGGCGCGGGGCATCGAAGGAATGCGGATTGGCGTCCCGAAGGAGTACTTCGTCGAGGGCATGGAACCCGGAGTCCGGGCGCGGATCGACGAGTCGCTGCGGATTCTTGAGCAAGACCTGGGCTGCACGGTGGACCGGGAGCTTTCGTTGCCGAGCACGGAGCATGCGCTGGCGGTGTACTACATCATCGCCCCGAGCGAGGCGAGCGCGAACCTGGCTCGCTACGACGGTGTGAAGTACGGCTTCAGCGACCGGACGGGCAACAGCATGTGGCAGAACATGGAGGACACGCGCCAAGGCGGGTTCGGGGTGGAAGTGAAGCGCCGGATAATGCTGGGGACGTACGCGTTAAGCGCCGGGTATTACGACGCCTACTATGTGAAGGCGCAAAAGGTACGGACGCTCATCAACCGGGAGTTCCAGGCTGCATTCGAGCGGTACGACCTGATCGTGACACCGACGGCTCCCACGGTCGCGTTCCCGATCGGTGCGAAGCTGGATGACCCGTACGCGATGTACCTGAACGACATCTACACGATCCCAGCATCAGTGGCGGGATTGCCGGCGATCAGCGTGCCCTGCGGCGAGAGCGAGGGACTGCCGGTGGGCGTGCAGTTCATCGGCAACTTCTGGCAGGAAGGCAAGCTGCTGCAGGCGGCGTACGCGTTCGAGACAGCGGTTGGCTGGGCGAACCGGGTGGCGGAGGTCGGCGGCAGCGGTTAGTACAGAAGCCCTCCCCTGCTGAACTACACGCACCGTGCCGCTCTTGACGTTAGGACTATGTCACGGGAGAGTTACGTTGATGTTCCGCTCACTGCTCGCGCTGCCTGCAACCGCATCCGCTGCGGCTGCGCATGCGCGCAGGTAACAGGCGGCCGGAACACGACCCGGGTACTCAGACTCAAGGCCGCCAGTGTGCGGCCTTTTTGGTGGCCAGCGCGCGCAGCGGAAGAACGGAGACGACGTTGACGGCACCAGGGGGAGACGACCCAGCCCGTTTTGTGGCTCGCCGCATCCAGGCCGTGCCGGCGAGCGGCATCCGCAAGTTCTTCGACCTGCTGAGCACGATCGAGGACGTGATCTCGCTCGGCATCGGTGAGCCGGACTATGTAACGCCGACGCCGATCCGGATGGCGGCCGTGAACAGCATCGAACGCGGCGACACGCACTACACCTCCAACTACGGGCTGCCGGAACTGCGCGAGAAGCTGAGTGAGCACCTGTTCCGCCTGTATGGCGTGCGGTACGACCCAAAGACGGAGATCGTGATCACAAGCGGGTCGAGCGAGGCGCTGGATATTGCGTTGCGGGCTCTGGTGGACCCAGGGGACGAGGTGCTGTGCGCTGATCCGAGTTATGTGGCGTATCTACCGGCGACAGTGATGGCCGGTGGCTGCTTCAAGCCAGTTGCGACCTACGCGGCGAATGACTTCCGATTGGTGCCGGGAGACCTGGAGGCGGCGATCACGGAGCGGAGCCGTGTGCTGTTGCTCGGGTACCCGGCGAACCCGACCGGGGCGACGATGGGTCGCGAGGATCTGCTGGCGCTGGGAGAGGTGGCGGCGAAGCACGACCTCGCGGTGATCAGCGACGAGTTGTACGACCGGCTGACCTACGACGGGATGCACACGAGCTTTGCGTCGTTGCCGGGACAGAAGGGGCGGACCGTCCTGATCGGCGGGTTCAGCAAGGCGTACGCGATGACGGGCTGGCGGCTGGGCTGGGTGTGCGCGCCGGCACCGCTGGCGGAAGCGCTGATGAAGGTGCACCAGTACGTGATGATGTCGGCGCCGACGGCGGCCCAGTACGCGGGCGTAGCTGCGTTGGACCACGGCGAGGCGTTCATCGCGGAGATGAAGACGGAGTACGACCGGCGGCGGCGGCTGATCGTCGATGGCCTGAACGCAATCGGGCTGCCGACCTTTGAGCCGCGCGGGGCGTTCTATGCGTTCCCGGACATCACGGGCACCGGGATGGACAGCGTGACGTTCAGCGAGCGGCTGTTGCAGGACGAGCGGGTGGCGGTGGTGCCAGGGAACGCGTTCGGCGCCTCCGGAGAAGGCTACGTGCGTGCCTGCTACGCCAGCAGCTATGAGCAGATCGAGCGGGCGCTGGAGCGGATGGGGCGCTTTGTGATGCGCTACCGGTAGGCCGGGCGCCTATTCGCCGAACCCGTTCATGTTGTTGGGCGCGGCCAAGCCTGGTTCATCGACGCCGGGAAGGTCCTGCGAGGGGACGCCAGGCGGCGACTTGGCGCTTTTCGCCGCCGACTTGCCGGAGCCCCAGTTCTCGCCGTTGAGGGTACGGACGATCTTTGTCGCAAGGGTTCGGATGTTCATCCGAACTCCCGCGCTGCGATCGTGCTAGCGGTGGTCACCGGGCATGCGGGTGAAGGTGTCGGGGATCTGGAGCGCCGCCTGGGCACGGTCCTGCTCAACGGCGTCCCTCACATAGGTGCCGCCGGTCGTGGCCCGGGGCTCCGAGTTGAACCACCTGAGGATGGCGACGATGAATCGTTTCAGTCCCATTGATGGGATTGTACCAAGCTGGGAAGGTGCTCGGGAGCCGTCTGAGCACCCTCCGAAACGCCGATCGACAAAGGCTACAGCTCTTGTTCGCCCTTCACTAAACATCCTGCTACAATCCGCGCGCTCCGCCGGGCGTGGTTAGCCCGGGAAACATCTCTGCGCAAAGGATATCGCCGAATGGACCTCGGACTCAGCGAAGAACAAGAACTGCTGAAGAACTCAGCCCGTGAATTCCTCGAGAAGGAGTGCCCGGAAGAGCACGTCCGCGCGATGGAAGAGGACGACAAGGGCTACAGCCCTGACCTGTGGAAGAAGATGGCGGATCTGGGCTGGCACGGCCTGATGATCCCCGAGGAGCATGGCGGCGCCGGCTTCTCCTTCCTTGACCTGTGCGTACTCATTGAGGAGTTCGGCCGGGCGCTTGTGCCGGGGCCGTTCATCCCGAACCAGGCGTGCGTTGCTTCCCTGATGCTGGCCGGCACGGCTGCTCAGCAGGCGAAGTACCTGCCGAAGATCGCCGACGGCACCCAGATCCACACGTATGCGATCACAGAGCCGAGCGGCCGCTGGGACCGCGAAGGCCTGACGATGAAGGCAACTGCCGATAACAAGCTGAGCGGCACGAAGCTGTTCGTGCCGGATGCGAACGTTGCCGACTACCTTCACGTGCTCGCATGGGCGCCTGATGGCTCGCTGAAGAGCTACGTCGTGCCGCGCACGGCCTCCGGCGTCTCAGTCACCGTCCTGAAGACGATCGCCAGCGACAAGCAGGCGGAAGTCGTCCTGAACAACGCCCAGGCTGAAGAAGTGATCAGCATGGACGATGCCACCGCGAGCCGCCTGCGGAACATGGCGACGGCGATGGAATGCGCGTACCTCGTCGGCCTCGCTCAGAAGGACTTCGAGATCTCGGTCAACTACGCCAAGGAGCGCGTCCAGTTCGGACGGCCGATTGGTTCGTTCCAGGCGATCCAGCACAAGGCTGCAGACATGGTGACGGATGTCGATGGCATGCGATTCATCATGTACAAGGCCGCGTGGGCGACCAGCGAGAACGAAGATTCGCAGGACATGGACGTTGCGATGGCAAAGGCCTGGTGCAGCGATGCCAGCCGGCGGGTCGTGGCACATGGCCAGCAGATCCATGGTGGTATCGGCTTCACCAAGGACTACGTGATTCAGCTCTTCTTCCGCCGCCAGAAGCGTGCGGAGCTGTTCTGGGGCGATGCGGACTTCCACCGCGAACGCGTTGCCCAGATGCTGGAAATCTAAGTCCCCATTCCCGCACAACAATTGTTGCAAAGGCCCCCGGAAACGGGGGCCTTTGTGTCGGTAGCAAGTGGGGGCCGGTGGCTTGATGACGCGCTTATGCGGTTGATCAAGTACATTTGCCTGAGCGTCGGCTCCGTGCCGGCCATGACAACGGAGGGAGATCCGATGCAGTTTCGAACTATCCTGCGCAGCGGTGCGCTGTTGCTGGGGGCTGGCGTTGCAACGTTTGGCCTCGCAGCCTGCGGTGGCGACGATGACGGTGGGGGTGGCGGTGGATCCGGCACCGATGAAGCGTACGTTGGTGCCATCTGTAGCGCCCTGCTGACGTTCCAGGACGACGTGACGAAGGTCATCGCCGATGCTTCAGGGGACGAGACGGACGAAGAGGCTGCGGTGCTCCTGGTGAAGCCGTTGGAGGCGTACGTCAAGAACCTGAAGAAGGCGAACCCGCCATCGGACGTGAAGGAATATCACGAGGACATCGTCAACAAGACCGAGGACGCCGTGAAGAAGATCAAGGACGACAAGAACCTTGACGCGTTCAACGATATTGGTGACCCGAAAGAGCCGCCGCAGGCGATCAAGGACCGTCTCAACGACGCGGCTTCGAAGAACCAGGACTGCATTAAGGCCGACTTCACCTTCGGCAACTAGCGGCCACTGACCTACCGAAACGTATGCAAGAAGCCGGAGGCGACCGCCTCCGGCTTCCTGGTTTCCCGGGCAGCAAGGCGCCGAGCGGCGACTGCCGGACCGCGACTGTCAGTGCGTGTGGCCGCCGGGGCCGTGCGAATGGCCGTGGCCACCAAAGTCGTCGCCAAAATCCATGCCTCCGCCGTCGCCATTGTCGTCGTCCCACGGGGGAGCACCATCGCCGAAACCTTCTTCGGCGCGGCCAAGGACTGCGAATTGACCGATACGCTTGGTGGCTTTCTTGCCGCACTTTGGGCAGTCGATGGACATCAAAACGTCAGCCATGGGCATACGCATTTCGGTGGCAGTACCACACGACGCGCAGTGGTATTCGTAGAGGGCCATTGAGTTTTCGCTCCTTCTGGAATGGCCGGCGCAGGCCGGAGTGGCGAAGGGTGGGCTTGCGCGCTTACTCGCGTGTTTGGACGGTACGCGGCTCGTAGGGCGACGCCGTACGCACCGCCTGGCGGAACCGCTCGAACATGGGGCCGTAGCGCCGGACGTTCGCGGCACGGCGAACTCCCTGGTGTTCGCAGGCCGAACCGACTGAACAGCTCTGACAGCAATAGGGACGGCCGGCCATAAGATAGGGCGGCCCAGTCAACGCGGCGTGACAACGGATGCAGGTCTCGGGCATAGCTACTCGTGCACCGGCTGACGCCGGCGTCTGCGCTGTGATTGGCCTATTGTCCGCGAGCGCGTGTCCACTGGAAAGCTGGGCAACCGGCCTGCAACGCGGGGGTCAGCTACGCTGGAAACATGGTGCACATTAACAGGGTCTACACACGGGCCGGCGACGACGGCACGACGGCATTGGGCGGCGGGCAACGGGTGGCGAAGGACAGCCTCCGAATCGAGTCGTACGGCACGGTCGATGAGCTGAACAGTACCGTTGGCGTGGCGGTCGCACTCGGCATGGACGACTCGCTCAAGGGCCCGTTCTTTGTGATCCAGCAGGTGCTCTTCAACGTCGGCAGTGACCTTTGCATCCTCGAGGACGACAAGAAGCGGTTCGCTGTGCCGGGAATTGAGCCACGGCACGTGGAACAGCTCGAAGGTTGGATCGACGGCTGGAACGACGACCTCGAACCGCTGAAGAGCTTCATCCTTCCGGGCGGTGATGCCTGCGCGGCGCAGCTTCACGTGGCGCGCACCGTTTGCAGGCGAGCGGAGCGGCTGGTGATCGCGCTGGGCCGCGAGGAGCCGGTCGGGGGCCAGGTCGTGCCGTACTTGAACCGCCTGAGCGACCTCCTGTTCGTGGCGGCACGATACCAGGCGAAGCTGAGCGGCACCGGGGACATCCTCTGGGACAGCCGCGGGTACTAAGAAGCGTTTAACGACGCGGTAGGAAGCACGAACTGATCTGCCCAGGCTGTCTGGTGTCATCGTGCTTGCCGAAGGCCCAGGGAAGGAACGCCTCGGCCGGGACAGTGGCGACGACTTCGCCGCTGGTGCGCGTTTCGCCGTGGCTGAACGTGGCTCCTTCGACTTCTAGCACGGGGATGTCGATCACCGGATCGTGCCGTGATTCGCGGAGGATGACCGTTCCACTGCCACGCGTTAGCTGGTGAGTGAGGGCGCGGTGGGTGACGCGCACGAGCTGGGGGTCGAACGCAAGACCCTCGCCAGATGCTTCCGGCAAGAACTTGAATGAGTAGTGCTGAGAGACGGTCGCGCGCCCCGACGCGCTCAGCGGTTCATCAAACACGCCCGCCAGCTCGATGTAGGTCACACCGTGGCGGGCTACGGTTCCATGCGCGAAATGACCACGTTGCTCGACGTGGCAGCTGGCGAGCTTCGTGGGCTCGCCATAATGCTCGCGACCGAAGACGACGGCTGCATCAGTGCTCCTCGGCATCGCCAGGCAGTAGGAGCCATCATTGCCGTCGTACCGGCAGGCGAGGCTAACGCTGGCGCCGCTGAAAGGCCCCACGCAGTTGGATTCAGCAAATTCGTAGACCGAGATGGTGACTCGCGGTTCGGCAGCCTCAAGCGGCGGCGGGAGGAGTTCACCGATCACGTCCGGATCAGAGAGAAACGTCACGCTGAGAGAAGTGGATGCGAGGAAAGCAGGGTTGGAGTTGATGGCCTGGATCCGCGCGATCCCGGGCAGTAATGTCACGTAACGTGTACGCACCTGGATACCTCGCCAATAGCAGAAGGGATTAGCCAGAAACAGGCCGTGCGCCCGTCAGCGGCGGATGCGGATGATCGGGCCATCGGCAAACGTCGAGCCGACGATCACGCCGGCACGCTCGTAGACGGCGCGAGGGATTCCGAGGTCAGCCAGGTAGAGTTCACCGACATAGGGCCGGGCAGCGGGCGCGACGACTCCGACTTTCGGGAGATCAAGTGCGAGCGTGGTGGTTGCCTCGATGCAGGGCTCAGTTGGTTCGCCAGTGGTGGCCTTGAGGCCGGTCGGAACATCGAGGGCAAGGGTGGGGCGGCGAGATTCCAGGAGGAGGTTGATGAGCGCGGCACTGATGCCGGTGGCAGGTCCTTCGAAACCGTATCCGTTGATCGCATCGATGACGAGGTCAGCGTCGTGGAGGTGCTGCTCCATCGTGTCTTCGCTGGTGGATTCTCCGACGGCTTCGATGATCCCGGCCTTGCGAAGGATCTGAACCTGGCGGCGCGCTCCGAAAGACATCTCGGTCTCGACCTCAGCGAAGACGGGCTCGACGTGGCAGCCCCAGTTGACCAGGTGGCGTGCGGCAGCAAGCCCGGCGGCGCCCATGTTTCCGCCACCGGCAAGGATCACGACACGCTGACCGCGGCCGTGTCCACCGGTCATGGCCAGCGCGACTGCGGCAGCGGCCCGGCCGGCGTTTTCGGTGATCTGGAGGATGTCGAAGGCGAAGTCTTCCTGGGCGATGCGCTGAACTTCCCGCATGGTCCTGGGGGTAACGCTGGGGACATCAAGAATGCGCCGCTCCGGGAACCCACCACGTTGGGCATTCTGCTTCTGACCGCGTCCGCCGAGCATGTGCACGGGCGGGTAGTCTAGGGCTCTCGCCGTGCAACGTCACGGCCGGCTGCACGATAGCTTGCAGTGACTGTTGCTGTGATGCCGCCGCGGGCGTTCATCTCCGCGATGACATCGAGTTCACGCGGGTGGACGGCGGCAACGATGTCATCGAGAAGCGTGTTGGCGAGGTCCTCGTAGAAGATCCCGCGGTTGCGAAATGTGAACAGGTAGTACTTGAAACTTCGTAGTTCGATGCAACGGTCAGCCGGGACGTAACGGATGCGGATGACGCCGAAGTCGGGCAGGCCGGTCATCGGGCAGACAGACGTGAACTCCGGGGCAGCGAATTCGATCGTGTAGTCCCGCCCCTCGTGGCGGTTCTCAAAGGAGTCGATCGTGCCGTCGGTGCGGAATGCGTTTTCGGGCATGCCGATAGGGGAACGGCGAGCGCCCCAATGCGCAACATGTGACGGATTGCGTTGGACGGGACATCGGTAGAGAACGCGAAATTTTCACCTTCGTCGCCAATCGTTTACGTGCCGATGACCCTTCCAGCCACCGAGTCTGGTCGAATCGTGTGGTAGCCGGATTTCCGGCAGCGGAGGACCACATGCGCGTATTTCGACCTCAACTCGGGGCGGTGCTGGCAGCGGCATTGATTGCCCTGGCGGGCGCCGGAACGCTTTCGATAGCCCCGTCGGCGCAGCCAGCTCTGGCGGTAACGAACTGCTCGGTCAGCGGCGACAGCCTGGATGCCCAGGAGACGGCGTTCCTGACGCTTATCAACGATTACCGGGCACAGAACGGCCGATCAGCACTGAAGGTTTCGCCGACACTCAACAAAGCCTCCGCCTGGCTCGCCCAGGATATGGGCTCGAAGGCGTATTTCTCGCACACAGATTCGCTTGGACGGTCGCCTTCGACGAGGGCGCAAAACTGTGGCTACGCAGGTGGGGCTGGTGAGAACATCGCCGCCGGGACTGCCTGGGACACGGCCCAGGAAGTGTTTGATGCGTGGCGCAATTCCAGCGGGCACAACGCCAACATGCTGAACACGTCGTATCGAGTGATCGGTATCGCACGCGTGCAGGTCGCGGGCTCACCATACAACTGGTACTGGGTGACGGACTTCGGGACCTACGACGACAGTGGCAGCCCGGCACCGTCACCGACAGCGACAGTGCGGCCGCCATCCCCTTCGCCTACAGCGTCCGCGACGGCGACTCCCACAAAGACGCCCTCACCTACGGCAACCAGCAGGAGGGGGCGCGGCGGATCGGCCCCGACGGTAACTGCAACGCCCAGCAAGACGCCATCGGTGACGGTCACGGCGACGTCAACCCCGCCATCGTCACGCTGGGGCCGCGGATCCCGGTAGGCGGAAAGTTGGAAGAGAGCGGAAAGCAAGAGGGGTTGCCGAACGGCAACCCCTCTTGTGCATGCCCAGGGCCTGGACTAATCCGGGTTCTCGCCAAGTGATCGGAGCACGTCCAACGCGTTCGTGGGATGGGATTCGAAATCGCGCACCTCTGAATGAATGGATCGCACGATGCCTTCCCGGTCGACGATCACGGTGGTCCGGCCGTGAATGCCGAACTGTTCGTTGTAAACGCCATAATCGCGGCCTGCCTGGTATTTGGGGAAGTCGGAGACGAGCGGGAATTCGAGGCCAAGCTTCTGCTGGAACTCGCCCGCGGCGGCGAAAGAATCGACGCTGATGCCCAGAACCTGGGCATTCGCCCGCGCGAACGCATCCGTATGCGTCCGGAAGGCGGTCATCTCGCTCGTTCAGCCACCGGTGAATGCCAGCGGATAAAACGCCAGCACCAGGTGTTTGCCGGGGAATGATTCGAGGGTGAGCTGCTGACGATCTTTATCGAGCAGCGTGAACGGCGGGGCTGGTTGCCCTACTTCGATTGCCAAGGTCGCACCTCCTGCGGGAGGTGAGTGTACAGGGCGGCGCCCGGGAACGCGTATGCTTCGTCGCGCGCCGGCCGTCAAACTCCTGCCGGCAACGCGGAGGGACACGTGGAAAAGGAACTGGCTGGAAAGGTCGCGATTGTCACCGGTGCCGGGCGGATGCGTAGTATTGGGAGGCCGATCGCTGTGAAGCTGGCGGAGGCCGGCGCGCACATCGTGCTCACGGGTACCGGGAGGCCGCCAGAGCGTTACCCGGATGACGAGAAGGCAGCGGGATGGCGGGATATCGCAAGCGTCGCGGATGAATGCACGGCCCACGGAGTGAAGGTCCTGTCGCTGGTTAGCGATGTGAGTAGCGAAAAAGCGAACCAGGACCTGGTGAAGCGGGCATTGGCCGAATTCGGCCGCATTGATGTGCTGGTGAACAACGCTGGAGCGGCACGCGGTGACGACCGGGTCCCAGCAACAGAGTTGCCGTATGAGGTCTGGAAGAAGGTCCTGGTGACGAACCTCGACGGGACGTTCTTGCTCTCGAAGGAGGTCGCGAAGCAGTTGCTCGCACAGGGCGAGGGCGGAAGCATCGTAAATATCTCGTCGATCGCATCCAAGACGGCGGGGGCCAACACGGCTGCGTACGCGGCATCGAAGGCAGGCATCAATGCCCTCAGCCGGTCGATGGCGCTGGAGCTGGCGAAGCACCAGATCCGCGTGAACGCGGTATGCCCCGGCATTATCGATACGTTCCGGATGGATGACATCGGCCGGGGCGAACGGTGGGAGCAAACGCTGCGGATGATCCCCCTGCAGCGGGCCGGGGACGGAAGCGAGTGCGCTGAGATGGTGCTGTTCCTCGTCTCGAATCGCGGGAATTGGATCACAGGCCAGGCGATCAACGTGGACGGCGGGCACGTCTGGGGGAACTAGGAACCCGGGCGACTGAGGCGAGGCGTTGGTATCCTCGCGAGATGCGAATCGCTGATGTGGCAATTGTGGGGCGACTGCGGCTGGCGCCGATGGCGGACGTAACGAACGCGCCATTCAGGCTGGTAGCGCGGGAGTGTGGCAGCAGCATGACGACGACTGAGGAGATCGACGCGATCTCGCTGGTGCGTGGTGCGGTGCGCGCCCGGGACATCGTCCGGCATTACGCAGGAGAGCGGCCGCTGGCGATGCAACTGCTGGGTTGCGATGCTGACCTGCTCTGCCAGGCCGCTGAGATGGTTCAGGAGGCGGGGGCGGACATCGTCGACCTCAACATGGGGTGTCCGATGCCGAAGATCACGAAACAGGGGAAGGGCGCGGCATTGATGCGCGACGTCCCGGAGACCGCTCAACTGCTTCGCCGCCTGCGACACGTTGTACAGGTGCCACTCACCGTGAAGATCCGCGGGGGTTGGGATGACGAGCATCTGAACGCTGTCGAGGTCGCAAAAATGGCCGAGGACGTGGGTGTCGATGCAATTGTCGTACACCCGCGGACGCGTTCGCAGCGGTTCTCGGGGCGAGCACCGTGGGACATCATCCGCGATGTGGTAGAGGCCGTGAACGTGCCTGTCACGGGAAACGGGGACGTGACTTCGCCAGCCGAAGCACGGGCAATGATCGAGCAGACCGGGTGCGCAGACGTGATGATCGGCCGCGGAGCATTCGGCCGGCCGTGGGTCTTCGATGAGGAGTTCGAATGCCTGCCGGCGGGCCAACAAAAGTCACGAAAAGCGGCGATCATTGAGCGGCACATGGCACTGTTGGCGGAACATTTCGAAGCGAGCCCGAGGGTGGTGCTGAACCAGACGCGGCGGCACCTCGGCTGGTATGTGGAGAATGGCCTGCCGTATTCGAACCCAACGCGGGCAGCGATCCACCAGGCGCACGAGCGAGGAGAGATGCTGGACACCTTCTGGGATTGGTGGGAGACGTTGGATAGCGGGGGAGTGGATGGGATGGCAGGCAGCGCGTCCACAGGCGTCTAGCTTTTCGTCGTTGTACGCTAGACGAAGCGTTCAGAGGGCATCAGATGCCCGGCAACCTGGTCAGCCTCCAAGGTGCCAAGACAACGCGGCCCGCACGCGCGGGCAACAAAAGGCGGAACCGCAAGGTCCGCCCCTCACGAGGAGGGGTCAATTGGACGATAGCAAAATCGAATCAAACCTCTTCGCGCTGGCGAAGGGGTTTTCTGTTGGCCAGCAGAAATCAAACGCACTGGGGTTGGAACGATGAACGAACGAAAGCTGCTCACGTCTGAATCGGTGACGGAGGGCCACCCGGACAAGATGTGCGATCAGATCTCCGATGCCGTGCTCGATGCGCTGATCGCGCAGGACCCGATGTCCAGGGTCGCGTGCGAGACGCTGGCGACCAACGGCATGATCCTGGTGACAGGAGAGATCACGACCAAGGGCTACGCGGACATCCCGGCCCTGGTGAGGGAGACGGTCCGCGAGATCGGCTACACGTCGTCGGACATCGGGTTCGATGCAGCCTCGTGCGGCGTGATGACGGCGATCAACAAGCAGTCGCCCGATATCCGTGACGCTGTTGACGAGGCGCTGGAAGTGCGTGGTGGGCGAGCCAAGCACGATGAACTGGACCGCGGCGCCGGCGACCAGGGGATGATGGTCGGTTTCGCATGTGACGAGACGCCAGAGCTGATGCCGATGACGATCTCGCTGGCTCACCGGCTGGTGCGAGAGCTGGCACAGAAGCGGAAGTCGGGCGAGATGCCGTGGTTGCGGCCGGATGGCAAGTCCCAGGTGACGATCGAGTACGACGACGACTGGCGACCGGTGCGAGCTGCTGCGATCGTGATCAGCACACAACATTCGCCGGACGTGAACAACGAGCTGATCCGGGCGGATATCGAGCATCAGATCATCCGGCCAATCGTGGGCCCGGAGATGGTGGACGCGGCAACGAAAATCTATGTGAACCCGTCGGGGCGGTTCGTAATTGGCGGACCAATGGGCGACGCAGGGCTGACCGGGCGCAAGATTATCGTTGACACGTATGGAGGCATCGCGCGACACGGGGGCGGTGCATTCAGCGGGAAGGACCCAACAAAGGTCGACCGTTCGGGCGCGTACGCGGCGCGCTGGGTGGCGAAGAACATTGTCGCGGCCGGACTGGCGCGTCGCTGTGAAGTGCTGGTGTCCTACGCGATTGGCGTGGCGGAGCCGACATCTATTAGCGTGGAGACATTCGGAACAGGCTCAGTGTCGGACTCGCTGATACTCCGCGCGGTACGACAGGTGTTCGACCTGCGGCCCGGCGCGATCATCACAGAGTTGAACCTTCGACGCCCGATCTACCAGCAGACTGCGGTATACGGACATTTCGGGCGCGATGATCTGCGCGTTCCGTGGGAGGGCACGGAACGCGCAGACGCGCTCCGTGCAGCTGCCGGCATATCCTGAAGACCCGAGGGAGGTGCTGATTGGACGCGATTGTCCTGGTGGGCGGGCTGGGGACCCGGCTGCGCCCGCTCACGGAGACCCGCCATAAGAGCCTCGTCCCTGTCTGCAACCGGCCAGCGATCGAGTACCTGTTCGACTGGATCGAGGTCTCAGGTTTCGAGCGCGTGATCCTCGCGCTCGGGCGGCAGAACGAAGACCTGGCGGATGCGTATCAACATGGCCGGCCGGGAAAATTGCAGATGCAGATCGTCGAAGAGCACGAACGGTTGGAGTCCGGGGGGGCGATTCGGAATGCCGTTCGCGAGGCTGGGATCGAGGGACGGTTCGCGGTCCTGAACGGGGACGTGTTCGTTGACTTCGATTTCCAGGATGCGCTGGCGGCGCACCTGGCACGGAGTGCGGACCTGACGCTCGCCCTTTGTCCCGTGGCGGAACCATCGTCTTACGGCGTGGCGGTGCTGGATAACACGGGGCTGGTGACGGGCTTCGTAGAGAAGCCACCGATGGGGACTGCCCCCAGCAACCTGGTGAACGCGGGCGTGTGGATCTTCGAAGCGGGCCTTGTTGATGAAATTCCACCAGGGCCGGTGCGAGTGGAGGAGACGCTATTCCCCTCACTGGTGGCGCGCCGCCGGACGGTCCTGGGCCACGTTTTTGACGGCTTGTGGGCTGATATCGGGACGCCGGAACGCTACCTCGAGTTGGCCACGGCACTGGCAATCCGCGCTGGTGGGACCGTGCTTGCCGCAGATGTCGAGGCTGGCGAAGGGGCGGAACTGCGAGAGAGCAGCGTGGGCCCCGGGTGCAGGGTGGGCGCGGGGACATTGGTTACAGGGTCTATCCTGTGGGAGCGGGTGCGGGTCGGAAAGGATGCCATTGTGAACCAGAGTGTTCTTGCCGATGGTGTACAAGTAGGTGACGGCGCACGACTGGACGGTGTCGTCGCCGGATCCGGGTCGGTGATCGCGGCTGGGGCCGTGGTGCCGCCGGGAACCAGGATCGAGTGTGGAGGGACGTATGAGCGATGAACGCCGAAATCCTGTCCGATTTGGGACTGACGGCTGGCGTGCGATCATCGCCGACGACTTCACGTTCGAGAATGTGCGCGCCTGTGCGCAGGCGGTCGCAGACCACTTTGGCGAGACGTACGGCCGCGAAAAGCATGTCGTTGTTGGGTACGACACGCGGTTCCTTTCGGACGAATTTGCAGCGACTGTAGCCCGCGTGCTGGTAGCGAACGGGTTCCGGGTGCAACTCGGGAACCGTCCCGCTCCGACGCCGGCGCTGAGCTGGAGAATTGTCGAATCCGGCGCCTGTGGCGGCGTCGTCGTCACGAGCAGCCACAACCCGGCGCATTGGAACGGGATCAAAGTGAAGCCGCATTACGGCGGCAGCGCGAGCCCGGAGATCGTGGCGGACATCGAGCGTCGCGTGCCCGATATCTTAGAGAACCGCGCAGTGAAGGAAGCGGCCGCGGCCGCAGGTGGGATTGAGTCGTTCGATCCGATCCCGGGGTATCTGGACGCACTGGAAAAACGAGTCGATGTGGGTGGGATTCGATCGGCCGGCCTGAACGTGGCCGTGGACCCGATGTACGGGGCAGGTGCGGGCCTTTTCTCCGAGATCCTGGGCGGCGGCAGCACCCGCGTCACGGAGATCCACGCCGAACGGAACCCGGCATTTCCGGGCATCCGGGCTCCGGAGCCGATCGAGCCAAACCTGGGTGAGCTGCTGGCGCTGGTCGCAGGCGGGCGTTTCGACGCGGGGTTGGCGAACGACGGCGACGCAGACCGGGCGGGATTGGTAGACGAAAGGGGCGTATTCGTCGACCAGCTGCGGACGTTCGCGCTTCTGGTCGAGTACCTCCTGGGCATTCGAGGCGAACGCGGCGCGATCGTGAAATCGGTGACGACGACGAACATGGCCGCGCTACTGGCGAAGCACCACGGCGTCCCGCTATTCGAAACGCCTGTCGGCTTCAAGCACATTGGGCCGCTGATGATGAGCGAGAACGCGCTTATCGGGGGCGAAGAGAGCGGTGGTTACGGATTCCGGGGCCACTTGCCGGAGCGTGACGGCGTGCTTACCGGTCTCTACCTGCTCGACGCGATTGCGCGGACGGGCAAACGGCCCGCGGAACTCCTGGAAGACGTGTTCGCGATCACGGGCCGCCACTACTACGAGCGCATCGACAAGGAGCTCGAGGCGGGCTCGAATGCGCGGATCAAGCAACTACTCGATGCGGCATCCCCGCAGGAGCTTGCCGGGCGGCCGGTGACGTCCAGAGACCGCACCGATGGGTGGCGGTTCTTTGTGCCGGAGGGCTGGCTCCTTTTGCGGCTCTCGGGTACCGAACCCCTACTGCGCGTGTACACGGAAGTGACCGACGAAGCGTTGGTAGCGCCACTCCTGCAGGCGGGGCTTGCAATGGCAGGTGCGGCGTGACGCTGGCATCGCCGAGGCAACGGCGTCGCGCGCGTGGTGGGAGTTTCGTACTGGATCGGGAGGAGACGTACGACCGCGATGAAAGCGGAATGTTCGAACATATCCGGGCTGTTGGGTGGGAGTTCAGCAGAGCGTGGGCGGCGAGCGATATCCCGGACCTGAACCGCATTCCGCGCGACGTGACGGCGCTGGTTGTCGCTGGCATCGGCGGTTCGGCAACTGCCGGCGACTACCTCACGGCAGTCTGCCGGGAGACGTCGCGTATCCCGGTCGAAGTCGTACAGGGGTTCCGGCTGCCACGGTGGGCGCGGGAAGGCTCGCTGGTGGTCGCGTGTTCCTACAGTGGGAAAACGGATGAAACGCTGGAGGCGTGCGAGGAAGCGCGGCGGATGGGTGCTTCGCTGGTGGCGATCACGAGCGGCGGGAAGCTCGCAACCAAAGCGAAGAAGAACCGCTGGCCGCTCTGGAAGATCTCGTACGCTGCTGCTCCAAGGGCGACCACCGTCCACACGCTGGCACCGCTGCTTCGGATAGCAGAGCGGCTCGACCTCGTGCCGCACGTGGGGGAGCTGGTGAGCCAGGCTGCAGGCGCCCATAGCCGCATCGTGGAGTCGTCGCTCAACCCCAGCGTCCCGATGGCGGTGAACGAAGCGAAGCAGCTGGCCGTGGCACTGGCCGGACGGCGGCCGATCGTTATTGGAGGAGAGCATCTCTCTGCGGCCGCAGTTCGATTTAAGAATCAGCTAGCCGAAAACGGGAAGAGCCTGAGTTCGGCGGAGACGCTGCCGGAAGCGGGACACAACCTCGTGGTTGGGCTCAGCACGGCCGCTGCCCATGCACGCACAACGGCGTTGGTGACGCTCGAATCGCCGCGAGTGCATCCAACGGTGACCGCACGGTTTGCCGTGGTGGCAGAGCAGTTCGGAGCAGCGGGCGTGCCGGTACATCGCATCCAGGTAGATGGGGGTAGCACGCTCGGAGACCTGCTGGTCGCGACCGCATGGGGTGACTACGTTTCGTGCTACCTGGCAATGGCGACGGGGTTCGACCCGACGCCGATCCCTCAGATTGAGACGATCCGAGGCGCGCGGGCTGCCGAGACGGACTAAGAGCGCGTCCTGCGGAATGCGGGAACGCGAAGCCGTCCAGCGGGGGATGTCCGAGTCGACGTCGTAACCGGTGCAGGCACTTCTCCAGGCGCGGGGGCATCGAAAGTGCGCCGCAGTGGTATCTCCTTCATCAGCACGACGAGGATAAGGGCGACGACGGCGAGGGCCGCGGAGCCGAGGAAGATGTCGTGAATTGCGATCTTCACGGCATCCCGCTGGGTGGCGAGGGTGGCTGCGAGAAGGAATTCTCCATCGGGGATGGCGAGCACAGCCTCTTCGACTGGAGCGAAACGGCGGCTATCGAGGGATACGGTTGGGTCGTCGAATTCCGCGTAGATCTCCGCTGAGAGTTCCTGCTTCAATAATGCGGGGGCGTCCCTTTCGAACGCGGCGCCGTAGGAACTGACCAGGACGACACCAAAGATCGCCGCACCGAGCACATTGCCCATCTGCATGAAGAACTGGCGGGCACTTGTTGCGACACCGAGGAGGCTGTGCGAGACGACGTTCTGGACGACGACACCCATGGTAGGCATCACGAGGCCGGAGCCAAGGCCGTAGATGATCATGAAGAACGCAACGTGCCACGTGGGCTCGCCAACATCGAGGGTCCTCACGAGGAGGGTCCCGACGAGGATGAGCGACCCGCCAAGGAGGAGCTGGCGACGGTAGTGGCCGGAGCGCGAGAGCATGGTGCCACCGACGATACTGGCGACAAACATGCCGACCGACTGCGGCGTCGTCACCATCCCGGAGGCGGTAGCGGTGGCCCCAAGTGAGATCTGGACGAACGTCGGGAGATACTGGATCGCACCGAAGCCACCCGCGCCGATGAGCATGACGATGACGTTGGCGAGCACGAATTCACGGTTTCGGAAGAGCGAGAGCGGAAAGATGGGCGCCGGGTGACGCCGTTCCTGGAAGCCAAAGAGGATTGTAAAAACGGCGGCGCTCGCAAAAAGGCCGAGCGTCTGGCCCGAGCCCCAGCCGTTCGCCTTCCCGGACCAGGACAGGCCGATGAGCAGCGAAATGGTCGCAAAGGTAAGCAGCATTGAGCCGACGAGGTCGATGTTGGCAAGGCGGCCACCCTTCTTGGGAGGTTCCGGGAGGTTGCGCATGATGAAGGCGAGGGCCATCAGGGCAACGGGGACGCTCAGGTAGAAGCACCAGCGCCAGCCGACGTGATCGGTGAGAAGCCCGCCGATGGTGGGCCCGATGACGCTGGCCACGGTGAACGTGCCGGTGAAGAGGCCCATATATTTGGCACGCTCTGTGGGCGGGAAAAGGTCACCAAGCACAGCGAAGACTGAGGAGAAGATGATGCCACCGCCGATCCCCTGAACGGCGCGGGCTCCGATGAGCTGAGGCATGGACTGGGCGAGGCCGCAAGCGAGCGAGCCGAGCATGAACGTCGCGACGCCGGCGAGGATGAAGCTCTTGCGGCCGAACATATCGGAAAGGCGGCCGACGGGGAGGACAACGACGGTGGACGCGACCATGTAGATCGTAAACACCCACGCGAGCATCTCGTAACCGTTCAGGTCCGCGAGAATGCGGGGGATCGCGGTGGCGACAACGGACTGGTTGAGTGCGCTTACGAAGAGCGCGGTCTGGAGGGAGAGGACGAGCAGAAGCTTTTGCCGCCGGTCAAGGGTTTCGCCAAGCGGACGAGCTGGACTTGAAGGGGCACCCACGGTCGGCCTCCGCCGGCGTCCAGCCGGACGAACGGCAGCCTACGCTTACCGTTTGGGCAACGCAAACTACTTTGTGCGGGAGCCCGGTAGGAACCTTAGAACGAGCGCTTTTCTTTGATGCGAGCGGCTTTGCCGGTGAGGCCACGCAGGTAGTAGAGGTTCTTGCGGCGGACCTTGCCGCGGCGCATGACCTCGATTTTGTCCACGCGGGGACTGTTCAGAGGGAAGGTCCGTTCGACGCCAACTCCACTCGCAAGTTTTCGGACGGTGAAGTTAGAGACCAGGCCCTTGCGGCGCTTTCGAATGACGACGCCTTCGAAGACCTGGATGCGCTCCTTGTCACCCTCGACGACCTTGGCATGGACGCGGACGGTATCACCGGACCCAAAATCGGGGACGTTCTCTTTGACTGGCTGATTCGGGATGAGGGCATCAAGTTCGTATGACATCGTCTGAACCTCTGAAGACTAACCTTGAAAAGATACCGGCGAGACATCTTGCAGGCTACCGGCACCGTCCGGAGGACATGTCCCGCCCGGCTCATCGGCCCGTGCTTCCGTGACCGCCTTCCCCACGGGCCGTCTCCGAAAGTTGGTCTGCAAATTCAAAGGCGACATCGGCCAGGCGTGTGATCACTAGTTGGGCGATGCGGTCTCCGTCGTGGACGGTGTATTCGATACCCGGTGCTGTGCAGTACAGGGCGATCATCAACTCGCCTCGATAGTCGGCATCGAGGGTCCCGAAGGTCGAGAGGACCCCGTGGCGGGCGAGGCCGCTGCGGGGCCGAAGCTGGGCATCCAGCCCGGCAGGCACTTCGAGCGCGAGCCCGGTGGGAACGAGGGTAGGAGTCTGCGAAAGGGTCACGCTGAGGCCATGGAGGCAAGCGTGGATGTCATATCCCGAAGCAGAGGTGGTCGCCCTACGCGGGAGTTGAGCGCTTTCGCGCAGGAGTTTGACGCGGATCGTTTCGGTCATCGGGCTGGCATCACGTGGAGCTGCAGGCAGCTGGGATGAGAGGCATCGTGGAGGACGGTGTTGGTGGCCACAACGACGGCGGCATCCGTGGCGATGATTGCACCGGTGTTGGTATTGCGGTCGAAGCGGGGAAAGTTCGAGCTGCTGATCTCTAACCGCATCCGGTGTCCCGCGCGGAAGACGTTAGCCGTACCTGCAAGATCGATTTCAAGATGGGCGGGGACACCAGGTTCAAGATACGACTCCTGAGCGTAGCCGTCCCGGTAGCGAGTGCGGAGGACGCCGTCGCACAGGTTCCAGGCGACGCCGCCTGGCTCCACATCCACGAGCTTGGCGGTGAAATCCGTGTCACGGGCGGTAGACGAGACCCAGAGGCTGACCTGCACCGGACCGACGACTTCGAGGTCGCAATCCAGGACCGGTGTTGAGTAGCAAAGGACATCGGGGCGACGCTCGACGTCCGACTGGTCGAATGGTCCGGGCGGGACGTCGATTGGCGCAGGAAACAGGGGGCCGCCAACCGTGGGGACGGGGTTGAGCGGATCGAAGACGAAGTGGTCGGGACGCTCGGCGCCGGGCGCTTCCGGGGACAACGCACCGTCTCCGGCGGCGGTTGCGGCGAAGCCGTTGCTATGGAGGTAGTAGCGAGATGGCACTGCCTCGGCGGGGGGCCACGCGTCGTATTCGTGCCACTGGTTCATGCCCATGGTGAAGACACGCACTGCCCTGCCGGTTTCGACGCCGTTCTGGGCATCTTTCAGCCAGTGATCGAACCAGCGCATGTGGAGGTCATCGAGGAGCAGGGCGGCTGACGCACCAAACACGCGGTTGCCGGTGCGGCCACCAAGCTGCGTGCCATGGGACCAGGGTCCGATGACAAGGCGCTGACCTTCACGAGCGCGGCTGGTGGCGCCGTTCTCCCGCATTCCGGTGAAGTTCCGAAGCGTCCCGCGAATGAACAGGTCGTACCAGCCGCCTAGGTTGAGCGACGGCACGTGGACGCGGGGGTGGGCGGATTCGACGGTGACGGACTCCCAGAAAGCGTCGCGCTGCGGGTGGGCGAGCCATTCCCGGTAGTAGGGAGCGACAATTTCGTGCTGGAGGGCCGGGACCTCGGCCAGCGGCAGCGTCGTAAGGGCACCCCAGTGGTCCTGAATAACGCCCTGAATGGCCTGGAGGGCGGCCTGTCGTTGATGAGGCGTCGCTTCAGCCCGGAGAACCTCCGGCAAGCCAAGCATTGCCAGCGACCACATGAGGTTGAAGCCGAGGACAAGCGCACCGCCCTGGTACGTCCATCCGTCGAGGAAGTCCGAGCCAGTGAGACCGGGGAGCATACACTGGAGGTTAGGAGGCGTCGCGGACGCGGCGAGCCACTGGGTCGCACCGAGGTAGCTGAGTCCATACATACCGACGCGGCCGTTGCTCCACGGCTGAATGGCAGCCCACTCCACGCTGTCGAAACCGTCGTTAACCTCCTGGTGGAAGGGTTGGAACGTGCCGCCGGATTCAAAACGGCCCCTTACGTCCTGGACGACGACAACGTAGCCCTCGCTGGCGGGGCGGATCGGCTGCATCCATCCGTAGGCGGTGCCGTTGGAAGACTTGTCGTAGGGGGTGCGGCTGAGGAGGACGGGGTAGCGGCCTTCAGTCTCCGGTCGAAACACGTCGGCGCGGAGCACGGTCCCGTCTCTCATGGGGACGGGCACGTTACGTTCGACGCGAACATTGAGCAGTGGCATAGATGCGAGCTCCGCCTGGGCTGAGGCGAAGCCTACCGGCGGCCGGGAGCAGCGCAAGTAGCCGATTCCGGCAGGTCCGGCGTCAGCGGAAGAGGTCACGCTCGCTTTCGCGGAGGACGAGCTTCATGGTCGCGTCTTCATCAGGTTCCCACTGGTGGCCGCGGATAACGGCAACGGGGACGCGGCTGATATTGCCTTTGACAAGCTCGGCGGCACCGGCGAGCTCGTCGGCGTGGCAGAGGACCTGCACACGGAATTCATGGCCGTGCGGGTCGACCTGGCCGATGTAGCTGTAGACCGGGTTCATGCCGGCGATGCCAATTGCGATGTCAGTCTGAGCCTCGCGCCAGGGGCGGCCAAAGGTGTCGGAGACGATGACGGCGATGTCGAGGCCGGCGGCTCGGAAAGCATCCCTGTAGCCCCGAGCGCTGGCGTCGGGGTCTTCCGGGAGAAGGACGGCGCGGCCATGGGCTCCAGAACTGGACTGGTCAACGCCGCTGTTGGCGCAGACGAAACCGTGGTGTGTCTCGGTAATGAGGACCGGACCAACCTGGCGGACTACACGCCTCGCCTCGCGGAGGACGATTTCGATGACTGCCGGGTCTTTTTCCCACTTTTCAGCGTACTGGCGCGCGAATGGCGAGACATCGACGTCAGCCAGCTCCACGGTGCGGCCCTCGGCCTTGGATACGATTTTCGACGTAATAATGACCACATCACCAGATGCAAGCGGCGTCCCGGCAGCCGAGGCGGCAGCAACAATCATTTCAGCAAGATCTGCACCGGGGGTGATCTCGGGCAGACCGGGAACGGGGAAGACCTGGAGTCCTGGCATGCTCGACGCCTCCTCTGGCGGTTCGCGATGAGTGCTAGATGCCGACGATGCGGATCGCGGTCTGCGTCTTGTGCTTGCGGTTGAGGTTGATCAGCAACGAGGTCAGCATTTCGACGTAGCGAGATTGAGAAGGGCCACCAGCATCGATGCCGCGGACGCCTTCAATCTGGTTGGCGAGGCCAATGACGATCTCTTTGGCCTCGGCATCACGGCCACAGACGAGGACGTCAGCTTCGATCGGATGATCGAGCTGTTGGAGTTCTTCAGCACTCAGGTTTTGGAATGCCGAGACGATCCGGGCACCGGGAAGCTGGGCGATCGCTTCCTGGAGGGCACTATTGCCTTCGACGCTGAGTGCGACCGCACCGACACCCTGTTTAAATTCGAGCGGTGCGGCGACGTTGCAGACGACCTTGCCATCGAGGGCGGAGCCGAGCGCAGCGAGTGTTGTCTGCTGTCCGCTGTAGGGAAAGGTGAGGAAGACGACATCGGCGCCGGCGACGACGGTTAGGTTGTCGCCACCGGAGGCTGCTGCGGCAGGAACCACCTCGCGAACTTTGGCGGCCCCCTCTTCGCCGCGTTCAGTTGAGCGCGAGCCAATTGCGATGCTGTGACCGGCGCGGGCCATGCGCATAGCGAGGCCGATTCCTTCGGGACCGGTGCCACCGACGAACGCGATCTTCATGTACACCCACTCCAGCAAATTCGCGCGGACAGGCCCGCGCCGCGAAAATCGTACCAGACACCGGCGCTCAAGATGGGCTGGCGGGAGTGGCCCGGGCCGCCGTAGTTAGTGGTGATGCGAACTTCCGGCAGGCACCGGAAGCTGTTAAGCGCGCTTACCGGCCCGCTTGGAGCGTCTGCTATACTCGCTGAAGGGCTGACAACTGCCCCGGAGTTGCCGTTGTATTCCCGCTGGCTTCGAAACAGCTTCATCTATCTCTTGATTCTTGTCGCCGTGATCGCAATCGTGTTCGCGTTTTTCTCGGGCGGTAGCGACAAGGAGAAAGTGGCTTTCGGTCAGGTAGTCCAGGACACGAAAGCCGGCAAAGTCGAAAAGATCGAGGTGGATGGGCGAAACCTCGACGTGACGTATTACGAACTTGCTGACGGCAAGCCTATCGTGCTCAAGTCGAAGGTGGGCGAGAACACAGCGGTCGACGATGTGCTGCTTGGCCAGGACGTCCCGCTGACGGCGCAAGGCGAGGGCAAGCCCGGAGTTGATCTCGAATTCAAGGACAGCAGCGGCTTCGGGCCGTGGCTGGGCCTGTTGTTGAACCTGTTACCGTTCCTGCTGTTTGGTCTCTTCCTGCTGCTGATTATGAGGCAGGCGCAGGGATCGAATTCACAGGCGATGAGCTTTGGCAAGAGCCGCGCGCGGCTCTTCACGGGGACCAAGGTGACGGTGACGTTCGGGGATGTTGCGGGCGTGGACGAGTCAAAAGAGGAACTTGCGGAAGTTGTTGAGTTTCTCAAGTACCCGGAGAAGTTCGCTGCACTTGGCGCCAAGATCCCGAAGGGCGTGCTGATGGTAGGCCCTCCGGGAACAGGGAAGACGCTCCTTTCGCGGGCGGTGGCTGGCGAAGCAGGAGTCCCTTTCTTCAGCATTTCGGGCTCTGAGTTCGTCGAGATGTTCGTGGGTGTCGGCGCGAGCCGCGTACGCGACCTGTTCGACCAGGCGAAGAAGAACGCCCCATGCATCGTGTTCGTGGACGAAATTGACGCGGTTGGCCGCCAGCGCGGCGCCGGTCTCGGTGGTTCACACGACGAGCGCGAGCAGACGCTGAACCAGATCCTGGTGGAAATGGACGGATTCGACACGGGGACGAACGTCATCGTTATCGCCGCGACGAACCGGCCCGATATCCTTGACCCCGCGTTGCTTCGGCCTGGCCGATTCGACCGAAAGGTCGTGCTGGACGCTCCTGATGTGCGCGGCAGGGAAGCGATTCTCAACGTCCACATAAAGGGCAAGCCGGTTTCTGACGATGTCCAGCTGCCTGTGCTGGCCAAGACGACAGCGGGCTTCAGCGGCGCCGACCTCGCGAACCTTGTGAACGAGGCTGCGATCCTGGCGGCACGGCGCAACAAGAAGATCATTACGATGTCGGAGTTCGAGGAAGCTGTTGACCGCGTCATCGCGGGACCGGAGCGCAAGAGCCGGGTGATGTCGGAGCACGAAAAAAGGGTGACCGCGTACCACGAGTCCGGGCACGCGATCATTGGCCACTTCATGGAACACCACGACCCGCCGCACAAGATCACGATCGTTGCTCGTGGTATGGCGGGTGGATACACGCGGTTCCTCCCGGAGGAGGAAAGCCACTACCGCACACCGGCGATGTTTAAAGACATGTTGTGCAGCGCACTTGGCGGCCACGCGGCGGAGGAGCTGATCTTCGGTGAGGCATCGACGGGACCTTCGGACGACATCCGGAAGGTGACGCAGATCGCACGGTCGATGGTGACGCGATTTGGCATGAGCGAGAAACTCGGGCCACGGACATTCGGTCGCAGCGAAGAGTTGGTGTTCCTTGGCCGGGAGATCTCCGAGACGAGGGACTACAGCGAGAAGGTCGCCGAAGAGATCGACGAGGAAGTACGGTCGATCATCGAAGAAGCGCACGAACGAGCGCGGCGTGTGCTGCGTGAACGGAAGGCGTTGCTCGACAAGGTTGCCGGCGTCCTGGTTGAGATTGAGACGATCGAAGGCGAGGCGCTAATGCGCTTGCTGAACAGCGACCCGAACGATCCATGGCCGCCGAGCGACATGCCGAAGAAGGACGACCCACCAGCACCGAAGATGGCGGACGACACGCCTCGGCGTCCGACGTTCGAGCCGCGGCCGTCTCCAGGCCTGGCATGGGAAGGCGGGAGCAGCACGACGACGAAGTCAAACATCGACCGGGGAAGTTAAACCCGGCAACGAACCAACACTGAGAAAAGGCCGGCGGCGCGCGCAGAATTGGCCTGCGTTGACCGTCGGCTTTGTCTGCGACTAGCATTGGTGTTTGTCCACCGAATACGGAGAGAAGCAATGGAAGCGATCATTCGCGCCGATGGGCGCCAGCTGCGCCTGGGTGAAGGGCAGGAGTTCGAAGTAAGCCGGATTGCCGGAGAGCCCGGTGATACGGTCGTGTTCGCCGACGTGCTGATGCTCCTTGATGAGGCAAGCACAACGGTGGGCACGCCGCTCGTTTCAGGCGCACAGCTTACAGCGACGATCACGGCTCATAACCGGGCGCCAAAGCTCCGGTTCATGAAGTACAAGAACAAAGTGCGCTACCGCCGGATCCTTGGCCACCGCCAGGATTTGAGCCGGTTGGTGGTACAGTCGATCACGAAGGGGTAGCGAGATGGCGCATAAGAAGGGTGTCGGAAGTTCCCGCAACGGGCGCGATAGCGCGTCGCAGCGGCTCGGCGTGAAGCACTTCGACGGCGAAGTGGTGAAGCCGGGCTCAATTATCATCCGCCAGCGTGGGACGCGGTTCCACCCTGGCAGCAACGTGGGCCTCGGACGCGACCACACGATCTATGCGGTGATCGACGGCCAGGTGAAGTTCGAACCGTTCGCCAAGGGACGCCGCAAAAAGGTGAGCGTCTACGCGGCGGCAAGTTAGTCAGCGGAAAGAGACATGAAGGACAACCTGCACCCCAAGTACGAAACGGCAACCATAAAGTGCAGCTGCGGGAGCGAGTTCGAAACTCGTTCGACCCGATCGGCGATGCACCTGGATGTCTGCAATGTGTGCCACCCGTTCTTCACGGGCGAGCAGCGCATCATCGACACAGCGGGCCGCGTGGAGCGGTTCAACCGGCGGTACCAGAAGGCCCGGTAGCCGCAGGCGGCACAAGGTCTCAGAATACAAGGGGCGTCCATTGGGCGCCCCTTTTGCTATGCCCGAAGATTTAAACGATCCTGGAAACGTTGCAAACGTCTACTACGGCGGCCAGGCCGTAATGGAAGGCGTGATGATTCGCGGACCGAGGCATATGGCGGTCGCGGTACGGCACCCGAAGGGCCACATCGTGGTCCATGCAGAGGCGCTCAGTTCGCTCTACACGGGCCGGCTGCGAAGTATCCCGCTGATTCGCGGAGTGCTCGTGCTCTGGGAGACGTTGGCACTCGGGACGCGGGCGCTTTCATTTTCGTCCAAGATTGCATTTGAAGAAGAGACTGACGACGGCAAGCCGGTCGAGTTCCCGGAGCGCGTGTTCTGGGGAAGCATGGCGTTGGCGCTGGTGTTTGTTGTTGGCGTGTTTTTCGCCGGGCCAATCCTGCTGGCCCACCTGTTGGAGCGGCTCGATTGGCCGCGAGTGGCGGTTGTGGGTGTGGAGACAGTGATCCGGCTGGCGTTCTTCATCCTCTACATCTGGCTCATCGGACTGATGCCGGACATCCGGCGGGTGTTCCAGTACCACGGTGCTGAACACATGACCATCCACGCGTATGAGAACGGACGAACACTGACTCCGGCGGACGTCCGCGATTACCCAAAGGAGCACCAGCGCTGCGGTACGAGTTTCCTGCTGGTCGTGATCATGGTGGCACTGGTGACCTTCTTCCTTTTCGACGTGTTCGTTGATGAAGGGCTGCTTGTGCGGGTGCTTTCCCGGGTTGTACTGGTGCCACCGATCGCAGCCGTCGCCTACGAGATCCTGCGGCTCGGTGCGCGCTTCCGGGACAACGCTGCAGTCCGGGCGATGTTCGTCCCAAACATCCTGCTGCAGAAGCTAACGACGAAGCGCCCGGATGACGCGCAGATTGACGTGGCGATCGCGTCGTTCGAAGCGGTGCTTGAAGTGAGCGGCCTGAAGGCGGCGACTGGCTCCGTCAGGGTGTAGCCGCGTGCCGACGTTTTATAAGCGGCCGGGGCTGAACATCGAGACGTATGATCTTCGAGCGAATCCGGGTGACGTAGATTTCTTTGTGCAGCAGGCCCTGGGGAGCGGTGGGCCAGTGTTGGAACTTGCATGCGGGACGGGGCGGATCAGCTGGGCGATCGCAGCGGCGGGCGTACACATCACAGGGCTGGACCGGAGCCCGGAGATGTTGCGCGTGGCCGAATCGAAACGGCAAGCGGCCGGCGCGGCTGCTTCGGAGCGGGCGCAGTTCATCTCCCGGGATATGACCGCGTTCGACCTCGGTCAGCGTTTCCCGCTCGTCATCTGCCCCTTCCGGTCGTTCCAGATGCTGCTGACTGTGGAGGAAGAGCGCGACTGCCTGGGGGCCGTGTACCGGCACCTGGAGGGAGGAGGGCGGTTCATCGTCCCGCTATTCGACCCCTTGCTGGAGTACCTGGTGCCGGGAGGAGTCGCGGCACGGACGAGCATGCGGATCGGCGAGCCTGTCCGGCACCCGGTGACGGGAAACGATGTGGTGGTGGACGCGATGGAGCGAGAAAACGACCCACTCACGCAGACGTTCGTAGAGCGCTGGCGGTTCCGGGAGATGGGCGCGGGGGGACGGGTGTTGCGGGAGGAGTGGGAGAACCTGCCCATGCGCTGGATCTACCGGTACGAGATGCGGTACTTGCTGGAGCTGAGCGGATTCGATGTGGAAGCAGAGTACTCGGACTACGAAGGCGCCCCACCTGCCTATGGACGAGAGCAGATCTGGGTGGCGCACCGGCGAGGTTAAGAGCGTCACGTTTGCCTCCGCGACCGAGAACGTTTGTTCTATTCTTATAGACCATGAACGTGGCCTGCCTCCTGGTCCCGAACTTTGCCGTGGTGCTCGCGCGTCGCGATGACCCGCGGCTGGCAAAGCGGTCGATCATCATTGGAGGCTCGCCGGAAGAGCACAGCGCGGTGACGGCATGTTCGGAGGAGGCCACGGCCGCCGGGGTGAGCATCGGGACGACCTTGCGGCGGGCGCTGGCACTCTGCCCGGAAGCAGTCTTTCTGCCGAACCGGCAGGGAGATATCGCGGCGGCGGCCACGCAGATGGTCGAGCTTTGCAAGCTGTATAGCCCGCTTGTAGAGGCAGTGGCGCCCGGCCATGTGCACTTTGAAATCCGGGGACTCGCGGCCCTGGCCCGGATGAGCGTCGATGCCTGGCTGAGCGACCTGTGGACTGCCGCAGGGGATTCGAGCGGGCTGCCGGTGGCACTGTCTGCCGCCGAAACGGTATTTGCGGCGCACGCTGCAAACTTCACGCGGCTGTTGGCAGAGCAGGCGAGAGCAAACGGCCAAAACGCCCGGGGGCCGATCCTGATTGAAGCAGGGAAGACTGCAGCATTCCTGGCAAGGCTGCCCGTGGAGGTGTTGCCTGCCGGAGCGGCGATGCATCAGCGGCTACGCCTGTTTGGACTGGAACGGCTCGGACAGGTCGCAGCACTGCCGCTTTCGGCAGTACAGGCGCAGTTTGGACGTGAAGGGGCACGTGCCTGGGAACTGGC
The DNA here is from genome assembly GCA_020432045.1 of Dehalococcoidia bacterium. Taxonomy (GTDB): domain Bacteria; phylum Chloroflexota; class Dehalococcoidia; order Tepidiformales; family Tepidiformaceae; genus JAGQHB01. The sequence goes on along the minus strand of JAGQHB010000075.1, from coordinate 66,337 downwards.
TCGTGGCCAGGACGATGGGCGCATCGTCCCAGGAATCGAGACGGTGGTACTGGTGGAAGACACCGACCTGCCAGGGCCAACAGCACTCAGCGAACCATTAGTCGTAGGGACGCATACGCTCATCCAGCGGGCGCTGGAAGGGAAAGAGGCGAAGGGGCGCTCGATCCGGCGCATGGACTGGCGTGTGGGGCTGGAGAGCGGCGAGGAACTGACCCGCCGGACGGTGTTCCGCGAGCCGACTGCCGATGCGGGGCGAATGCTGTTCACGATCAAGGGAAAGATCGAGCGGCTACGGCTGCCTTCTGCGGCAATTTCAATCGGTGTCACGCTTTCGGGGCTCTGCAGCGAGTACGGCCACCAGGCAAACCTCTGGCAGGTGGGGCCACGGCGCTGGAAGGAGCTGACAGAATCGATTGAACAGCTCCACACGCGCACCGGCAGCACGCAGGTCTTCCGGATCGTCGATGTTCAGCCGTGGTCGCGTTTGCCTGAGCGGCAGCTGGGATTGGTAGCGTTTGCCGGATGAGCAGCGACGTGGTGCGGCCACTCAACACACCGGCCCCGGCGGCGGTGGAGGCGACCGGCCGGGGGGCGCCGCGGGCGTTGCTCTGGCGAGGCGTCTACCAGCGAGTCCGCGCAATACACGACACGTGGCGGATCGATGATGAGTGGTGGCGAGAGGAAGTTTCGCGCCGCTACTTCGTGGTTGAGCTGGACTCTGGCCGGCGGCTAACGCTGTACCGGGACCTGCTCAGGGACAGCTGGTTCACACAGCCGTATGAGCCCGCCAGGGAACGAGGGCAGGCTCACCGGGCAAGCTGACGCGGGCGAAGGCACCCACGCGGGATACACCGACAAGCCGAGCAAGGCGGAGTTCCCACGCCGGCGCCGTGGATTAGCCGAGAAGATACGAAGACGTAACACGCGCCCTTGAGGGAAAGCCCGGACGCCTGAGGGACGGCAAGATCAATGGGCAGGCCGGCAACGGTAGTGATACGGCGATCAGCCCAGTGTCTGGCCATATCTCAGTGTCATTCCGGTCGAGGCTCTAGTTGGGTGCTAGATGTGTGAAGCAGGCAGTGCAGCATCGGGACTGCTGCGCGGAAATGGGAGGGTTGTCTACCCGGATCCGTGCCGTTTTCTCACCGGGATCGCATCGGCCGGAGGGTGACGATGGGCGGCACAAGGTGGACTTCACACACTGGCTGGATATCGTTCTCGTATACAACTGGACTTGACAAGGGGTGAAAGGGGGCAGGATTCGACGAAAGCGGATAAGCAATTGGCTTATGTTGCGCAGATGGGCCTGGCGAGCGAATCTTCACGGAGCGTACGTGGACACCCGAATCCGGCCGCGCCTATGATACCGGCCGACGTCCGCCGGGCAGCGAGCGCTACTCCGAACCGAGGAACGGCACGTGAGCGATGTGAACGAAGGTCCCGTCTTGCAATTCCTTGACTTCCTCACAGTCGAGAAGAATGCATCACAAAACACCATATTGGCATACAAGAACGACCTCGCTCAGTTCCAGCAGTTCACTGGCCAGGCGGACCCGATGGACTGGTGGAAGCACGTGACGCCGGACAGCGTGGTGGCCTTCGTCGAATCCCTGCGTGCGCGCGAATACAAGGACTCCACGGTGGCCCGGAAGGTAGCCGCGGTGAAATCGTTCTTCGGGTTCCTCGTGGCGGAGGGGCAGACGGAAGCGGACCCAACAGAACGATTGAAGTCGCCGCAGGTGGGGAAGTCGCTCCCGCGAGCCCTCACCGTTCAGCAGGTGGACGAGTTGTTAGAGCAGCCGGCGCGGAAGAACACGCCTGAGTCGCAGCGCGACAAGGCGATGCTGGAACTGATGTACGCGACGGGGCTGCGAGTGACCGAGCTGGTACAACTCGACACAAGCGATGTTTCTCTTGAAAGCGATCCTGTCACGGTGCGCTGCCAGGGAAAGGGTGACCGGGAGCGTGTGCTGCCGATCCCACAGCGCTCGGCGGACGAACTGCGGCAGTACATGTTCAAGGTGCGCCGCCGGATGGCGAAGGACCGTGTGGAGCGGAACAAGGACGGCAGGCACCGCTACCCGCTCTTCGTGAACCGGCGCGGCGAACGGCTAACACGGCAGGGGTTCTGGTTGATCCTGAAGAACTATGCGCAGATGGCCGGACTGGGTGTGGATATCACGCCACATACGCTGCGCCACACGTATGCGACGCACATGCTTTCGGGCGGGATGCCGTTGCGATACGTGCAGGACGCACTTGGCCACGCGAGCATCTCGACGACACAGGTCTACACGCAGCTCACGGACCAGCAGAAGCGGGTGGAATACGACAAAGCTCATCCGCGGGCGTAGGGCATGACGATGCCCGCGGAGCTCCGCGAAGCGCTCTCCGACCCGCAAAGTGGTGAGGCGCTGCGTACGCTGGACGATCGGGGGATCCTGACTGCCTGGTTTCCAGCGCTGGAAGATGGGCGCGGCTTCAAACAGCCCGAGTTGCACCACTACACGGTGCTCGATCACTGCCTGGCAGCGGTGCGGGCGATGGACGACCTCATCGGCAATGGTGACACCGGCAGGTTGCTCCGGGCAGAAATCAGTTGGCTGGACCTCGATGAGACGCTGCAAGGCGATGTCGGCGGCGTGCCGCTGCGCCAGCTGCTGCGGCTATCGGCGTTGGTCCATGACATTGCCAAGCCGGAGACGGCGACGATTGTGGAAGGGCGCCTGCGCTTCCCACGGCATGGACCGCGCGGCGGCGAGATGGTGGCAGAGCGGCTACCGGAGCTCGGGTTCGGCGAAGTGGCGACGGACTTCGTGCGGCGGATGGTGAGGTACCACCTCCGGCCGGGCGAGCTGATCAGAAACTGGCCTCCCACCGACCGTGCGATCCGGCGGTTTGTGACGGACTTGGATGGGCATGTCCTCGCGCTCTTACTGGTGCAGATGGCCGACGGATGGGCGACACGGGGGCCGAATTACACACGAGAGCACTTTCGGAGGCATTGCGGCTTCGCGAGCTACGTCCTGGCACGGGCGTGGGCAGTAACCGAGCCGGGCGAGCCGCCTTTGATTACGGGCGAAGACCTGATGCACGACCTTGACCTGCCCGGTGGACGCTTGTTAGGGGCAGTCCTAACATCGGTTCGCGACGCCCAGCTCAACGGCTCGATCCGGGAGCGGGCAGATGCGTTGGCTCTCGCTCAAGCCACCCTCGCGAGAATGCGAGACGAGACCGCCTCCAGCGGTTGAGCGGTACCAGGAGTCCCCGATGGCAGTCATGTGGAGCGTCATCTTTTACACCGTCGCGGCGGTGGCGGCGTTCTACTTCATCCTGTTGCGGCCGGTGTTGAAACAGCAGCGATCGCAGCGAGATGCTGTACGGGCGCTGCGAATCGGCGATGAGATCGTGACAACGGGGGGCCTCATCGGGGAAGTGATGGACATCGTGCAGTCGCCCGATGCGCCAACGGAAGTCATCCTCGAGTTGAGCCCAGGCGTACGGGTGCGAGCGGTGAGCGATGCGATTCAGCGGCGTCTGACGACGCTTGAGGACCTGGAAGACCGGCCCGGGCCAGCGGGCGCCAATCCTGAGGAGGCCACTCGCCAGAGTGCGTAGTAGGACGACCGTCGGACTGTTTACTTTCGTCGTTGCCCTGACAGCGTTTGCCATTGTCGCCGTCTGGCCCAACACGCCGCACCGCTACCTGCCCGGCGATTTCTGGCCAGAAGGGCGAGGCATCAAGATTGGCAGCTTCGAGCGAGAGACGATGCGACTCGGCCTGGACCTGCGCGGCGGAGCCTATATCGCCTTGCAGGCCGACCCGCCGGAAGGCTATGACGGCGATATCAAAGAGGCGGTCGGCGGTGCAAAGCGCGTCATCGAGCGCCGGGTCAACAGCCTTGGCGTGAGCGAATCGGAGGTGACAATTGCCGGTGACGACCGGATTGTCGTCCAGATCCCCGGAGTGACATTGCAGGCGGCGCAGGAGCAGGTTGGCCGCACGGCGCAGCTGGAGTTCCAGGTCTACAACGACGCTTCGGAGTTGGTCCCGGCCCTTGGCTCACCTGATGGGAAGACCCTGTGCCTGCCCCAGGCCTCGGGCGCGACGCCGCCGCCCGGGTGCGTGGAGATGACTGGTCAGCATTTGAAGAACAATACGTTCCCTGCGACGCAGGGGACGGCGATCAGTGTGAACTTCGAGACGACGAGCCTGGGGTCCAAGCTCCTCGAACAGATCACAGCGAACGCGACACGGTATGCGGACGGCGACCCGCGACGGTTACTCGTGGTGACAATCGACGGGCAGATCATCTCCAGCGCGAACGTGAACTCCATCATCTCGGACCGAGGACAGATCACGGGGGGATTCAGCTTCACGGAAGCGCAGAATTTGAGCGATCTGCTAAACAGCGGTGCGCTGCCTGTGCCGATGCGGATCATCCAGGCCAACGAAGTGAGCGCGACACTGGGCGAAGACTCCGTTGTTAATTCGGTGCATGCCGGCGAGATCGGACTGCTGGCCGTCGCCCTGTTCATGATCCTGTACTACCGACTGCCGGGGGTGCTGGCGGCTGCGGCGCTGGCTGTGTACACGGCGCTCACGCTGGCTGTCTTCAAGATGTGGCCAATCACGTTGACGCTTTCGGGTATCGCGGCGTTCGTGCTTTCGGTAGGCATGGCGGTCGACGCCAACATCCTGATCTTCGAACGTATGAAGGAAGAGATGCGCCGGGGGCGCACGCTGAACGCGGCGATCGATATCGGGTTCCGCCGCGCATGGACCTCGATCCGGGACTCGAATGCGTCGACGCTTATCACCTGTCTGATCCTGTACTGGTTCGGCGACCAGTTCGGCGCGAACCTGGTGAAGGGCTTCGCACTGACGCTCGCGATTGGCGTACTCATTTCGATGTTCAGCGCCATCACCGTGACACGGACGTTCCTCAAGATGATCGTTGGGACGCCATGGGCACGGAATCACTGGCTCTGGAATGCAGAGGAGCAAAAGGCCAGGACTGTTAGAAGGCACGCGGAAACCGGGGGTGGACGCTGATGTTCGATTTCGCCGGCAAGCGCTGGTATTACCTTTCTGTCTCCCTGGTCCTCTTCATCGTTGCGGCTATATTCCTGGCTCTGTGGGGCCTGAAACCAGGCATTGAGTTCACTTCGGGAACCACCTTTACGTTCGAGTTTCCGAACGGCGGCGTAACGCAACCGGACCTCAAAGCGGAACTTTCCGCGCTGGGCCACGGCGAGGCACGCATCCAATCCGCTGGCGACAACGCATTCCTGATCCGCACATCGGAGCTGGCCGGGCCCGCGCCAACGTCCGGCGGGAGCGTGGGGCCAGCCGTGCCGGTGAGGGGCGAGATCGACGACATCCAGGAGGCGCTGTGTGCGAAGTTCGGGACGACGAGTGCGGACGGGTGCACAGGCGTCATTCGGCGCGATTTTTCGACCATCTCGGAGACCGTTTCAAGCGAGATCGCACGAAATGCAACATTCGCTGTAATTGCGGCCTCGATCGCGATCCTTATCTATATCTCGATTGCCTTCCGCCGGATGCGGCGACCCTACCGCTACGGGGTCGCAGCCGTCATCGCACTGACGCATGACGCGTTCATCGTCCTTGGTCTCTTCGCATTCCTCGGAGAGTTCCGTGGGACCGAAGTGGACACGGCGTTCATCACGGCGATCCTGACCGTTATCGGCTTCTCGGTGCACGACACGATCGTTGTGTTCGACCGAGTGCGCGAGATGGTGCAGCACGACCAGTACGTACCGTTCGAAGAGGCGGTGAACGCGAGCCTGACGGAGACACTTGCACGATCGATCAATACATCACTGGTCGTCGTGATTACGGTGCTTGCGATGCTGCTGATAGGCGGCGAGTCGATCAGGAACTTCCTGCTGGTGCTGCTCGTCGGGATCGTCGCGGGGACGTACAGCTCGATTGGCGTGGCAAGCCAGGTGCTGGTGGCGTGGGACAACGGGGACGTTGGCAAGTTCATCCGCCGTCTTCGCGGGCAGGGCACAGCGGTTTCCGAGCCCGCCTGAGCGATCGCGCCGTGTGGGGGCACGGATGGTAGCATCCGGCCATCACGGCCGAAGGCGCCCTCTTGACCACGACAGGACCGAACCCAGCACTCAACGACGATCCGCCGCTCATCGGCGGCCAGGGGCTTGCCAGTCACCAGCAGGAATCCGGCAACCTGGCAATCCTGAAGCTGTTGACTTCTCGTGATGGCAAGCGATGGACCGACTTCGTGGCGACAATGCGCGTGGACGAGGCGAATCATTGCAGTTACGAAGCATGGGCGCTGCGCGGCATGGTTCGGTGGGTGCGGCTCCGCGACGGGTGCGGTGGTTATGACTACCAGGTCATCGAGGTGGTGGGCGAAAACCCGATCGAGCGGCAGGATCCGTTCGCGCTTTCGAGCTACGACGAGGAGCTTACGGCCGGCGGTGCACCGGACGACGTGATGCGGGCATTCGTGCCTCATGAGCGTCTGACGTACCCGTATGCCTACGAGCGGATCTCGCAGCTCTTCGACGCGCCGGATGCGCCGGACCTGGTTGTCGAGGCGGAGAGCTACGCATTCGGACGCCAGCCGGGCCAGCACGGGAACGTGGATGTCATCCAGAGCCGGTCTCCGCTCGTCTTCAGCGGACCGGGAGCGAAGCGCGGCGCCAGCATCATCGCGACGGCGAAACAGGTCGATGTCGCGCCGACGATCGCTGCGATGCTCGGGTTTCCCATAGTCGACGGGCGGCACATGGATGGCCGCCGGTGCTCAGAACTGGGCCACGAGGCGTGCCGATTCTTGCGGTGGCAGGACGGCGAAGTTATCGAGGCAGTGCGGGAGCCCCGGGGTGCGGGCCCGGAACGCGTGTATCTGCTGCTGCTGGACGGACAGTCCCACACGGAGCTGCGCTACCGGCTGGAACGAGACCCTGGATCTATCCCGAATCTGCGCCGGCTAATCGAGTGCGGAGCGATGTTGGAGCACGGAAGCATCACGAACTTCCCAAGCATCACCTGGCCAAGCCACAACGCGATCGGCACAGGTGCGTGGTGCGGGCACCACGGGATCGTGAACCCCAGCTATTACATGCGCGCCCAGCAACAGGTGGTGTCGCCGCAGGGGCAGCAATTCGACACGGCAGCATTCCTCTCCGGCCGGGTAGAGACGCTCTTCGAGGCCTTCCACCGCGTGTATGGGGACTGGGATGGAGCGCATGGTGGAGCACTGACGGCTTCGATCATTGAGCCGTGTGTACGCGGCGCGGACCACGCGACGCTGGAGCGGCGACTCGTCGGCGATCGAGCCTGGCTCATCGAACTTACGAGGGAGACCGAACACGAGATCAGCCCGCGCTGGAAGGATGAACTGGAAGAGCACGGGCACAAGATGATGGGTGAGATCGACAATCGCGGGCTGGCGCAGGCCCGGCAGCTTTTCCTCGATCATTCGCATGCGCCTCCACGGTTCGTATTCCACGAGTTCAGCCAACCCGATTCGGCTGCACATGACTACGGGCCGCATCACGAGGGTGCAAGGCAGGCGCTCGACGAGACGGACCTCCGGATCGGACACATCCTGGGCCTGCTGGAGGAACTGGGTCTTTTCGAGTCAACGTTGTTCGTGATTACGACGGACCACGGGATGGCGGTCCAGGATGTGACGCTGCTTGCGAACCCGGCACGCATCCCTGAGCGCGATGGCATGGCGACGGTGACGACGGAGCCGTTCATCTATCTGCGGGATGTCGAGGTGGAAATCGAGGTGGCCCACGATGGCCGGAGCGGGCGGGCATGGGTCCGGGACCACGATGGAAACACCGCCGGAGACCATGCTCCAGTTGAAGGCGCGGACATCCTGGTCACCGACCACGTCGACGGGGTAGTTGCGCGAACGAGGACGAACAGGGACGGCCTTGCAGGCTTTGCGCTGCCGGCAGACATCGCACCGTCGGGGCTGAGGATGGCGGTGCGCGCGGACGGGTTTAATCCGCGGCACCTCTTGCTGGACGGCAAGAACCTTGCCGTTGATCTGCGCGAGGCGCTGTATGGGCAGGAAGTGAACGAGTAAGGCAGGAAATCAGTGGATTCGCTTGCCCCGCCCGGCGCGGCAGGGTAGACATGTAGGGTTCCGTTTCCTGTGCCGGGAGAGACTCCCGGACACCCTGTGAAACATGAAAGGCGGAAGGGTTTGCACGACTATTCTCGTTACATCCCCCAGGCCACTCCGGAGTCTGCTCCCTACTGGGAAGGACTCAAGGAGGGCAAATTGATGCTGCAGCGCAGCAAGAAGTCCGGCCAGGCGTATTTCCCGCCGCGGCCGTTCTTCCCCGGGGACCCATCCCAGGAAGTCGAGTGGTTCCAGGCGAGTGGCAAGGCCACGCTCCTGAGCTACGTCATCAACAACCGGCCCCCTCCAGGGTTCGAAGGGCCCGTCGGCCTGTGTGTGGTGAAGCTCGCGGAGGGTCCGACGATGCTGACGAACATCACCGACTGTGAGCAGACGCCCGAGGCATTGATCCTGGACATGGCCCTCGAACTGGCGCCGCATACGGTGAACGAAGAAGTGACGCTGCCGCTGTTCCGGCCGGCAAAGGGAGGCTAAACAATGCCGACTCGAGGTGGAACCGCCGTCGTTGGCGCGGCGGAGATGGTCAACGCATCGGGGCGTATTCCCGAACTTTCGCAGCTGGGCCTCCAGGCCGGAGCTGCCATCGCCGCCATGAAGGATGCGGGCATCGGCCCGAAGGACGTGGACGGCATCGCGTGTGTTGGTAACCCGGCTGAAGTCGCCTGGTACCTCGGCATGGACCCGCCAAGCTACGTCGACGGCACTAGCGTCGGCGGGTGCTCGTTCATGCTGCACGTCCGCCACGCGGTGGCGGCGATTGAAGCAGGCCTGGCGAAGACGATCCTCGTAACGCACGGCGAAAGCGGAAAGTCGCAACTCGGTCGTGCCGGATTCGGTGGCGGCCGCCAGACGATGAACGCACAGTACGAAGGCTGGACCGGCGTCACCGGACCGCCATCGATGTTCACCATCCCGGTGAAGCGCTACATGAAGGAAACGGGGACGACTGAGGAGCACCTCGCGGCCGTGGCCGTGGCACAGCGCGAATGGGCAGGGAAGAACCCGAACGCTGTGATGAAGGACCCGATCACGGTTGACGACGTGTTGAATTCGCGCATGATCGCCTACCCGTTCCGGCTGCTGATGTGCTGCCTGGTAACGGACGGCGCCGGCGCGCTGATCATCACCTCGGCTGACCGGGCGAAGGACTTTCCGACCAAGCCGGTGTACATCCTGGGCACTGGCGAGAGCGTCGAGACACCGATGGTGAGCCAGATGAAGGACCTCACCCGCTCGGGTGCGTTCCGCGTGGCCGGACCACGGGCGATGTCGGACGCTGGCATCACGCATAAGGACGTGAATCACCTGATGATTTACGACGCATTCGCTCACCTGCCGATTTACGGGCTCGAGGACCTCGGGTTCGTGGGCCGTGGCGAAGCCGGTCCGTTCATCGCGGCAGGCAACACTCGCCCCGGCGGGAAGCTGCCGCTCAACACGAACGGCGGTGGCCTGAGCTACACGCACTCCGGCATGTACGGCATGTACGCGCTGCAGGAGAGCGTGCGTCAGGTCCGTGGCACGGCCGCGGCGCAGGTCCCTGACGTGAAGGTGGCGGTCTCGCACGGCGTGGGCGGCATGTTCATGGCTTCGGGGACGATCGTGTTCTCGAACGAACGGCCCTAAACACTCGTGAGCAACGTTGATGGCCTGTCTGTCTGCCTGAGCTTCGACTTCGACGCGGTGTCACTGTGGATCGGGTCGATGCGGCAGCAGAGCCCATCGGCGGTATCACGAGGAGAGTATGGACTGGTTGGCGCGCGGCGGATCCTCGATCTGCTCGCGCGCCATTCCATTCCCGCCACATTTTTCATCCCGGGCCACACTATTGATTCGTTTCCGGATGCATGCCGTGCAGTGGTGGACGGCGGGCACGAAGTTGGCCATCACAACTACTGCCATGAGAATCCCGGCGCCGTTACGGCTGAAGAGGAGCGGATAGCTGTCGAACGGGGCATTGCTTCGATCACGCGTCTGACGGGAACGGGTCCGGAGGGATTCCGCTCGCCAGCGTGGGATCATTCTGAAGCCACGGTTGGACTGCTGCTGGCGAACGGCTTCAGCTACGACTCAAGCCTGATGGCGGCGGACTTCGAGCCGTACTGGGCGCGACAAGACGACGTGGTGAGTGCGGAGGGTCCATTCGTTCCGGGGCCGCGCGTCCCGATCGTCGAGCTCCCGGTGGATTGGGCACTGGACGACTGGCCCTACTTCGGCCTGAACTGGCAGCGGCATCACGTCGGACTGCGATCTCCGTCCGATGTCTACGAGACGTGGTCGGCGGAGTTCGACTACGCGCTGGCCAACCATCCGGGTGGCGTGTTCACACTGACGATGCATCCGCAGATCATCGGGCGGGGGAGCCGCGTGATGATGCTGGAACGGCTCATCGAGCACATGAGTGCTGCACCCGGCGTACGGTTCGAAACGATGGGAGCCGTCGCCCGCCGATGGCGGGAAGCACATCCATTCGAAGCCTGAGGAGGGACGAATGCCACTGGTGATTGGCCTGACGGGGACGATCGCGGCCGGAAAGTCAACGGTTGCGCAGCTCCTGGTGGAGCGGGGCGCCATCCATTGCGACGCCGACAAGCTCGTGCATCGACTCTACGACCCCGGCACGCCGGGGTTCGACCGTGTCGTTGAAGCATTTGGAACGGACGTCGTCGGAGCTGATGGGTTTGTCGACCGGAAAGTGCTCGGGGCGAAGGTCTTCGGCAAGCCGGAGGAGATGACCAAGCTCACAACAGCGATGGGATCCATTACTGATGCTATCCATGCCGAGATCGACCGCTGGCGAGCTGAACTCCCGGACGACGCTGTGGCAGTGATGGAAGCGGTCAACCTGATGGAGCCGGGGTACGCACGCTGGTGTGATCAGACGTGGTTGATCGCGGTGGATGACGACACGGCGCGGCACCGATTGGTTGAGACGCGGGGGATGAGCGAGGAAGAGGTGACCCAGCGGCTGAAATCCATGGTGCCCCGAGATGTGCGGGCTCCTGGCGCAGACTGGGTTTATGACAATGTGGGCGGACGCGAGGCACTGGAGGACGCGGTGGCGGGCGAGTACGAACGCATCTACGGGATGCACATGGCAGGCGAGCCCCTGACGTCTGTGTTCGAGCCATGGTGGGAGAAGTTCCTCGAGAGGCGGCGTGAACAGCTCAAGGCAGCGGGCGTCCCGGCGCCGGAAATGGCACGGTAGCAGCCATGTGGTTGAGGCTCCGCCAGATCGCAATCGTCGTGGCAGAACTGGAACCGGTAGTTGAAGATCTGCGCCAGGTCCTCGGCATCGCGGTATGTCATCGTGACCCGGGCGTGGGCAAATACGGGCTTGAGAACGTCTTGATGCCCGTCGGGAACCAGTTTCTCGAAGTCGTCGCGCCGACGGAGCCAGGGACCGCCGGAGGCCGCTACCTCGAACGGCGCGGAGGCGACGGCGGCTACATGGTGATCGCACAATGCGATGACCACGCGCCGCGCCGGGCACGTGTGGCTGAGCTGGGCATCCGGCTGGTGAGCCAGTCCGACCGGGATACATTCCGCAACATGCAGATGCACCCAAAGGACACTGGCGGGTCGTTCTTCGAGATCGACGAACAGCTTGGCGCCCGGGCGCACGATGCGGATGGCCCCTGGGACCCGGCGGGCGGTGCTGGTTGGACCGCTGCGCGGCACACGGAACGCGTGGGAGACATCGTGGCGGCGGAGGTTCAATGTGACGACCCGGCGACGGTTGCCACACGATGGGCTGCCATCGCGGAATGGCGTCTGGAGAGCCGCGGGGAAAGCACATACGAACTGGCGTTGGACAATGCCACGATCCGGTTCGTGGCCTGCACTGACGGGCGACCGGAGGGGCTCGGCGGCATCGATGTGGTCACAAATGACCGGGATGCGATCATCACGGCGGCAAGGAGTCAGGGACTGCCGGTCGATGACGGCACGATGCTCATCGGCGGGCTCCGGATCCGTCTGGTCTAACGATGCCGCGGTGACTACCCCGGGATGAGCGTCAGCATCGCCTCGGCATTGGCATTAATGTCCGCCCAGTGGACGTGGAGCGGGTGATATTCCACGTCGCGCCAGGAGTCGATCCCATCGGCATAGTGCGGTGAGCCGGGCTGGCCGGAGTTACCGGGCGGCAGGCAGACCTGCATCGCGTTGACGTCCGCCAGGTCGATAATCTGCCGGTAGGAGACACCATGTGTCGAGGCAGCACCATGGTCGGTCATGGTGTTGAACGGCGTATCTCCGTGGCCGCCGATGGGGACATCGCCAATATTGAGGATGGCCGCGTAGCGGTCGTCCCGGCCGAGGTTGTGGCGCCAGGAAACGACATGAGCATCGCTCCAACGCCAGCCGGAAGGATCGGCGCCGAAGCGTGCTTCAATGCGCCCGGCGGCAACGGAGAGAGCTGCATGAGCTGCCGTGTCCCACGAAGTATCGTGAACCAGCATGAGGTGAGCACCTTCCGCCATCTGTTCGTAGAGGACGCGGCGCTGCTCCATGACGGTGAAGTCGGGCACATTGTAGGCGGGTGCGTAGTAAGCGCGGAGGGTGCGTTCGGCAAGGGCCTCGCAGGCGAAGTCGAACACGAGAGCCGCGGCTGAGTCAGGCGGCATATGCCCATCCCATCCGCTGAGAATGCCCTGAAGACGGGCGGCCGCGGGGTCCGGTGCGAGCGAGCGCGTGAGCCAGGCGGCCATGTCACGGGCATGGATGCTGGTGAGGTCGGACTGCAGGCGCTGGCAGTCAGCCGCCGTCGCCTGTTCGAGCGGGTCGAGGAGTTCGCGCAGGCGATCAGCCCGGAACCGTGTCGCCATGTAGGTGAGGTAGTGGGGGTAATCGGGCGTGGTCGTGCGGTTGTTAGCGGTGACGAAGAACCCGTTTTCGGGGTTCTCGCCAATCGGGAGTTCCTCCTTCGGGACGTCGCCGGTCCATTCGTGCTGGCCATCCCAGCCGGGGACGGGCAGCAGCCATGCGGGCCGGGCCGGGATGCGGCCGCTGTACTGATAGGCGATGCGACCGGCGATGTCGGCGAAGCAGTAGTTTCCGCTAACGGAGTCGTAGCGGCGCAGGGCGGTACGAGCCTCATCGAGGTTGGAAGCGCGGAGCATGGCCAGCATGGCGTCGGTGTCGTGTGCCGGTTCGGCGAGGCCCCAACGAGCTGCAAGCACCTCGTCGTCGACCAGCGGGTCGCCAAAGATCACCGGACCGTGGCGGGTCAGCCAGATAGTCTCTCGCACGGCTGGCTGATCCCGGACATCGAATGACTCGTCGAGGCGTTGCATGGGCTCCCAGGCGCCATTGAACAGCACTTCCGGGCCCCCGGCCGTACGGCGGACTCTTTCGCGATAGACGTCCCAGCGGTCGCCCTGCGCGTGGGTCATGGTCCAGGCGACGTGCGTGTTGTGGCCGTAGAACACGGGGCCCGGGTAGCACGGATTGCAGGGGCCAGCCGCGGTGAATTCGGGGCACTCCATGTGGACGAGGTACCACTGTGCCGGGACAGTGAGGCCGAGATGCGGGTCACCGGCAACCAGTGGCCAGCCTGTCGCAGTGCGGGACCCGTGGATCACCCAACAGTTGGAGCCGCCGCCAGAGTTCTGGGGGCCGTCAGGCTGGCCCATGGCGGACAGGATGTCTTCCTTGAAGGGGTGGGGTTGGCCAGTCCAGCGGGCACCAGATGGGGTGATGAGCGCGCCACCGACCGGAACGCCCGGTACGAGGGCTTCGACCGCCTCGGCACCCAATTTTGAAGCGATCTGCCCGAACTTCAGTTTCGTGGCCCACTGGTTGCCAGAATTGACCATCTTGATCACGGCGAGCGAGTCGATTGGAGTCCAGGGTGCCATGGCGTGGTCGAGTTGGACGAATTCATATGGCCGGGGCTGCGTAGCGATCGCCGCATTGATCCCGTCGGCATAGGCTTGGAGGACAAGTTTCGCCTCGGCGGACTGGTGTTCCCATTCGGCGGCAGCGAGGCGGCCAAAGCCCAGCCGGCGATTCTGGATATCGAGCCGGAGCAGGCCTTTGTTAAGCAGAGAGGCCGCACGCCCGTGGGCCATGTGGCGATAGAGTTCGAGCTGCCAGAGGCGGTCCTGGCCGATGCAAAAGCCCTGACCGAAGAAAGCGTCGCGAATGCTACCTGCCCGGATGTGAGGCACACCCCAGCGATCACGGATGATGGTGATCGAAGCATCGAGGCCGCTCAGGCGGAGTTCACCTGCGTGCATTGCGAGGCAATCTTCGGGGCGAGTGGCTTCCAAGGTGCTCATTGGATCCTCCTCCGGTCGCAAAGTCCGGACGCCCGCACTCTACCGGGCGGGGAGCGATCATTGAACCCATCGAAAGGGCTCCTGGGAGCGCGTAGACTGCGCACTACTACCAAAAGAGGAGGCAGCCGTGGCTGACGAGGGGTTTGAATTTCCGATTGACCGGACGCAGGTGATGCTGTTTGCGCGCTCGCTGCTCGACATCCGACCCGAGTTCTCGGAGCCAGGTGACCCGGCCACCAAAGCGCTGGGAGGGATTGTGATCCCTCCAACGTTCGTGCAATGCAGCGCACACTGGGATCCTGACTACTTCTTGGATCTGACACGTCCGCGCAAGGGCACGGCACCGCGGCACCGGGGCGACGGGCCCGAGGGAGGTGGCGGGGGAGTGGCACGAGGTCTCCATGCTGAACAGCATTATGAGTACCACCACCCGGTTCACGTTGGCGACACGCTGACCGTGACATCGCGGCCGGGCGAGCGCTGGGAAAAGCAGGGCCGCCGCGGCGGAAAGCTACTCTTCAGCGAATCGATCACCGAGTACCGGAACCAGGACGGTGTGCTTTGCGTCACGGCGCGGTCAATCGGCGTACAAACCGAACGCGCCGTGGACCAGTAGGAAGGTGAGGACGATGGCACTGAAAGTAGGCGATACCCACGAGGCTGTGGTCATCGAAAACGTCAACCGCACGCACGTAGTGAAGTACGCGGGCGCCAGCGGTGATTTCAACCCGCTCCATCACGATGACACCGTGGCGACCGGGAATGCGGGCTATCCGAGCGTGTTCGCACACGGCATGTTTTCCATGGGGCTCACGGCGCGAATGCTCACGGATTGGCTTGGGGCGGCGAGCCTCAAGAAGTACGGCGTGCGTTTCACACGCCAGGTGTGGCCCGGCGACACGCTGACGTCGAAAGCCGAGGTCGTAAGCATCGCCGACGGGCTAGCGACGATTCGCGTCTGGACCGAAAACCAGAAAGGCGAAACGGTCGTGGAGGGAGAAGCGGTAGCGCCTGCGTCGTAGCCCACCGAGCCAGACGACTCAGGGCCATTGCACAAATGATTGACCATCCACCACCGGTGGCCCGGCGCGGGCGATGGCGGCACTAGTCCCCAAGGAAGCGCGTGAGGACACGGGCACTGGTGGTGGCCGGGAGAGCGATCGTGAGACGGTCCCCGACTTCGAGTAGCGTCGAACCATCGGGGGGCGTCACATGGCCGTCACGCTCAACCGTGAGGATGCGGACGCCAGGCGGCAGGTTGGCCTCGGAAAGACGCAGGCCAGCCACGGGCGAGGCCTCCGGGAGCGTTAGCTCCAGGGTGCTGACGTCCTCATCGACGGGCGTCAGTGGGCGCACCTGAGAGCTCACGGCACGCCGGTATGATCGAATGAGAGCGGCGGCGTCAAAGGCTCCGAGGATACGCCCACGGTCGTGCTGGTCGACGACGGGCAGCCAACGGCGCTCCTGTGCGGTCAACCGGTCGAGTGCTTCATCAAGCGGCATATCAGCGGGGATCGTCGAGGGAATCCTGCCGGCGATCGCAGTCACAGGCTGGTTCGCGTTTTCGGCAGCACCCGCGCGCAGCGACTCCAGGCTGACATCGCCAACGAGCGTGCCATTGGCTGCAACGACGACCGCTTGCGTACTGCCGGAGGACTCCACCACGGAAATCGCCTGGAGGAGGCTGTAGTCGTCCGGTATCTGAGGTAATGGCGAAACGGCGCGCTGAGCCGGAAGCGCACTCAACAACGGGAAGGCGAAACGGTGGCGGTGGGCATTAGAGTCCGCGCGCGTAGGCACCTGGCTCTTGTAGATCGTGATGTCACCGACGAGGAGGGTTGCGACAGCAACGGCAACCATAGCGGGTGCAAGCAGCGAGAGGTTCCCAGTCATTTCCCCGACCATCAGGAGCATGGCGAGGGGAGCGTGCGACACGCTTCCAAACATCGCGATCATACCGATGATGACGACGGGACCGGGCTCCTGGGGAAACCCAGGGACATCGTGAAAGATACGAAACGCGAGTGCGCCCGTGACACCGCCGATGACCATGCCGGGGCCGAAGATACCGCCTGAACCACCGGACCCCACAGTGAGGGATGTGGTAGCGATCCTTGCAAATGGCAGCGCGAGAAGAAGCCATGGGCTGAAATCGGCCAGCTGCTCGACGGTGAGCGAGCGCTGGACCCAGCCATAGCCGACGTGGATGGACTCTGGAATCACCATACCGATGCAACCGGCAAGGACGCCACCGATCACCGGCTTGGCAATCCAGGGGACGTTGAGGCGCTTGAAAAGAGCATGAGTGCCGTAAAAACCGCGGACGTAGAGGATACCCATGAGTCCGCAGACGGCGCCAAGCCCGGCGTAATACAACAGTTCGTAAGCGTGCTTAAACTCGAAGTCGGCCGTGTTTCCAAACATCGGGGAGTAGTCGTAGTACGAGCCGAAGACGGCGTAGGCGACGATTGATGAGATCAGGCCCAAGAGGATTACGTCGGCCTCGAAGTCATGGGTGTACATCACCTCGGCAGCCATCATTGCGCCGCCCAGAGGTGCGCGGAAGATAGCCCCAATG
This sequence comes from Dehalococcoidia bacterium, assembly GCA_020432045.1. Classification (GTDB taxonomy): domain Bacteria; phylum Chloroflexota; class Dehalococcoidia; order Tepidiformales; family Tepidiformaceae; genus JAGQHB01. The sequence goes on along the minus strand of JAGQHB010000075.1, from coordinate 49,319 downwards.
CCGGCGCCCATGCCAGCGGCCAGGGCTTTCCGCCGCTCTATCGCTCCGAGGTTAAGACGGTCGGCGATGAAGGAACCGAAGCCACCGCCAATCTGCGCGGTCGGGCCTTCGCGGCCGGCAGCACCACCGGAACCGATGGTGAAGGCCGAAGCGAGGAGTTTCACGGGGATGACACGAAGGCGGGTGCGTCCGCCCTTGAGGTGGAACGCCTCTATCGCGGCGTCGGTGCCGTGGCCCTCTGCCTCGGGCGCCAGGTAGTAAACGAGGATGCCGGACATCAGGCCGCCGAAGCCGAGGATCAGCGGGAGAACCCAGAGGCGGTCGGGAGCGTCAAACGCGTCGCTGCCCGGTCCACCCTCACCGAGGGGTTCCGGGGGGTGAAAGCCCGCGGCAGCACCGAGGAGATGCTCGGTGGCGAAGATGATTGCTTCGGAAAAGAGGATTGCACCGAGGCCTGACACAAGCCCGATGAGAACCCCGAGCCAGATTGCGCGAGAGATTGGTTGCGAGCTTGCACGTCGGAGGCGGCGGCCAGTCTCGCGGCGTAGAACCGCCGTAGCTGCCATGGCTCCGATAGTACAGGCGGAGTGGCCAACGACCAAAAAGACGGAAGCCCGGGCACTATTCCATCGGCAAAGGACGCAGCGTCAGGTCAGGAAGTCGCGGTTGCCGTTGGCTCTTCCGTTGCCGTTGGCTCTTCCGTTGCAGTCGGTTCCTCGGTTGCCGTTGGCTCTTCGGTTGCCGTTGGCTCCTCCGTCGCAGTCGGTTCCTCGGTTGCAGTCGGTTCCTCGGTTGCCGTTGGCTCTTCCGTGACCGGAGGCGACGGGGACGGCGTCACGGTTGCTGTCGGCGCCGGGGTGGGCTCACATGTCGCGGCGGGTTCAGGCGTCGACACCCGGTTGTTGCTGCCATGTCCGAACGGATTGAAAGACCGGGACGTGGGGGCCGGTGTTGCGACGACGTCGTTACAGCTGGGGCCGGACGGTGCAGGCGCCTGTTGCTGGCCCGGACTCGGCGAAGGGCTCGGCGCCTTGTACCCGTAGGGCGTACGCGTGGGCGTCGGCGTGACGACCTTGACCTTAATCTGTCCGCCAACCTCTGCCTGACCCTCCCACCGGCCGGGAGTTCCTGGAGCGGCGAAGGCGGAGGCGCCAAGCATGATACCAATCGCTGCAATCCAGACGGCGGCCGGGAGCAGGATCCAGAGGCCGGAACCTGTACGGACGAGGCCACGAGTTGGCCGGTGCATCTGTGGACGGGTCTTGCCGGTGACGAACGATCGGAGCCGGGACGGCACGATCTGGGCCACGTACAGGAGCCTATCGGCGGCATCAATAAAAGCGTCTGTCGCCCTCGTGGCGAGCCGCTTCACCGTGGAAGGCCGCCGCCGGAATTCCATACGGCCTGCGGGGGTCGGGAGCGGGCGGCCAGATTTGCGAGCTTTGCCCTTCGCGCGGCGGCTGCCAGAGCCTCCACCGCGGCGGTGGAAGACCTCCCAGGCTGCCCAGAGGACGCCGAAAAAGACCACAAGTCCGATCAGGAACCACGTGGGTGAAAGGCCCGCGGCAACGATGCCGAAAGTCGGGACGTGGAACCAGACGCGACCGATGTATTCGTTCTTGGAGACGGTCCCGCCGTCGTTAGCCGTGTTGGCGTCGCCTTTCGTGGTGAAGAAGAACTCACGCTTCTGGCTGATGAGCTTCTGGTCTCCATCGACGATGTTGAGTTGGTTTTCGCGGATACCGATGACGCGATGGACAAACGGGAGACCGGTATTCGCCTGATTGAAGAGGATGACGTCTCCCTGCTTGATCTTGTCGATGCGAGCAGGGCGGACGACAACGAAGTCACCTTTTTCGATGGCGGGCGCCATCGAGCCAGTCTTTACCGAAATAATGTGATAGTTGAGAAAGAGCGTAGCAAAAAGGGCTACAGCAGCGGCGGCGATGGAAAGCCCAAATAGGATGCCACCGAAAGCGCTGACAACAGCAAGAATCCAGTGCTTATTTTCTTGTTCCAGCATATGAACGGGTTACAAGCCCAACTGCGACCCCTCGGCTTCGATGAAAAAGGAGTGCGTTTGGTGGCGGGAGCTAACCGCTCCCGCCACCAAACGAAAGGTTGTGACCGACGCCGCATGGCGTCGAACATTCAGACCTAGTTTACGGGCTGGGTGCCCATGGTGACGGCGACGGTGTAGGTGAGGGTCTCACCCATGCAGGCCTCAGGAGCCGACGACTTGACGGCAATATCGACCTGGAAGCCTTGCTGACCGAGCTCACCAGCGCTGAGCTCTCCGCCGAAGGCAAGGTCAGCAAGCGGCGTCACGGTGCCAACGAAGTTGGCAGCATTGCAGGTGGCGTTGTTGCTTGTGCCAGCCATGCCAACCGCCCCACCGACCCAGTAGAGGTTGAGGCTGCCGGTGTTGCTCAGAAGGCCACCACCGACGAGGTTCGGAGAATCGTCGTTGGGTCCGAGCATTGCGCCGGGCGCCTCGGTGTAGTCGATGGCAAACGCAACTGTTCCGACGTCGACGGTCTCGAAGTCGGTGATCTGGGTGTCCTGCCATGCGAGGGCACCGCCGAGGATGGTCGCGCCAACTGCCGAAAAGAGCATGGCGCCGCCGAAAATCTTGCGCATGTAGAAGGTTCTCTCCCTTTGAGAATTTGCTCGTGTGCAACTTTTTCGTGCACAGAGCCTGATGGCCTTGCGGCCGAGGACGATCGACTTTGGGGATAGTCGTTAACGTGCTTGTGAGGGGGGAGAGCACTCCTTTCCGGGCCTCTGCACGCCTGCCAAACGGCGGATGTGCTGCACTCTTCGCGCCGACCCATCCCGGTTGCAGCCGGGACTGGTGGAGGGTTGATCCAAGAAAGACGGACTTTCGTCCACCTTGACGGACACTCTGCGTCAACTGACGAAAGGGTGTCAACCCTGTAACGGAATTCGACCCAATCTGGTTAACCGGACAGTGCGCCGAGCAGCGGTCGCGGGATTGGAGAAATTCTTTGGGCATGGTGAAGCGGCTTAGGTCGAGATCTGCGCAAGAGAAGCGATGCGGGCTTCGACCCGTCTCCGCCGCGTTCAGATCCATGGGGCCGGGCGTCGCCGAAAGGCGATTCGGCCAGCCAGGCTGTAGTTCACGAGCGCACCGGCGGTGGCGCTGAGCATCGCCCAGGCGAGTGGGTCGATATCTGTGGCGGCGACACCGGCCGAGAAGATTACAGCGTTGACGGCAATGCCAACGACGGTTGCTGCATGGTAGCCGGCGAGCGCAGCGGCGACCTGTGTGCCGCGACGGAGCACCAGACGGTCCCTGAAGGTGACGAGTGCGTTGAGCGCGAAGTTGGAGAGGACGGACGTTTCGACACCGGCAATCCACGCGAGGAAGGGCGAGGCGCCGGCACGATGGACGGCGGCGAAAGCTGCCGCGTTGACCGCGAGTCCAGTGGCGCCGACGGCGAGGAACTTCCAGAGCCGGCCAGCGCCGGGTTCGGACAACCAGAGAGAAACGAGTTGCCTGAGGAATCGAACCCCTTCGCGCAAGCTTGCCTTTGACTCACCGGCGGTCCGTTCGCCGAACGTATACGGGATTTCGGTAGCACGGAGGCCGGGGGTACGGGCCATCAGTTCGAGCAAAATCTTGAATCCGCGAGGCCGGAGCGCTGCCCAATCGACCGCGTCGCGGCGCACGAGGAAGAAGCCGCTCACGACATCGGACACGGCGCCGATGCGGGGGTACAGGAGCCAGCGGGGCAGCCGTGACGCCAGCCTCGAAACAAACTTGCGCACCGGGCTACTCAGACCTGCTGCGGAGCCACCCTCGACGTAACGGCTGGCAACGACGAGGTCGAATGCCTCTCCCTGGGCCGCTTCCAGGAGTCGCCTTACAGCCTCGGGGGGGTGTTGCAGGTCGGCGTCCATGACGCATGCCCAACGACCACGGGCGCTGCGCATACCCAGTGTGACGGCGCCGCCCAGGCCGCCGTGCCGTTCGCCGGCACCCCGGTGGCAGACGTTGAGCGGAGCTTGCGGCCGGGCATCGCGGGCCTTCTGAGGCGTGTCGTCGTCGCTATCGTCGACGAGCACGTATTCGCGGGAGACGTGTGCCAGTTCGCGGTCGAGCGCGGCAAGGAGCGCCGCGATGTTCCCGGCCTCGTTCCGGGCGGGAATGACGATGCTCAGGACGGGGAGCTGAGCCGGCGATCCGGCCCCATCGGGGAGATTCACCAAGGGCAAACCGGCCATTCATTGTCTCGTCGCGGCCAGAGCCTACTATTCACCGCACGAAGCATACGACGCAGACCAGGTAGCGGGAGGCGTATGGCCCCAGTTGTACGAGGTATCATCCGCCAGTGATCAGACGGACTCGCGCTCAGCTGGAGGGGCTGGTGAACTCCAGGAGTGCGACTGAGCGCGTGACCCTGGCGGACCTGGCGACGGTGGCAACCGGGATCGTAGCACTCCTTGTATTCGCCGAAGCGATCGCGACGGCCGTGGCCTTGCACACGAACCTGCCGTACTACGACGAATGGGCGACGGTGGCAGACTTTGGCCGGCTACGCGCGGGCGACTACGGTCTTGCCGATTGGTTCGCGCAGCACAATGAGCACAGGCCGGCGTTTCCACGACTGGTCCTTTTCGCCGATTTTCAGTTCTTCGGCGGACAGGGTTACCTGTACCCAGCCGTAAACATCACGCTTCAGTTCGCGGAGTCAGTAGTCCTAAGCGCAGCAGCGTTCGGGCTCTATATGCAGCAACGGATCGGGATGCGAACGTTTGTGGTGTGCTGTGCGGCAGCACTGGCACTTCAGTTCACGACGGCACAAATTGAAACGTTCATCATCCCGTTCCAAGTGCTCTGGACGATCGGCTATACGGCTGGGACGGGAGCACTTGCCGCACTTGCAGCAGCTCATTCGGCGAAACGCCCGCGCGTTCGAACGGGGCTGGTTGGCGTGGCGGTCGCGCTCGCAATCGTGTCCCAGTACAGCGTGGCGAATGGCATCTGGGTTTGGGCGCTACTTGCGATCATGGCTTGGTGGCTCCGCGCGCCGCGCGCCTGGCTCATAACGATCGTAACCGCCGGCATCATTTGCAGCGCTGCCTACTTTGCCGGGTATTCACAACCAGCGGAGAGCCAGGATCCGGTGGCATCGCTGGCGAGACCCGACCGCGTTGTCGACTTCGCACTCGTCGTCATCGGTGGGCCGGTGCTGCCGATGTTGGGGCAGCAAGCGGCCCGGCTGCTCGGCGCCGTTGGTTTAGTGGGAATCGGCCTGGTCCTGGCGCAGGCGATGCGGAGAAGGGATCGCGCCGAGGGAGCAACAACGTTGCTGGTGGCGCAGGTGCTATTTTCGTCTCTGACGATCGGCCTGATTGCCGTGGGACGGTCTCCGCTGGGGATCGGAGCGGCTGAGGCTCCGAGATATGTGATGCCGGCGGCCACTCTTTGGACCTGTATCGTTATCCTGGCCAGCGCCAGTACTGGCGGCTTCCGAGTGGTGCGTGGGGCAAGATTGGCAGGCATCGTGGCGGGAGCGTTCCTGGTCACGACCGCCCTTGGCTCTGCCTGGTGGGCAGTCCAACCCTGGGCGGACACCTTCGATAATTTGGAAGCGACCAGCGATGCGATACGCGTGGGCGTGTATGACGATTCGGCACTCATCCGGCTGTACCCGGCGCCAGGCGACATCAAGGCATTTGTGCCGATCCTGAAACGCTACGATCTCTCGGTGTTCAGGGGAGACGACCTTTCGGAGCTCCTGGACACGCCGTTGGCGAATCGTTATGTGATCTCGTCGAATGACTGCCGCGGATTCTTCGACACAACGTTGGACGCCAGGAGCCCGGCGGGGGCCGGGGTGTCTGGCTGGGCGTGGGACCTCTCGCGAGACGCGCGGCCGAGCACCGTCCTCATTGCCGGGCCCGATGGGATCATCCGGGGTATCGCAACGGCCAGCACGAGCCGAGTTGACGTGGCACTGGCCGTCCCGGAAGTTACAGCCGTAGATAGCGGCTGGTTTGGCTACAGCCGCCCGACCGGAGGCCCCGGCCGCGCCTACGCGGTAATGGGAGCCGGAGTGGTTTGCGCCCTGGAGGGCGAGCACGAGGTAGTTGCCACACCGAGCTAGCCGTCGCTACACGAATTCGAACCATTCGCGCCTGGAGGCACAATCGTGATCACGCACCTGCGAGGGACTCTTGCGAGGATGGACATCGCCGGGCCGTCGGTGGAGGTGGATGTCGCGGGGGTGCGGTACGAGGTGCTGCTGCCACTGTTCCTCTGGCCCGAAGTGCAGGTGCTGGCCGGAGACGGGGAGATAGCGGAGGCGGGCGAAGGACCCGAGGTCGGGCTGCACATCCATTACTCGGCTTCGGCGAACCAGCCGGTACCGGTGTTGGTGGGATTCCTGCGGCGGGCGGAACGAGATTTCTTCCGGAAGTTCATCACGGTCGAGGGGTTGGGGCCTTCGAAGGCGGCGAAGGCGATGACGGTCTCGGTGAGCACGATTGCCAGGGCGATCGAGCAGGAGGATCGGACGGCACTTTCGAAACTGCCCGGAATCGGCGCACGAAGCGCGGACAAGATCATCGCGACGTTGCGGGGCAAGGTTGTGGCCGAGGCGGCGATGCAGGATTCGGGAATCGCACTTCCTGTCGATGTACGAGCGCTGGAGGGGACGCGGTTGGTGGCGGATGTGGTGGAGACGATCGTGGCACTTGGCTTCAGCCGGGCGGACGCACGGAGCTGGGTGGAAGCGGCGCAGGAGTCGAGCCCGGGCCTTGTGACGGTAGAAGCGCTGACGCTGGCGGTGTTGCGGGGCCGGGACGCAGGTTAAGGCGCATCGCCCGGGTGACGGGCCCCTCATACGATGGAGGGGCAATGGAGCCCACCGAAACGACTGAGGCCGAACCAGAAGCAGCAGAGCCCCCGCGTAGCGTTCGGCCGACGTGGACGTACTTCCTGATGCCGGGGGCAATCGTGCTGGGCGCGGCGATTGTCGCGGTAGCGTTTTTCTTGACCCGGGGCGATGACAGCGCCGCCACGCCGGCCGTGGCCATCAACGGCGACGAGTCGACCGTTGTAACGGGTGCGAGCCAGGCCCAGGACCTGCTCACGACGTTCCTGGGCTACAGCCGTTCGCTGTCACTCGATGAATCCGAGTTCCGCGCATGCCTTTCGAAGCAATCGACCGCGGATACGATCAACGCTGGCTACCGGCAGGCGCTGGACCTTGGGCTGACGGGAACACCGTCGTTTTTTATCAACAACAAACTGGTGGTGGGTTCGCAGCCGGCCGCGGTGTTCGAAGAGGTCATCAGCGTGGAGCTAAAGGGGGGCGCGACCAGCCTCGACGCGTACTCACCGGCGATACAGCAGCTGGCGGCCGCGGGCCGTTTCCAGATCACGGATGCAAAGGTCGACCTTACGGGAGCGGCGTTCGATGGAAGCCCATCGGCGAAGGTCGTGATGGCCGAGTTCAGCGACTTCCAGTGCCCATTCTGCAAGCGTTGGAACGACGAGACGTTGCCAGTGGTGCGGACAAAGCTGGGCGCTGATGTGGCGCTGGCGTTTTTGCACTTCCCGATCGTCCAGATACATCCGAATGCGGGGAATGCGAGCGCCGCCGCCGTCTGTGCCGGGGAGCAGAGCAAGTTCTGGGAGATGCACGACCTGTTGTTCGCGCGGCAGGCGGAGTGGCAGTCGCTTCCATAGCGTTGGTGACGAAGCGGAGCTACAGGGGCGGGGACGACTTCAGACGGGCCTGCCGGTGATGAACATGAGGCCCTTGGCGAGAACTTCGCCTGCGAACACGGCACCCATGCATATATAGAGAAGGCCGGTGGCACTCTGCATCGCGCGGATCTGTGTCGTGCGGAGCGAGAGGACCGCGAGGATGAGCGGGAACACGAGGCCGACGCCGATTCGGAGATAGAGCGCCGGGTTCGCGAGGAGACTGACATCGACGGGGCTCTCGGGTGAGGGCACCTGCCGGACGGGGACGATCAGGTTCAGCGTCAGCACGAGCGACTGCAGCACGAGTGAGCCGAGAAGGATGAGAGCGAGATCCCGGAGCGGCCACGATGGGAGGGCGCCTTCGGTCAGATACCAGTGCCCCCATGTCATTGAGACGGACACTGCACCCATGGCGAGCGTGCCAGCGAGCAACGCCAGAAAGACGGCCGGATAACCCCACGTGGGTGGTGCGAACATCCCTGCCAGGAGGCCGACGGCTAGCAGGCCCGCTACAGAGCCGAGGATGCCCGCGATTCGACCGACGGGGTCCCAGCCCATGAAGACGGCGAGGGTATAAACGATGCTGAAGGCGAGCACGACGATGATCATGTTGCGAGCCGGGTCGAACCAGTCCGGGTCGATGGGGTACCCGTCGACATCACTGCCGATGTGGATCGAGGCGGCTGTCCAGAGGGCAAGGCCGGCGAAGATCGCGACGACAAATGCCATCGTCATGACGAAGCCACGGGTAACGCCGCCGCGGAGGTCTGAGGCGACAGTGATGAGCAGGCTTCCGATGCTCATCTCGGCGAGGATGATGAGCAGGGTGTATGGGAGAGCGGCGACGTTCACTGCCCTAGAGTGCGGAGCATCGAGCAAAGAGGGAAGGGCCGGTCAATTCGAGGACACGGCGAGACGTGCGCGCAGGGAGCGAAGGAGACGGATGGTGCAAGTGATTTCGTATAGCGCCGCCTGTGCTACGTTTGGGCGGATGAATGCGCGTTGGACGCTTCAGATGGTGAGATTCTCCCCGCGGCAATCCCGCGGGGCCGCGATTGCCTGACTTCCCACGGACTGTGCAGAACAGGGCGACTGGAGTCGTCTCCATAGGACCGCAAGCGCGGTGGGGAGGTTTGAATGCCAACGGACAGGGTGCAGCTTTACGACACGACGTTGCGCGACGGCGCACAGATGGAGGGGATTTCGCTCTCCGTCGAGGACAAGATCCGAATCACGCGCAAGCTGGACGAGCTTGGTCTCGAGTGGATCGAGGGCGGGTTCCCTGGGTCGAATCCGAAAGATGCAGAGTATTTCCGGCGACTGCCGGACGCAGGCCTGAAGAACGCCAAGGTGAGTGCCTTTGGAGGGACTCGGAAGCCCGGTTCGCGCTGCGACGACGACCCGAACATCCAGGCGATACGATCGGCGAACACACCGGGCGTGACACTCGTTGGCAAGGCATCGATGTACCAGGTGCGGGAAATACTCGGGACATCCGCCGAGGAGAACCTGGCGATGATCGCCGACACGGTGAGCTACTTCAAAGAGCTCGGCAAGACCGTGTTCTTCGACGCAGAACACTTCTTCGACGGGTTTGGGGCAGACCCCGACTATTCGCTTCAATGCCTGGCGACGGCGGCACGTGCGGGCGCCGACGCGCTCGTGCTTTGCGACACGAATGGCGGGATGACTACGAGGAAGATGTTAGCGGCGATCGAAGCCGCGCAGATGCGTGCCCCGGATACCCGCTTCGGGATCCATTGTCACAACGACGCGGGCCTGGCGGTGGCAAATTCGATGGCCGCCGTAGAAGCCGGTGTCTGGCAGGTGCAGGGTTGCGTGAACGGCTGGGGCGAACGGTGCGGCAACGCGGACATGCTCACGATCATCGCGAACCTCAAGCTGAAGATGGGGTTGAGTGTGATCGAAGACGAGCAGCTGGCACGACTCACGGAAGTCTCGGTGCTCGCAAACGAGCTGGCGAACCTGAACCCGAACCCGCAGGCGCCGTATGTCGGGGCGAGCGCGTTCGCGCACAAGGCCGGATACCACGTAGCGGGGATCATGAAAGACCCGGACGCGTACCAGCACACGGATCCCGGGTTGGTTGGGAACACGAGCCGGGTGCTCGTGAGCGAACTGTCGGGCCAGAGGAACATCCTTCGCAAGCTACAGGACCAGGGCATCACGTATCCGTTTACGGCCGCGGAGATACGGGAGCTACTGGAAGCGGTGAAACAGAAGGAGAGCGAGGGCTACCAGTACGAAGGCGCGGAGGCGAGCTTCGAGCTGCTGGTGCGCCGGACCATGCCGGGATATCAACGGCCGTTCGAACTCGAAGACTTCGTAATCGTTGAACGGCGCCGGCGTGGCGCGCGCGAAGATATTGGCAATGAGATGTTGGCCGAGGCGGTCGTGAAACTGCGTGTCGGTGGCGAAACCGAGCACACCGCCGCTGAAGGAAACGGGCCGGTGAATGCACTCGACAGCGCGGCGCGCAAGGCACTGGTGTCGTTCTACCCGCAGATTCGCGGCGTGAAGCTGACGGACTACAAAGTTCGGGTGCTGGACAGCCAGTCCGCCTCGGCGGCCAAGGTGCGTGTGCTCATCTCCAGCACGGATGGCGAGCGATATTGGACGACGGTCGGGGCTTCGACGGACATCATCGACGCGAGCTGGATCGCGCTGTCGGATGCCCTGGAGTATGCGCTGGTGCTCCCGCCAGCGGAGCAGAGAACGCCGGCCTGACACTGCGAACTCAGGAAGTGCCGGGGGCGGCGCTATTCCTCGGTGCGGTCGAGTTTGCGGGCCGGCATGGTCGCGCCGACTTCGCGGATCAACTCGAGCGCGCCAGACTCGTGCGCATCGCGCGCTGCCCTCACCGCGCTGAAGATAGCACGCGCGTTTGATCGACCGTGAGAGATGATGGCGATGCCCTCAACCCCCAGGAGCTGTGCGCCGCCGTGCTCAGAGTAATCAAGCCGGTCCCGGACTCTGCGGAGTTCGGGCTTGAGCATGAGCCCGGCAATGCGGTTCCAGGGCTTCGCGGTGGCAGCCTTGCGGATTTCTGCGAAGAGCGATTCCGCGACACCCTCGACGGTCTTGAGGAGGATGTTCCCGGCGAAGCCGTCGCAGACCGTAACGTCCACTGTGTCGCGGAGGATGTCATTGCCTTCAACGTTGCCGGCGAAGTTCAGCTGGCCAGCACGGAGCGCCTGGTTCACTTCGACGGTGACGGCGTTGCCCTTGGAATCTTCTTCTCCGATTGAGAGCAGGCCGACGCTGGGCTGAGGGAGCGAAAATCGCCCACGCATGAAGGCCGAGCCCATGTGTGCGAACTGGATGAGATGCAGAGGGCGGCAGTCTGCGTTGGCGCCGACATCGAGGAGGAGCTTGCGTTTGCCGGTGGGTGTCGAATAGACGATGGCGAGTGCAGGTCGCGAAATACCGCGGACGCGTCCGAGCGTCAGCAACGCGGCGGCCATCGTGGCACCCGTGTTGCCCGCCGTGACAAAGGCATGAGCGTCGCCTGACTTCACGAGCCGCAGTCCGACGTTGATTGATGCATCTGGCCGGCTGCGGATGGTGTCCGTTGCGTGGTCGTGCATACCGATGACGTCCGGGGCGTGCACCACCGTGACATCAGGGGCGTCCGGGAAGCAGGCGAGTGATTCGCGAATGGTGGGTTCCGGGCCCACGAGGACTACTTCGCAGCGCTTGAGGTTGCGGGCGGCAGCGACGGCCCCTTCGATGACCGGGCCGGGGGCGTCATCGCCGCCCATGGCATCGAGCACGATGCGAGTGGTCACCCGGCGATCCTCCGGGCGCAGACGATCATCCGGGCCGAATCGTTAGTGAGGGGACCGAGCTCATAGTCGCCGAAGACGTCGGTCACCTGGAGCCCAGCACGCTCCAGCAGGTGGCGACACTCTTGAGGGTGGACATACCGAAGGCTGTGAATGGTCGTCTCGCGGAAGAGGGCGCCATCCGGGGCGGTGCGTTCATAGCGGACCCGGAGCGTGCGGGTCTGGTCTGCGAGATTGTCCTCGTGGACATGCCAGACTTCGAGTTCGTCTCCATCCGCGGTTTCGCCAGACCATGCGAGGAGCAGGTCGCCGTTGGACGACGGGTCGAGCCCGAGCGCAGGGCCTGGCAGATCGAGGATCACGAGGCCGCTGAAGTGGACGACAGTCGCGGCAGCAGCCAGCAAGAGGGCCTGTTCCCCGGCATCGGCAGCATAGAGGAAGACATCGGCCGGGAAGAGGACAACGCCGAAGCGCCCGGATTCAAGGCGGGCGGTGTGGAGCGTGGCATGGACGAGTTCCAGCGGGACCCCAGCGGCATCTGCCCTGCTCTTGGCGAGGGTGAGCATGGAAGGAGACGGGTCGAGCGCGGTGACGGCGTGGCCGGCCTGGGCAAGGGCGACGCTGATGCGCCCGGAGCCGGCGCCGATCTCCAGAAACGGGAGTGTCGTTCGTCCAGCGAACGATAGCCAGAGGCCGATGTCGTCATCGACGTCTTCATGGATGAGGTCGTAGTACGCAGCGTCAACGGCGTATGGGTCTTGCACGGACGGAAGGGTAGCGTGCCGATTGACGAAGCGACAGGCAGAAAAAGGGCGGGGGCCACGAACTCTTGAGCCGTGACCCCCGCCTTGCGATTCCGCTAACGCCGATGGGCGAAAATCAGAGTCGAAGCTTGCCGTGGGACGGCTGACGCCGCCGCTGGCGCTGGGGCAGTGCTGCTTCTTCGGCCGCGAGATCAACGGGGGGGCTGGTGAGCACTTCGTGAACGTAGCCGCACATGATGCAGCTACCGTAGGTGCCGTGCCAGTCGCGTTCGACGATCATAGTGCCGCGGCACTTGGGGCAGGACTTGGGGGGCGCTTCCTGCAGAGCAGGCATGGTGGGATTCCTCCTACGGAATTGGCCGAAGCCTGGATGATGCGTGCCAAGGCACGCGCCTCGTAACGGACGGGTGTCCGCCAGGCCTTCTGCTGCGTACGGGGTTAGCTGACGGGTTCGGGCGGAAGGAACGCCCTATCGGCAAGGCCGAATTCACCCCATGCAATGGGTCCCCCGTTGCGCGGAACCGCGCATTCTGCAGTTGCTCACCTGCTTGTACAGGATCACATGGGCCCGCAAAACTGGGCCCGGTGGGCGCAACGTAACGAACCGCGGGGAAGGGTGTCAACCCCGATTGCGAAATTCATCACGAATTTACCGCTCGATAGACGGCGCCTATGCCGCCGCATGCTCAGGGTATACGGCGCGCGACGACAACGTCGCGGGAGAGATACTCCCAGCCGGTGGCATCGAGCTCGCCACCACAGGTGATCATCGTGATCCATTCTTCATCAGCCGGCTTTTGTTTGGGCCAGATGATGTCTCCCATCGGGATGGTATCACGGTTGTATTGCTGATTGGAGACGACTTCGTACTTGTACTGACGGCCGTCCTCCATCGTGACCAAGACCTGGTCTCCAGCCTTAGCCTGGGCCATCTTCTGGAATGGGGCCGGGACGTTGTGGTAGTAGACGTGGGCTGAGAAAACGGAGTTGCCGGTGAAGCCGTTAACGATCTGCTTCCCGCCGAAGTCGACCCAGCCGCGGTTGTCGGGATTAAGCCGCCCGGGCTTGTCGTAGATGTAGTACCAGCCGACGGCAACGTTCTCGGCTTTGGGGGTATCAAGCTCCCCAAGGCTATTGATCGCAAGCTCTTCGATCGGCGCATCGATCCCGAGGCCCGGCACCTGGAAGCGAGCGATGCGTCCGTTATAGGGCGTTGGTGTCGGGACAGGCGTGGGAGTGTTCGTGGGCCGCATCGTCGGAGTGGCCGTTGCGGAAGGAGCCGGCAGTGATGTGGTCGCGCCGGCGGCGGGCGTCTCCGCTGCGCTGCTACCACCACAGGCAGCGAGCGCCAATGCTCCGATAGCGCCGGCGGCGAGCAGAACCAGGGGTAGAAAACGAACATTCATCATTGAGCCGGGGACTCCTGAAGTGCTGGGCGTTGGCCGGGCGTTATCCGGATACGGTGGTCTACTTAATACGTTCGGCAACAACCACGTCGCGGTCGAGGTATTCGCCGGGCTGATTTGGGGCGCCGTCAAACCGGCCGCCGCAGGTGATGAGCGTTATCCATTCCTGGTCAGCGGGTTTGTCGGATGGCCAGATGAGGTCTCCCATTGGAATGGTGCTGGCGTCATAGCGTTGCTTCTTGATAACGCGGTAGTGGTATTCCGTGCCGTCCTCCATGCGGACGACGATCTCGTCGCTTGGATCGATCTTCGAGAGATTGAAGAACGGGCCACGAATATCCGGGAAATAGTCGACATGGGCCGAGAAGACTGCATTACCGAGGTATCCGGGGCGGTCGTAGATGTCGTACCAACCGCTGTTGTGCGGATCCTTGGGGACGTCGAGCTGATTGTTGGGAAGGAGCCCAATGAGTTCCACGGCGGAATCGACACCGAAGCGCGGAATAATCAACCGGCTCACCGGGCCATCGAACGGCAGTGGCGTGGGCGTCGGTGTGGGCTGACCGGGGACGGTGGCCGTTGGTTCAAGGGTCGCGGCGGGTGTGGGCGTCGGGGTGGAAACGAACTCTGTGGGCGCTGCCGCCAGCCCGCCCGCGGACGAATCACCCGAGCGCAGGAATCCGACGACGAGCAGGCCAAGGCCCGCGACAAATGAAAAGGCAGCGAGGATTCGAAGTGTCTTCATCGCAAAAGGGGGCACAAAGCCCTTAGTTCAGCTTAGCGGAGGTTCAGGATTGCGTGGGGATCCTGAAGGCCCGGAGTTTTCCCGCGCTTTCCGAAACAGGATGACTGCGCCCGCGGCCCCGACCGCGAGCACGCCGACGATGATCTCCAGCAGTAAACGGGGTATCCAGTCGCCGTTCGCGGTTTCCGCGCCAGGAGCGGGAGGCTCGATCCGGGGAGGAGGACCGATGAATAGATCGAGTACGACGGGGCCGGAGTTCCAGGGCGCTGACTGACCAGCAGGCTGGTCTCCGATCTTGAATGCGACCATCGCCCCGGTGCGGCCGCATCCGGGCGACTGGGTTTCGTGCATTACATCGACCAGGTAGCGGCTCACCCCCGCATCATCGAACGTGCCGGACCCGCCCGGCTGTGTGCAGTCGGTGCCATCGACGAATGCCCGTATTTGCGTACCAGGAGGGACCGGTGCGCCTTCGATGGACACTCTGCCGAAAAACGTGGCCGGGATCTGCGGGGGCTGCGCGAAAGCCGGCGGGATCGCCGAGAAAGCGGCGACGACCGCACCGGCCAGGAGTGCCGCAGCAATCGGTGTTCGCGTATTTGACAGATTCCGCATACTTTATGTCGGTCGAATGCCCAGCGTTGGTTCCACACTACGAAATGCGCGCGAACAGCGGGGCCTGACCATTGAGCAGGTTGCCCAGGATACGCGCATCTCTCAACGGTTCCTCGAAGCGATCGAGCGCGACGAGTTTGATGCGCTGCCGGCACCGGTGTACGTGCGCGGATTCATCCGTTCGTATTCCAGTTACCTGCGCCTGGACGCGGCGCCGCTGTTGGCGGAACTCGCGCTGCAGGGACTCGGGGGCGCACCGGCCAATACGCAGGCGTTTCCGCCGGTGCAGCCGGAAGCGCGCACCGGATTGGAGACAGCCGAAGGACGCAGGCCGGTCGACCCGTTCGCAAGGTCAACGTCGCCGCGGATGCCGGAACCGGAAGAAGCCGGGACGTTGCCTCCTCCACCGGAACGCGCGACTCCGCCACCTGCACCACCTGCACCGCCTGCACCGCCAAGGGCAGCAACGAGCCCAGGCCGGCCGACACCACCGCCGGTCATCCCACCGGACGCGGTCGACGACGGATATGTACGGGAGCGAACACCATTCTTGCGGCCGGGCGACGGAGACGATCAGCGATCGAGCCGAGTTTTCGCGATTGTTGCGGCCGCATTCTTTGGGCTGCTCGGGGTGGCGGCCCTGGGGTATGTCTTTACCCGGGGCGGAGGGGATGACGGCGGAGCGGTGATTGCGGAGACCGGGACGCCGGGCGCCAACGCTTCGGTAATCCCCGTGCCATCCCGGACACGGACAACGACGGTGACGGCGGGCAGCCCGGGAACAAGCCCAAGCCCGGCAGCTTCGGGCACTCCGGGAACCTCCGGTACACCGGGAACCCCGGGCACGCCGGCTGCCACACCGACACCAGGCAGCAGCGAACCGACGCCAACGCAGGCTTCCGTTTCGACGCAGGCGCCAACCCAGGCGCCGACGAGCGTCCCAACGCCGACGTTCGTGCCGACGGTGACGCCATTCCCGACACCGACACCGACGCTGGTGCCAATACCCACTCCGACGGCAACTCAGATCATACCGATCATTAACCATCCGTCCCGGCTGTTCGAATGTGAAGAGAACGCTGGGGATTGCGGATCCTTCCCCCGGCGTGTGATTTGCGCGCCCGACGGCTGGTTCGTGGACGTCGAGCGCGATTGGGGAGCCCTTCCATTGGGCTGGCGCGAAACGTACGTCGAAACATCCGGGTCAGCCCCGCTCGTGGCTGCCGGCGAAAGCGGCTGCGTTTAGGAACTGAGCGGCCTGACGGAGCCAGGATCCGGTGTCGAGTGGGTGACAGGCGACGATTCTGACGCCAGCCCGGCACCTTTTTAGCCGGCCACGCCATTCATCGGTCAACAGCTACCGGTGAGGTGCGAAGAGATGCCAGTCGACGAAGAACCCGTGGCACGGCCAGAAAAGACGCCGGGATTCTTGCAACGGCGCTCGACGCGGCGAGCGGTAGTGATGGGAACGGCTGGCATCGCAGCAGCCGGGGCGACCGCAGCCGTAATTGGCCTAACGGCGGAGGGCGGCGCGGCATCGCCGGTAAGCGGCGATGTGGAACGCACTGCCCTGCTGAGCACAACGCCGGCGGCACCGGCGACCCCGCGTCCGAGCAGCACAGCCGTTGTCACAGACGCGAGACTGCGCGCGGCACACCTGCTGAGGCGGGCAGGATTCGGTGGGAGCCTCGCAGAGATCGAAGAGTTCGCAGGGTTGAGCCGGGAAGAGGCCGTGTCACAGCTGGTTGACTTCGACCAGGTCGACAACAGTGCCCTGGACGCCCGCATCACGGCCGCCAACTTCCAGCTGACGTACACGGCGAGCGCGCGTGGCCAGCTCATCGCCGATATGCAGAAGTGGTGGCTGACGCGGATGGCGTACACGGCACGGCCGTTGGAAGAGCGGCTGACTCTGATCTGGCACAGCCTTCTAACGAGCCAGATCAGCAAAATCGGGGGGCAGCGGGCGAGCTGGATGGTCTGGCAAAACGAGTTGTTCCGGAAGCACGCGGCCGGAAGATTCGATGATCTTGTACAGGCCGTGGCGAAAGACCCGGCGATGATGATGTACCTGGACAGTGTGGAGAGTTCGAAAGAGCACCCGAACGAGAACTTCCCACGCGAGCTGATGGAGCTCTACACGATGGGAGAGGGCAATTACAGCGAAGACGACGTGCGGGAGAGCGCACGGGCGTTTACCGGCTGGCGTCTTTCGCGGCCACCGTTCCTGTCGCGAGAGGAGCGGGCGAAGCTGTCCGACGCAGAACGCCTCGAGCGGCAGATGGAAATCATCTCGACGTATCGACCGGACTTTGTCTTCGACGCGCGGGAACACGATAGCGGCGAAAAGACATTCCTCGGCAAGACGGGGATGTTCAACGGCGAGGACATCATCGCGATCATCATGGAACAGGCGGCCACGGGCCGGTACGTGTGCGCGCGGCTTTGGAGCGAGCTGGCATATGCGGACCCCGAGCCCGAGTTGATCGAACGGTTCGAAGGCGTCT
This sequence comes from Dehalococcoidia bacterium, assembly GCA_020432045.1. Classification (GTDB taxonomy): domain Bacteria; phylum Chloroflexota; class Dehalococcoidia; order Tepidiformales; family Tepidiformaceae; genus JAGQHB01. The sequence goes on along the minus strand of JAGQHB010000075.1, from coordinate 31,735 downwards.
GGAAGAACAGCGGCCACAGCATCCGAGAGGTCGTGCGCGCGATCCTGCTGAGCGACGAGTTCTATTCGGAACGTGCGTACCGGGGAAAGGTCCGCAGTCCGGTAGAACTGCTGGTGGGACTGGTCAGGGGCACTGAGATAGACCTGAGCCGGGACGTTGCCATAGCCGGCGGGGCGGCACGGACCGGCCGCTCGAACTTCTACAGCGGCATGGACCAGGTGCTGTTCGAACCGCCAAACGTCGCCGGATGGGCAGGCGGCACCGGGTGGCTTTCGTCAAGCACGTTCTTTGCACGGGCGAACTTCCTCGATGAGTTTCTGTTTCCGCGCGGGCGGGGCGTGGTCACGTTCCCTGCACTCGCCGGTTTGCCGGCGGACGCGATGGTGAGCGCCGCGGCCGACCGGTTGGTGGATGGCGACCTGGCAGCCGCGAGCCGGACAGCGATCTCGGTGCTGGTCGATGGCATCAGAAACCCGGACGAACGGGCAGCGACGGCGGTCTACCTGGTCGCGGCGAGCCCTGAATTTCAGCTGATCTAGGCGAAAGGACACTTCCATGCTTTCACGACGAGACTTTGTAAAGGGCGGGGTCGCCCTGGTGAGCATCGGGACGACAGCGAATTCGTTGCTCAAAGGGGCCGTGGCATTCGCGGCGCAGAACCCGGCACTGGCACAAGCGAGCAGCGGCAAGATCCTGGTGCTCGTGCAGCTTGCGGGTGGGAACGACTTCACCAACACGCTCGTCCCGTACGCGGACCCGGCCTACTATGCAGCCCGGCCGACGCTGGGCACTCCGGCGGAAACGCTCTTGAAGCTGGATGACTCTGCGGCGCTTGCACCACAGCTAACGGGCCTCAAGGGACTCTGGGACGAGGGACGCGTCGCGTTCGTGCGGGGCGTTGGCTATCCGAACCAGAACTACAGCCACTTCAAGTCGATGGCGATCTGGGAGGCAGGGGACCCGGAGCTGAAGCTGGACCACGGGTGGCTAGGGCGGACGCTGGATTCGATGGAATCGGAGGCGCATGACCCGTTCTTCGGGTTCAACGCCGGAGGATCGACTCCGCCGGCACTACGCAGCGAGCATGTCCCCGTGACGGCGGTGGCGAATCCGAATGATTTCGGATTTCGCGAACGGGGACAGGCAGTCCAACCGACAGCTGCCCGAAGCTCCACGCTGATGAAGCTCTACGAGGAATACCCGGCGAATTCACCATTCGGCGTGTTACTAGAGACGACGGCTGAGACGGCCGTATCGGCTTCAACATCGCTGGCGGCAGTCCACCAGGCGTACGTGCCGGCAGTCGAGTATCCGGATAGCTCGTTCGCGTCGGGGCTCAAGCTGATCGCAGAGACGATCGCCGGGGGTCTCGGCATCCGGGTTGGGCACGTGACCCTCGGAGGCTTCGACACGCATACGAACCAGCAGGAGGACCATCCGGCACTGCTTCAGACGCTCGATGAAGGGCTGACGGCCTTTTACCGGGACCTGGCCGCACACGGACGTGCGGACGACGTGGTGGTGGCAACCTGGACCGAGTTTTCCAGGCGCGTGGAGGAGAACGCGAACGGAAGCACAGACCACGGTTCGGCAGGCGGGATGATCGTGTTAGGCAACGGAGTGCAGCGCGGGATCTACGGCGACCAGCCGAGCCTGACGAACTTGATTGACCGCGGGAACCTGCTCTACACGGTGGACTTCCGGTCCGTCTACGCAACGCTCATCGAAAAGTGGCTGGGCGTGCCGTCCTCGGACTTGATGGGCCAACAGTGGCCGACGTTGCCGATCTTCCGGGCGGCCTGAGCGACGCGACTTCGCAAGTCCGGAGACGGCGAGAGGCACGTAGACTCCGTGGATGGACTTGAAACAGTACATCCGCGACGTGCCGGACTTTCCCAAGCCAGGCATCCTCTTCCGTGACATCACACCGTTGCTGGCGAACGCGGAAGCGTTCGGCGCCGTGATTGACGCGTTCGAAGCGGACGCCCGCGCAACGGGGGCGACCGCGATCGTGGGGATCGAGTCACGGGGGTTTCTGTTTGCGGCGCCGCTGGCGCTGCGGTTAGGACTGCCGCTGGTGCCAGTGCGCAAACCGGGCAAGCTGCCGGCCGCACGAATGTCGGTCGAGTACTCGCTGGAGTATGGGGAGAGCCAGCTGGACATCCACCGCGACGCGATGGTTTCCGGAACGGTCGTATACATCGTCGATGACCTGCTGGCGACAGGCGGCACCGTGCTGGCGGCGGCGAAGCTGGTCGAACTGATTGGCGGCGTGGTGGGCGGAATGGGTTTCGCGATTGAATTAGAGGCTTTGCGTGGGCGCGAACGGCTTCGCCCTTACCCGGTAGAGGCAGTGGTCCGTTATTCCTGAGCTACAGGAGCGGGACTACCGGGGAAAAAGAAACCTGCCCGCCACCTGATTGGCGATGTCAAGGGCCGATCGGCGGACGCTCGTTCGTATATCGTTGAACATGATCATGCGGTTTGGTTTGGGACGGGCATCTCACCAAGGAGCATCAGACACATGGAGGATTCCGAACGCGCTTCGGACCTGGACCTTGTAACGGCGCTATACCGGACGACGAATACAGTCGTCCGCGAACTCGACCAGCGGTTGACACGGGAGCATGACGTTACGTTCGTGCAGGCCGTTACGCTGCTGGCGATTGAGTCATTCGAACAGCCGCAGCCACACCTCGTCGCACAATACCTTTCGCAGCAGTCGCAAACGGTCACGGGTGTGCTCGATCGGATAGAGCGCGCGGGCCTCATTGAGCGGCTGCGCGACATGAGCGACCGGAGGGCGGTGCGGCTGGTATTGACGGAAAAAGGGGAGAGGCTGGTCACGCAGCTTCGCCAGTCACTCGGAACAAGCCTCCACGATGTGCTGGCAGGTGTTGGACCGGGGACGCGGCAGCGGCTCGGTGGCGATCTCGCTGAAGTCGAGCGTTCCGCGATGCACCCGGCAACACAGTAACGAGCGGGTGCGCCACCCGGTAGAATTCCGGCGATGAGGATTTCCGTCGAACCGCTTCGGATTGAGCCGCCGCGTGGGCTGGTGCTGCTGGATCAGACCCGGCTCCCACAGGACGAGGTTTGGCTGGAAATCTCATCCGTGGAGGCGTTGTGTGAAGCGATCCAGATGCTGCGCGTCCGCGGCGCGCCACTGCTGGGACTGGCGGGAGCGTGTGGGCTCGGGATCGCAGCAGCGACACGGGGGGTGTCAGCCGAGCACCTGATGCAATCAGCACGACAACTGCGCGAAACGCGACCGACGGCGGTTGACCTGGGCGCCGCAGTGGATGCTGGACTGGCGGCGGCTCTTTCGGTCCCGGAGCCCGAACGCCTGGAACTGCTATGGAAGCGGGCGATCGAGTTCAAGGCGCAACGGATCGCAGAAGATGAAGCACTCGCAGCATTCGGGGCGGAGTTGGTGCCCACGGGGGCCGCGGTGCTGACGCATTGCAACACGGGAGCACTCGCCACCGGTGGGTCAGGCACGGCGCTGGGCGTGATCTCCAGGGCGTGGGACGAAGGGCGCCTGGTGCGGTGCTACGCGACGGAGACTCGCCCGCTGCTACAGGGAGCGCGGTTGACGGCGTGGGAGCTCGGGCGGCTCGGAATCCCGGCGACACTGCTTCCGGACACGGCGGCAGCGTCACTAATCGCAAGCGGAACAGTTGGACTGGTGATTACGGGTGCGGACCGCATCGCTGCGAATGGAGACTCCGCGAACAAGATAGGGACGTACGGGCTGGCGGCCGTGGCCTCGCGACACGGCGTGCCGTTCATCATCGCGGCACCACGCAGCACGATAGACCTGACCTGTCCAAATGGAGCGGGGATCCCGATCGAGTTCCGGAGCGCGTCCGAGGTTGGGGGATTCGGAGGACAACGCTGGGCGCCCGATGGGGTCGACGCGTACAACCCTGCGTTCGACGTCACACCGGGCGAGTTGATCGCAGCTATCGTGACGGAGAGTGGAATCGCACCGCCGCCATTTGGGCCATCCTTGCGCGCACTGATGAGCGGACAGTAAGAAGCACGCGGCTACACTCGCATCACATGGAACGCATCGACTTTGCGGTGCTCGGCGGTTCCGGGTTCTATGAGATGCCGGGCCTGACCGACATTCGGGATGCCCCGGTGGACACACCCTTTGGCGCGACGAGCGACACAATCAGGATCGGGACGCTGGAAGGCCGGCGTGTGGCGTTCCTGTCCCGTCATGGCAAGGGCCATCGGCTGCTTCCCTCGGAACTGCCGCAGCGTGCGAACTTCTGGGCGCTGAAGTCGCTGGGGGTCGATCGGGTGTTGGCGATCTCGGCAGTTGGCAGCCTGCAGGAGGGCTGCCACCCGGGCGACCTCGTGGTGGTGGACCAATTCATCGACCGGACGCGCGGCGCACGGGCCTCGACCTACTTTGGCGATGGCGTGGTCGCGCACGTTGGGTTCGCGGACCCGGTGTGCCGGGTGCTGCGCGCTACTGCAATCAGCGCGGCCACAGCGGCCGGGGCGCGTGTCATCGATCGTGGGACGTATGTGTGCATCGAAGGGCCTGCCTTTGGGACGCGGGCGGAAAGCACCTTGTACCGGAGCTGGGGCGCTTCCGTCGTCGGCATGACGGCACTGCCTGAGGCGAAGCTGGCACGCGAGGCTGAGATTTGCTACGCAGTGGTCGCGGCGGTAACCGATTACGACTCCTGGCACGATGAGCATGAGGCGGTAGACGCGGCAAGCGTGTTCGCGGTGCTGCAGCAGAATGTTGCGACGAGTGTGGAACTAATTCGACGGTTTGCGACCGGGTTGGAAGGCAGCCGCCAGTGTGGTTGTGGGTTTGCATTAGATAGCGGACTCGTGACCGACCCGGCGGCCATTGCGCCTAATGCGAAAGCCCGGCTGGATCCGATACTGGCACGGCGGTTGAGCACATGAGTCTGTTGGTTTCCGGTTGGATTGCGGTCGACGAGATCGAGACGCCATTCGGGGCGACGGGGGCATCGCTGGGCGGATCGGCAACGTTCACGCTGTTTGCGGGCGCGTTGTTCACGGATGTACGGCTGCTCGCCGCAGTTGGGCCGGACTTCCCGGCTTCGATGCGAGCACAGCTGGCGCACCCGCGCATCGATATCAGCGGACTGACCACCGAGGACGGCACAACGAGCCGGTGGGGCGCGAAGTACGGCTACGACCTGAACACGCGGGAAGACCTGTATACGCACGTCGGCGTGAACGAAACCTGGCAGCCAGAGGTTCCGGCAGCATGGCGAGATACGAGGTCTGCGGTACTTTCGGCGGCACATCCGTACGTGCAGCGCGAACTCAGCGGGCAGTTGACGGCGAAGCGCGCAACGATCATGGATACGATCCGCTTCTACATCGCGAACTGGCCCCGCGAAATCCTGGAAGTCCTGGGAGAGGCCACGTTCGTGACGATGAACGATGGCGAGGCGCGCGAACTTACAGGGGAGGCAAGCATCGCGAAGGCGACGCGGAACCTGCTCGAACGGGGCGCGAATGCCGTGATCATCAAGCTTGGCGAGTACGGGGCCGTATATGCCACAAAGGACGAATACTTCGTGGCACCGGGGTATCCCCTCGAAGAAGTGATCGATCCCACGGGGGCCGGTGACGCATTTGCGGGCGCGTTCATGGGGTACCTCGATAGTGTGGAAGAGATAACGGCCGTGGAAATTCGGCGTGGGATCCTCTACGGTTCGACGGTGGCTTCGTTCTGCGTCGAAGGGCTCGGGCCGACGCGGCTGTTCACGCTCACGCGGGACGAAGTGGAGAAGCGATACCGGACGTTCCGGGCGCTTACGCGTGTGGAGGTTGACGGCTAGATGGCCGAGCACGGGTTGCCGTGGAGGGGGAGACTTGGTCGCCAGACCTATGACTATGTGGTCACGAGGCTGGAGGATCGAAAGCGCATCCGGGATTTCCTGCGGCAGCGGGTGGAGTATTCGGCCTATGCGCTTGGGCAGCTAGAGCCGGGGCTGTTCGAACGGACGCAGTGGTTCTATGCGCGAGGTGATACTGGGACCGGGCTGGTCCTGCATAGCCGTGGCGGCCTGGGCGAGGCGATGTTCTCGATGGGCGACCCCGATGCGGTGGCCGCGTTACTTTCGATCGAGCCGGGCCCGTCACACACCTATGCGACCTGCGAGCCCGGCCATACACCAGCGCTCCAAACCGTATACCGCCTTGCCAGCCAGCAGCCAATGATGCGAATGCACGTGAACAGGGCACTGTTCCGGCCGGTCGATGAGAACACCATCGGGCTCAACGGATTTGACATCCGGCGGCTGAACGGCCTGTATGCCTCGGATGGGGCGCCAAGCTACTACGTTCCGGAGCACATCGATGCGGGGCTCTACCGTGGAATCTTCGTCGAAGGGCGGCTCGTGTCAGTGGCGGGGACGCACGTCGTTTCGCGGCATGAAGGGGTCGCCGTCGTGGGTAATGTGTTCACGCAGCGCCAGCACCGTGGGAAGGGCTACGCGACTGCGACAACGAGCGCAGTGACGGCTGCGCTGTTGCAGTTCTGCGATGACGTCGTGCTCACGGTCGATCCGGACAACCGGCCGGCGGTCCGGGCGTACGAAAAGCTGGGATACCGCGAAGCCTGCCGGTTGGTGGAAGCGAGCGCGACACGGCGAGACCCAACGGGCCTCGCGGCCGGGTTCCGAAGGGTTCGAGCGACAGTACGAGGGCGACGGTATGGTGGCTCGTTCGTCTCGCTTCGGCCAAGCTGAACTGCGGCGCCGTCATCAGTGGCGCGACCAACGCTCCTACGGATGGCGGTGAAACGAGATGACTGTTCCCAGCGACGTAACGAACCTCGGCCTGGCGCCGGACGGTGTGAAACGAATCGAATGGGCCGCACGGGAGATGCCGGTGCTGGCACAGATCCGTGAGCGCTTTGCGCGGGAGAAGCCGCTGAACGGCATCCGGATGGCTTGCTGCCTGCATGTGACGAGCGAGACGGCGAACCTGGCAATCGCGCTTCGCGATGGCGGCGCCGATGTGCGCCTCTGCGCAAGCAACCCGCTCTCTACCCAGGACGAGGTGGCGGCGGCGCTGGTCGCGGAGTACGGGATCTCGGTGTTCGCGCGCTGCGGCGAAGACAACGAAACGTATTACAGGCACATCCACCAGGCGTTGGAGCACAGTCCCCAGCTGACGATGGACGACGGCGCGGACGTGGTCGCCACAATTCACAAGGACCGCCGGGACTTGCTCGAAAGCGTCGTGGGCGGCACCGAGGAGACGACAACAGGTGTTATCCGTCTGCGGGCGATGGCGAAGGACGGGGCACTGGGCTACCCGATCGTGGCGATCAACGAATCCGACACAAAGCACCTGTTCGACAACCGGTACGGGACGGGCCAATCGACGCTCGACGGCATCATCCGGGCAACCAACGTGCTCCTGGCCGGTAAGAACTTCGTGGTCGCCGGGTACGGCTGGTGCGGGCGAGGTGTCGCGAGCCGCGCCCGGGGGCATGGGGCGCAGGTGATCGTGACCGAAGTTGACCCTGTGAAGGCGCTGGAGGCGGTTATGGACGGCTTCCGGGTGATGCCGATGGCAGAAGCGGCCGAGATTGGTGACTTCTTTGTGACACTGACTGGCGATGTGAACGTGATAGACCGCACCCACATGGAAGTGATGAAAGACGGCGCCATCGTCGCGAACAGCGGGCATTTCGACGCGGAAATCAACCTGAAAGCCCTGAGTGCGATGAGCGAGGGCAAGCGGGTGATCCGGCCATCGGTGGAGGAGTACCGGCTGCAGGACGGTCGGAAACTGTTCGTGCTGGGCGAGGGCCGGCTGGTGAACCTCGCCGCAGCAGAGGGGCACCCTGCGGCAGTGATGGACATGTCGTTCGCGAACCAGGCGCTGGGGGCGGAGTGGATCGCGCTCAATCATTCGAAGCTCGAAAACCAGGTGTATGAGCTGCCGCACGAGGTGGACCAGGAGATCGCGTCACTGAAGCTGAAGGCGATGGGGATCTCGATCGACACGCTGACGGCGGAACAGCAGCACTACCTGACGAGCTGGCAAGAGGGCACGTAGGGCGAGCTTGCGACACTGCACAGGCGAATGTTGGCCTGCTACAATCGCCGCGTCGGGTGACTGGCGAACGCGGGAGTGACCGCGAGGGAGCCCGGCGGCTTTCCCACATGAACACGGCCGTACGCCTGGGCCGCGGGGAGTGAATCCACTCACCCGGAGGCATTGGCATGCGCGCACTGTTAGGGGTCTACGACAAGACCGGAATCGTTGAGTTTGCCCGCGGACTCGTGGAACTTGGCTGGGAGCTGGTATCGACCGGCGGGACTTACGCCACGATAAGCAGCGCGGGTATCCCGGTGCGGCAGGTGGAAGAGATTACGGGTTCGCCGGAAATGCTGGACGGGCGCGTGAAGACGCTGCACCCGGTGGTCCACGGTGGCATCCTTGCGCGGCGAGACCTGGCGTCACACCGCGAGGCGTTGGCGAAACACGGCATCGGGACAATCGACCTCGTGTGCTGCAACCTCTACCCGTTCGTCGCGACCGTGACCAAGCCGGGCGTGACGTTCGAGGAAGGCATCGAAAACATCGACATTGGCGGTCCGACGATGCTTCGGGCCGCTGCGAAGAACCATAACGACGTGCTCGTGGTGGTGGATCCGGCCGGCTACGGAGACATGCTGGAGCGCGTCCGGACGAACACGGCGGACAGCACGTACCGGAAGCGGCTGGCGTGGAAGGCGTTCGCACACGTCGCTGCCTACGACAGTGCCGTCTCGGAGTGGCTGTGGGATGGTGGTGAGCCCGCGCCGAGCCTGACGGTGCCGATGACGTTGTCGCAGGGGCTTCGGTACGGCGAGAATCCGCACCAGTCCGCGGCGTTTTATGTCGATGCCTCGCTGGTCGAGCGGGGACTGGGTGGCATTGCCACAGCGGTTCAGCACCACGGGAAGGAGATGTCCTACAACAACTACCTGGATGCTGACGCGGCATGGAACTGTGTCAACGAGTTCCCGGGCCCGACATGCGTCGTCGTGAAGCACACGAACCCGTGCGGAGTGGCAACGCGTGAGGACCTGCTGGAAGCGTACCGGCTGGCAGTACAGGGGGATGCGACGAGTGCCTTCGGCGGGATCGTGGCATTCAACCGGGTAGTGGATGACGTGCTGGCTCGTGAGCTCCGTGAGTTCCGGAGTCCGAACGATGGGACGACCCGGATGTTCTACGAGATCGTCGTGGCGCCCGGTTATACGGACGCGGGCCTGGAGATCCTGAAAGGAAAGTCCAAGGACCTTCGCATCCTTGAAGCGCTGCCGCGCGCCAAAGGTGGACGTTCGCTGCGCCAGGTTGGCGGTGGGTGGCTGGTCCAGGACGCAGATGACCTGGGGCCAGAGGATGTCGAGCTGAACGTGGTCACAAACGCGAGCCCAACCCCGGAACAGCTGGAAGATCTGAAGTTTGCGTGGCGCTGCGTGAAGCATGTGAAGAGCAATGCGATCACGGTGGTAAAGGACTGCCGACTGCTGGGGATGGGCAGCGGCCAGCCAAACCGGGTCAAGAGCGCAGAGATTGCCACTGAGAAGGCTGGCGACGAGGTTCGCGGTGCGGTGATGGCGAGCGACGCATTCTTCCCGTTCGCGTGGGGCGATGCCGTCGAGCGGGCCTGCGAGGCGGGGGTGGCAGCGATCATCCACCCGGGTGGAAGCATGCGGGACCAGGACGGTATCGACTGCTGCAACCAGTACGGGGTGGCGATGGTGTTGACCGGGCACCGGCATTTCCGGCACTGAGGAACACCTGACCCTAGCTCACGGCTTTGAGGAGGCGGGTGAAGGCGGCCGCGGTGCGGCGTTCTGCCCCGGCTGCCTGGCGGATGGCCATGGCGGCAGCGCGGCGGAGCCCAGGGACATCGACGTTGCCGTGGCCACCGGCTGGGAACGGGAACAGAGTGGCAAGAGGCGAGAGGGCGCGGATTTCATCGCGAAGGGCATTACTGGCGTCGCGAAGTGGTCCGGAGAGATCGGGAATCGCGTCGATGAGGTCGGCGACGAAGAGAGCGCCATCGCTGCGGGCCGCGAGGAGGACCGCGATCGTGTAGGCGTTACCGGCACGATCGACCTCGGTCGTACTATCGAGTGCGTCAGCCCAGGCATCGAGTCCGGCGATGCCGCGCGGTTGCTGATCGACGGCGCCGAACGTGCCGTCGAAACAGGCCAGAGCGCCTTCGATCGCTTCGAATACGGCGTCGAGGGGATCGACTTCGACTCGCTCGACGGGCGCGAACAGATCCAGCTGAACCGACGCGGCCGGCCAATCCCGAAGCGGAAAGCTGGAGCCGTATTGAGGCGAGAGAAGGTCGTCCACGAGAAATGCACGGGAGGCATCGTCGTAGCCGAACACGACGGCGTGTTCGCGTAGATGGAAGTCCCAGCCGACGAGCGGCCTGCCGGCGGTGAGGTGGGGAAGCGCCCAGGCGAGGGCACTTTCGCGGGCGCCCTCCAAGCCTTCATCTGAGGGCGTCGAGGAGAACCGTTCCCAGCGCCAACCGATACGGCTGTACGCGGCGACGGCAGCGTCCCAGTCGATGCTGGTGGGGCCTGAGGGGAGCGCGACGACACCGGCGTGGGTCCCGAGGCAAAAGTGCCAGGCGTGGCCGGTGAGCCCCATGATGCCGTGGCGCGGCAGCGGGTCTCCGAGGGAGAGCAAGATACCCTCGATCGCGCCCACCGCACTGGTCCAATTCGGCACGAAACGCGCCGGAAGTTCGATACGCATGGAAAGATCGTACGGCAGGAAGATACGTCGCACTTTCGGCAGCGGGAAACGCCAGTAGAATGCCGCCGCAGGAGGCAGCCTTTGGCGGTCACTATTGAAGTCAGCACACTTTCCAACGGTCTCCGGGTGGTCACGGCGCCGATGCCAACGACCCAGGCCGTTTCGGTCAACCTGTTCGTCGGAGTAGGCTCGCGGTCGGAACCCAAACGGCTGAACGGAATCACCCACTTCCTCGAACATATGGTGTTCAAGGGCACAGAGCGGCGACCTGACGCGATCCTGATCGCGCAGGCGATCGAGGGCGCGGGCGGCACACTGAACGCGTACACAAACAAAGAGTTCACGTGCTACTGGAACATCGTCCCGTTCGACCGGTTTGACGTGGCGCTGGACGTGGCAGCAGACATGCTGCGGAATTCCAAGCTTGAACAGGCCGAGATCGACCGCGAGCGAAGTGTGGTACAGCAGGAGCTGAAGCGAAACCATGACAACCCGGGATCCTGGGCGGGACGGCTGATCGGGGGCGCGGTCTACGGAGACCAGCCGACGGGGTGGGATGTTGGCGGCACAGTCGAAATAGTCCAGGAGATGCAGCGACCGGACTTCGTCGAGCACATTGGCCGGTGGTACCACCCGAGCAACATTGTGCTATCGGTGGCCGGCAATGTGTCACACGGGCATGTGCTGGAACTCGCGGAACGCTGGCTCGGTGATATGCCGAGCGGCACCGTTCCGGGCGTGACGCCACATGATCCGGCGATCCGCGGCCCGAGGGTGGTCTGTGAGAGCCGCGATATCGACCAGTGCAGTGTCTACATCGGGGCGTCGATCTTTGGCCGGGAGGACCCGGATCGGTTCAAGTTGCGGATCATGAACGACGTACTCGGAGCGGGAATGTCATCGCGGCTGTTCCGGGAGGTGCGCGAACGGCGTGGCCTGGCGTATTCGGTTGGCTCAGGGTACGGATACCTCGCCGATACGGGGGCATTTACCATTTCAGCCGGCGTGAACCGCGACAAGCTTGTCGAGACCGTCCAGGTGTGCATCGCAGAAGCGCTGAAAATGCGGGACGAGCTAGTGCCAGCCGATGAGCTGCGGATGGCGAAGGATCACGCTATCGGGCGTTTCCGGCTATCGCAGGAGACGGCGCATTCATTGGCACAACGGCACGGAGAGCTCTTGCTTACGAAAGGGGCGATCGAGTCCATCGACGATGCGGTCGCGCAAATGGAAGCTGTGACCGCGGAGGACGTGCAGAAGGTCGCGCTGAGGCTCCTGACGGACAACGTATTCCACTGCTCGGTCGTCGGGCCTGGACTGAACGAAGACGAGTTGGCGAGCGCCCTTACAGGCTGACGCGTGAGGGCGACGCCCGGCCCGGTGATCGCGGTGAGAGACGTTCGCAAGGGTACGCGGACTCTGTGGCGGTGGACGATGCCCGACCTCAGACCTAGCGGATGCTCGCAGGGACCTCGCCGCGCACAAGCGATTCCCAGGCTTCGATGAGGTCGGGGATTGTTGCGTCGATCGGGCCGAACCGGAAAGCACCGGAATCGTTGGTTCGGCCGATTCGCACGGCGGGAACACCGGCTGAACGTGCGAGGTCGCCCATGCGGCCGCTGCCGCCGCCCTGGCGGAAGATGTCGGGCACAACGCTGACAACGATGCGCCCTGCCGCCTCGCCGAACAGTCCTGCATCAAGGCGGCCCGTCACTTCAACAAACCCTTCGAAACCGGCGCCACCGAGCATTGCGGATTCGGCCAGGGTGACGGCGAGACCGCCTTCGGAACAGTCGTGAGCGCTTTGGAGGAGTGATTCGTCGTGGGCCCGAAGGATGAGCCGTTGGAGGCGCGCCTCTGCCTGCAGGTCGACCGACGGGCATCCCGCGACGAGGCCATGCTCGGACTCCAGATACTCGGACGCGGCAAGCGAGGCGGCGGGCTGTTCGACTGATGAGCCGAGGAGCCAGACATCACAGCCGGGGTGGGTGAACCCTGCCTGGAGGCGGTGCGAGACATCTTCAATGAGGCCGAGGATGCCGATCACGGGCGTGGGGTAGATAGGCCGGTCGCCCGTCTGGTTGAAGAGGCTAACGTTTCCGCTGACGACGGGAGTGTCGAAGACGGAGCAGGCTTCGGAGATGCCATGGACGGCCTGCGACATCTGGAAGTAGACATCGAGGCGGGTCGGATCGCCGAAATTGAGGCAGTCCGTGACGGCTACAGGGCTGGCCCCGGTGCAGACGACATTGCGAGCGGCTTCGGCCACGGCGAGCGCACCGCCGACGTACGGGTCGAGGTAGCAGACACGTGCGTTGCAGTCGGTCGCGAGGGCGATCCCACGGGTGGTACCGGCGATGCGGAGCACGGCCGCGTCGCCACCCGGCGCGACGACGGTATTGTTCAGCACCTGCTGGTCGTACTGCCGGTAGACGCCCCGGCGGCTGGCGACGTTGGGGCGAGCGAGCATCGAGAGTAGCGCCGCGGTCGCGTCACCGGGATCGATGTCGGGGAGAGCGGAGAGGTCGAACGAGTTGAGATCGGCGAGGTATGCGGGAGCGACGCCGACGCGGGTGTATTCCGGCGGTTCGGTGGCAATGTCGACAGGGACGCGGGCTACCTCAACTCCTTCAGACGAGATGACGACTTCACGACCCTCAGTGACCTCACCGATTTCGTTGCAGTGAAGCTCCCAGCGGGCGAAGAGGGCGGCGACATCGGCCGCGTGCTCTCGCTTCGCGATAACGATCATGCGCTCCTGGCTTTCAGAAAGCATGACTTCGTAGGGAGTCATGCCATCTTCGCGGCGCGGCACCTGGTCGAGGTCGAGCAGGGCACCGACGCCACCCTTGGCGCAGCATTCGACGATGGAGCTGGTGAGTCCCGCTGCACCGAGGTCCTGGAGGCCGACGATCCAATCCCCGTGTTCTGATGCGAGTTCGTAGCAGGCCTCCATGAGGAGCTTCTCCATGAAGGGGTTGCCTACCTGTACGGCCGGACGCATCTCTTCGAAGCGGGCTTCGGGGTCTGTGCGGCTGGCAAGGCCAGATGCGCCGTGGATGCCGTCGCGACCCGTATCGGCGCCGACGAGCAGTAGCGGGTTGCCGATACCGCGGGCACGGGCGCTGACGAGCTTTGAGGTCTCAGCGAGCCCGACGCACATGGCGTTGACGAGGGGATTGCCGTCGTAGCCGGTGGAGAAGAAGACTTCGCCGCCGACATTGGGGATACCAAGACAGTTGCCGTAGCCACCAACTCCGGCGACGACGCCGTTGAAGAGGTACCGGTTTTGGGCACTGCTCAGGGGGCCAAATCGAAGCGAGTCAAGGATGGCGATGGGGTAGGCTCCCATGGCAAAGATGTCCCGGACAATACCGCCGACACCGGTCGCCGCGCCCTCGTAGGGTTCGATTGCGGACGGGTGATTGTGGGACTCGACCTTCATCACGATGCAGAGGCCGTCACCGATATCGATCGCGCCGGCGTTTTCGGCGCCGGCACGGGTGAGCACGCGATCTCCACCGGTAGGAAAGAGGCGGAGGAGCGGCTTGGAGTTCTTGTAGCCGCAATGCTCGCTCCACAGGGAACCGAACATGCCCAGTTCAACCTCATTCGGTTCGCGCCCCAGCTGTTGGACAAGGAGGGCGTACTCCTCGCGGCTAAGGGCGACGGCATCGAGGGCTTCCTGGGTGACGGGCATAAGCGAAGCGTAGCGCCCGTCCGGGACAGGCGACAGGATTTAGCCGAAACGGAAGCGAATCCCACGGAAGTTGGACCAGGGCGGGTCAATCAGCAGCTCTGTGGGATCGGCGTCAAACGGAATGACGAACGTGAACCGGACGGTCGACTGGACGCTGTCGTCGAGGTGCACCGGGGCAGGGACGCCGTCAGCCAAGGCAAAGATGGCGGCAGTCGAGCCGTTTCCGGACGAGCTCGCGAACTTGAGACGAGCTGAGGCAGCGAGGAGCTGACGATCGACGCCGGTGAGGTTCCAGTAGACCATCTGGAACGTAACGGCCCGAAGATTGTCATCAATCCCGAGGGCCCTGGAGGTACCGTCGTCCGGGTCCGCGACAGAAACCAGCGTGACCGAGAACGTGCGCCCGCCGGCCGAGTCATCGAAGACGGTCCAGCCGCTGTCGCTATCGCCTGCCCGTTGCAGCGCGGCATAGTCAATATCCAGCGTGTGCCGGTTGTTGAGGGTCGCGGCAGCGGCCGCGAACAGGCCAGTGGAACCACCCAATGCGAGGAGCCCAAGGACGGCGCATACAACAGCGGTGGCGTTCGAAGCGGGGCCGGCTTCGGCAGCAAGGGAAAACGGCGGGAGGCGATCATTGAACGAGGCGAAGTAGCCCGTTGTCCGGAACCGCCAACGCTCGACGCCGGTGACGAAGCCAAAGAGGCCACGTGGATAGTTGCCGGTAAAGAGGATGGCGAACCAGGCGAGCATCGTGACGACCGCGACGGCAATTCCGAGAAATGCGAGGACGAAAAGGTGCGGGATGAGAAGCGCGAACTTCCAGAGGAGGACGCGCCAGCGACTGAGGCGGCCGTCGGGAGGGTCCGCATACACAAGCGTGACAGGTGAGCTGCCAGGGTTGAAGGACGGGTAGCGGTCAGTGAGCAGAAGCAGGTACGCATCGATACGGGCGACAAATGCGAAGGCGCCAGAAAGGCCCGCGAAGAGCCACTGGGGATATGTTCGCCGGGCGAGGACGGCCATCCAGCCGATGCCGAGCGCCCCCTGCAGAAGCAAAGAGAGCGGGTACGCGAGTATCAGAAACGGTAGCAGCAGGGGGAGCCGGAGCGCAGTTTTCCAGCGGCTGAGGGAGCCGGGATAGGCTACATCGAACAGCATGGGGTAGCGGTCGTTGCGGGGCGGGGGCGGCGGCCACGGGGAGGCGGCGAGCAACGTACCCGTACCCGGGGGCTGGTCGTCAGAGGTCATGCGGTGGGGATACTAACTCATGCTGAACGGAGGGTATTCGTCGGTCAGGAGAAGGGCGTATCCGTTCACGCGAACGCTCCAACGTGAGACGCCGGCAACGAAGTTATGAATACCTTCGGGCACGATTCCCGTGAACAGCGCGACAAACCAGCCGGCGATGAGTGCCAATGCCGCCACGATGCTCACCAGCGCGAGGACGATCACGTGCGGGATCACCATGAGCAGGCGGAAAAACACGGTGAGCCGGTTACGTCCTTCCAACTGGGGCTGGACACCTACCCGGACTGGATAGGCTACCGCCTCATCAAGGGCGAATGGCGGATAGACGCCGGTTAGGAGCGCCGAGTAGGCGCCGACACGTGTTGACCACCTCAGATAGCCCACAACGAACCCATACATGCCGGCCGGGTACTTCCCGGTGAAGAGAATCGCAAACCATGCGATGAGCGTGATGACCTGGCCGGCAATCTGCAGAAAGTAGAGGATGATCTCATGGGGGATGACCATCAGGATCCTGAAGAAGACCGTCAGGCGGCTCTGGGGTGCGGGCGGCGCGATATCCAGTGTGATCGGGTAGAACGCGGGGGCGCTACTCAAAGGCGGAACTCCTCAAGCGGGGTGCTTAAGGGGAGTTATACCACCATTGTCAACGAGGACTCGATAACGGACTGCCAGAGGATGTTGCCGTCGGTGCCGCCAGTGAGGGTTTCACCGGCACGTTCGGGGTGAGGCATCATGCCGAGGACGTTGCCCTTCGCGTTGATGATGCCGGCGATGTTGCCAACGCTGCCGTTGGGATTGGATTCGGGCGTGACGAGCCCTGATCCGTCGCAGTAGCGGAAGATGACGCGACCGTCATCCTCAAGGCGTTCGCGGGTCTCTACGTCAGCGAAGTAGTTGCCTTCACCGTGGCTGATCGGGACACGAATCACATCACCGGTGGAGAGTTTGGATGCCCACGGGGTGTTGCCTCCCTCGCGGCGAAGGTGCGTCCATTCGCAGCGGAACTGGAGGCTGTCGTTCCGCATCAGGGCGCCGGGCAGGAGTCCGCTTTCGCAGAGGACCTGGAATCCGTTGCAGATGCCGATGACGGGGACGCCCTTTTTCGCGACGCGGACGACCTCTTCCATCACAGGCGAGAAGCGCGCGATGGCACCGCAACGAAGGAAGTCGCCGTAGGAAAAGCCCCCGGGGAGGACGACGGCGTCGTAGGCAGAGAGGTCGGTCTCACGGTGCCAGAGAATGTCTGCCTGTTGGCCGAGCACTGTGTGAAGGACGTGGTGAGTGTCACGGTCACTCCAGGTGCCAGGGAAGCGGATGATCGCGAATCGCATCAAGGCAAGTATAGGGCGGGCAGCGGCACGCGCCTCAATCGTCGATATCGAAGCGCACGGCGGGGAGTGAGCCGACAGTGGCACCGATGTCATAGGTCTTGCCTTCGACGATAACGGTGATCTTCGCGCCGTTCTTATTGGGGCAGCCCGTGGTGCTGGAGGTGCCGAAATCGACACGATAGCCACCGGCCGCGCGTGTGTACTCGGCGGGTCCGGGGATTCCATCGAACGCTACCTGAACGGGGGTCCCAGCAGGCACATCCTTGCCGTCGATTCTCAGGATTCCGAGGACGCTGTTGGGCGGCGAGTTGGGGCCGATCGTGTCGCAGTAGCTGGCGGCGGCGGTCGGCAACGGGCCCCTGGGAGCGGCCGGCGCAGCGGACGTAGCGGGTGCAGCCGTCGCGGTTGCCGTAGCTGAACCAGGACTAGTCGTGGTGCTCGCCGTGGCCGTGGCTGAGCCGGATGGCGAGGCCGATGCCGCCGGCGTGGCCGACTTCGAGCCGGGCGAGGCGGACGCGGAGGCAAATGGTGAAGGCGACCGGCCCGGCGATGCGGAAACCGACGGAGATGGGCTTACAGAGGCGGAGGAGGAGGAATCGCCGCCACCACAGGCGGCGAAAGCGAACACGGCAAGCAGCGGGAGGCCGAAAGAGGCGATTCGAGACAGGCTCATGGTTTGGATTGTCGCGCGTGAGGGCGAAGCGGCAACGAAGGAGTCAAGACATTCGAACCAGGCCAGTGATCAGGAGCGAGGCCGTGACCGTATGGAGGGAGGACGCGGCCGCGCGCGAGGCCGACGCAGCACAAGGAGAATCAGATGCGACTTCGCAAAGCAACGCTGGCCCTCGGTGCGGCAGCCGTCGCGGTGGGTAGTTTCGGCGCGATACCCGCGCTCGGAGCGGACCACCGCGACGCACCGCTTGCACAGGGAAGCCCGGCACTGGACATCAACGACCTGTACGCGTTCACGGCAAACGGGGGCAACCTCGTGGTGGCTATGACGGTAAACCCGCTGACCAGTCCAGCGAGTACCGGAGCTCTGAGGTTGGACCGGGAGGCCACGTACATCCTGAAGTTCGATACGAACGGTGACGCCGTTGCAGACGTCGCGGGCAAGATCTGGGTTTCCGGTTCTGGCGCCGTACAGGATATCGCCTGGGGCGACGCTGTGAACGCGAACGCTGTCACGCACGACCGCGCCATCGATACTCCGCATCCAGCGGGTAAGACGAGCGCCGGTTCGGCCGTAACGACTGTCACGAATGCGGCGGGAGCGAAGCTCTACATCGGGCCTCGCGATGACCCATTCTTCTTCGACCTGGCAGGGTTCCAGGCTGGGTTGAAATTTACGGGTGTCGACACATTCAAGGGCACGAATGTGACCGCGATCGTCGTCGAAATCCCGAAGTCGGTGATCAGCGCTGCTGCACCGAATGGCCAGATCGGCGTGTGGGCCGCCACGACGAAGAAGAACGCGGCGGGGACGTGGGAACAGATCGACCGAATGGGCCGGCCCGCGATCAATACGGTATTCATCCCAGCGGGCCAGAAAGATGCTTTCAACAGCAACAACCCTGACCGCGACGCGGCCATCTACACCGATGAAGTGAAGGCGGCACTTGATTCGCTGGCCAGCCCGGCGACCGACGCACTGGCGGGCATCCTGCTGCCGGACATCCTGACGGTTGATGTCACGAAGCCAGCCGGCTACCTGAACGGGCGCGGCCTGGCGGACGACGTCATCGACATTTCGCTCCAGGCGATTACTGGGAGCACGACGATTGGGGACGGCGTGGACGCCAACGACAAGGCGTTTGGATCGACGTTCCCGTACCTTGCGGCACCTCATGGCGCAACGGCGCCGGGTGCTCCGAACACCGGTTCCGGCCTGGACCAGGCCTCGAACGAGGGCGGCGGCCCCGGCTGGACGCTCCCGGCGGGCCTGATTGCAGCAGGCGCACTGCTCGCAGCGGCGGGTGTGGTGCAGCGACGCCGGCCGGATGGTGAAAGGAGCTAACGAACGATGGAACGCGCGCGAGCGATGTTCGGGGTTGGCCATTCACGCTGGTGGACCGCCACCACGATGCATGTACCGATGGTCCTGTTCGCGCTCGCCGCGTTCCTGTTGGTGCGGAACGCGATGGGCGGGGGCGGCGAAGTATCTCGTCCGCCCATCGCGGCCGCCGGGCCGGACTACGCAGCAACCAGAGACGCGGACATCGCGTTCTTCGAAGGACGCGTCGTCGAGACGCGGGATAGCCTGAGCTACAACCGGCTGGTCTCGCTCTATCTGCAGCGATACCGCGAACGCGGAGACGTCGCGGACATCGGCCGGGCTGAGGTCGCGGCGGTCCACTCGACGGGTGCGGCGCCCGGGAACTACAGCAGCATCGTGGCGCTGGCGAGCGTCCGGCTCGTGCAGCACGACTTCAGTGGAGCAGAGGAACTCGCCCGGGAAGCCATGGTCCAACGGCCGACCCTCGCAGATGCGCATGCAATCCTCGGGGATGCGCTATTTGCCATGGGCCGCTACGACGAGGCCGACAGCGCCTACCGCGTGGTGCTGGACAAGGCACCCGGGCCCGCAGCCTTTTCGCGCCTCGCGAGTGTTGCGGAGGTCCGGGGTAACACGGATCTCGCTGAACAGTTTTGGACGGCTGCGATCGACAGCGAGATGAAACCGGAGCCGGCCGCGTGGGCGAGCGTGCAGCTCGGGCACCTGTATTTCGTGCTCGGCGACCTCGACCGCGCTGAAGCATCTCTTGCGAGGGCGCTGGAGGCATTTCCTGATTACCCGCACGCACTCGCAGGCCGAGGCAAGGTGGCGGCGGCTCGAGGAGATTGGCCGGCCGCGGCGCAGTACTTGAATCAGGCGGTCACGATCGCGCCGTACATCGACTATGTGGGGACCCTCGGGGATGTGCTTGCGCTAGATGGCCAGATCGAGGCCGCTGAGCGTCAGTTCCAGCTCGTGCACGCGCTCACGAGCCTTGAGGCGGCGAACGGAATCCGGGGTGACCTGACGGCGTTGCTGTTCGCACTCGACCATGGAGGAGCGACGGCCGAGGTGCTGACGGCGGCACGGCAGGCGTTCGAGGAGCGTCCTTCTGTCGCCGCAGCGGACGCCTACGCATGGGCTCTCTACCGCACGGGGGACATGGAGGGCGCCTGGAAGCACATCCAGATAGCGCGAGCAACCGGGAAACGCGATCCGCAATTCGCCTTCCACGCTGCGGCCATCGCACAGGCACGAGGCGACACGAGTGGAGCACGCGCGTTCCTTGCGGAGTTGGACATGCTGAACGCGCGATTTGTGCCAGCCTACGACGAGGAAATCACCGCCCTGCGGGCTGCGGTCCAGGGCGGTGGACGATGATCGCGGGGGCAGCGGGACGGAAAGCTTGCCAGCTGTGCGTGGTGGGCCTGGTAGTCATGCTCCTCGTGGTGGCTCTGCCTGCAAAGACAGCCGCTGCTCACCCACTGGGAAACTTTACGATCAACCGGTACGCGCGACTCGAGCTGTACGAGAACGTCGTAGTGATCCACTACGTCCTGGACTTCGCCGAGATACCCACGTTCCAGATGGCAGAGCAGATTGACGCCGACGGAGATGGTGCTCTTTCGCAGGCGGAGCTGGACGCATTTCTTCCAGAGTTCGCCGATGGGCTGGCGAAGAACATCGTGCTGACGGTGGACGGGATACCACAGGCACTGGATATGCTAGACCGAACGGCGGGCGCTAGAACCGGACAGGCGTCACTGGATGTGCTACGCGTCGCGGTCGTCCTGCGGGCGCAGGTAGAGGGCGCGCAGGAATCTTCCTTGCGGTTTTCGGACACTAACTACGCCGACCGGCCCGGATGGCGGGAGATGGTGGTGCAACCATCGGCTGGCAGCCAGATAACGGTTGATCCGCGGCTTCTTGTGGATCGAAGTGACGCATTACGGGATTACAGCGGGGTCGCGACCAGTGGCGCGCCGACGGACTCGAGTGTCGCGTTCACATGGGCGCCCGCTTCAGGGACGGCTGTGCCGGCCGTGTTCAAGGCAGAACACGGCGCCGAGAGAACCGGAAACGGCGGGCTTGGCCGGCTCCTCAACAACGACCGGTCGCTCGGGATCATCCTGCTGAGCCTGCTGGCGGCCGTGGGGTTCGGAGCGCTTCATGCACTGGGGCCTGGCCACGGCAAGAGTGTCGTGGCGGCCTACCTTGTGGGATCGCGAGGTACGCCGAGGCATGCACTGGCGTTGGGACTCACGGTCACTGCGACGCATACCGCAGCTGTCTACGCGCTGGGATTCTTCACGATCGCGGCTTCGGACCTCTTGGCGCCGGAGGAGGCTTTTGTCTACCTCGGCGTGGGCTCAGGGCTGCTGATCGTGGTGATGGGGGCATCGTTGTTCCTGGCGCGGTTGCGATCGTTGCGCGCACACAGTCACGACGATGATGGCCTGCACCGTCACGGGCTTTTCGGTAAGCGCCATTCGCACATGCCCGGGAGCGCACCGGCCATACCACATATGCACGACGAATCCGAAGACGGGCATGACCATAGCCCGCACGCCATGCCATCGAAGGCGCCGGGAGTGACGTGGAGGAGCCTGTTCGCACTGGGTGTGGCTGGTGGGCTGCTCCCCTGCCCATCGGCACTG
Source organism: Dehalococcoidia bacterium (assembly GCA_020432045.1). GTDB lineage: Bacteria > Chloroflexota > Dehalococcoidia > Tepidiformales > Tepidiformaceae > JAGQHB01. The sequence continues at coordinate 10,009 of JAGQHB010000075.1, read as the reverse complement.
GTGGTGATGCTCGCGGCGATCTCGTTGGGACAGGTATTCTTCGGAATGCTGCTGATCGTGGCCTTCAGCGCGGGGCTGGCGGGCGTCCTGGTGGCGATCGGGTTCGCGGTTGTACTGGGGAAGCGCCTCTCCAACCGGCCAGGGCTGTCGCACCTGGCGGGCAAACCTGTGTTCGGGCACATTGTCACGGCGCTGCCGATCGTCAGTGCATTCGCGGTGACGCTGGCCGGGGTGCTAATCACGGTCCAGTCGCTGAACCAGCCAGGGCTATAAGCCAGGGGTGACGAATCAGCGGCGGCTGTCGCGTATGCTCGACCCGGTGATGCGAGGGTTGCTGGTGACAATCCTGCTGTGGGGCGCCGGGGCTGGCGTCCTGCGGGCGTTTGCTGTCCCACCCGAGCGCTGTCCAGCAGTCACCGCGGACGAAGCGATGGCGGCCGCCCTGGCGGCGGCAGGTTGGATCACACGGTCGCAGGGGGCCGACGGCTCGTATGTGTACGAATACAACGTGGCGAAAGATGCCAACGTGCCTGGATATAACGAGGTTCGCCACGCTGGGGTGACGATGTCGTTGTACCAATTGGCCGCGGCCGGGCAACCCGGGTTTCTCAAAGCGGCGGACACGGGACTGGGCCGGATGATTGCAAACCTGGCGTTCTTCGACGACCGCGCGATCTTGAAGGAGCCGGGAGGCCAAACGTACAAGACCGGGTCGAGCGCGCTGATGCTTGCCGGGCTGGCGCAACGGCGGATCGCGACGGATGACCGGGAGTACGACGAGCTGATGCGGCAGTTGGGCCGGTTCCTGGTCTCGATGCAGGAGCCAGTAGGCGCGATCCTGGCGGCGTGGGACCCCTCAACGAGGGCCCCGGTGCCGGGTGAACGATCGAAGTACTACACGGGTGAAACCTTCTGGGCGTTGGCACTGCTCGAGCGGGTGCTACCGGGCGAAGGCTGGGATGTGCCTGCGCTCGCGGCGGCAGACTATCTCGCGCTGCACCGAGACGAGGCGGAAGGCCTGGACTACCCGCCGTGGGCAGACCAGTGGGCAGCGTACGGTCTCGCGGAAGTCGCGGCGTGGCCGGGACCGCCGCGGCTGCGGGCCGCTCACGTCGAGTATGCGCGTTCGCTGGCAGGTCGATTCGGGCTGTTGGTGCGGGTGGAATCGCGGAGGACGAACAGCGACTTCTCCCGGCTCGTGCGAGGGCCGATGGCACGCGCGGCGGGGATGGGGACATGGGGAGAAGGGCTGGGCTCACTCTGGACGCTGGCGAGCACCGACCCGAGGATAGCCGACCTCCGGGGTCCGATTGGCGACCGGGCGGTCTGTACAGCCGGCATGCTGGTGGCCCGGCAGTACGAAAGCGACGACGAAGCAGGTGCAGCGGGAGCGGACGGGGCCTGGTTCCGGGATAGCCTGACGCGCATGGACGATCAGCAGCATGCGATTTCAGCGCTGCTGCTAGCGGCCACGATCCTGGATGAGCGGGGCGAGCATTGAGCGACGAACTGAGAGCGATCCTGGTGATGCTCTGTGCGGTGAATCCCGCGGCTGTGGCGTTGGCTGCGAAAGGGCGAATTGACAGCCGTCAGATCGCGACCGTTACCGGTGTGGCAGCGATTGGCCTTGCGTTGGTGGCCGCAACGGTCTCCAGCGGAGTGCTCGAATTGCTCGGCACGACGGAACCGAGTTTTCAACTGGCGGCCGGCGTCGTAATGATGGGGATGGGGTTAGGAGCACTCGTTTGGCCGGGAACGAACCGGGCGTTTGCGGGGGGGTGGCGAGAAGGAATCTTCCCGCTGGCGTTCCCGATGGTCTTCAACCCGGCCGTGGCCGTCGGCGTCGTTCACTATGGCGCCAGCGACGGGGTCTTTGCGGGAGTGTCTTTGGCGGCGGTTGGCGTTATCGCTGCGGTGGGCTTCGCATGGTTCGCCGGGGAGCGTTGGCCGCGGGCCATGGAGGCGATTGCACGAATGACCGGAGCCGGGTTGGTGGTGTTGGCCGTGGGACTGGTTGTCGAGAGCGTTAAATCCGTCTAGCGGATCAGGCCCGGCCAAGGCGGAGTGCCTCTTCGGGCGCCGCCGGTGGATATGCGATACGGCGGTGATGCAGCGCGCGGAGATTTTCGCGGAACGTATCGGCGATGACCCGGATGTCGCGGACAGTGAGGCCGGAGTCATCGAGTTCGCCCTCATCGGAGCGCTCCTGGATGGTGTCAGTGATTGCTTTCCTGATGTCGACATTTTCCCTGGCTTCGAGCGCCCGGACCGTCGCTTCGCACGAATCGGCGAGCATGACGATGGCGGTCTCGCGGGACTGGGGGCGAGGACCGGCGTACTGAAAGTCCGCTTCATCAACAAGCGGTGAGTCCTTGACGGCCTGGCGGTAAAAGAAGGCGATCAGCCGCGTGCCATGGTGCTCGGGGATGAAGACGCGAACTTCCGCGGGTAGGCCGTATTGGCGAGCGAGTACGACGCCGTTGGTGACGTGTTCCCTGATACGCGCAGCACTGGCTTCAGGAGGAAGCTCGTGGTGGGGGTTCTCCTCACCTTCGACGGTGTTTTCGATGTAGTAGCGCGGCTGGGCGAGCTTGCCGATGTCATGGAACATGGCGCCGACCCGGGCAAGGCGGGCGTCGGCGCCAATGCGGCGCGCGGCGGCCTCAGCGAGGGTCGCCACCATCATACTGTGGTGGTAAGTACCCGGGGCTTCGTCCTGGAGCCGCATGAGTAGCGGGTGGTCTCCCCGCAAGAGGCGTTCAAGCCGGGCCTCGTGCCGCAGTCCAAGACGACCGGCGAAGAATGAGACCGTCAGGCTGGCAAGCAGGGCGGCACCAAATCCGTGGCCCAGAGCTGCCTGGACGAGCCAGCGAAGGTCCTCGTCCGATCGGGGCGCGGCGACGAGCCAGATGGCCCCGAGCAGCGAGGAAATGGCGACCGCTGCAGCAATCCCGGCGAGGGCGAAGTGGAGCACGCTGTGGCGGGACGAAAGAACGGCGCTGCCGGCGACGCCGGCGAGGGTGACGGCAAAGCCGATCGCAAACGACTCTATCGGGTTGGAAAAGCGGGAACCGGCGAGGTCCGGAACTGTGATCGCCACCATCGCGACGGACATCCCGGTGACCACGGCAACGATGGCACCAAATGCGAAGCCGCCGAGGGCGGCAGCAACAAGTGCGGCTGCAGCAAACGGGATCACGAACGCGATGTAGAGATGCTGGTCGTCCGGAAAGATGAACGGGAACGCTACGCGGGCCGCGATAGGAGCGGCGATCAATACTGCCCCGGCGAGCCAGACGGCAGGTGCGGCAGGCCGGCGAAAGCGGCCGGCGCGGCTGGCGCCGGTGCCGACGAGCAGCCCGCTAAGCGCTGCCACAAGAATTCCGCCAAGGGCACGCGCCGTGTCAAAGCCGGATGAGATCACACCTGTCTGTTCAAGGGCCTCGATATCTGCCTCGTCGAGGACATCAGCTTCCTGCACAACGACCTGGCCCTGGGTGAGGGTTACGACTGAGGGTGGCACGGCAGCGCGGGCGGCAGCGCGAGCCTCGCTGGTCGCCTGGTCATCGACCCGGACGTTCTGGACGACGAAACTCTGAAGGACTTCGCGGACGGCGACGAACTCAGCGTTCGAATCGATGGTGGCGGTGGCGAGGTAGTTGCTGATCTTGCCGTTGATGTCTGACTCGAGAATCGGCGCCGCCATGAGGGCAACAATGGCCGCGTCCACGCGTAGCCTGAAGTCATCGAACGTCGCGGCATCGAAGTCGAGCACCGTTCCGATGACGGAGGGATCGATGGTGGCCGCGCCCGGGAGCGTCTGTGCCTCGGCGAGGCGCTGTGCGACGGGGAGGCTGCGGCGGCGAACATTCGCCAAACCATCGAGGAGCGCGGAAACGGCGGCGCGCTGATTCGTCGCGACGGCGGGGTCCGGGGGAAAATACTGCACCGGAACGCGAGCCTCGGCCTGATCCCGGAGCTGATCCGTAATCACGGTGGATTCGAACTGTGCATCCCGGCGGGCGAGGAAGGTGCTCGGGGCACGATCGCCCGCCCGGACATCAGCGCCGCCGATTGCGACGGGGAGCATCGCCAGTGCCGTCACGAGCGCGACCACGAAGCCAAGTGCAATGCCCGCAATGAGGGGAGCCGGGGCCGAGCTGGCAGTGCTAGTCATCCGCTGCCAGCATACCAGAGGGGTCCTGGCGGCCTTCCCGCCCTATGAGCCGAGGAGCGAGCGGACGACATCGTTGATCGTTCGTCCATCCGCAGTTCCAGCAAATTCTTTGACGAGTAGGGGCATCACCTTCCCGATATCACGCACGGAACTGGCTCCGGTTTCGGCGATGATCCGGCGTGCTGCGGCCTCGATCTGGTCACGCCCGGCCTGCGGCGGGAGATACGTCTCAAGGATTGTCATCTCGGCCCGTTCTTTGTCGACGAGATCCTGGCGGCCGCCCTTTTCGAATTCAATGATGCTTTCGCGGCGCTGCTTGACCTGCTTCTGGATGACGGAGAGCACGTCCGCGTCGGCGAGTGGGGCGCGGGCTTCGATTTCGGCATTCTTTATCGCAGCGGTGAGCATGCGGAGGGAACTCTTTCGTGTTTCGTCCCGGGCACGCATTGCATTAAGCAGGTCGGACTGGAGTTGTTCTTTGAGATTGGACATGGAGGCTCCCGGAAACAGAAAGCCCGGGCACTGAAGCGCCCGGGCTGGAGTTGGAACGGTATGGAAGCGCCTAGCGGCGGCTTGCCGCTCGTGCTTCGCTGCGAAGCTGCTTCTTACGAAGCTTGCGCAGGCGGGCCTGCTCCTTCTTCTTGCGCTTCACGCTGGGCTTCTCATAGTGCTCACGACGGCGCGCTTCTGCGAGAATGCCATCCTGCTGAACGCGCTTATTGAACCGCTTGAGTGCTACTTCAAAAGGTTCGCCGTCGGAAATGACAACTTCGGCCAAGTAGCTAGATCACCCGCCTTCTCGCGAGGGAATGCCCGAAACGGGTATCGCGGAAATCGCAGGCTACCATCAGCGGGCCAGCGAGGGAAGCATGCATGCTTCCCGTTGTCAGCCTGGCGGCTACGATCAACGAAGTGGAACGATTCGACACCATCGTGATCGGCGCAGGCCCCGCCGGCTCAACGGCCGCGAGGGAGCTTGCGGCGGCCGGGGCACGGGTGCTGATCGTGGACCGGGCAACCTTCCCCCGATACAAGGCGTGTGGCGGCGGGGTGCCGCTCCGGACCGAACGGCTGTTGCCATTCCCGGTCGACAGCGTTGTCGAGCAATCAGTGTCGCGCATCGAAGTGACGTATCGCGGGAAGCATTCGTTTGCGAAGCGCTCGGGAGCACCCTTCGCACACATGGTGATGCGGGAACGATTTGACGCGCTCCTGCTGGAGAAGGCGCAGGTAGCGGGTGCAGCGTTTCGCGCCGGAACCACGGTGCGTCGCATCGAGCAGGATGGCGGCATCCGAATCCATTCTGAAGGCGGGTTCGAGGCAGCGGCTGACTTCGCCGTCTGCGCCGATGGCGCGCACAGTCCGGCTGGCAAGCAACTGGGCCTGGGGGCGAACATGGCGGAGTGTGCGGCATGGGAAGTGGAGGTGGCGGCTCCAGCGGGCGCCCGGACGAGTAGCGCTACGGCGGTGATTGACCTCGGGTACGACCCGTGGGGGTACGCATGGCTGTTCCCAAAGGCCAGGGTTGGTTCGTTCGGGATCGTGTTGCCGCAGGGGCAGGGGAACCAGATGAAGGCACTAACTGACGAATTCATTGCCGGGCGAGGGTTCGCGGGAGGGTCGGTTCAGATGGCTCGTGGGCACAAGATCCGGTTCCGGCGAGGCGACGAAGTCATTGCCGGCGGCCGGGCGCTCCTTGCAGGCGACGCGGCGGGCCTGGCAGACGAATTTACCGGCGAGGGCATCTTCTACGCGATCGATTCGGGGAGGACGGCCGCGAGGGCGACACTGCGGGCGATGGGGACGGACGGCTCGCTAGACTCGTACACGCGGGAGATCGACACCCAGATCATGCCGGAACTGCGGGCGGCACGAATCGTGGCGTTCATGTTCTATGGGATGCTCCGGCGGGCGAGGCGGCCCTGGCTATTCGCATCGAACCACACAGGATTCCTGTGGGACGCGTTCTTCGCGACGCAGCGTGGAGAATCGACGTACGCACGGGAAACTGGCCGCCTCCCACTGCTGCCGAAGCTGGCCGCGCGGATGATGGAACAAGCGTGACGCTCTCACCGGGCGAGGTTATCGAACGGCTCGCACCGGTGTATGGGATGCCGGTGAACGTGCCGTCGGGCGACCCGCTCGCCGAGCTGATCCTGACGATCCTGTCACAGAACACCGCGGACACAAACAGCGGGCGGGCCTTCAACGCCATGCTCCGCGCGTATGGATCATGGGCCGAAATTGCTGCGGCACCAGCGGCCGATTTGGTGCAGGTAATCCAGCCAGGCGGATTGGCAAATCAAAAGGGGCCGCGTATCCAGCGGGTGTTGCAAGCAGTGGCGGCCCGATCACCGGATATGAGTCTTGGATTTCTCGCGGAACTGCCGCTTGAGGACGCGAATACCTGGTTGCGGTCGCTGCCGGGCGTGGGGCCGAAAACGGCGGCATGCGTATTGCTGTTCGGCCTGGGGCGTCCAGCGCTGCCTGTGGACACACATGTCGAACGCGTTTCGAAGCGGTTGGGGTTAGTAGCGGAACGACGCACTCCAGAGCAGGCGCACGATGACCTCGCCGCTGCGGTTGACCCGGAGGACTACTACAGATTCCACATGCTGTTGATCAAGCATGGGCGCCGGACGTGTGGGGCACGACGGCCAGCATGCGAGCGCTGCCCGCTCCAGCCCGACTGCCCGGCGGGTTCGCGCCCCGGTTAGCGAAAGCGGCGGGTTGTGGCCGGAAGTGGTGATCCCGGGTCGGAGGGGGCAAATCGCCGGGCGATGGCCTCGATCGCGAGCCCTGCGAGGGTGAATGCGAGGCCAAGCACGGTGAGCACGAGGAAGTTCCGTCGAGGGATCCCAATCGCGTCGGATATGAGGCCGTCTATCGTTTCGCTGAAGGGGTCCCCGGACCACCAGTGCCCAAGAACGAAGGGAATGATGGTGGCGCAGAGGGCATAGCCAGAGATCCCGGCGAGAAACAGCGGGACCCCAATCGTGCGTAGCTGGCGATGCCCACGTGTGCGCGCTGTAACCATGGCGACGACGAAAGCTGTCAGCGCAGCAAGGACCAGCAAGACGACACTGGAGCGTGAATGATTGGATTCGGAGAGTTGGCCGACGAATGAATCGAGGAGACCTTCGCGGGAGAAGAACCCGAGGGACGCGTCGCCGGTACGGTCGAAGGCGGCAAGGCCGTCCGAGTAGACAATTGCGGCTGAGCGGCCAAGCAACAAGTCCCGCAGCTCACGGGCGGGGGCAGACCGTGCCTCCTGGGCGGTGAAGCTCACATCGAGGGGAAACCCGGGGACCACGACCGGCGCCGACGGATCCGCCGTCGCGGCATCGACCATGGCCGGTCTTGCTTGCGCGAGGACACTATCGGAATCCGTGAGGGCGGCGATGCCCTCGGCAAGCAGCTGACGGGCGACTGCACCGGATGTTAGCTGCCAGACCGAAAGCGTCGCGACGAGGAGGAAGGTGAGCAGCCCGAGGAGAGCAGCGTAAGGCACGTGCCCGCCAGGACCCTGCGGCCGTTCGAGGCGGCTACCAATGACAGAGACTGGCTCGCGTGGGCCGCGGACGGTGCGGGATTGCCGGTTGGAGGCCATTCAGCCCTGCAACTTCACGACGATAGTGCCGGCGATGCGGTCATGGAGCATGCGGCGACGGCCATCGAAGGCGGCGATGAGGACGCCAATGACGATAAAGGCCATCGCTGCCCCCATGGCGATGGCAGCCGGAAGAGTCGAGCCGCGCAGAATGAACGCCCCGATTGCGCCGAGCCCGAAGAGGAGGAAGTAGGTCAGGACTCCAATGACGCGAGCGATGGCACCAAATACGCCGAGCGGACGGCCATCGGAGCGGACCATCATGAGCTGCATGACCGCTTTTCCGACCGTCTGGCCCTTCCATGCGTAGGACAGGAAGAGGTAGAGGAGCGAAGCGGGGGCGATTGCGCCGACACACGCCCAGAAGGTGTTGATTGACAGCGTGGAAGGGTCGGTCTTTTCAAAGTCGGACGAGATAAGGATGACCAGCGCACCCGCGGTGATGAGGAGGGCACCGATGATGAAGAGGACAAGCAGGTCGAGTGTCGCCGCCGCCACGCGAGCTTCGAATGAAGCGTAGGTGAGCTGGATGGGACGCGGCTGGGGGCGAGGGGAAGCGCCTGATGCGGCCATGCGATTGCTCATTGTATCCACGGATGCCCAACGCTACAGGAGGGAGAAAGAAGTGTTGACGGCCTTCAAACGTGCCTCAGGGTAGTCTAGCGTGATGAAGCCTGGATTCCGTCCGGCGGAAGATGTTGGCTTCCACGCATGGAGGCCGCAGGTATGGACGATGACGGCGGTGGCCGCCGTCATCATTGGGCTCACGGCCGGACTGGCACTTGCGCTCTTCTCTGACCGGGGCACTCTCGGCGCCTACCGGTATCACGTCTGGCGGTGGGAGGCGGACACGCTCTTCGCAAATGCGACGGCCCGGCTGGGGATTGGGCCAGAGCCGGATGCCGCTACCGGTGATGAGGCGGTCCGGAACTATTTCCGGCTCACGACCCAGCTCCGGGGGGCACTTGATCAGACGCCTCCAGACACCGCGCTGGTCGACGCACTCTCCAGCGAACGGGCGCTGTATGAGAACGACGTGGAACGCTTCGTCGAAGGACTGATTGACGACGCCGTGACATCGGTTGGGTTGCGGCGCGGTCTGCCGCTCTTTGGCGACATCCGGCTGACCTGGCCACCGGTGGACTTCGAACTGACGACCCCCCCGCAGCTACTCGTGCGTTCACCCAGAGACAGGATCGAACGGGTTGGCGACACACTGCTAAAACCCGGGCTGACGCTGGAGGATATCCAGCGCATCGAGAAAAGCGAGGATGACGAGAAGACAGTCTCGCTGGTGGTATCGATCGGGGGGCTCGCGGCCTACCCGGCAATCGTGACGGCCGACCGGACGTACGACAGTCTGCTGGACACAGCATCGCATGAGTGGGTGCATCACTATGTCGCGTTCTACCCACTTGGCCGTCAGTGGGGAAAGGGCGGGGATGCAGAGACACTGAACGAAACGACCGCAAACATCGCCGGCCGCGAGATTGCGAACCTCATCCGGAAGGCAGCACCACTGGTCCTTGACCCGGCGGAGGACGGACGCCGTCCTGTAACGACTGCGACGACCCCGGTGACGATTGACTTCAGCGCGGAGATGCGAGCCCTTCGGCTGGAGGTGGACGCATTGCTGGCAGACGGGAAGGTGGATGCGGCCGAAGCGGCGATGGATGCAAAGCGGCAGTTCTTCGAAGACAACGGGATCTTCATTCGGAAGCTGAACCAGGCGTACTTCGCGTTTTATGGCACGTACGCAGATTCGCCTGCCTCGTCGAACCCGGTCGGACCGAAGATTGAACGGGTTTGGGAGCTCACGGGGGATGTAGGCGCATTCCTGCGGGTGATGCGGGAGGTGACGAGCGTGAGTGATCTCGACGCTGCGTTGGCGACCCTCGAACACTGACACGGGGTCAGGCGAGGTCGACAGCACCATCCGTGTAGAGAATGCCGAGCGCCTGGATGACTGCGGAGGCCATCTCCTGCGGCGCACGCCCGGTCCTTTCGGCGAGCGTACCGATGACACCTGTGACGGTCTGTTGGCCATCACACGACGCGAGCAGGAGTGCCACGAGCGGGCTGACGTCCGTCCCTTCGGGGCGCTCGTCAGAGACAAGGACATGGCCCCATTCGAATCTACCGGCCCCAAGGACGGGCCGTCGTTCTACCCGCGCACCAGCCGCCGGGGCCGGGGTTGCACCAAAAATCGGGGGGAGCCCTGA
>JAGQHB010000074.1 GCA_020432045.1 Dehalococcoidia bacterium | reverse complement strand
GCGAGTATGCGAAACGACGCCAAACCCTCGCCCCGGCCACGGGGAGAGGGCAGGGTGAGGGGCGCCCGAGCCAGAGATGCTTGCCCTACGTTGCCTCCCGGCCGGGCCTCAACACCGCCAGCGTCAGCAGGCCCAGGTTCGCCGCCAATGCGATTGCCAGCACCATGGACACCACGCCCACTCCGACCGCCCCGCCATAGACGATGCTCCAAACTGAAGCGAACGCGATCTGGCTGAAGCCCTGTACTGCCGATGCCAGCCCGGCCATCTGCGGGAACGGGATGAGCGACGCTGCCGTCGCTGGCGGGCGCAGGATCCCCATCCCCGCCGCACTCACGAACATCGGCAGCACGATGACGAACACCGACTCCGCCCCCGCAAGTGTCACCACAGCCATGACCGCCGTCGCAACGGCTGACACGACCGTTCCAATCCAGGTCACACGTGACTCGGCCATCTGTTGCACCAGCCGCCGGGAAAGCGTCGCTCCTGCCATGATCCCGAACGCCACCGAACCAAAGCTCAGCCCAAACAGACCCGGCGAAAGCCCGAGCTCATCGATCAGAACAAACGACGACGAAGAAATGAACACCAGCTGCGCGCTGAACATCAGCGCCATCACCAGTCCGTACGATGTGAACGTCCGGCTCGAGAGGAGCGTGCCGTAGTTCCGCGTCATCTGCCGCCCATTCATCGCAGTCGCGTCCTTGGCCGGGATCGTTTCTTTGAACAGCCACAGGTAGCCCAGCAGCATCGCAATGCCGATAGCCGTCAGTGCGACGAACACGGTTCGCCACCCCAACGCCTGCAAACCACTGCCGATCACCGGTGCGATCATCGGTGCCAGGGCGATAGCGATAGTCATCTGTGCGAGGAATTGCGCCGACCGTTGGCGCCCATACACGTCCAGCACGATCGCCCGGCCCAGCGCCGGACCTGCCCCGCCACCGATCCCCTGCAAGACGCGCGCTGCGATCAGCACCTCCGCCGACGGCGCCACCATGCAGATTAGCCCGCCGGCGATGAAGAGCCCGAGCCCCGCGATCAACACCGGCCGCCGTCCGAACCGGTCGGACATCGGCCCATAAATCAGTTGAGACATCGCCAGCGCGAGCAAGAACAGCGTCACCGCGAGCTGCAGCACCCCCGGCCGCACGTCGAACTCTTCCGACATCGCCGGCATCGAAGGCAAGAACATGTCGATCGCCAGCGGCGGCACCGCGTTGAGCGCCGTCAGCAGAACGGCGCTCTTGAGCGGCAACGACGGCACAACCTCAGTCGCCCGCGTGGTCATCGTGGTCCTTCAAGCGCAGCGCGAGCGCGTGGATCTCGGCAGCGTGCTCGGGCCGCCATGCCCCACCCTGGGCCCGCCATGCCGGACGCCACGTGTCCTCGTCGAGGCCGTCTGCCCATGCGGCGAAGCGCAACAGCGCCGCCCTCGCCCATGCCCGCTCAGCGGCTGTCGCATCCCTTGCAAACGCAGCTGCCGCGGCCTCAGCACTCCCATACTCCAGCCGTAAATCCTGGTGCAGGTACCCATCGAGAAGCCGTCGCAGTGTTGCCGATTGCCTCGGTTTTCGTGGCCGCTCAGTCATCCGGGTAGCTCGTCAGTACGTACCAGTCATCGTTGGCCCATCGCAGCACCACGACCACCGAATCGATCGCTCTCCCAGCTCGTGCGCCGCGCTCCATCGTCAGCCCGACGGGTGCGTCATACGTGAATCGCAGCGCCAGGTTCGCGCGCGGCCCCGTGCCGCGGACCCATCGGTCGATATCCGATCTCTTCTTGCTTAGAGCGGCGGCCACGACCATTTCGGCCGTCTCAAGGTCGAAGTAACTCGACGCCGCCGAAATGTCCGGCTCGCGCGTAAGCCGATCTTTCAGTTCCTGCTCGGTCCTCCCAACGTGACGCGCAATCGTATGGCCCCCGCGTAACTCGTCCAGATCGAGGTCACGGCGCACCGCGACGGGGCTCGCGCCTGCCGTTTTCGTTGCTATTGCGGTCTTGCTCGCAACCGCCGGAGCGCTCGCCGCCGGCGTTGCCTGCGACGTCGCCGTCACGCTCTCGTCCGAGGCCGCCTGTGAGAGGTCCGGCCTGCTCTCCCCGCCCGTCGGCTGGTTCGCGACCAGCCAACCGATTGCGAGCACCACCACGACAGTGGCGACCGGCACCCATGTCTTCAGGCGTCCTGGCACCCGGCGATGCTACCCGTCCAGCCCCTTACGTCCCTGCGCTTCTCGTGGTGAACACAGTATTCTCGCTGCGTAGATGGCACACCTGGGCTTTCAGTTGGCTACGTGGACAGCCGTGCGTTCGGGATCCTCGCTCATGGTCTGCCTCTTGGTGTTCGTTGCCTCTGGCTCTGGCCGGGCCGATGTGCAGCATCAGTCGCTCACACAGCAGCAAACGATTCCGCTCGTGGCCTGCGATGACTGTTCGGCGCCAACTGTCCCCGGTGTGCCCACGAACGCCAGGGCTATCGTTTCCGTCTGCGGTGTCGCGGCCGTCTGTGCGCACGGGGGCGATATCCGTATCACTGTGACTTACGTCTGGCCCGGAGGCGATCCCACTGGCTCCAAAGACGGCGCCCAGACGTGCATCCGGTGGTTTGCGCAGCCGCCAACCTTGGCGATGACCCCTCCAGGCTATGCATTCGGCGGCGATTGCAGCACAAACGCGAGCGGCACATCCGCCGAGTTTCTCTTCACGACCGCCGATCCACTGCGATTCTGCGCGCAGGTCGATGCATTCCGAGGCAGCACCCCGATTGGCTCTTCAAATCTTGCCTGTTTGGACCTCACCCCGCCGTGAGTGCATTCGCGTCCGTCGCCGTGGAGCCCCGAATCGCGTTCCCTGCTCAACGCGGGGCCGAGGCTCAGCTGCGCACCCGTCCCAGCAACGAGTCTGTGAACGCATCCACTTCGTCCCAGCGCGTACATACGTAGTCGCGAGAAGTGTCGGTGTCGCCGCCCTCCTTCTTCGAAATGCGCCGCATGATGAACCGTACGAGGAAGTTGTACTTCGAGTACGGCAGTGCCCCTGCAAAGCAGGCCGTCAGCTCTGGACGCCAGCCTGTCGCCTGCTCGAACTCGTTGACGAGCCGGGCCGCCTCTGCCTGGTGCTCCGCGTCCGTCCTCGTCGCCGCGAGACTGACCGAGAAGAATGCCGCCGGCGCCCGCTCCAGCTGTTCCCGGTACGTCTTTGCGAACCGCACCAGGTGCTTCCCGTGTTTGCCCACGTGGATCGAACCGCCCACGATTACGCCCGCCGCTCCGTCCAGGTTCACGGGTGGCGCCGACGCCTCAAACACCCGCGCCTCGAACCCGGCAGCGTGCACGCGCTCGGCAATGTGCTTGGCGATGCTGCGCGTGTGCCCTTCCTTCGTGTCGTACACCACCACGATTCGCCTGTCAGGCATCACCGTCTCCGATTGTTTCGATCAGGCTACCCGCTGCACCGGCCGATGCGCGCGGGCCACAGGCCCCGCCGTTTGTGCCCGGCCGGCCAATTCACCCCGTTGTAACGCCGGGACATCGCGATTTGTCTTGACAGACAGTAGATGCGCACCACAGAGTCTCGCCTGCGCCCTCGGAACGGAGCGGCCTATGGTCCCCGAACCAGACGCGCTCCTGCACGTCCTCCGCGTTCGTCACGTCCCCGGCCTCACCCACCGCCAGCTACAGGTCCTCGCGCTCTGCCAGCTCGGATACTCCGTCGATGGTATCGGCGAGCTGCTGTTCCTCGCCGTTCCGACTGTACGGCGGCACCTCGCTGACCTCGAGGCTCGCATCCTTGGCCCAACCGGCCTTCCCGCGACACATATCCTCCTCGCCCGCTGGACGCGCGAACATGAAGACTGTTGCGTCCGCTCCATCGTACAGATGATCAAAGATCACCAATTGATTGATCGTCACGATCAACCGCCGCGCAGCGGCTAGTGTCACTGTTTCTGTGCTCGGACGCCCCGCCGAAGCCCTCTCACGAAGACAGAGCAGTGGCATCCATCTTGAACGCGAAGCTCGCCAGCACGCTACCTGCTAGCGGATCGCCCCCGCGTCGCGTAGCGCCGCTATCTGCGCGGCGTCGTAGCCCAGTTCACCCAGCAATTGGTCGTTGTGCTCGCCAAGTGTCGGGGACGCACGTTGGATGCGGGTTGGCGTCTTAGACATCCGCACAATCGGCGATGGCGCGGCGATCGGACCGAGCAACGGATGTTCGTACTCCGTGAAGTACTTGTTCGCCGCCACGTGTTCGTCTTCCCACAGCTCGTCCACGAACTTCATTGGCCCGCATGCGATGCCAAAACTGTCGAGCAGCGCCAGCCATTCGTCGTTCGTCTTTTGCTTGAACAGCCCTTCGCACAGTTCCCGCATCTCGTTGCCGGCACGGACCAGGTTCTCCGGCGTGCTTTCGAAGCCCGGCTCATAGCGCGGATCCTCTATTTGCAGCGCCTCGCGCAACTTCGCGCGTGGCCCTGGCCCGAGGCATCCGATCGCGATGTACCCGTCCGCCGTCTGGTAGCAGCGGTAGTAGATGTTCCCCGTGAGCTCCGGCTGTGATGATCGCCGCCACTGGTAGACGTCATCCATCGTCGCGCCGGCCCGCTGCATCTCGTGCAGCTTCTCGACGCGTGCGTGCCGCGCTTCAGTATCGAACGCACGGATCTCTCTCGCGCCCGCCTGCATAAAGAGCGCGGTGTGCAACAGTGCCGTGTTGATCGCCTGTCCCTGGCCAGTCTTCTGCTTGTGGTACAACGCCCCGGTGATCGCCCACGCCATCGCGATCCCCGTCATCACATCCGCCGGCGCGAACGCCACGATCTGCGGGATGTCGTCCAGCACGTTCGGGTTCGAAGTCGCCACACCACTGATGGCCTGCGCGATGATGTCGTAGCCGCGCCGCTTCGCGTAGGGGCCCTCCTTGCCGAACGCCGTGTTCTCGCAATAGATAATCTGTGGGTTGATCGCCCTGGCAGACTCGTAGTCCACCTTCAGCTCTTCCGCCACGCCTGGCCGGTAGTTCGCGATCAGCACATCCGCCCAGCGGATCAACGTCTCCCGTACCGGTTGCGCGTCTGCATGCTTCAGGTCGATCGCGATGCCCCGCTTGCCCCGGTTCTGCTGAAGGAAGTTCCGGCTCTCCTTCGGAATCAGCTCGGCCTGCAGCCGCCAGGGCTCACCCTCGATGGGCTCTACCTTGACAACGTCTGCTCCCATCTCGGAAAGCAGCGAGGCCGACAACGGCCCCGCGATGATCTGCGTGCAGTCGAGCACGCGCACGCCCTCAAGGGCACCCGTCAACCCATCCATGCAATCTGTCTCCCTGGCCCTGGCCCTGGCCTAGCCCTTTGAGGTCCGGTAGTCGCGGTATCGGCCGTCGCGCCAGTCAAGCGCACCCTTCAGGCCGGTTCCCTTTTCGTTGGACTCCCGTACGTGGTCCTGCCAGAGGTAGGACTCTCCGGTCAGTTGCCCCATCGCGTCCAGGTCGGTCGAACTCCGGACCGAGGAGTAGATGCCCATGTTTTCGTAGAAGCGGTTCATGTTCAGCTTCAGGATCGCCAGGTGGTCCGCCGTCATGTTCGCGATCCGGTCCGCGTACTCGATTGTGCGCTCTTCCAGCTCTTCTTTCGGCCACGCGTAGTTGATCATCCCGATCTCCTGCGCCTCGACACCAGTAATCGAGGAGCCTGTGTAATACAGCTCCTTTGCCTTGCGCATCCCGATGACCAGCGGCCAGATCACGCCCGTCCGGCTCGTGCCGAGCCCCCGGAGGCCAGGGTGCCCGAGCTGGGCGTCTTCCGCCGCAACCACCATGTCCGCCATCATCGCCAGCTCGCAGCCGCCCGCCAGCGCGTATCCGTGGATCTGGGCGATCGTGATCTTCGCCATGTTCCAGAAATACATGTGAATGTCGGTGATCTGCTGCATCCCGGTCCGTGTCCCCATCACCAGCCGGCGGCCCTGTTCATCCACAGCCTTGTGCCGGCGCACAACTGCGTCCGCCCCCCGGCCCCCTGGAGGTGTCAGGTCGTAGCCCGCGCTGAAGGTGCGTCCGGCGCCACGCACGATGATCACCCGTGCCGAGTAATCGGCCTCCAGGTCGTGAAGTGCCTCGTTGAACTCGAACAGCAGCTCCTGGCTGAGCGCGTTCATCTTCTCCGGACGATTCAGTGTGAGCCGCGCGACACGGCCATCCGTCCCCACTCGATCGATCGCGACGTTCTCGTATGTTTCAGCCACGTGAGTCCCTCCATCTGGGATTGCTGTTAGATGGCCCGAACGCTACGTCGCGCCGCCCCCGGACGCAACCACACGCCGTGTACCATGATCACGTGAATGCCCCTTCTCCCGCATACGATCTCATCGACCACGCGGGCCTCGGAAGCGTCCTCTTCTATCCGCGGCCAGACCCGTCGACCCCTCCGAAGGGTGCTCTCGATCTGGCTTTCGAAGTCGCCCCGGGTGTCCGTCTCGGTGCTCGCTTCTATCCGTTTGACCGCGCCTGGCCGACCATCCTCTATTTTCACGGAAACGGCGAAGTCGCGGGCGACCACGATTCCATCGCCCCGTTCTACGGCCAGATCGGCGTTAACCTGCTTGTCTGCGAGTTTCGTGGATACGGGCGGAGCAGCGGCCGCCCGACCTTCGCTACGCTTGTGGCCGATAGCGGACCCGCTGCGGTCAGTTTCCATGACTTCCTCGATGCCAACGGCTTCGCCCCGTCACGCTTCGTCATGGGCCGCAGCCTCGGGGCCAACCCTGCCCTCGAAGTTGCTGCAAATCACGCCACCCGCTTCCAGGGCTTCATCCTCGAAAGCGGCGCCGGTAACATCCGCCGGCTCGCCGCGCGCGCCGGCCTCGATGTCGAGGACGGCGATGGCCTCGCTCTCGTCGAAGCCCACGAGGCCAAGCTCCGTTCCATCCGGCTCCCCGGCCTCCTCATTCATGGCGATCAGGACGAACTCATCCCCGTGAGCACCGCTATCGAGCTCAACGCCATTTTCGAAGCAACCGAACGCGATCTCATCGTGATCCCCGGCGCCGGCCATAACGACATCCTGTGGGTGGGACACGCCCTCTACTTCGCAGCCATCAAGACATTCGTTGAAAAGCACGTGCTAGCTTCCGAAGCGGCGACGTAGCAACGGTTCCGGACAAACCGTATCTGTCGCCGGCCCACCCCACCAGTGCTCCGGGGCCAGTCGGCGACCCGTGGCTGGTCGGTCGCACTCAACAACTCCCTCGCCCTCGCCAGGCGAAGAGGGCCGCCATGAGCCTCAGCTCGTGAACAGGTCCGCAACGTGTCCGCGCACATGTTCGATGGCCACGCTCCGGATCACCACCGATAGGTCCCCCGTAACGCCTCCCGCAGATCTGACCGGTCGGGCCAGGGATTCCTCTGTTGTGGCCTCCACTGCTGCGATCAGTGCCTCCCGGTTTCGCTCCCACTCGGCTATCAGGCCCGTGGCCGCGATTCCGGCCCGCCGCTCGACCTGCCGGGCGTTGTAGGCGTCGATACCGCCGCGCGCTTCCAGGACAGCCGGAGCCGCGCCTGCGTCCGCGGCCTGATTCATCCGCCCCACCTCTAACAACCTGGGGTAGGTCCATTCGATCGCCGCGATGTGAGCGAGGATTTGCAGCCCGTTCCAGCCGTTTTCGTACCGGCCCTGCGCCAGGTCCGGCACCGTCAGCCTCCTCAGCGCACCGATGGTTTCATCCCGGTTCGCCTTCAGCGCTGCCACGAGCTCAGCCTTACGGTCTCCCATCTCTGCGAAGACTACACCGCCGGGCACATGGCTTCTTCAATGTACCTGCACGCTCATCTCGATGCGCCTGGCTCACTGCCCGGGCGTATTCTGGGCGGACGTGTCTTCACTGCCGCGGGCCAACCGCAATCTCGTGCTGGCGCTGCTCTGCCTTGCCAGCTTCGCCTCCGTCTTCAACAACCTGATCATCGCGCCCATCCTCCCGGATATCTCCGATGACCTTGGCGTACGCGTCTCTATTGCCGGCCTCCTTGTCACCGCGTACGCGATGGTCGGTGGTACGGCGGCGATCTTCGCCGGGCCATTCATCGATCGCATCGGTCGCAAGCCGGTGGTCGTTGCTGGCCTTGCCGTCCTCTCTGTAGCAACGGTCCTCTCAGCCGTGGCGCCCACCTTCGAGCTCCTTGTCGCCGCCAGGATGCTCGCCGGCCTCGGTGTTGCCTGTCTTAGCCCGGCCGTCTTTTCAGCTGTTGGCGACTACTTCAGCTACGAAGAGCGCGGCCGCGCCATGGCCTGGGTCATGGCCGCCAACTCCAGTTCCACCATCCTTGGCGTCCCTATCGGAGCCTTTCTTAGCGGCATCCTCTCCTGGCGGATGACCTTCGTCGTCCTCGCCGCGCTCTGTGTGGTCTTCACATACCTCCTGGCGAGGCGCCTCCCGCCCGATCAACGTACTCCCGGTGCTGACAGAGAAGGCATCGGCGCAATCGGCGCCATCCTCCGCCAGCCCCAGATCTCCATCGCCCTCCTCTCGAACTCCATGTCCACCATGTACTGGTTCGTGTTCATTCCTTACATGGGCGCCTACTTCCACGATGACTTCGGCCTCGCCAAATGGGCCCTTGGCCTCCTCACCATGTGCCAGGGCCTCGGCGTGCTCACTGGCAGCTTCATCGGTGGCCGAATCAGTGACCGCTTCGGCAAGCATCCTGTAATCATCTACGCGACGCTCCTCGGTTCGATCTTCATTGCGCTCGAGACCATCGCCGCGCCCCATCTCGTGTTCGCCGGGCTCTATCTCTTCATCTTCGCCGGGTTCGGCTCCGCCCGTTTCGCCAGTGCTCAGGCCGTCATGACTGAGATGGCGCCGGCCCGCCGCGGCACTGTCATGGCACTCAGCGCTGCCGGCCAGCAGTTCGGCATCGTCCTCGGTTCTGCGCTTGGTGGCCTCGTTCTCGAACTCTGGGGATACACGGGCCTGGGCCCTGTCGCAGCCGTGATCGCGATCCTCTCCGCGCTGATCTACTGGGCCTTCATCGACGAGAAGCGGATGCTTCGTGATAGCGCCCGCATCGAGCCGTCCCCCGCCGGATGACCGCCAAGCTCCACGCGGTGCATCATGTTATTGGGGTGCCCATATCGGCCCGCTGTACCCGCGGGTAGATCTGGAACTCGGGCCATCATGCCCTGTCTCGGCTGGGGTGCGGGTGGACGCCTTTCCCGCGCACACACAAGAACGGCCACGCAAGAGGGTGGCCGTTCTCGTGTCGCTGTTGCGGGCGGATAGTTACGGCCCCGCGTTTGCCACTTCCGGCTTCACCAACGGCCGGAACTGGTCGAAGCTCTTGCGGAAGCTCGCTGCCAGGTCCTCGACCGTCTTGTCGAACGCCGCCTTGTCAGGCCAGGTGTCGCGCGGGTTCAGGATCGTCTGGTTTTCCAGCCCCGGGCACTGCACCGGAACCTCAAATCCGAATGTCTCATCCGTCCGGAACACAGCCCCGTCAAAGGCGTCGTTGAGGATCGCACGGACCATCTTCCGCGTCTCCATGATGCCGATTCGCTTGCCCGTCCCGTAGCTGCCGCCCGACCAACCAGTGTTCACCAGCCACGTCCGCGCACCCGTGTGCGCCAGCTTCTGCTCTAGAAGCTCCGCATAAACGGTCGGGTTCAGCGCCATGAACGGTGCACCGAAGCAAGGGCTGAACGTCGTCTTTGGAGCCGTGATTCCGACCTCCGTGCCCGCCAGCTTCGATGTATATCCACTCAGGAAGTGGTACATCGTCTGCTCAGGCGTCAGCCGGGCTAGCGGCGGAAGCACGCCAAATGCATCAGCCGTCAGTAGGATGACGTGGCTCGGGTGCGGCGCAACCTGTCCATCCCAAACGCTCGAAAGCGAGCTCAGCGGATAGCTCCCGCGCGTGTTCTCGGTCAGCGAATCGTCGTCGAGGTCCACCTCGCGTGAATCCTCTTCGAAGACGACGTTCTCCAGGATCGTCCCGAAGAGCTCCGTCGTTTCGAAGATATCAGGTTCGGCTTCCTTGCTCAGGCGAATCACCTTCGCATAGCAGCCGCCCTCGATGTTAAAGATGCCTTCGTCGGTCCACGCGTGCTCGTCGTCGCCGATTAGCAGCCGTTCCGGGTCCGTGCTCAAGGTCGTCTTGCCGGTGCCGGAAAGTCCGAAGAATACGGCCACCTTGCCCGTCCGCGGGTCCACGTTCGCGGCTGAATGCAGCGAAAGCACGCCCTCCAGCGGCAGGTAGTAGTTCATCGCCGTGAACACCGACTTCTTCATCTCGCCCGCATAGGCGGAACCGGCGATAAGGATGACGCCCTCCGTCAGGTTCAAGGCCACGCATGCCTCGCTCCGCACTCCCGTTTCAGCCGGGTCCAGCTGCAGGTATGGCGCGTGCAGGATCGTCAGTTGCGGCTGTTCTCCCTCCGCAAGTTTCGCGGAGGGGATGAACATCGTGCGCGCGAACAGGCTGTGGTACGCATTCTCCGTCACCACCCGCACCGTCCGCCGGTACGCCGGGTCCTGCGAAACAACGCAGTCCTGCACGTACAGATTCTTGTCTTTCAGGTAGTCCGTGATCGCCCGCTCGACCTTCGAATAGACTTCCGGCGTCATCGGCTGGTTGTGTTGTCCCCACCACACCTGTTCCGAGATTCCAGGAGTCTTCACCACGAACTTGTCGTCCGGGCTCCGCCCCGTTCGCGCACCGCTCCGCACGGCAAACGTGCCGCCTTGAAGCAGCTTCCCTTCCTCCCGGCGCACCGCGTGCTCATACAGCACCGGCGTCGAAAGGTTGTGGTGGATTGAGTTCGCGTTGGCGATAACCTGGGCGCTCAGGTCGCGTTTCACATCAGCAAGTACCACGGATCACTCCCGTCTGCTTCCACGCACCGCGTGGACGTCGGGATAGTCTAACGTCACATAGGCAGGCCGTGTAGTCTTCCGGCGAAGGTATAGATTATATCGATGCCTCGCGCCGCTGACCCTCAGCGATCCGCTATGCGACCACCACCAGCGTCTCACCCTCACCGACCCGTGCGCCTTCGATTACCAGGATCTCTTTCACCGTCCCGGCTGCCGTCGCTTTGATTTCGTTCTCCATCTTCATCGCTTCCAGCACCAGCAGGACATCCCCGGGGGCGACCGTATCCCCTGCCTTCGCCACCACCCGCAACACCTTGCCCGCGATCGGCGCAACCACGCCCCCGGCCACCGCCGCCCGCGCTCCGGCCACCGCGGAAGAGGACGCGGCGCGCGGCGCACGTACCGCCGCTCCACCGAGCCGCCCTTCCCACTCCAGCGTGA
Organism: Dehalococcoidia bacterium; assembly: GCA_020432045.1. Lineage (GTDB taxonomy): Bacteria > Chloroflexota > Dehalococcoidia > Tepidiformales > Tepidiformaceae > JAGQHB01. Next base: position 12,402 of record JAGQHB010000074.1, on the reverse strand, counting down.
ACGGCCGGTAATCGACTTCCACGGCCATCCCGCTCTGGCGCGCATCCACCTCCGGCAACTGGACTCGGTACTGCACGCCGCCCGCTGAAACCGTCCGGTGGATACCTTCGCCCGAAACCTTCACGGGGAACTCGTGTCCATCAACGACGACACTGTCGCCCTTCACTTCCACGTCGTAGCTTCGTCCGCCAATCGTTACCTTTGCCATGATTGCCTCCGCCTAGCGCATCTGCCGCATGCGGCCGAAGTTCTTCCAGGGTGTGCCCGTGGGTTCCACGCCGTTTGCTGCAGCCGCACTGGCCGGTTCCCGCTCAGTCTGCTGCTTACGCTCGCCAATCGTCATCGCACCGACGACCGCTGCTACCAGCTCACGTTCTGGCCCGCCACCCTCCGCCCGCCAAAGGAGGTACTCCTTCGCGGGCTGTGGGAACATCACGTAGCTCAAGACATCGTCGATGTCCTTCGCAAGGTCGCCGATCTCAGCCGTCGCAGCGTCCATCTCGGGCTTGAGGTCGTCTGCCGGGCGATGCTCGATTGGAGTCTCGTCGCCGAGGATCGCCGCAAGGATGTCAGGCGCAATTGGCTGCCCCGTCTTCCCATACAGGCCCTTCGCCAGGTTCTTCGTCTCCCGCGTCACGTTCTTGTAGCGGCCGCCGAGCAGGACGTTCAGCACGGCCTGCGTGCCCACGATCTGCGAACTTGGCGTCACCAGCGGCGGAAACCCGAGGTCGGCCCGCACGCGCATGTTCTCTTCGAGCACGGCCGGCAGCTTCGCCTCCGCGCCCTGATCACGTAGCTGTCCGACCAGGTTCGAAATCATCCCGCCCGGAACCTGGTGCCGCAGCACTCCCGCATCCACCCCAAGCAGCCCGCTCTCGAACTTCCAGTACTTGCGCCGTACGCCTTTGAAATACGTCGCCAGGCCCTCGAGCTGTTCCAGGTGCAGTCCGGTCTCGAATTCGTCGTATTCGTTGAGCGCCGCTACGAGCGTCTCTGTCGCGGGCTGCGAAGTCCCGCCTGCAAGCGGGCTCAACGCCGTGTCGATCACATCAGCACCCGCCTTCACGCCTTCCAGGTAGGCCATCTCGCTGTAACCCGACGTGTCGTGACAGTGCATCTGCACCATCATCTCCGGGTGGTCCTTCTTTAACCGTGCGACCAGCTGGCCGGCCATCGCCGGGCTTAGGATCCCGGACATGTCCTTCACGCACAGTGAATGCGCACCCATCTCGACCATGCGGTCCGCCATCTTTGCGAACGCGTCCAGCGTGTGCACGGGGCTCGTTGTGTAGCAGATCGTCCCCTGCACATGGCCGCCGGCCTTTCGCAGCGCCGCAAACGGTGCTTCGAGGTTTCGCGTGTCGTTCATCGCGTCAAAAACTCGGAAAATGTCCATCCCGTTCTGCACCGCACGGTCGCAGAACGCATAGATCACGTCGTCAGCGTAGTGCCGGTAGCCCACCGCGTTCTGGCCGCGCAACAGCATCTGCGTCGGCGTTTTCTTCAGCCGGGACTTGATCTCGCGCAGTCGCTCCCACGGGTCTTCCTTCAGGAACCGCAGCGCACTGTCGAATGTCGCTCCACCCCAGCATTCGATGCTGTGGTAGCCCGCGGCATCCATCTCCTCCAGGGCCGGGATCATGTCTTCGGTCCGCATTCGCGTCGCCAGCAGCGACTGGTGCCCGTCGCGGATCGCCGTTTCTGTAATGCCGATTTTGCGCATGGCCCATCCGATGGATGAATGAAATTGGATAGATCCGCCCGTCCATCCTGTTGGCCACGCTACCACCGGGCAGGGTTAGATCCTACCCTCAATCTCCCGTATCACCCGGACGAGCTATTCAAAACATCATTGGACACCAAGGCGCAGCTGATGACTGGAACATCAGGTCCGCCGTCGCCACCGCCTTTCGTTCTCCTGTGATCCGACCCGCCTCCGCCAGCGTCGCCACGCGCGTTCCACCCAGGTACACCGCACCAAGGTCCGCTATCGACATCGAGACTTCAGCCGGGACGCTGCTTCGCTGGCAGGATGCCTCGTCCGGTCCCCCCTCCAGCACGTACGTCCCGCTCGCCGCCGGCCGGAATGAATCCGTCACCTGGATTGCGAGGCGTCCCTCGGTCGAGTACCTGCGGCCTGCCAGTGCCGCCTCCACGTCCACCACGCGTATCCAGAGTCCGTCGCGGATATCCCGCAACATCCGCCGTGAATCTGCGAACTGGTGATAAAGCGGTTCGTCACTGCGCCGGAATGGCGCCGTGATCGTATCTACGAGGTCCAGGCCGAATACGTACTGCCAGAGCGCCGAGTACGCCTCACCATCGAGCGAGATCAACTCCTCCACCTTCACCTTGCCGGTGGGTAGATCATGGGCGTCCCACGAACCCTTGGTCCGGTACCGGACGTACCCGTGGATGGCTCCGCCGACCTCGTAGGTCACGAAGAAATTGGAGGTGAACCCTTCTCGGTGCTGCGGCGAATCACGTACTACGCGCTTCCACCAGGCCAGGGGCCGCTTCATGAAGCCCGCGTGGCGCTCCGCCATCGCATCCCAGACCGCTGGCAGGATTCGCGCGGCCTCCTCACCATCGATATGGCGGAACGTGCCCTGCGGCGATACGGGTCGCTCGACTCTGGCGTGCACTCTCGGGATCGTGATCAGCGTCTCTTCGGACGCCTGACCGTAGCCGAATCGCCCGTAGATCGACGCCTCGGACGTCCACAGCGCCGCGATCGATTCGCCCCGCTCTGACACCTGTTCCAGCTGCGCCGCCATCAGGGCCGTCAAGATGCCACGCCGCCGGTGCGTCGGTTTTACGGACACCATCGTCACGCCCGCCGTCGGGAGCACACCCCCCGGGACGCCCATCTCGAAGCTGAAGATCCCTGCTGTGCCCACGATGTTGGCGCCATCGACTGCCGCGAGGTTCCGGTCAAACTCGAACAATTCAGCCCGGTGTTCGAGTGAGTCCACGTAGAACTCGTTCCCGAACGCCATGTTTTGGCACCTCGAAAACGCTTCCAGCTCGTCCGGCGCAATCGTCCGTATCTTCAGCGGCATCGGTCCCTCCGCGCCCGTGGGCGTCCGTAGTGGGAACGGCTACCGGCTCGCACGGTTAAACGAGTGCCGCCACCTCAGGCAGCACCTTCCCCAACTGCCCCCGCAGGATCACGCTGGCGTACTCGTCGAACGGCGTCTCCTGCGCGTTCATGATGATCAGCTTTGCCCCCGCCTGGAGCGCGATCGGCACCATGTTGGCCGCGGGGTACACCCCCAGCGACGTCCCGATCGCCAGCACCAGGTCGCTCCGCGCGGCGGCAGACTGGGAACGTTCCAGGTCCCTTGCCACCAGGTTCTGCCCGAACGATATCGTCGCCGACTTCAGGATCCCCCCGCAGCTTTGGCAGTGCGGGTCTTCATCGCCCCCTCGTACCCGCTCCAATACCGTTTCAATAGGCCCGCGGTCCGGGCAGCTCAGGCACTGGAACTCATGAACCGTCCCGTGGATTTCCACGATTGCCGATGCCGGGAACCCCGCCGCCTGGTGCAGCCCATCGATGTTCTGCGTCACCAGGAGCCCAAGCTTCCCTTTGAAGTGCAGCTCCGTCAGCGCCGCGTGCCCTGCGTTCGGCTCCGCCATGCCGAGCGGACTTGTCAGCCGGTTCTGCCACGATTGTACCCGCGCATCCCGGTTCGCTACGAAATGCTGCAGCGTCGCACGCTTCTCCGCGGCCGGGTCCTTCGTCCAAACGCCCTGCGGTCCCCGGAAGTCCGGGATCCCCGACTCGGTGGAGATCCCCGCGCCGGTCAGGGCTATCACATTCCGTGCCTCGCGGATCAGTCGTGCCGCATCCTCGATCCCGCTACGGCGGTCAACCACCTCATCGCTCACGTTTTCGCCCTCCCTCTCGGCGAAACGGTAGGCGTGCAGACCCTGCCCTCGCAACACCACTTCCTCCACCAACCGTCCACCACGTCGCCACCTTCGGTATCCACGATGGTCACCTGATGGTTACCTCGTTGATCTGTTCGCTGCTCCGCCGCCTTCGCTCTGAATCTGCCCAGGCCGGCACCGTGACCGCCATCGTGCTCACCTGCACCGCCGTCGCGGGCGGAACCGTAGCCGTTGGCGTCTACGAACTCGGCGACGAAGGTTCGGAAGCACTTCAGCAGACCGTCAACGATGCCCTCAGCCGCGTCACCAACAACATCGAGCTCCGCGGCGGCATCACCGCCAGCGACTTGGACCAGGACTCCGCTATCGGCCAAGGCGACCGCGTCACCCTCACCGTCGCCCTCGGCCCCGGAGGTACCACACTCCCGCTCGACCCGGCTACCGGCGTCGCCCCGTCCATCAACGTCTTCACTGAATCCGCCCTCGCCCCAGACGCCCCCTACACCGTCGAGTGGCGTCGCGGCGAAGGTCCCACCCTCGAACCTGGCGAACTCGCCGACATCATCGTGATCATCCCCGCTGGCATCTTCGCTGCGGCTAACCAGACCATCTCCCTTGAAGTGGTCGCTTCAACCGGCGGTTCGATGGTCCTCGAACGCCGCCTCCCGTCCGTCGTCCAGGGTCTCACCTACCTCTTCTAACCTGACGACGGACGGACACACAAGACCCTAACTCCCTCGTAGTCGCGGCCGCCCCTGCCCGCGCCGCCGTTCAAACCGCGTTCAGCCCCCCGAAAGCCGCCCATCTCCCCTCGCCCTCACCAGAGGGAGAGGGGCCGGGGGTGAGGGTCGCCACAGCCACGAAACGTCGCAGGCGCCCCTGGCCCCCTCGTAGTCGCGGCCGCCCCTGGCCGCGGGCCCACGAATCCCGTCAGGGCATCACAACACAACACAAACCCCCTCGCCCGCGCCAGCGGGAGAGGGGGCAGGGGGTGAGGGCGCCATGGCTCGAAAGACCGCGGCCTCAGTGCGAAAGGCCATTCAGGATCGGCAACGCCTGGTCGATCGGGATGGCGAACCCGATGTTCTGTGCGCTCGTGTTGCCGGCGCTGCTGATGCCAACCACCTGTCCGTCACCGTTCAAGAGCGGTCCGCCGGAATCGCCCGGGTTGATGGCAGCATCCGTCTGCACCAGGTGTTGCAGCGTGTTCCCGTCATTCGTCGTGATCGTCCGGTCGAGTGCGGAGACGATCCCGGTGCTCGCCGACGGCGTCGCTCCGAGGTCAAGCGCATTCCCCACGGCGACCACGGGATCTCCCATATGAAGCGCTCCTGAGCTCCCCAGGGGCGCCGCCGCCAATCCCGTCCGGTTCACCCGCAGCACTGCGAGGTCGGCGTTGGAGTCGCTCCCGACGACAGTCGCCACCGCTGAGCTGCCATCAGCAAATGAGACCGTGATCGCGTTCGCACCCGCGACTACATGCGCGTTGGTCGCAATCAATCCATCGGAACTCAGCACGAAGCCGGTGCCGGACGCCTGCTGTGTCACTGTACGGCGCCCCGCTCCGTTGGTAGCCGTCACGTCGATGGTGACCACCGACGGCAGGGTACGTTGGATGATCCCCCGAGCGTCGATCGAGCCGGTGGAAGCAGCGGCACTTGCTGCCGGCACAGACCCTCCATCGCCCGTGTCGGCGGAGAGCCGCCCCGCGACTGCCCCGGCTCCGGCGCCCGTCGCAACCGACGCCAGGACGAGAAATGACGCCAGGCGCAGCCCGATCCCGCCACCGGCGGACCGGTGCAGAGCCTCCTGGGGTGCGGGTTGTGGGGCCGGGATGTCAGCAGTTTCAGGCTCGAAAGCGGGCATGGCAGGCCGCACCGGATTGGGTGAGCGGGGGAGAAGTGGGTTCGAACGTTCAGTGTTCATGTCCTCTCCAACCTCACTCTCGCGGCTGTGTGAAAGCTGTGAAATCTCGGTGAATCGTCTATGCCAGGTAAAGGCCACGCACCCACCCCTGCCCGGCGGTCCCCCGTAGTCGCGGCCGCCCTGGCCGCGCCGCCGTTCAAACCGCGTTCAGCCCCCGAAAGCCGCCCATCTCCCCTCGTCCTCGTCAGAGGGAGAGGGGCCAGGGGTGAGGGTCGCCACAGCCACGAAACGTCGCCGGCACTCCTGGCCGCGGGCCGTTCGAACCGCGTCGAACCTGCCCGAAAGCCGCCCATCTCCCCTCGCCCTCGTCAGAGGGAGAGGGGCCGGGGGTGAGGGTCGCCACGGCGAGGAAACGTCGCAGGCGCCCCTGGCCCCCTCGTAGTCGCGGCCGCCCCTGGCCGCGGGCCTCTGAACCGCGTGGGCAACACTCTCACCGCAAAGCCGCAACTCCCCTCGCCCTCGTCAGAGGGAGAGGGGCCGGGGGTGAGGGTCGCCACAGCCAGGAACCGTCGCATGCGACTCTCAACCGAATCCGGACAACGCGAACTGGCGCCACCGCCCGTTCAATGTTCTTCGCGCGAAACCTTTTCCCCACCGCTCCCGTTGGCATGCACCTCAAGGTGATGCACAAGCTCGTGCAGCTCCTGCACTTTCCGGTCCAACTCGTTCAGCCGTTCCCATTCCGGGTCAGGCAGCCGCTGGATCGCCCCGTTCGACTCGTCCCGGTAGGCCACAATATGCCCGGGAACCCCGACGATCGTTGCGTTCGGTGGCACGCTCGTCACCACCACGCTCCCCGCACCCACCCGGCTGTTCTCGCCGACCTCGATGGCGCCGATCACCTTTGCGCCAGCGCCGATTACAACGTTGTTCCGGATCGTGGGGTGCCGCTTGATCCGCTGTGTGCTCGTGCCTCCGAGCGTCACGCCCTGGTACAGGTGAACGTTGTCGCCGATTTCTGCCGTCTCGCCGATCACGATCCCCATCCCGTGGTCAATGAATAGCCTCCGGCCAATCGTCGCCCCTGGATGGATCTCGATCCCCGTCACCCAGCGCACGAAATGCATGATCCCCCGGGGCACGATCGGCACGCCTCGCCGGTGCAGCGCATTTGCAAGCCGGTGCAACGTCCGCGCATGGAAGCCCGGGTACCACAGCGCCACTTCCAGCTTCGACCGCGCTGCCGGGTCCCGTTCCATTGCCACAGCAATGTCGTCTCGTATTCCGCGTAGTGCGCTCATCCCACCGATCAGCGTACAGGCTGCTCCCGCGTCCCGCGCGTTAGCGCCGGATCAGGCCTCGCCTATCGGCCTCCACGATCACATCGACCACGTTGGAAGCCGCGCCTTTGCGGATGCTGTCCGTCAGCACCCAGAACGTCAGCCCGCCATCAAGCGACGTGTCCCGGCGAATGCGTCCGACCAGTACCCCGTCTGTCCCCGCAACATCCAGCGGCGTCGGATAGCTCTCGCTCGAAGGATCGTCGATCACGGTCACGCCCCTAACGCTGGCCATTAGAGCCCGGGCCTCCGACGGGTCAATTGGCCGTTCGAACTCGGCCCACACGTTCATCGCGTGCCCGAAGAACGTCGGGATCCGCACGCACGTCGCGCTGATCGCGATCTCCGGCGCATGCAAGATCTTTCGTGTCTCGTTCGCCATTTTGATCTCTTCCTTCGTGTATCCGTCCTCGGCGAAGAGATCGATCTGCGGCACCGCGTTGAACGCGATCTCCCGCTTTTGCGTCCCCGATGGTTCACTCCGTCCCGCCAGCCGGGCGGCAGCCTCTGCTGCGAGCCCGTCGACCGCCGCGCCGCCTGCGCCCGCAACCGCCTGGTAGGTGCTCACGATGATGCGTTTCACGGGATTCACCCGGTGAAGCGGCGCAAGTGCCATCGCCATCGGTGTCGTCGTGCAATTCGGCTGGCTCACGATCCCGTGGTGCCAGTCCAGGTCCTCCGGATTGATCTCGGGGATAACCAGTGGCACGTCCGGGTCTGTCCGGTAGGCACTGGAATCGTCGACCACAAAGCTGCCGTTCCGGGCCGCGATCGGCGCGTACAGCTTCGAAGCGCTCCCCGACGCCGAAAGGAACACGACCTGGTCGTCCGGCCCGAAGCTCGCCTCGGTCGTTTCTTCAACCGTCACCGTCTGGCCCCGGAATGCCACCTGCTTGCCCGCGCTGCGCTTGGTCGCCAGCAGTCGCAGCCGCCCTACGGGGATCTGCCGTTCATCGAGGACCTTCAGGAATTCCTGGCCGACAATGCCAGCCCCGCCAACCACGGTGATGTTGTACGCGTGCATCGGAGTATCGCTTTCTCAGGTCTGTGCCAGTCGCTCTTCTGGCCAATCACTTCGGAGGATACGATCCCTCCACCTCGCGCGGGAGGGCGCCACCCTGGAACAACAACAACATCCACCGCCTCCCCGGCCGTCGCCATCTCCTGAACTGCCTCCGCCGTCGCCGCAGTTCATAGCCGCAATCGAACGCTGGCGAAGACAGCTGTTGGACCTCACGGGCCGCAACCGAGCCCTGGCTTTCAAGGAATCGAAGGTCACGACCGTCCATTTCACTGTCCCGGCCGAAGACCTCTGGCGCGACCTCGTCGAGGCCGAAAAGCCAGTCACGCTTTCGGCCACCGCGCGGCCGGATGATCCCTCGAATGCCCCGGCTCTCGACAAGAACGTACGTGCTCTTGCAGAACGTGCTCGCGTCGCCTGGGAAGAACAGGGCGTCCAGGTGCTCTTCGTCGCCTTTGGCTGGCTCCGTTGGCACGACACCCGCCGTGACGTCGATGTGCGTTCCCCACTCGTCTTTGTGCCTGTCACGTTCGCCAAAGACCGCCGCTCACTGTACCTCACCGACGACGAACCGCCCGAGATCAACCCCGCGCTGGCCGAACTGCTCCGCCAGGACTACCGCATCGGCCTCCCGTCGCTGTCGGACTTTGGCGACGATGCCCTCCCCAACCTCGCCGAGATCCTGCGTTCCATCAACGCCGCGATCGGGCATGAGACCAGTTGGTCCACAGAACTCGACGGTGCCGTGCTGGACGTCTTCTCCTTTCGCAAAGTCGCCCTCGTCCAGGAGATGGGCCGCAGCGTCGAGCATCTCTGGCAGCATCCGCTTGTCCGTGCTCTTGGCGGAGACAGCAGCCTTCTTGGTGACGTCCCGCCGCTCGCCGAGTTCACGAACCTCGACGAAGACGTGCCCGCCGGCTCCGTCCGCACAATTCTCCCTGCCGATTCCAGCCAGCTCTCTGCCGTTGCCGCTGCAGCACGCGGCGCCAGCATGGTCGTCCAGGGCCCGCCCGGTACCGGCAAGAGTCAGACCATCGCCAACCTGATCGCCGAGTTCATCGCCCAGGGCAAAACCGTCCTCTTCGTCGCCGAAAAGGCTATCGCCCGCGAAGTCGTCGTCGATCGCCTTCGCGAAGCCGGGCTCGGCGAAGCCGTCCTCCATCTGCACCAGGACGGTGCTACCCGTAACGCCACGGCTGCCCGCCAATCGGTCCTCGATGACCTCTTCGCCACCTACCAGCGTGGCCCCGGCCAGTATCCGGCTTCGGCAGAGGTTCCTGGCCGTGCTGCCACCCTCCGCCGTCAGCTCGACGACCTCGCCGAAGTCACGCACGCGCCTCTCGGTCTCGAAGGATGGACCTCGCTCTATCGCCTCATCGGCGAATCCTGCGACGACCCCGAAGTCGACCTCGTCGAGGGCATCCCGCCCCTCGCGGGTATCGGGCGCTACTGGCTCCCTGACCTCCGCGATGCACTCGCACCGCTCGAAGAGCTTGGCCCCGATCGCCTCAGCCTCTGCGGCAGCCCGCTCGACCAGATCCCGGTTCTCCCGGCCACGCCGGAAGATGGCCGGGACCTTGTCGACCAGCTCAACGGGATCGAGCAGTCCTCCACAGCAGTGATCACCGCACTGTCGCCTTCGCTGCCGCCCGGCCGGGATGCCGGTCCGATCACCATCGCCGAAGCCCGTGCAGCTTTCGAATCGTTTGCCAGCATCGGTCGCTACCAGGCTTTCGGTTCCAACCCGCTCCGCTTCCTTCACCCCGCTTACTACGCCGCTCGGGGCGCCTACCGGCTGCACCTGGCCGCAGGACTTCCCGTTCGCGGTGATGAGGCCGTCCGCGCCGCCAGCGGCATGGAGGCCCTTAATACCCTGGAGTCCCTCCTCGCTGCCCTCTCGCCGTCCGCCCTTTCACCCGCCCTCGGAGCTATCGCAGCCTGGGCTTCGGCCGCCCTCCAGCTTGTCCCGCGCACCCCGGGGCTTGTCCGCGTCCGCCAGCGCCTCGTGGCCCTTGAGCCACTCGCAATGCGCGAGGTTGTTGAGACACGCCTTGCTGGTGGCTCCATCGAGAACATCACAGCCTCCATCGTCGCCGCTGTCCGCCTCAACTGGATCGAGATGGCCCTCGCTGGCGTGCCCACGGCCGATGGCGCTGAGATCCGCCGCCTCGTCGCCCGCCTCGTCGAAGCCGAAGATAGCCTCGACCACTGGTCCCGCGCCGTCGCCCTGTCTGCCGCCGCCAGCCGCCGGCCCTCCACAAATGTTCCAGTCCCGCCCGACAGCGAACTTGGCCGCCTCCTCCGTTGGGCGAGTGCCAGGCGTCGTCCGCCGCTCCGGAAGGTCCTCGCCGAGGCGCCGGCGGCGGTCCAGCGGCTCAAACCATGCCTGGTCATGAGCCCCCTCGCCGTCGCCCAGTACCTCGGACACGAGGATGGCTCGCGCTACCGCTTCGATGCCTGCGTCGTCGACGAAGCATCGATGATCCCCACCGCCGACGTCATCGTTGCGCTCGGCCTCGCTCGCCAGGTGGTTATCTCCGGTGACTCCCGCCAGATGCCGCCAACCGCCTTCTTCGACCGCACCGTCCTCGACTCCGCCGAAGACGACGGCGATGAAGACGACTCGCTCACCTTCGAAAGTATCCTCGACCAGGCCTCCACGCTTCTGCCTTCCCGCTCTCTCCTCTGGCACTACCGCTCGCGTGATGAATCGCTCATCGCCTTCTCGAACGCGAAGTTCTACGACGGCCGCCTCATTACCTTTCCGCCGCCGTTTCGCAATCAGCCAGGCTCGGGCGTGCACTTCATCCACACGCCGGATGCGGTCTACGGTCGCGGCGGCAGCCGTGCCAACCCGGCTGAAGCTGAGCGTGTCGCTGCCGAGCTCGCGGCCGAACTGGCCGCGCATCCGTCTCGCGAAGTTGCGATCACCGCCATGTCCATCGCCCAGCAGGCGGAAATCAATGCGCGCATCGAAGCACTCGCATCCTCGAATCCAGCCGTCAACGCCTGGCTCACCGCCGGTGGCCGCGCTAAGAACCTCGAAACTATTCAGGGCGATGAGTGCGACACGATGATTCTCAGCCTCGGCTACGGCCGTGACGCCGCGGGAAAGCTCTATCTGAACTTCGGCCCGCTTGCCCGCGAAGGAGGCGAACGTCGACTCAATGTCGCCATCACGCGCGCCCGCTGGAAGTCAGTGCTCGTCGCCAGCATCGGCGCTGGCGATATCCCCGCCGGGCGTGCTACCGCTCCCGGTGCCCTCCGTCTCCGCGATTACCTCGACTACGCTCAGCGTGGCCCCGAGTCCATCGCCGGCGAAGTCCGTACCTTTTCGGAGGCTGTTCCCGAGTCGCCATTCGAATCCGCGATGCTTCGCGAACTCACCGCCTCTGGCCTCCGCTGTGTCCCCCAGGTTGGCGTTGGGAGCTACCGCGTCGATATCGGCGTCCTCCGTCCCGGCAGCAACTCCGATTTTGTCCTCGGCGTCGAATGCGACGGTGCGGCCTATCATTCCTCCTCCTCGGCCCGCGACCGCGACGTCATCCGCCAGCGAGTCCTCGAAAACATGGGTTGGCGTGTCCAGCGTGTCTGGTCCACAGCCTGGGCCTGCGACCCGGATGCGGAAATCGACGCCATTCTTGCCGCCTACAACGCTGCCCTCGCGCAGCCACAGGTTGCCGAGACCGGCGGGGCACTCCCGGAAGCACCAACGCCGCCCTTCGAACCTATCGACCCGCTCCGCGACCAGTTCGCCCGCGCCGCTCGCCATCGCGATTCCGGAGCAGGCTCGGATGCGATTCAACTCGAGGAAGCCGTCCGCGCACTCTCCCTTGCCCTCCAGAACAACGGCTCCATGCCCGAAGAGGACGTTCCCGCCCTGCTCCGTGACACGTTCGGCTACCACAGGATCACCCGGGCCATAAGAGATCTCGCCTATTACACCCTCCTTCGCTGCGAAGCCGACGGCCTCGCCCACCGTCGCGAAGGGACCGTCTTTCCCGGCCGCGAATAGCGCCTGCTACTCCCCCCGTAGTCGCGGCCGCCCCTGGCCGCGGGCCCCTGAACCGGGCCCGGCATTCCGAATCCGCCCCCTCCCTCGCTCGTGCCAGCGGGAGAGGGACCGAGGGTGAGGGCGCCAGAGCCCGCAACATGCCCGCGTCCCGTCCCCGTAGTCGCGGCCGCCCCTGGCCGCGGGCCTCTGAACCAGGCCCGGCAATCCGGACTCCGCCCTCTGTCAATCGCCGGGGTGATGCCGGGTTAGATCGGCAGGGGGAT
>JAGQHB010000073.1 GCA_020432045.1 Dehalococcoidia bacterium | reverse complement strand
GACACCCCGGTCGCTCACGCTGCTGCCGTTGAATTGACCGTTCCGTTGATGCCCGGCCAAGGCACTGGTGGCCACCGCCGATCCGGTACGTGATTGGTTTCGCGCCTTCGCTCAGCACCAGCCCCCTTAGAACCGGTACGTCTTGAAATCCTGCGCTACGCGCGTGTTCGGGAGCCCCCCCGTCGTCACATCGGGGTTGATGTGCGTCAGGATCAGCTCTGCTTCCGGCGCCAGCGCCGCACGTACTTTCGGCATATCGTCCACCAGGTTCATGTGCACCGGTACGTTGTCCGCGACCGAGGCGCATTCGCTCACCATCACTTCGACGCCCCGGGCCAGTTCAACCACCGAGTCGCAGAAAATGGTGTCGCCCGTATAGGAGAAGCGGCGGCCGCCGGTGATCGCCTTGTAGCCAAGGCAGAGTTCGAGCCCCGAATCGTGCGTCATCTCCAGTGGCTCGATTTCGAGGCCGTTCGCGCAGACCGGTCGTCCCGGCTCGAGGTCATACCACTCAAGGTCGTACCCGATGCCATCAAGCACACCGGGGAAGACCATCTCGGCGATCTCTGTTGCGAGCCTCTTCGTGCCTCGTGGGCCATAGATCCGCACCGGCCGCGTCCGGCCCTTCCAGCGCCAGTGCAGCAGCAGAAAAGGGAGGCCGAGAAAGTGATCCCCGTGGTGGTGGCTGAGCACGACCGTGTCCACTTCGTTCGGGTCGATCCCAATGGTGCCCATGGAGCTGAGCGTCTGCGGCGGCGCGTCGAACAGGTACCGGCCGTTGACGAGGAAGCCGCTGCAACAGAGCCCCCCCGGCGAAAATGCATTGCCGGTGCCAAGGAACGTGAACTGAAGGTCGGTCATTGGTCGCGTGATCCTACTTGCCAGCAGGCTTCCAGAATGTGAACTGCGTCTCACTTACGCGCACGCAAGCAGGATCCCCTCGGGGCTCCCCGGTGGATTGTCCCGCCCCTTCGCGCAAGAATGCCCGGGTGACATACCGAGTCGGCATCATCAACGTGACCGGATACGCGGGCATGGAGGCGGCGCGCCTCCTTTGGAACCACCCGCACGCGCGCCTTGTCGCGGCCACCGGCCGTTCCCTCGCCGGCCAGCGTCTGGGCGAAGCCTTCCCCCACCTCGCCTGCTACGGCGATTTCACGATCACCGAGAACATCGACGTGGAAGTCGATGTGGTCATGTCTGCGCTTCCCACGGCCGAAAGCGCCGCCGCCTGTGCCCCGTTCGTGCAGCGAGGCATCCCCTGCATCGATATCGCCGCCGACTTCCGCCTTAAGACCCCGGAACTCTTCCGCGAATGGATGGGCAAGGACCATCCCGCTCCCGAACTCCTCGACCAGGCCGTCTACGGCCTTCCAGAACTGAACCGCGACCGCATCAAGGCGGCGCGGCTCGTCGCCAATCCCGGCTGCTACCCGGCCGCCTCTATCCTCGCGCTCGCCCCCGCCTACGCCGCCGGCATCATCGGCGAACAGATCGTCGTCGATGCCAAGTCCGGCATCTCTGGGGCGGGCCGCGGCACCGGAGGCAGTTACGGCTACAGCGAAGTCAACGAAGACGTTTCCGCCTACAAGATCGCGAACCACAACCACCAGCCCGAAATTGCGCAGGAGCTCGGCGCGCTTCGCGGCGAAGGCCCGCAGCCGCGCGTCACCTTCGTCCCCCACCTCGTGCCGATGACGCGAGGCATCCACGCCACTTGCTACGCGCCTCTCAAGGATGGCGTCGCAGCGGCCGAAGTCGACGCCATCTACCGCGACTTCTACGCGGACGCCCCCTTCACCCGCGTCAGCAAGACGCCCCCGCACACGAAGCACACGCTCGGCAACAACATGTGCCTCGTCCATGCCAGCGTCGATGCGCGCAACGGCATGCTCGTTGCAGTGGGCGTGCTCGATAACCTGGTGAAGGGCGCGGCCGGGCAGGCGATCGAGAACATGAACCTCGTCCTCGGTATCGACCAGTCGGCTGGCCTGGACCTCCCGGCGGTCTACCCGTGATGCAACTCGATCCCACCGGGAACGTCACGGATACGCCCGGGTTCCGCGCCGGCGCCACCTACGCTGGCATCAAGACCTATGGCGAGGGCAAGCTCGACCTCGGTGTCCTCGCTGCCGACTTTCCTTGCGTCGTCGCCGGCACGTTTACGAAGAACCGCTTTCGCTCCGCGGCCGTGACGATCAACGTCGAGCACCTTGCGAACGGTAAGGCTCGCGCCGTCATCGTGAACTCCGGCTGCGCGAACTCCAGCACCGGCGACCGCGGCCTTGATGACGCTCGGGAGATGGCGCGCCTCACGGGCGAGCGCTTCGGTTTTGCACCCGAAGAGGTGCTCGTCGGCAGCACGGGGGTCATCGGCCGGTTCTTGCCCATGGACAAGATCGCCGCCGGCGTCGCCGCGATCGACCTCGATACAGGCGGCGGCGACGCCTTCAGCCGCGCGATCACCACGACGGATACCCGCACGAAGCACGGTTCTGTGCGCTTTGGCCCCTACGTCATCGCCGGCTGTTGCAAGGGCGCGGCGATGATCCACCCGAACATGGCGACGATGCTCGCTTACCTTACGACCGATGCCCCGGTCGACCGCGAGTTCCTGCAGTCGGAACTGCGCGAAGCGGTCGACCGCTCGTTTAACCTTGTCGCGATCGATACCGACACGAGCCCCAGCGATACGGTGCTAGTCTTCGCCCGCGACCCCGAAGGCCGTCCCGACGCGATCAATGCGGACTCACCGCTCGCCGGCGAGTTCCGCGAAGCGCTCCGGCTGATGACCGCGCACCTCTGCCGCGAGATCGCCCGCGACGGTGAAGGTTCAACGCGCATGATTGAGGCGACCGTCCGCGGCGCCGCCAGCGACGGGGATGCCCGCCTCCTTGCCCGCCTGCTCACGACCTCGTACCTGCTGAAGAGTGCGGTCCACGGCGCCGACCCCAACTGGGGCCGCATCTCTGCCATCATCGGCCGCTCCGAAGTCGTCTTCCAAGAAGAGGACGTGACCATAGATCTTTGCGGCACTCGTGTCTTTGAACGCTCGCTCCCCACCGGGTTCGATGAAGGGGCGGTGTCAGCCGCAATGAAGTCCGATGAGGTGCCGATCGTCGTCGACCTCGGTGCGGGCATAGCCACCGCCACCGCCTGGGGCTGCGACCTCACGCCCGAATACGTCCACCTCAACGCGGACTACACGACGTGAGCGAAGGCCCGCTCGTCATCAAGATCGGTGGCAGCACGCTCGGCTCCACCGATTCGACGTTTCGCGACATCGCTGCCATGGCCCGGAATGGTGAAATCCCTGTCGTCGTCCATGGTGGCGGCGCTGAGGCCAGCCGCTGGCTCGATTCCATGGGCATTGAGTCCCGATTCGAACGTGGCCTTCGCGTGACGGACGAGCGTGTCCTGCCGGTCGTAGTCGCAGTGTTCGCCGGACTCGTCAACAAGCGCATTGTCACCGCGATTAACGGCGCCGGCGGTACTGCCGTTGGCTTTTGCGGCGCCGACGGACGGCTCCTCGAATGCCGCCTCGCGGACCCCGCACTCGGCTTCGTCGGCCAGCCCGTGGCCGTGCATCCTCGCGCGATCAACGCGCTTCGAGATTCCCGCATCATCCCCGTCATCGGCCCAATTGGCTTCGTTCCGGGAGACCCGGATCAGCTCGTCAACGTCAACGCCGACACGGTGGCCGGGAACATCGCCGCCTCCATCGGGGCCCGCCGCCTTGTGTTCCTCACCGACGTTGAGGGCGTACGTGATTCCTCCGGTGCGGTCATCCCGTCGCTCACCGGCCCGGAGGTCG
This sequence comes from Dehalococcoidia bacterium, assembly GCA_020432045.1. Taxonomy (GTDB): domain Bacteria; phylum Chloroflexota; class Dehalococcoidia; order Tepidiformales; family Tepidiformaceae; genus JAGQHB01. Next base: position 17,562 of record JAGQHB010000073.1, on the reverse strand, counting down.
AGCGCCTCGTCGCCGATGGCACAATCTCCGGTGGCATGATCCCGAAGGTCGAAAACTGTCTCCACGCCGCCCGCCTCGGCGTCGCCGCGCAGATCATCGATGGCCGCCGCGAAGGTGCCCTGCTCTCGTACGATGGCTCCGGCACGATCATCACACCCTGACGTTCACTAAAGACCGGCGTTCACCGGTGCGATTAGAATGACGCGCGCGACCTACTCGTTCCGCGGAGTCGTCCCCAGACGTGCAAACCGAAGCAACCGCGCCGAAGCCGCCACCGGCTGTGTTCGATCTCGATGATCCGCAGCTCTACCTCAATCGCGAACTCAGCCTGCTCGAATTCAACCGCCGCGTTCTTGCGGAGGCGCAGGACCCGCGCAATCCGCTGCTCGAACGCGTCAAGTTCCTCGCGATCACGGCCAGCAACATGGACGAGTTCTATGCCAAGCGCATCGGCTTCCTCAGCCGGGTCGAGAAATCAGACCCGCGCACGACCACGGTCGACGGCCTCACCATTGGCGAGCAGATGGTCCACGTACAGCGTCTTTGCGACGAAATCCGCCGCGAGATGGACCGTTGCTGGGTCTCACAGTTGCGCCCGGCACTCGCCGGCAAGGGCATCCGCATCTCCTCGTTCAACGACCTTGACGAGTCCGCCCGCGAACGGCTTTCCCGCTACTTCGAACAATCGATTTTCCCCGTGCTCACGCCGCTCGTCGTTGATCCATCCCATCCGTTCCCGTTCATCTCCAGCGGCAGCCTTTCCATCGCGCTCGTCGTCCGTCATCCGAGGACTGGCCAGGAGCGCTTCGCCCGCATCAAGGTGCCGCAGAACCGCCAGCGCTTCATCGATGCCGGCGAGGGTCACTACCTCCTGCTGGAAGACCTGATTGCCGCCCACCTCGAAATGCTGTTTCCGGGCATGGACATCGTCAGCTGGCACACCCTCCGAGTCATCCGCAGCGCCGAGATCGGGAGTCCGGGCGAGGACGCGAGCGACCTCCTCGAACTGATCGAGAACGAGCTCCGTCGCCGCCGATTGAACGAAGCGGTCTACTTCGCCTTCTCCGCTCGCATCCCTGCCGCCTACCTTGAACTCATGCTGGAAGAGCTAGACCTGACCGAAGACGCGACCTACGCCACAGACGCGCCCCTCGGTCTCGCCGACCTCTTTCAGATCGGGCTCCTCCCGCTTGCGGAACTGGCCGACCCGCCCTTCATTCCAGCGGTCCCCTCCGCGTTTTCAGCTATCACTGATGCGTCCTCGCTTTTCGCCACCATCCGCGAACGTGACCTGCTTGTGCATCACCCCTACGAATCCTTCGATTCGACTGTCGTCCGCTTCATCGACGAGGCTGCGGATGACCCCCAGGTCCTCGCCATCAAGCAGACCCTCTACCGCACCGCGCCCGACTCGCCGATCCTGGATTCGTTGATCGATGCCGTGGGGCGCGGGAAGCAGGTCGCGGTCCTCGTCGAACTCACGGCCCGCTTCGATGAGGCGAACAACATCGAATGGGCGCGCAAGCTGGAAGATGCGGGCGTGCACGTCGCCTACGGCAACCCGGATGAAAAGATCCACTCCAAGATCTGTCTTGTCGTACGTGAAGAGACGAACGGGATCACGCTCTACGCCCATGTCGGCACAGGGAACTACAATTCCGCGACCGCCCGCATCTATACCGATTTTGGGCTATTCACGGCCGATCCCGGGATCACGAACGACCTCCTCCGCGTCTTCAACCATCTGACCGGTTACTCCGACCATATTGAGACCAGCGACCTTCTCGTCGCGCCGGAATCGCTGCGTTCGGGTATTGAATCCCGCATCCACCGTGAAATCGAACACGCGCGCGCGGGCCGCCCGGCTCGGGTCGTCTTCAAGATGAACGCGCTCGAAGACTTCGAGATGACCAGGCTCCTTTACAAAGCGTCGCAGGCGGGCGTTACCGTGGACCTGCTAGTCCGTGGTGTCTGCCGCATCCGTCCCGGCATCCCCGGCCTGAGCGAAAACGTCCGCGTGATCAGCGTGATCGGCCGCTTCCTCGAACACTCGCGCATCTACCGGTTCGAAAACGCGGGAGACCCCGAGTACTACATTGGCAGCGCAGACCTGATGAAGCGCAACCTCGACGGCCGCATCGAAGTCGTCACGCCCGTCCGCCGGCCCGAGCTCCGCGCCCACATTGACGACGTGCTCGAAACAATGCTCGCAGACACCCGTCAGGGCTGGCAGCTCCACGACAGCGCCTGGACCCGCGATCCGTCAGTCGATACGCCGGGAACGCACGCAACCCTCCTCGCCGCCGCACCATTTAGTTAGGGGCAGCGGGTCAGCTCGTCAGCTGATCCCCAGCCGCGCCCGCTGCTCGCCGGCGCCGGGCATGACCCACGGCTCGATGGGCGGTGGGTTGGGGATGAACTGAAGCCCGGGCGTTTCGGGACTGATATTGGTGAGGGTGAGCTGGAACGCTTCGCTGTAGTGGATGTCGCCGTCCCTGATGCGGAATGGGTTGTCGTGGCCTGGATAGATCAGGTGGCCGGTCTGGACGCAGCGCCGGATCGACGCGTCGGCCGCTTCCTGGTCGAAGAAGACGAGCGGGCTGCGCCCACGCTGGGCGACCTTGCCGCTGTGGATAGCGTCGCCCACGACGAGGCAGACACCGTCCGCTGTTTCCACTTCCAGGCCAATCGCGCCCGGTGAATGGCCGGGGAGTTCGAGCACGCGAACGCCGGGCATCACCTCGTACCCTTCGCCGGCCTCGATGAGGGCGACGGAATCGAGGATGCCGCCGGTCCAGCGCGGCGTGGCCCAGTCGTTGACATGCGGGTCGCGGGCGTAGCGCTGTTCGATCGGATGCAGAAGGACCGGAGCAGCAAACATGTCGACGTTCTGGATGTGGTCCCAGTGAGCATGGCTCAGCACCTGGAGGTCGATGTCGTCCCGGCTGAGGCTGCGGGCGGCGAGCTGTGCCTCGATGTACGTGCGGCGGCCGACGTGGCCCGTATCGAAGATCAGTCGCTTCTCGCCTTCGATGAGGATGACCGAACAGAAGGCCATGGTGCCCACGTTGGTCCCGACGCTGTAGCCGGCGGCGAGGATATCGATGGTCGGCATAGGTTTCCTCCAACGGGTCTGGCCGCGACTATACCGTCCGGGGGAGGGCGTCCGGGCATTGAGCGAGATCTTCGAGGTGACGGTGCCGGGGCCAGGGCGGTTGGCCGTGGTCGAACGGCCGCGTGGTGGGCACTGGCTGGCGGACGACATGGCAACGCTGCGCCTGCGTGGCGTCGATACGTTGATCTCAGCGCTGCCACCACGAGAAGCCGCGACCGCACACCTGGCCGATGAAGGCAGTGCAGCAGCGGCGGCGGGGATCGACTTCGTGCACTTCCCCATCCCAAACCTGCTGACGCCCCCGCTGGACGAAGCCGTCCCGGTGTTAACCGGCCTGGCCTCGCGTATCCGCCAGGGTGGCTTCGTGGCAGCACACTGCTTCGCCAGCCAGGGGCGGGGCCCGCTCATCGTGGCCTCCACCATGGTGCTGCTTGGGGTGGACCCCGAAGAGGCCTGGCGGGAGATCGCGACAGCCCGGCGGCTGGATGTGCCGGACACGCACCTGCAGCGGAACTGGGTGGCGCAGCTCGTGCTCTACCGATCGCACGTGCACTGAGCCGCCGATACGATTGCAGCGCACCAGTTCACCGCCCGAAAGGAGCGCGCCGGAATCCGGCGTGCCACCGTGATCCCATGGCCGAAACGAACCCGTCGCTCGCTCACCTGCTTCGTGTCCTCGACCTGAAACGCACTGGGACGGACCAGTTCGACGGGGTCACGGAGCAGGACGAGGGCCGGCTGTTCGGAGGCATCGTCCTTGGACAGACGATCATCGCGGCGGGCCGGACCGTCGAACGTGGGACGATCCACTCGATGCACGGGTACTTCCTCCGGGCCGGGCGCCCGGCGAAGCCAATCGCCTACCGCGTCGAGCGAATCCGGGACGGCCGCAACTTCACGGGCCGGCGTGTGAGCGCGTACCAGGATGGTTCGGACATGATCTTCGAGGCATCGTTCAGCTACACGAGCGAAGAAGAAGGATTCAGCTACCAGGAGCCGATGCCCCGCGCAGTTGGCCCCGAGGGGCAGCCTGAATGGTGGCAGACGATTGCGCCTGGCCCGGACCAGCAGCGGGAGCGTGTACGCCGCCAGTGGACGAACCCGATCGAGATCCGGAGCGGCGAAGAGGGTGGCTCGCGAAGGCCGATCGAGGAGCGGCTGCCGCACCGGGCGGTCTGGGGGCGGCCCGTCGGCGAGTTGCCGGACGACCCCAACGTCCACGCCGCGGCGATCGCGTACTTTAGCGACAGCGGCATGGTCGCGACGGTCGCGACGGTGTTCGGCATGTGGCAGCCAGGAGGAGCGACGGCGAGCCTCGACCACAGCATCTGGTGGCATCACGCGCCACGCTTCGACGACTGGCTCCTCTATTCGACAGACAGCCCCGTCGCCCGGGCAGCCCGGGGACTGACATGGGGCAGCATGTACACGCGGGACGGGGTACGGGTCGTCTCAGTGGCACAGGAAGGGTTGTTCCGTCGCCCCGCGGTGAAGCCGTAAGCGCCAGGGCCGTACGCAGTACCATGCGGGCATGAAGGGCTTTGAGCCGGAGCACAGCTTCGATGAGGACGTTGCCCGCACGTATGACGATGTCTCGTTGCGCGGGGACGAAGACGCTGCCGTGGAGTTCCTCGCGGTCCTCGCCGGGAACCGTCGAACGCTTGAGCTGGCCATCGGGACGGGACGGATCGCGCTGCCACTTGCGGCGCACGGCGTGAGCGTCGAGGGGATCGATATCTCCGGCGCGATGGTGGCGCGGATGCGGGCGAAGCCCGGCGGAGCCGCCATTCCGGTCACGATCGGCAACTTCCGGGACGTAGCGGTGGAGGGGAGCTACGGCCTCGTCTACGTCGTCTTCAACACGCTCTTCAACCTGCTCACGCAAGATGACCAGGTGCGGTGCTTCCAGAACGTCGCGCAGCACCTGGAGCCCGGTGGGCGGTTCGTGGTCGAAGCGTTCGTGCCCACATTCCTCTACCGGCTGCGGGACAATCAGTATGTCGACGCGGAACACGTCGGCCACGGGGCGGTACGGCTTGATGTCGGGAGACACGACCCGGTTTCGCAGACGTTGGACGAAAGCCACGTTTCAATTTCGGCCACGGGAATACGGCTAACGCCGATCGTGACCAGGTACGCGTGGCCGGGCGAGTTGGACCTGATGGCACGGCTCGCGGGCTTGCGGCTCCACGGGCGCTGGGGCGGATGGAACCGTGAGGCCTTTACTGGTGAAAGCCGGCTCCATGTTTCGGTCTGGGAGAAGCCGTAGGCGGGTGGCCCTGGCGCCCTCACCCTGCCCTCTCCCGCGACAGCGGGAGAGGGTTCTGCGTTTGCGTGCGAGGCATCTCCTGGCCGCGACGGCGGGTGCTAGTTAGGCCTCCCGCGGCCTACCACTGCTTGCCGATGCCGCCGCGGGCGCCGAAGAAGCCAGAGGGCCAGTTGCGGCCGGTCATCATCGCCTTGTCGATGTCTTCGGGGGTGGCGATGCCGGCGTCGACGATGGCCTGGGCTTCGCGGCGGGCCGCGCCGAAGATGCGGTTCAACAGGAAGCCGTAGGTGCCGGGCGCGTCCTTCACCATGGAGACGACCTTGCCGCTGGCTTCGCCGAGGGCTTTTGCGGTCTCCGTCGTATCCTCGCTCGTTTCCGGCATCGAGATCACCTCGAGCATCTTCATCGTCGGGACTGGGTTCGAGTAGTGCATGCCGACGAACTTCGCCTTGCGGGCGTCGGAGACATCTCGCGCGAGGTCAGCAATGGCGAAGCCGGAGGTGTTCGAAGCGAAGATCGCGGACGGCTTGGCGACGGCGTCCAGGTCCTTGAACGCCTGCTGCTTCAGTTCGAGCTTCTCCGGGATTGCTTCGATGATGATGTCGCAGTCGGCGAGATCTTCGGCCTTTGTCGTGAACGATACGAGGGCCATGGCGCGGGTTGCATCGTCGAATCCCACCTTGCCGCGTTCGACGGCACGCTTGATGCCCCATTTGCCGTCGTAAATGGTGTCGCGCGTGGCGTCGTTAATTTCGTCGTTGAGGTCGCGGATGAGGACGGGATAGCCGGCAAGGATGAGCGTCTGGGCAATACCGCCGCCCATCACGCCGCCGCCGAGCAGCCCGATCTTCTTGATGTCTTCCAGTGCCATTGCTTGTGCCTCCTGATGGTGCGGAGATACTACGCGCCCACGGGTTCAAGGGCTCGAAACGGGGATGCGCGGGCCAGGTTCGGGGCCGTAGGATCTGCGGATGATTGGCCATTCGGTAAGGCTCCCGCTCTCTCGCTCCGTGACGGCGCTGTGCTGACCGCTGCATTCGCACATCACGCCTGGGCGACAGACCGGCTCCTGGACGCGTGCGGGATGCTTACTGCGGCACAGCTCGGGGCTCCCGCGCCCGGTACGTTTGGTTCGATCAGCGACACGTTCCGGCATCTGCTGGAGGCCGACAGCTTCTACCTCTCGGTGATTGGCAACGACGCGAAGCCCGGGCCGCTCGCGCCTGAACTGAGCCTCGCGGCGTTGCGTCTGATGTTCGCAGAGAACGCGACGGCATGGGCCGGCCTGCTTTCGGGCGAACTCGACCCCGAAGCCGACATCACTGAGTACGACAACGGCCGGGAGTTCCATTTCCCGCTGGGTGTCCGTCTCGCGCAGGCACTGCACCATGGCACTGACCATCGCAGCCAGATCTGCACAGCGCTGACAAGCTTCGGCGTGGTACCGCCGGACATCGATGTCTGGGCTTTCGCGGAGGCACATGGGTTGGAACGCGTGGTCGCGCCGCCAGCCCCGTAGGTGGCGTGACTGGCCGGTGACTTCGCGGCCGATAGAATGCGCCGACACACCACGGGGAGATGTGACATGGCAACACCGGATGAGTTGAGGGCGGCGATCGCAGAAGGCCGCGAGGCACTGGCGGCCGCGCTGGAGGCGGCGAAGGCAGGCGATTGGGAGAAGGAGCCAGGAACGGGCGAAGGTGAGGCTGCGTGGTCGGCCCGCGCTACGGCGGAGCACGTCGTCGGTGCCGAGGCCTTCTTCACAAATGCGATCTGCACCGCCTGTGGTTACCCTGGCGTTGAGTTTGCGAACCGCAGCTATGCGAACGCTGGCGAAGCGGCGGCCGCACTTGCCGAAGTCATCGAAGTCACCAACAAGAAGCTGAAGTACGTGACCGAGACCGACCTCCCCAACAAACACGACCGTTTCGGAAGTGTCGAGGGATTGATGGCCACGCAGGCAGGGCACGCAAAGGATCACGCGGCTCAAATTCGTGCTGCTGCCGGTGTCTGACGCCGTCGCCCATGCGGGGCGTGCTACGCTTGAAGGATGACTGAATCAGCGGAACGAACCTCGATCATCATCGTCTCGGACTTCGTCTGACCCTGGTGCTACGTCGGCCTCGTGGAGGTCGAAAAGCTCAGCCGGAAATACGACCTGGACGTGACGTTCTCCCCCTATTTCCTCGATCCATCGACGCCGCCCGAGGGGAAGCCGCGGCGGCAGATGTCGAACCCGGACGATCCGCCATCGCATCTTGAGCTGCGGGCGGAGGAGCTAGGCATCCGCTTTACGCGCGGCCGCACCTGGACGTCAAACTCCCATATCTCCTTGCAGGCGGGCGAGTTCGTCTCGGAGCACTACCCGGAGCTTATGGATGCCTTCCACAAGCGGATGTTCAAGGCGTATTTCGATGAACTGGCGGACATCGGAACCGTTGACGCCGTGGTGAAACTCGGCGCCGAGGCCGGGTTGCCGGAGGCGGAACTCCGTACTGCGCTCGAGGGCGAAACGTACCGGGAGCGCGTGGACGAGGGCATCGACTGGGCGCGGCAGGTGGGCGTGAGCGCCGTGCCAACATTCATCCTCGATGAGAAATACGCGGTCGTCGGGGCGCAGCCGGTGGAAGTCTTCGAGCAGGTCTTGGAGAAGTTGGGCAAGCGCCCACGGGAGAGCTGACCGGCGCGTAAGATTGGGCCATGCGCTACATCGGCGTCACAACATCGCTGGTCGAAGGGAAGGTCCCGGAGCGGATCTCGCTGAACGCTGCCTATGTGCGCGCCGTGCAGTCCACGGGCGCGGTGCCGGTACTGCTGCCGCCGCACCTTGCGGGAGCACCGCTGGATGACCTCTGCGAGAGCCTTGACGGGCTGATGCTGACCGGGGGCGGCGATGTAGATCCCGCCCGCTACGATGAACGGGCACATCCGAAAACCGTTGGAGTGTCTGCCCGCCGCGACCGTTTTGAGCTCGCCGTCTTGCGCAAGGCGTTGGAACGCCATGTCCCCGTGCTCGCGATCTGCCGTGGGATGCAGGTGCTAAATGTTGCGCTGGGTGGGACGCTGTACCAGCACGTGCCGGATGTCTTCGGTGCGACCGTCTGCCACCACCAGGTAGAGGCCGGGGGCCAGCGAGACCAGGTCACGCATCCGGTGGAGGTTCGGCGCGGCACGTTGCTCGCAAACCTGATCGGGTCGGGCGCCGTTGGCGTGAACTCCATGCACCACCAGGCGGTTCATGCGCTGGGGCAGCACATGGTCCCGGTGGCACGCACCGCGGACGGGCTGATCGAAGCGATCGAAGCGCCATCGCTCGGGGAGTTCGTGCTTGGCGTCCAGTGGCACCCGGAGGAGCTGATCGAGGTGAGCGAGGCAGCGCGCGCTCTCTTCGCAGGATTCGTCGCGGCATGCGAATCGGTGGGGGCCGCGGCCACGAGCTGACGTCGCTCAAAGGTCCCGGCCGTTCGTCATGGTTGCTTTAGGTGAGTAGGATGCGTTGCGGTGGGCGAACGGCCGCCATATCGCTGCGATAACGAGGAGATTTGAATGGGACGGAGCCCCAAGGAGATCGTACTCGGAATGATGGCCAGCTTTGATGCTTCGGGCCGCTACCTTGCTTCATACGCAGACGATGCCGTCTGGGATTTTGCGCCTACCGCTGAGAACCCGACGTGGGCCCGGATCGAGGGAAAAGCTGCGCGCCAGCAAGTCCACCACATGACCTACGATCGCGCCACGTTTCTCGAGATGACGGTCAACACCGCAGTGGCGGAAGGCCCCTTTGTTGCGGTTGCGTACACATTCCGCACTCGCGGAATCGGCCAGCTTCCCGGGCTTGAGGCTGGCGCTCCGCTCAGGATTGAAGTCGTCACCATCTATGAAGTTCGAGATGGGCTGATCGTCGCGCAGAAGCAGTACTCCGGTCCGAGTCTGCCGGACGCCGACACCACAACTGCCTGCGATGGCCAGTGATGGCAGCACCCAGTCCGAAGGCAGTTGTCATGGCAGCCAGCGACGAGTTCGACGGCTCGTTGGAAGGCATAGATCGATACCTCGAGTACTTCGCCGAGACGGCCACCTGGGAGTTTTCACCAACAGCGGAGAACCCAACCTGGGTTCGGATCGAGGGGAAGGAAGCGGCACGCACGCTGTACAAACAGATCTATGACAGGGTCCGGGACGGCGTTTCGACGGTCCACGACATCCTCGAGGACGATGACCGCGTGGCATTGGCCGGCACGTGGGAAAGCACAACAACGGTGCAGGTTAGCGACATCCCTGCGGGCACCCGCAGGCGCCATGACTTCGTGACGCTGTTCAGGGTCAGTGACGGGCTGATTGTTCGCGCAGCCCAATACGGTGTTACTCCGCAGGTCGTGAACCAGATGCGCTAGGGCGGTCTCGGGTTGAAATGGCGGGGTGACAGTATGGCGAGGAGAACGCCGCCTCGCTCGGGTGCCTGACCGGACAACGCACAACAAGAAAGGGCTCCCTACGGAGCCCCTTCTTATCGTCACAAGAGATTGCCTAGCCGAGCTTCTTGATCTCTTCGATCAGAGCCGGGAGGACCTTCTTGTAGTCTTCGATGATCGCGAAGCGCGACACCTTGACCATGTTGCAATCGGCGTCGCGGTTGATAGCGACGATGTTCTTGGCGCCGCCCATGCCGGCCATGTGCTGGCTGGCGCCGGAGATGGCGACGGCGATGTAGAGGTTCGGGGAGACGACCTTCCCGGTGAGGCCGACCTGCTGGGAGGGCGGGTACCAGCCGAGGTCACAGGCTGCGCGAGAGGCTCCCACGGCTGCCTGCTTGAACGTGCCCGCGAGCGTTTCGAGACTCTGGAAGCCGGAGGGGTCACCGAGCCCACGCCCGCCGCTGACGACAACTTCGGCGTCTTCCAGCTTCACGCCTTCAGCCGTAGCCTTCTCCACGCCAACGACCTTGATGCGGGCTTCGCCGATCGCGTCGATGGCGCTGACAGCGCCGCTTCGGCCACCATCAGCCGGAAGTGCGTCATAGGTCTTTGCTTTGACGGTGGCAATCTGCAGGCCCCCGGCCCAGGTGTGCTCCGCACGGGCATTGCCGCCGTAGCAGGAGCGGGTGGCGCGCAGCTTGCCGCCTTCGATTGCGAGAGCGGTGCAGTCCATGGCGACGCCTGACTTCGCGCGGAAGGCAAGCGCAGGGCCGAGGTCGCGACCGAGGCTTGACATCGAGATAAGGACGATATCGGCACCGGACTGGGAGACGGCCGCTTCCACGGCCGGCAGCAGCACTTCGGCAAGCGAATCTTCCGGAGCGGCACTGGTGAAGGCAGCGTCCGCGCCATGGGCGATCAGCGTGCTGGCGTCGGCAGCCGAGCCGGCGATGAGAGCGCTGACGGAGCCGCCGCCCTGGTCCGCGAGCTGGCGGGCAGCACCGAGAAGTTCGAACGATGCGGGCGTGATTTCGCCCTCGTTCTTTTCAGCAACAACGAGAATTCCAGCCATCGTTTCCTCCCTTAAACCAGCTTCGCCGCGCGAAGCTTCTGGGCGAGGTTGCGCGCCTTCTCTTCAGGCGTATCGCCTTCGATGATTTCGACGTTGCTTTCGACCTTGGGCTGATAGAGGGCTTCGAGCGGCATCACGGATGCGCCGGTGTCGATGCCGAGGTCGGCAGCGCTCCAGACCTGCACTGTCTTCTTCGCCGCCATCATGATCTGGCGGAGCTGCGGGTAGCGGGGCTCGCCGAATTCGTTCGACACGGAGACGATCGCGGGGAGCGGCGCCTTCACGGTCTGGAACCCATCATCAAGGACACGCGTGACCGTAAGGCCGTCGCCGTCCTTTTCGATGCCCTTGGCAACGGTGACGACGGGCAGGCCGAGGATCTGGCCAACGCCGGCCGGTACCACGCCCATGTCCCAGTCGGCAGCGGCGCGACCCATGAGGATCAGGTCAGCATCACCGACCTTCTCAATCGCGGCAGCAAGTGCAGCCGCGGTCTGGAAGTTGTCGATGCTGGCAAAGGCCGGGTCGCTGATCAGCACGCCTTCGTCGGCGCCCATGGCCAGCGCGTGCTTGATTGCATCGCGGGCGGTGTCGGGGCCGAGAGAGATGACGGTGATCTTGCCACCACCGTCAGCGTCCTTGAGGCGGAGCGCCGCCTCGGTGGCCTGTGGATCGTAGGGGTTGACGACCGGGGCGATCCCCTGGGCGGGGATAACCTTCTTTGCCGCTTCGTCCACTTTGAACGATGCGGCCGGTGTCTCCGGGTCTGGAATTTGCTTCACGCAGACAATGATGTTCACGCGGTGGCCGAGCCTCCTGTGCACGCCGATTTACGGCGGGAATTCCATGCGGGGTTCAGCGGGGGGTTAACCCTCGGAACGGTAGCACAAGGCCGCCGTTTGTGAAATAAGGCGCAAGGCCCAATTGCAGCGTTCTGTACGATTCCCGTGGGGCAGGTTCGCGTTTTCCGGGGGGTGTGCGCGACGATTGCGCGATGGAGCGCAACTGGAGGACGCCAGCCGGCTTTGCCCGCGACTTCGGCCTGCTCGTTGTCGTCATGCTCTTCTACTTCTTGCTGCGGGCGTTGCCGCCGGAGCGCCCCGAATTCGCCGCAAAGGTCACGCGGGAACTGATCGCGTTCGAACGATCCGTGCACATCTTCTTGGAGCCCGGCTGGCAATCGGCAGCGCTTGAACACCGCTTCACACGCGACCTTGCCGACGCGCTCTACACGTACCTGCACTTTCCCGTGCTTGCGCTCGCAGGCGTCATGGCCTGGTTCCATTCCCGGCGGGCATTCGAACTGACCCGCGACACGCTGTTTATCTCGATGGTCCTGGGGCTCGCGTTCTACTTTCTGCTGCCCGCGGCCCCTCCGCGGCTGATGGCACATCTCGGGTACGATTACGGCTTTGTGGACACGATCTTCGGCGGCGGGGCCCGGTTTGAATACGTACAGCCCGGTTTCTATGTGAATGACTACGCCGCCGTGCCCAGCTTCCACGTCGGCTGGATCGCCCTCTCAACCGTGGCGATGTGGGTGTCCGTTCGAGGGTATGTGGCGAAGGCGCTGACAGTCGTGCCTACCATCGCAGTGGCCTGGGCAAGCGCGGCGACCGCAAACCACCTGCTGATAGACATGTTCATCGGCGGTGGCGTGATCGCGGTTGCATTCCTCGTCTCGCGGAGGTGGCCGTTGCGCACCGTGGCCCGTTCAGCCTACGGACTTTGGCCATGGCGGATGGGGCCCCGGCCGACGTAAACTCGCGGACACGTGAACAAACTCCCGGCGTTCAAGTACCGAGACTTTCGCTACCTCTGGGTCGCCAGCACGTGCGCGCAGATCGCGCTCTGGACGCTGCTGCTCGGGAACGCACAGGCCGTGTATCAGATCAGCGATAAGTCTTCGGCCTGGGTGGGCGTCTCGACGTTTGCGTCGATGTCCCCGTTCCTCATCGCTCCGATCGGGGGTGTCATTTCAGACCGGTTCGAACGGCGCGCGGTAGCGCTCGTGTCACGCTCTGCGACCCTCGTCGTGGTCGCTGTGCTGCTGTTCCTGGCGCTGGCCGGTCTGATGGAAGTGTGGATGGTGATCAGCCTGGCACTGCTCCAGGGGCTCGTCCGTTCGGTCCAGATGCCAGCCGACCAGGCGCTCATTGCGAACGTCGTACCCGCCACGGAGCGCGGGAACGCCATCGCCCTGCAGAGCATGACGCAGCATGGGACGCGGGCCGTCGGTCCACTCATTGTGCTGCTGCTTTCTCCCGGCTACGAAGGCGCATATGCGGTTGGCGCGGTCTTTTCGGTGATCTCTGTCGTTGCGATTCTGCCGATGCAACTCCGATCGCGGGGTGGCGTCACGCGGATGGGTGCGTTCGTCAAGAACATCAGCGAGGGCATTTCGTACGTAAAGGCGACTCCGCCAGTGCTCGCGGTGTTCGTGCTGGTCTTTGCCCACTGTGCGCTGACGATGTCGTTCGATTCGATGCTCCCCGGATTCGCTGAAGACAACCTCCATAGCGAAACGCACGGCTTCTTAATCATGAGCATCGGCGTCGGCATCGGCGCCCTGGTGGGCACGTTCATGCTGGCTATCTTTTCCGACACCAGCCGCGGTGTGCTGTTCCTGGGTTCAGCGGTGTTGAGCGGGCTCTCGCCGATCCTGATGGCGACGGCGACGAGTGTGCCGATGGCTGCAAATGCCGCGGTGCTCATGGGTATGTCGCAGGGGATGATGATGGCGCTGGCATCGATCATCATCCAGGACGTGGTGCCGGACGAGGTGCGTGGGCGGGTGATGAGCCTGAACGCGATGTCGGCCGGCGGGATCATGGCGATGGCGAACCTCGGGTTCGGGGCGCTGGCGGACCGCATCGGTGCGCCAACGCTGTTCCTGATCCCGGCACTCGCGTTCCTGGCGATCGTCGCGCTCACGCTCCTCATCGGCGGCCACTATCGAAGGATCTACCGGACAGGCCACGCGCGGATTGCCCCGGCTGCAGCCTGAACGGTGCCGGTGGGACTTTGGAACCATGAGCTCTCTGCCGACGTTGAACCTGTAGTAGCACCAAATCGTACGGGCGCGGCCGCCCGTTCATCCCCAGGAGAGCATGATGACCACGGGCACAATCCCGCAGGGCCATAGCGCGTCGCCGGACCCGCAATCCAGCCGTACCAGGTTTTACGTGATGGCGGCAATCGTGGTGGCTGGCGTCCTTGTGGGCGGGCTCCTGCTGTTTCGTTCGGGTAGTGCCTCGGAAGTGAACCTGACGTCCGCACAGCTGGTGCCGGAAGATGCCTCCGTCTTCGTCGGCATCAACACGGACCTTGACTCAAGCCAGTGGGTAGCCGCGTTCCGCCTCGCCAAAAAGCTCGGCGCCGAAGATCCCGAAAAGGACCTGATCACGTCCGCAGAAGAAAGCGGACTGGACTGGGAGCATGAAGTGCGGCCCTTCCTTGGCGGAGATGCTGCGTTCTTCATCACCGGCCTGGGCGATGGCAGCGAGGTGTTCGGTGACGAAGCGGCGCCGTTCCGCGGCGGCGTCATCATTAAAGCGAAGAACGCATCGGCCGCGCTGGCCGTTATCCGCGACCAGGCTGCGGGACAGGGCATCCGCTTCAACCGGGTGGAATTCGGCGGGGGCAGCTACGAAGCGGCCAGCGATGGCTCGCTGTTCATGGCGATTTTCACTGAGCACCTCGTCGTCACGATGGACGAACGCAGCCTGCGTGATGTGATCGATGTGACGCAGGGACGGAAGGGCAGCCTCGCCGACAATGAGGTCTTCCGCGACGTGCGTGACAGCATCACGCGGAACTTCATTGCCTTCACCTACTACGACCCCGCGCGCCTGCTCGATGGCTCAACCGGCTTCAAGGATGCGCTCAAGGACGCCGGCTTCGACATCGACGGGGCAAAGCCCTATGCGGGCGCAATCACCGCCGAGAAGAACGCCTTCGCGTTCCAGCAGGCGATCCCGGGGAGCGCCGACGCCCCGCCTGCCCTCCAACCGCGTGAATCGAAGCTCGTGAGGCTCGTACCCGCGAAGACGGTTCTGTTCGCTTCCACCAGCGGAGTGGCCAGCATGTGGACGAACGTGCCCGCAGGCAACAGCCTCAGCGATTTCCTGCTGCCGCTCGGCCTCCCCTTTGGCGAGGGCATCGCAGACCCATTTGGAGGCGATGATGCGCCCACCATTGATCGCGCCGATGTCGACGCGCTGATGGCACTGTTCACGGGCGAGACGGCGGTTGCACTCTGGGACGCTGGCGACCTCGAACCGCAGGGTGCTCTGCTCGCGGAAGTCTCGGACGGGTCCCGCGCGAAGGATCTGGCGATCAAGCTGCTTGGAAGTGGCGCGACGGCGCCTGTTAGCGAGCACGAAGTCAACGGCGTCACGATCTACGACGTGTCTGGAAGGGCGGTCGCGGTGGTCGACGGAGTGCTGGTGGCGGGCACATCCGACGGCGTGGAGGAGATCGTGAGCGGCCCTCGCGAGCGGCTGGACAGCGCGTTGGCCTACACCGATGCAGTCGCACGCCTCCCGACGCCGCTCGGATCGTTCCTGTTCCTCAACTTCGCACCGTTGTTCGACGACGAAAGTCTTGACCTCCCGATCGCAGATGCGCTGCAATCCCTGATCATCAACGTGGTGCAGAGTGAGGGCTTTGGGCGGGCCTCTGGCGCCCTCACCGTGAAGGAGTAGCCGTGGCGGTTCGCCTGCAAACGGCGGCGCGCCTGGTAGCAGGGCCGATGGTCCTCGCAGGGTTTTTCGTGCCCTGGATAGACGGGCATGGCGTGCTCGCCGGCGAACGCTACAGCGGGTACGACATCGTCCGGCTCGCGGGCTACTTGCAGGGTGCGGAACTGACGACCGCGGAGCACGTTGCCCTGACCGTGGCGCGCATCGCACTGGTAGGGATGGTGGCGGCGGCCCTCTGGGTGACGGCGCTGGCGCCACGCTGGCAGGCCTCGCGGCTCCACAGTGTGAGTGGCTGGTACCTCGTGACAACAGGGATCGTCGTCGTCGCCGGGGTGGCGTGGTGGGATGGATTCAGCCACGCGCCGGGGATGTTGCTGGTGGCGGGAGGTGCGGCGGCCTGGGTGGCGGCACAGCTGCCAGGCCCGGAGGCACGCAGCGCGCCACTGGTTATCGCGCCGGCTTCCGACGCCTGAGAAGACGAGCGCCTCCGACGAACCCGAGCGCTACGACGGCGCCGCCCCCGGCGGCAGACCCGGCGAGCCCGGACCAGTTGGGACCCGATCCGCCTTTGATCATGCCCTTCGGAGTCCCGCCGTCCATGACCTCCGGCGCGACGCCGCCTGGTGCTCGCGCACGAGCAGATCGAAGGCGCCCATGTCGCCGCTGGCGGCTGCCGCGATCGTGGCCGGTTCGTCGTCGATGGTCACCACACGCGAGTTGTACACCGGAGAGGGGCCGTCGGTTCCCGGCGCGAATAGTTCGTGCCCAGCGTAGTATTCGTGTGCACACCACCAGAATGTTGAGGAGATAACGCTTGAAACTTGGACTTGCGATTGGCTATTCCGGGGCAGAGATGACCCTGCCGATGGAGCGGATCCTGCTCGCCGAAAAGCTCGGCTACGACTCCGTCTGGACCGCCGAGGCGTACGGCTCGGACGCGATCACGCCCCTCGCGTACATTGCCGCGCTGACGAAGCGCATCCGGCTGGGTACGGGGATCATGCAGCTGGCCGGACGTTCGCCGGCGATGGCCGCGATGCAGGCGGCGACGGTTGACGCGCTCGCGGGCGGTGGCCGCGTGATCGCCGGGCTGGGGACTTCGGGCCCCCAGATCGTCGAAGGCTGGTACGGCCAGCCATGGGGGCGGCCATATTATCGCGTCAAGGACTACGTCCAGATCATGAAGAAGGTCTTCGCACGCGAAGAGCCCGTCACGCACGACGGCAAGGAATACCAGCTTCCCTACCACGGCCCGGGGACGATGGGCATCGGCAAGCCGCTGCGCTCCATCCTGCACATGAACCCGGACCTTCCGGTCTGGCTGGGCACCGGCACCGAGACGAATGTGCGCTTGACTGGCGAGGTCGCCGACGGATGGCTACCGCTGGGTTTCGTGCCCGGGTCAATGAAGATGTTCAAGCCATGGGTGGAAGAGGGCTTTGCGCGCGCCGGCAACGGCAAGTCGTGGAAGGACTTCGAGGTCCAGGCCTCCACGACCGTGATCATCACCGACGACGTGCGGGCGGCATTCCGGGCGATGAAGCCGAACGTGGCGCTGTACGTCGGCGGCATGGGCCACAAGGACAAGAACTTCCACAACGACACGATGGTCCGCCGCGGTTACGGCGATGCCGCAAAGGCCATCCAGGAACTCTTCCTCTCCGGCCGCAAGGCCGAGGCAATCGAAGCCGTACCGGACGAGTACCTGGACGAACAGGGCCTCGTCGGGCCGGTCGCGCGCATCAAGGAGCGCTACCGTGCCTGGGAGGATTCCGGCGCGACAGGTCTGACCATCGGCACCCAGCAGGACGAGGCCGTCGAACTGATGGCTGAGCTGACAGGCGCCAACAAGGGCAACCGGGACTAGCAGGGTGTTGAAATAGCTCGCGTGGGCTATTGTATAGACTAATGATCAGATAGAGTGGGTTGCATCCTTGGAGGTGCACCCACGATGCGCGGTCGAACTGAACGCCAGGCAGCCTTTATCG
>JAGQHB010000072.1 GCA_020432045.1 Dehalococcoidia bacterium | reverse complement strand
CTATTCCGTCACGCGCTCGATGTACGAACCCGAATCCGTATTTACCTTGATGCGCTCGCCCTCCGTCACGAACAGCGGCACGGCGACCACCAGACCCGTGTCCGTCGTGGCCGGTTTGTTCCCGCCCGTCGCCGTATCGCCCTTGAAGCCCGGGTCCGTCTGTACCACGGTTAGCACGACCGTTAGCGGCAACTCGACGCCGATCACCTCGTCGCCGTACAGGACAAGCTGACAAACGTCGTTTTCCTTCAGGTACTTGTTCGCATCCCCGACCTTGTCGTTCGTCACCGGGATCTGCTCGAACGTTTCCGTGTTCATGAAGTAGTAAAACTGGTCATCGCTGTACAGGTACTGCATGTCTCTACGTTCGACCTGTGCGCGCGGCCACTTCGACCCCGCCTGGAACGTCTGCTCCGTGATCGATCCCGAGCGAGCGTCCCGGAACTTGATCCGTACCTGCGCAGAACCCCGCCCCATCTTGATGTGGTTGTACTCAAGGATGGTCATCAGCTTCCCATCCAGCTCAATCGTCGCGCCTTTGCGCAGGTCACCGGTCGAAATCACGTGAGATCACACTCCTGTGGGAGACAATTTGTGGGCGTGGCTGAGCAGCCGGGCTTTCCCGTTTTCCAGCACGACGACGTCCTCGATGCGGACGCCTCCAAGGCCCGGCACATAGATGCCTGGCTCAATGGTAAACACCATTCCCTCTTCGAGGGTATCTTCCGAACCGCCGCCGAGGTACGGACGCTCGTGTACCTCCAGTCCGACCCCGTGGCCAAGCCCATGTCCGAAGCGGTCGCCGTGCCCTGCGCGCGCGATCACGTCCTCCGCCAGTTTGTGCGCTGTGCTCCCAGGCATCCCCGCTTCGACGCCCTCGATCGCCGCCTGTTGCGCCTCGAAAACCACCTCGTAGATGGCACGCATCTCGTCCGAAAACCGCCCGATCCGTGTCGTCCGCGTCAGGTCGCTGCAGTAGCCACCGGCCAGCGCGCCCATGTCAATCACGATCGGTTCGTTCTCCTGCACGGCCTCTTCGCGCGGACTCGCGTGTGGCTGCGCGCCCCACGCGCCCCCGGCCACGATCGTGTCGAACGAGACTCCCTGCCCTCCCAGGTCGCGGATCGCTTCCTCGATCGCCTTCGCGATCGCCACTTCCGTCATCCCGGGGGTCAGCAACGTCTCGACCCGCTCGAACGCCTGGTCGCCGATGTCGATTGCCCGCTGAAGTGCCGCGACATCTGCAGCGTCCTTCGTCGCTCGTAGCTTCTCCACGATCGGCGACGCCAGTCCCGCCGCTGGCCGGCTTCCCCAAGGCACTTCGCTGAGCGCCCGCTGGAACCGCTCGTACGCGCCCGCGGTCATGTCCGCCGCCGACACCCCGATCCGCGCACCCGCCAACTCCGCGTCCCGGATGAGCTTTGGCAACCAGTCGTCAGTTTTCCCCCGGTACTCGTAGACCTCGTACTCCTCGCACTCCCGCATCGCCTGCTCCGTGTACCGCGAGTCCACCACCATGATCGATCGAGTCTTCGTCACCACGGCCGCGCCAGCAGAACCCGTGAACCCCGACACGTAGAACCGGTTCTGGGAATGCCGCCCATACACGTCATCCACCGGTCCAGACACCCACAGCGCATCCAGCCGTTCTTCATCCATCGCTGCCCGCAGCCGTTCGAGCCGTCCCTTCGTCATGCGTCCGCCTCCGTCGCAGAAGGTGCGCCGAGATGGTCCAGCAGCAGGTTGGCCGCCGCCGTGTACCCGGCTCGTCCCAAGCCAGTCACCTGCCCGATGCACACCGCCGCGATCAGTGACCGTTGCCGGAATGCGTCCCGTGCGTGCGTATTCGAAATGTGCACTTCTACCACCGGCAACTGGACTCCCTCGATCGCGTCTCGCAACGCCACCGAGGTGTGCGTATACGCACCCGCGTTCAGCACGGCGCCGTCGGCAAACCTCCGCTGCTCGTGTAGGAAGTCGATCAGCGCACCCTCGTGGTTGGTCTGGAAGCACAGCAGCGCCGCGTCCCGCGATCCGCAGACCCCCGCCACATCGTTTTCGATATCCAACAGCGTCGTTCGCCCGTACACGGTTGGGTTTCGCTCCCCGAGCAGGTTCAGGTTCGGCCCGTGGACCAACAAAATCGTGTGTGTCACAGCCGCAGACAATAGCGGAGCACTCCACCCCCGCCAAACCGGTCAGGCATGCTTCCGCTTCGGTGCCTCTTCGCCGGCCTCGATGGCGTTTGCTGCCCTCAATTGCTCCAGTCGGGGCCACGAACTCCTGCGCGGCTTCTCCAGCGCGTGTTCGGCCACCGCCTCCCATGCGCGGTCGCTCATCTCCGCCTGTTTTGCGCGGCTCACATGCGTGTAGATCTGCGTCGTATTCGCCGAAGAGTGCCCCAGGAGGTCCTGCACGATCCGCAGGTCCGCTCCACCATCAAGCAGGTGCGTGGCGAACGAGTGCCTTAGCAGATGTGGCCAAACATCCTGCGAAATCCCGGCCGCTAAAGCGTGCCGCTTGATCATCGTCTGCACCGCCCGTGCCGTCAGCCGCCCGCCCCGCTGATTCAGGAACAGCGCCGTCTGCGGGCCCGCGACGAACTCCGCTCTCCCCTCTGCCAGGTACTGTTCGAGCGCGTACAGCGCCGGTGTTCCGAATAGCGCCACGCGCTCCTTCGAGCCCTTGCCGAGGATGATTGCGCGACCTTCATCCAGGTCGATGCTGCCCAAATCCAGCCCGACCAGTTCTGAGATTCGCAACCCGCCGCCATACAGTAGCTCGAGGATCGCCCGGTCGCGGCGCCCGGCTGGTGTCGTCGTGTCCGGCGCCGCCAACATCTCGAGGATCGTCGGTGTGTCCAGCACCTTTGGCAGCCGCTTTGGGCGCTTCGGCAATGCCGTCCCATACAGCAGGTCCCGGCTCGTTGCCCCCTCGCGCAAAAGGTATTTGTAAAACCCGTGGACTGTGCTCGTCCGCCGCGTCATCGAGGCCGCAGCCATCCCCCGCTCCCGTAGCTCCCCCAGGTACGCCCGGAACTCCTGCCGGCTCGTTTCCAGCGGCTCCCGCTCCCGCTCTTCCAGCCATCGTAGGAAGTCGCCGATGTCGTTGCGGTAGTTCCGAATCGTGTGTGGCGAACGATTCCCAACCGCGACCAGTTCCCGTAGATACGCATCCAGGTACGCCCGGGCCGTCTTGTGAGCCGCCAGAGCCGTCATAAATCGCAGCTTACCGTGAACTCCGCTCCCTCGCAGTACCTACCAATCCCGTTCCCCCATCCCTCGCCCGCCACAGCGGGAGAGGGACCGAGGGTGATGGTGCAAAGCCCGCCAAATGCACTGCATCGCACCCCACCCCTGTTCTGCTCCCCGGCCGCGCCGAACTTTCAAACGAACCCTGACTTCCCCGGAGGTGGCCCCATGCGACGCGCCCACGCCCTCGGCTGGATCCTGGCTGCGAGCCTCGTGCTTGCTTCCGGAATCGCCTGCAACAACGAAAAGAAAAACCCGGATACCGGCACCGGCGACTCCGGCGTCCAGGAACAGGCGCCCCAGGGCGGCACGCCAAGGGCCGATTTCTAACCGGCCCCCCGGCTACCGTTTCGCGTAGCTCGATCCCAGCTCCGCAGCCTCGAAACCCTGCGGCACCACGCCCTCGGCTGCGTATTCGTACAGCGCTGCCTTGAAAATCCCCTCCGTCGCCTGCACGGCCCCGACTGCAAGTGCCAGCAGCGGGATCCCCACGAGAAGCCCCGCGATCGGGCTGATCGCGAACAGCGCGGCCGCTGGCAGGATCGCCACGAGGCCCACCACGACGTAGAAGATCCCGAACCCGAAGTTGGCCGTCACCTGCTCGCCCCAGGTGCGCTTGAACAACGACGACGACTGCTTGATCGCCTCCACTGGCCCCACACCGCGCACCACCAGGACCGGCACCACGAAGAACGTCACATAGGCCCAGATGCCGCCCACCAGCGACAGCGCCAGTCTGCCCAGGAAGTTGTCTGTCCGGCTGCGCAGCGCCTGCAGGATCAAGCCGACGCTCGCCGAGATAATGGCCCACCCGAGGATCTTGTGCATGTGCGGTACCACTGCGCGCAGCCCGCTCGCCACGTTCGGGTCCCCACCGCGAAGCCGCTCGATCGCCGCCGCGATGAGCGCTGCATTGAAGAAGATCACGGCATACGTGACCGCGACGAAGCCGAGCACATACAGCGTCACGTCCCCAATCGTGATCTGATTCTGGGTCGCCGTCGTGGTCTCCGACGCCGTCAGCGCCTCCAACCGGTCAAACGATCCCGTCGAGAAGGCGATCGCTGCGAAGATCCCGACGATGATCGCGATCGACACGAACGACATGATCGGGAAGAGGACCAGTTCCTTGTCCTTCAGCAGCACGCCCCAACTGAGCTTCGCGAGATTCCACGTTCGTCCGATTGTCTGAAACAAAGCACCCTCCGGATCACTGCGACGGCACCCGCGCTGTCGGGCTTCCAGTCGATCCTAGCATCCCGTAGCCAGATCTCGAGTACGGCTTACCGTCCCCTGAAGTCCGGCTCCCGCTTTTCCAGGAACGCCTTGAACCCCTCGCGTCCATCATCCGTGCGAAGCATCGCCGCCTGGAGGCCCCATTCGTACTCCGGGAAGTCGCGGATCGTCGACTCCAACGACCGCTGAACAATCCTCCGAGTCGCCGTGTAGGCCAGCGGCGGCCCCTTCGCGATCGTCGCTGCGTAGGCCATGGCCTCGGTCATTAACTCCGCGTCTGGGACCACGCGATTCACGATCCCGAGTGCCATCGCCTCTCTCGCAGGGAACGGTTGCCCGCTGTACAGGATCTCGTACGCCTTCGCCACACCCACGATGCGCGGCAGCCAGAAACCGGCCCCGTAGTCCGTCGCCAGGCCCCGGCGAATGAAGATCGAACCAATCCGTGCCGACTCTGCCGCGATCCGCACGTCACAGCACATCGCCAGTCCAAATCCGCCTCCGACCGCAGGTCCGTTGATCGCCGCCACCACCGGCACGTCACACGCCGCGAACGCCTGTTGAGCCGCCACGGATCCGCTCGGGCCCATGCGCTCGAAGCGTGACGGCTCACTCCCGTTCCCCGCACTGCCGATTTCTGCTCCGGCACACCAGGCCCGTCCGGCGCCAGTCAGAACCACGACACGCACATCGTCGGACTTCGAGGCAAACTCCAGCATCTCGACCAGACCGCCGGTCAAAGCCGCCGAAAGCGTGTTCATTCGCTCGGGGCGGTTAAACGTCGCGACCAGCACTCCCTCGCGGACGTCCGTCAGGATCGCGTTCTCCGGCATTCGTGCACCTCCAGCGTTGCCGCGATGCTACCGGCGCGCCGATCCCGTCACAAGGAACGCTACTGCCCTCGTGCAGATGACCATCGGCGGCCTATCCGGCCGGACCGATGCCTGGGGCCATGGCCCTCACCGTCTGAGCTGCTCCGACCGCAGACAACATCCACACCCCACCCTCCCTCGCCCGCGGCAGCGGGAGAGCGACCGAGGGTGAGCGCGTCATCGCCCGCGAGATGTGTCTTGTCTGACCTTAACCCGGCAGCAACTCCCCGAATCCCAGTGCACGCCCCGTATCCGCGTCACGGATCTCCACACCCAGCCCTGCCGGCACTCTCCCCGCCAGCTTCTGGAAGAAGTTGGGAAACGTCTTCGCCACACACGCCGGGTCCCGGATCACGATCCCCGGCACCCGCAACCCCACGACCGCGAAGCACATTGCCATCCGGTGGTCCCCATACGTTTCAATCTCCGCGCCGTGCAGTTCGGAAGGCTGGACAGTCAGCGTGTCCCCTTCTTCGACCACCTTCGCCCCGCATTTTGTTAGCTCAGTCCGCAGCGCCTCCACACGTTCGCACTCCTGCAACCGCAGTCGTCCAAGGTCAGTGAATCGCACCGGGTGGTCAGCGAATGGTGCCATCACGATCGCCGTCATGATGCTGTCGCCGAGGTGCGACTGCCTGCTAAGGAGATCGGGCAACGGCATATATCGCGGAAAGTCCTCGTCGATCTGCCACCTGGAAGAGGGCCATCGGGCCACCGAAATTCCCAGTTTGCCGCCCAGGAGATGTCCGGCTGCCCACAGATAGCTCCCGGACGAAGCATCCGGCTCCACGATCACCTCACCCCCGCCCGCGGGAAACGCTGCCACCAGTTGGCGCGTCATTTCCACGTACGGCGACTCCTCCGCGTCGTGGCCGGGCACCTCAACTTCCCAGCCGCCTGCGGCCGCGCTGAGCAGTAGCGCCGACGCGAATTGCGAGCTCTCGTCCAGGCCCACGCTGCAGTTCCCCGGTCGTCGCCCACCGCCATGAATCCTCAGAGGCAGGCGTCCATTCCTTGTATCAATCCGGTAGCCCAGCGACCGCAAAGCCTCCACCAACTCCCCCTGCGGCCGCTGGTGCATCCGTGGCACGCCCGAGAGCTCGTACACGCCCTTCCCGAGGCACAGCATGGCCGTCAGAAAGCGCGCCGCCGTACCTGCATTCCCGACGAACAGTCGTAACGGCTCCGCAGCTGTTCCGCCCGGCGGCACCACACCTCCAAGCCCGTCGATAGAAATTGTCCGGTTCGCCGGCTCATCCGCTTCCGATGCCACCTCGAGTTCGAACCCCAACGCCCGCAGACACGCGACCATCGCCTCCGTGTCCTCGCTCCACAATGCCCCCCGCAGCGTTGTTGTCCCGCTGCCCAGCGCGCCAAGCACAAGCGCCCGGTTCGTGATGCTCTTCGAACCCGGCACTGTCACCAGCGCGTTGACCGGCCCTGCAGGCGGCACAATTTCGATCGCATCCGGCAGCACCACTCCGAGAGCCTAGCAGACCAGTACCCGACTCTTCGATCCCGGCAACATCATCGGCCTACGGCCTACCGCTCCTCCTGCTACCCTCTACCCGTGCGCTACCGACGCGTCGTCGCCAAGTTCGGCACCAGCCTCCTCACCGCCGGCTCCGACCGCCTCGACCTCGTCGCTATGTCCCAGCTCGTCGGACAGGTAGCCCGCCTCCGTGCCGACGGAATTGAAGTCGTCGTCGTTTCCAGCGGCGCCCGTGCCGCCGGCCGCCATCGCCTCGCTCGCCGCCTCCCCGAAGGCTTTACCCCGAGCCGCCAGGCTGTAGCGAGCGTCGGCCAGAGCCAGCTCATGCAGAGCTGGGACGAACTCTTCGACTGGCACGACATCATCGTCGCCCAGGTCCTTCTCACGCGCCGGGACCTCGCCGATCGCCAGGGCTACCTCAACGCCCGCAACGCCCTTCGCGACCTGCTCGAAATGGGCACAGTCCCCGTCGTCAACGAAAACGACGCCGTCGCAATGGACCAGGTCCTTGCCTCGCGGATCGGCGAAAACGATAGCCTTGCCGCCTTCGTTGCCAACCTTGTCGAAGCCGATCTCCTCGCCATCCTTACCGACGTAGAAGGCTTCTACGACGACGACCCCCGTACCAATCCCGCCGCCAACCTCATGTCCCGCATCGAGCGTGTCGACGTCGTTGTCGAAAACGCCGCCAAGGGCACAGGCTCGTTCGGGGGCTCGGGCGGCATGTCGACCAAGCTCAAGGCGGCAAACATCGCGGCCCAGAGTGGCATCGACGTTGTCGTCACGAACGGCCACCGCCCCGGCTCGCTGCTTGACGCCGCCGCTGGCAAAGAACCCGGGACGTTCTTCCCCGCCGTTTCCGATCGCCTCGAAAGCCGCAAGCGTTGGCTCCTCGCCAACATCTCCCGCACCGGCCACATCGTCGTCGATGAAGGGGCTGTCGACGCGCTCCGCGTCCGAGGCCGCAGTCTCCTGCCCGCTGGAGTCACATCCGTCGCCGGTTCATTCGCCCGTGGAGACACCATCGAAGTTCGCGACCCCGCTGGCTCGCTCACTGCCGCCGGCACCGCAAACTACGATAGCGCCGCTCTTGCCCAGATCCGCGGACTCCGCAGCGATCGCATTGCCTCGGTCCTCGGCTACGCCTATGGCGAAGAGGCCATCCACCGGGACAACCTCGTTCTCCTCTGACGCCGCTACCCTCAGCCCATGGATCTCGCCCACCTTGTTGAGTGCCGCGGGGAAGTCCTCTTCACCGCGACACGCATCCGGCGACCTCCCTCGCCCTCGCCCGCCATCTCGATCGCGAACAGTTCGCCGAAGACATCCACGCCTCTGCTCCGCACTCCGACTAAGGTCCCGCCTGTGCAGCCCCTTGGTTGGAATCCCCGCCCCACGGATCGGGGCATACTCCGGGTGGAGGAACCGTGATGCCGCCCTCAGCCGTCATAGAGACCGTGTCGAACGTGCCGTTCGTCCAGCACAGCGGGGTCGAACTCGTCGCTACCGGCCCCGGCTGGGCGATTGCCGCCCTCGATCAGTCTGAGCGCCACACATCGCACGCCGGCTCGTTCCAGGGAGCCGCCACGTATGCCGTGGCCGAGGCCGCCGCCAGCCTCGTCATCGCAGGAGCCCTCGAACACCCGGAACCGGCGATGACCTTCGCGATCTTCAACGCGGCGGTCTCTTACGAGCGCCCGGTGGACGGTCGCGTCGTCGCGAACGCCACACTCACAGAATCCATGGACCGCGTGCGCGCCCGCCTCCATCGCGATGGTGCCGCGTCGTTCGCCGTCGTTGTTCGCCTTTCTGACGCCGACGGCGCCGATGTGGGCCGCGCCGAGTTCGGCTGCCGCATCGTCTTCCCGGCCCCCGCGGTCTCTCTTCCAGCCGATTCCGTGGAGACCGTGGCGCCGGCATAGGTAAGACTTGCATTACGTTAGCAAACAATTACACTAACGCCATGGACAGTGCACTCCAGGCCATCGCCGAGCCCACCCGCCGGCGTATCCTCCATCTCGTCTGGGACCGCGAACTTCCCGCTGGCGAAATCGCCCGGCACTTCGAGGTCACGCGCCCGGCCATCTCCCAGCACCTCCGCATCCTCAAGGACGTGGGCCTGCTTTCTGAACGCCGTGACGGGACTCGCCGCCTCTACCGTGCCCGCCCCGAAGGCCTCGAAGAGGTTCGCGCGTTCTTCGAATCCCTCTGGGACGACAGTCTCGCGCGCCTCAAGGAAGCAGCCGAGGACGCCGCCGCACAGCACCAGGAGGACGCATCATGACCACCCCCTCATCGGCAACCATCGAACGCGAACTTTTCATTGCCGCTGACCCGGCCACGGTATTCACATTTCTCACCGAACCTGGCCGCATCACTGAATGGATGGGCCGTCTCGCCGTGGCGGACCCTCGTCCCGGCGGTGCCCTGCGCGTCGACTACAACGGCTTCGACATCATGCGTGGCCAGTTCCTTGAAGTCGTCCCCGTCTCCCGGGTCGTCTGGAGTTGGGGATGGGAGTCCCTCGCTGCCGATTCCGTCCCACCCGGTGCCAGCCGCGTCGAGTTCATCCTGGACCCCGAAGCAGGCGGCACCCGCCTCCGCGTCGTCCATTCCGGTCTGACCGCCGAATCCGTCGATCCGCACAGCCAGGGTTGGGACTACCATCTCCCGCGTCTCGCGGCTCGCGCTGCCGGCACGGCCGTCGAACCTGGCGGTGTCCAACTCTCCGCCGGCGAAACCCTCGCCAGTGCACTCAATACCCTGCTTGTCGAGACAATCGAAGCCGTTCAAGCCTGCCCACCGGACCGCTGGACCGTCGTCGTGCCCGGCGATGGCCGCCCCGCCAACGTCGTCGCCGGCCACATCGCCGGACATCTCGGCCTGGCCGGGTTCGTCGTCGCCGTCACACGCGGCGAATCGCATCCTGCCGCCGGATTCGACCTCCACACCCTCACGAAGCTGAACGCGGACCACGCGACCGCAAATGTGGCCGTCGCTCAGGACGCGGTCATCGCTCGCATCCGGCAGGATGGTCCTCCGGCTGTCGAAGCCATCCGCGCGCTGGAAGACGCGGCGCTTCAACGCACCACGCCGCTCGCAGCCGCTGGTGGGGCCATGCTCACAGCCGCACAGATCGCCGAAGGTCCGCTGCTTGCCGATTGCCGCGATCATCTGCAAGCCTTCCGTTCGGCCACAGATTGCTGACCCCGCCCCGTAGCGGTTCGGTGATCGATCGTTAACAGGGGGTCAACGTATCGTTCGGCGATGACGATCGCCCGCACGATGCTGAAGCCCCAACCCAGGTTCGCACCGTATGTCGCCGAGTTCCTCGGTACGTTCGCCCTCGTCTTTGCTGGGCCCGGCTCGGTGGCGGTGAACGCTGTCAGCGATGGTGCGGTTTCGGGCGTCGGCATCGGCCTTTCTTTCGGGCTCATCGTCATGGCGATGATCTTCGCCCTCGGGCACATCTCCGGCTGCCATATCAATCCCGCCGTAACGATCGCCTTCGCTGCCCTCCGCCGGATTACCCCGCGTGTCGCTGTTGCATACGTGGTCGTGCAGTTAGCAGGGGCCGTGCTCGCAGGCCTCGCGATCGTTGCGATCGTCGGCGATGCTGGCGATGCCGGTGCAACCGCTCCGCGCATCGGTGGTGCGGATGCCGCACTCTGGTCCGAACTCATCCTCACTTTCTTCCTCATGTTCGTAATCCTTGGCGTGGCCACGGACCACCGCGCGCAGGGCCCGTTCGCAGGCGTTGCCATCGGTGGCTACGTTGCCTTTGCCGCCACCGGTTGGGGCCCGGTTGCCAACGCCTCCATGAATCCCGCGCGTTCGTTTGGCCCCGCAGTCGCCGCGAATGTCTGGGACTCGCACTGGGTCTTCTGGGTCGGCCCCATCGCTGGCGCACTCCTCGCCGCGCTCGTCTACGAACTACTTCGTGAGCCACACACACCGCTGCCAGGTGGCAGCAACACAGCTTCACAGTGAACGAGGCCCTCCCGGCATGAAAACACCGTCGAAGTCCGTCCTCTTCGTTTGCGTCCACAACGCCGGGCGTTCGCAGATGGCTGCTGGTCTTACCACGCTTCTCGGTGGCGGTGCCGTCGAAGTCCGTTCCGCTGGCTCAGCTCCCGCGAACGAAATCAACCCGGCCGTCGTTGAGGTCATGGCCGAACTCGGCATCGATCTCGCCCACGAGCTCCCCAAACCGCTGACCGATGACGCCGTCCAGGCGGCCGATGCCGTCGTCACCATGGGCTGCGGCGATGCCTGTCCCATCTTCCCCGGCAAACGCTATCTCGACTGGCAGGTCGATGACCCGGCTGGACAGCCCGTAGAAGTCGTCCGCCGCATTCGGGACGACATCCGCGCCCGCGTCGAAATTCTCCTCGCTGACCTCGGCGTTAGCCCGCGGACCTGGCCGAGCCCATACGTCGCTTCCAGACGCGGCCGTCCGGCCCTCTCACGGGATTGGACATCACGTGCTCACGACCCCCACGCGATGCCCGGCCCTCGGCCCGGGCATCTGGTCCTTTCGTCCCTACCAGCACTGCGCCGGATAGCGCAGTATCGGTCTATGCAAACACCAACATCCGAACAGGAATCCGGTTTCAAGGCCCTCATTCGCCGCGTCTGGCATGGCGGTCTTGTTCGTAGAGTCATGGTCACACGCGAAGGACGGACGCTCGTCGATGTCCCTCTCACGGTGATCGTTATCGGTGGCGTGCTTGCCCCGTGGCTCCTCGCCCTCGGCGCCGTCGTCGCGGTGCTCACAGGCTGTCAGCTCGCCGTCCGCCAGCCGGAGCCGCTCGCGATCGAGGAGCCCACGGTAGGGGACGAAACGGCGTCCGAAGGCCCGGTGCTCGATTAAGGTCCTCGGTTCCTCGCCGCGCACTGGCGACTTGGCTACTCCCGCGCCATGCTCGGTGCGGGAATAGCCGCAGGTCACCGGCAGGATGAGGTTCGATGCCCCCGCTCTTCATCGTCGTTCGCTCCGAGGGTTCGGAAGAGTCGTTCGTCCACCAGGAGGGCCCCCTCGAATTTGGCCGCGGGCCCGGCCGCGAATATCCGCGCTGCACGGTTGCTGACCCCTACGCCTCCCGCGATCACGTTCGCATCACGCCCGTCGACGACGGCGTCCTGGTCGAAAACCTCAGTCTCTCCTCCGATGTCTTCCACGACCGTGGGCCTGGCCTCGGCCTCGGTGATAGCACCGTCGTCCCGCTGCCGGTCGCCGTCTCGTTCGGTCGCACGCAGCTGGAGCTGTCCGAGGCGGATCTGGCCTCGTGGGATGCCCCAACGGCACCCATCCCCTCCTACGAAGTCCCCTACGAGCCGGCTTTGACCCCCTCGTCTCCCCTCGCCCGCGAGGTCGACGGCGATATCCTCGCTGCCGGTCTCGAAACCATCGTCCGCCCCGCCGCCGCTTCCCCCGAATCGGTCGTCCTCCGTGACCTCGGCGAATCACCCGATCCGGAAACCCTCGCCCGCTGGTTTGAAACCGTCGTGCTGGTCCAGCAGGCGGCGGCCACCTCTGCCGAATTTCTCGAAGCCACCGCCCGCGCCGTCGTTGACCTCGTTGGCATGGATAGTGCTCTCGTCCTCCTCCGCGAGGGCGAAGATGGATGGCGCGTGGCTGCTCGCACGTCCGTCAGCGACTGGCACGGCTCCGCGTTCAGCACCACCATCCTGGGCGAGGTCGTCCGCCTCGCCCGCACCATCTACCGCAACCTCGGCTCCGAAACCGCCACCGCCAGCCTTGTGGGCATCGAAACCGTCGTCGCTGCCCCGCTCATCGATGCCAGCGGCCGGGTGTTTGGCGCCCTCTATGGCTCGCGGCTCTTGCGCATCAACCACCCATCCCCCGACATCAGCCCGCTCGAAGCCCGTGTCGTCCAGGTCCTCGCAGCGGCCGCTGGCGCAGGCATTGCTCGCGAACGCGAGCGCGAAGAGGCCCTCCGCATGGAGGTCCAGTTCGAACAGTTCTTCTCGCCAACCCTCGCCCGCCAACTGGTCGAAGACCGCTCCTTGCTTGACGGCCGTGACCGCGAAGTCACCGTCATGTTCTCTGACGTCCGCAACTTCTCCCGCATCTCCGAGCGCCTCGGCGCCGCCCGCACTTTCAACATGATGCAGGACATCATGGACCTCCAGAGCCAGCATATTCGCGATACCGACGGCGTCGTCGTCGACTACGTGGGAGACGGACTCCTTGCGATGTGGAACGCCCCAGCCAGCCAGCCTGACCATCCAGCCCGCGCCTGCACCACCGCCCGGGCCATCGTCGCCGCGCTTCCGACCCTCTCGGAACGGTGGGAGCCGGAGACTGGCGAGCCGATCCGGCTGGGCATAGGGGTCAACTCCGGCCCCGCGATTGTTGGCAATACTGGCAGCCGTCTCAAGTTCAAGTACGGGCCTATGGGTCCAACCGTAAACCTCGCCAGCCGCGTCGAAAACGCCACGAAGACCCTCGGCGTCGGTCTGCTCGTCACGTCCGGCACGCGACAACGATTACCCCCGGAGTTCGCAACCCGCCGCCTCGGTGGCCTTCGCGTCCAGGGTGTCGCTGCTCCCGTTGACGTCTTCGAACTCGCACCCGCCGCCGCGTCTCCTCTCTGGCTCGCTACGCGGGACCGCTTCGAACAGGCGCTAGCCTCCTTCGAGTCGCGCCAGTGGCCCGAGGCCTGCCGCATCCTCGTCGAACTCGTATCCGCTGGCGCCCAGTACGATAGCCCCACGCTCCAGCTGCTCTCGCGCGCGGTCGACTGTATGCGCACCAACCCGGATCCGTTCGATCCTTCAATCACGGTGGAAAAGGCCATCTAGTCCCCACCGGGAGGCGAATCATGTTCGAAAGCGCCGAACTCGGCCGCAAACTCAATAAGAAGACGTTCCAGCAACGCGAGCCCGAAGTCCGCGAGGCACTACTCGACGCCCAGCTTCGACTCAAAGAGTCCAGCATCTCTGCACTGATCGTGATTGCCGGCGCCGAAGGTTCAGGCAAGGGCGACACCGTCAACCTCCTTTTGGACTGGTTCGACTCCCGCGGCATCGAAACCCACGCCCTCGGCGAACCCTCAGAGGAAGAGATCGAGCGCCCTCCTTATTTCCGCTACTGGCGCCGGCTGCCTCCCGCTGGCAGCCTCGCCATTTTCTTCGGCTCCTGGTACACCGGCGCTATTGCCCAGCATTCGCTCGGGAAAATCGACGAGGCCCAGTTCGAGGATCACCTTCGCCGCATCGTCGAATTCGAACGCACCCTCGCCGACAACGGCGTCCTGCTCATCAAGATCTGGCTTCACATAACCAAGAGTCAGCAGAAGAGACGCTTCAAGAGGCTATCCCGCGATCGAGAAACCGCCTGGCGGGTCACGAAGCGCGATTGGGAGTATCACCGCACCTACGACCGGTTCGTGCTCAGCGCCAGCCGCGCAATCCGCCGCACCGACCGCGCACACGCCTCCTGGCACGTCATCGAAGCACAGGACGCCCGCTACCGGAATCTCAAGGTCGCCGAAACCGTACTCGCCTCCATCGAAACCCACCTCGAGGACGCTACGCAGCCACCCGCCGCTAACGGCAACCACGGATTGCCGGCCCCTGCGCCCGTCAACATCATCTCCACGCTCGACCTGTCCCTCGCCGTCGACCCCGCCGACTATCGCCGTGAGCTTACGGCCCGGCAATTGGCGGTCGGCCGCCTTAGCCGCGACCTCCTGAAGCAGAGACGCTCCGCCGTGGTCGTGTTCGAAGGCATGGACGCCGCCGGCAAAGGTGGCTGCATTCGCCGCCTCACGCAGTCCATCGATGCCCGTACCTATCGCGTTATTCCCATCTCAGCCCCCACAGACGAAGAAAGCGCCCATCCGTATCTCTGGCGCTTCTGGCGGCAGCTACCGCGCTGGGGCCATATCACCATCTACGACCGCTCATGGTACGGACGCGTCCTCGTCGAACGCATCGAAGGCCTGATCCCGTCGGCCGCCTGGCGCCGCGCCTACGCTGAGATCAACGCCTTTGAAGAACAGCTCACATCCTCCGGTGTCCTCGTGGTCAAGTTCTGGCTCGCCACCTCCAAAGATGAGCAGCTCACTCGTTTCAAAGACCGCGAAGCACGGGGCTATAAGCGCTACAAGATCACCCCCGAGGACTGGCGAAACCGCGAAAAGTGGGACGGCTACATCGCCGCCGCCTGCGACATGATCGAACGCACCAGCACCGAGATCGCCCCGTGGACCCTCGTCGAGGCGAACGACAAGTACCATGCCCGGCTCAAGGTCCTCCGCACCGTCGAAGCTCGACTCCAACGCGCCCTCGCCACCCGTTAGTCATCCATTCCAGCGTTCCAGTAGGCTCGCCCACATGAATGCGTCTGGCGGATCCGTGGCCGAGGTCGCCCGCTACTTCTTCCGCCTTGGCGTCATCGCGTTTGGTGGCCCGGCTGCCCACATCGCCATCATGCGTCGTGACCTCGTCGTCCGCCGCAAATGGTTGACCGACGCCGACTTTATTGACCTGCTCGGCATCACCAACCTCATCCCCGGCCCCAACTCCACGGAGATGACGATGCATCTCGGTGCGGCCCGTGCCGGCAACCGCGGCCTTTGGATCGGTGGCGCCGCGTTCATCTTTCCGGCTGTTGCCATCGTGCTCACCTTCGCGTGGGCATACGTCCGTTACGGCGACACTCCCACTGCCGAAGCACTCCTCTTCGGCATCCAGCCAGTCGTCCTCGCGGTCATCGTCCAGGCTATCTGGGGCCTCCGCACCGCCGCCGTGAAATCACCCGCCGCCCTCGCGATCGTTGGTGCTGCGGTGGCACTCGCCCTCGCCGGTGTTGCTGAAGTCTGGCTCATCCTCGGATCTGGGCTCGCCCTGCTCGTTCTTTCCGTCGCGTCCGGCGGCCGTTCCAACAGCCCCTGGCCTGCAAGGGCCCGCAACGCCGCGGCTGCGAAAGCCATCACACGCCGCCTCCGCTTCGCAATTGTCCCATTTGTCGCTGCGGATAGCGCCGGGCCCAGCCTCGCCGCCGTCTTCCTCATCTTCGTGAAGATCGGCGCCGTCCTCTATGGCAGCGGCTATGTGCTTGTCTCGTTCCTCGAATCCGAATTCGTCGACCAGCGGGGCTGGCTCACCCAGCAGCAGCTTCTCGATGCGGTTGCTGTTGGCCAGTTCACCCCTGGCCCCGTGTTTACGACCGCGACCTTCGTCGGCTACGTCCTCGAAGGCTTCCCTGGAGCCGCGCTTGCCACTGCCGGCATCTTCCTGCCCTCGTTCCTCTTCGTTGCACTCACACATCCGTTCATCCCAAGAATCCGGCGCTCTTCCTGGGCATCGCCGTTCCTCGATGGCGTGAACGCGGCCGCGCTCGCGCTTATGGCCGTCGTCACCATCCGGCTCGCGTCGCAGGCACTCGATAGCGCCTTCCAGCTCGCGATCCTCGGCATCACCGCCGTCGTCCTCGTCCGCTTCGCACCCAACAGCGTTTGGCTGATCCTCGGTGGCGGTGCCGCGGGCATCCTCTACCGGGCTCTTAGCTGATCGGTGTCTTTTCGCTTACCCGGAAGTAGAAGTCGCCGTCGGAATCGTCCGGGTCAAAGTAGTAGGAATCGACAAGCCGGCCCGCCGGCCCGTCCGTTGGCAGCGTCACACGCGTGTCGCCGTTCGCCAGTACCTCCGTCTGCAAAGGCACCAGCGTCTCGTCATCCAGCGACGCGTACCACGTTCCCGGCTGTCCCTCCGGCAGTCCCACCACGCGCGCCGTAAACGAGCGCCCGTCCAGGGCGATGTTGAACACGTCCACGCGTACGGCGTTGCCCGCCTCCGTCTTGAGCGTCGCCGCCGTACCTTCTTCGAAGTTGGCCCGGAAGCTGCCCGGCGGCCCATCGTAGATCCCGAAGTCGTACCCACCCAGGATCCCGAGTGCTACCGTCCCGCCGACCACCAGCAGCACCACGACCACCGCGATCTTGATCGCGGATCGCATGTCCGCTTCGTTCGGAGACTTCTCAGCCACAGTCATGGTTTTCCCTCGTTGCTCAGCATAACGCGAACTACCCGCTCTCCTTCGACCCTGTCCCCAGCTTCTATCTCTCCATCGAGCACCATCGCACTCAGACGTTCCTTCAGCGGGCGAATCCACGCCCCCGGCGGGCGTCCGGCAATCGAGGCGATATCGTCACCACTCAACGGGCTCTGTGCCCGTAGCGCCTCGCCGTCCTCCTCCGCGACCTGGTCGCACATCGCCTGTAGCGCGTCGTGGTACTCCCGGTCGTCGTAGGTATGACTTGCGTTGTCCGCCCGCTTCAGTGCGACCAGGTCGTCCCAATGGCCCTCACTCCGCGACATGAAACGCCGAACAGAACGCCGTTCCTCCACATTCGGCCGGTCCATGTGCCGCCGCACCAGCAGCGACACGGCCTGCACGTCCTTCCGCGAAAGCTTCAGCCGCTCCAATAGCGCCTCCGCACGCTCCGCTCCCTCTTTCTCGTGCGCGTAGAACCCCCATTCGCCGGACGGTTTCGTGTGCCGCACATACGGCTTGCCAAGGTCGTGCACCAGCGCCGCCCAGCGCCGCAGCCGGAGGTTCTCCGTCCCGTTCGGGATCGCGCCAACGGTCGCCACGGTGTGCCCCCAGACGTCGTACTTGTGGAAGCGGTTCTGTTCGCAACCAACCATCGGCGCCAGCTCTGGCAGGATCACCGCTAACGCCCCAGTCTCACGGAGCAGCTCCAACCCTTCCGCCGGGAAACTCCCGCATAACAGCCGGTCCAGCTCCGCCGTGATCCGTTCCTGCGAAAGCGTCGCCAGCAGCGACGTACTGCGCCCCATCGCCGCCAGCGTCTCCTCCTCCACCGCGAACCCGAGCTCGCTTACGAACCGGATTCCGCGAAGGATCCGCAACGGGTCCTCCACGAATCGCGCGTGCGGCTCGCCGACCGCCCGCAGCAGCTTCGCCTCCAGGTCTCGCCGCCCCTCGAACAGGTCGCGCAACTCCCCCGTCAGCGGGTGCTCCGCGATCGCGTTCACCGTGAAATCGCGCCGCTCGAGGTCCTCCCGCAGGCTCGTCCCGAACGTCACGTCCGGCCACCGCGTCCCGCTCGAATACGAATCACCCCGGAACGTCGTCACCTCGCTCCAGTGTCCGTCCAGCAACACGCCGATCGTCCCGAAGCGCTTCCCGACTACCGTTACACGCCGCCCAAGCGCCTTCGCCGTCTCTTCCACCACATCCGGTAACGCGCTTGTCGCGAAGTCCTCGTCCTTCCCCGTCCCGCCCATCAGCCGGTCGCGTACCGCCCCGCCAACCACCCACAGCTCGTGCCCGGCGCCGAGCATCGCCGCCACAAACCGTTCCCGCTCCGAAGATCCGGCCTCGCCAGAGTCGTTCATCGGATCATTGAACGGCCCCCGCTGCTGCTAGTCGAGTGCTGTTAGTGCTCCTGCGGTAGCTCGGGCACGACCGTTGTCGTCGGAAGTTCCGGCGATGGACTTGGCGCTGGCTGGCCACAGGCTGGCCGAATTGTGAGCAGAATGACCAGCAGGAGTATTGCCGCCCATGGGTTCTCCAGCGGCCACCATGTGCCAAATCCGAGGATCGAGCACCGGTCGATTCTCTCGGTACCCTGACCACTCCCGTCATTGCCGCTATCCCTGCCCCTGCCGATACTGATCCGTGGCGCACCGCGCCT
The DNA here is from genome assembly GCA_020432045.1 of Dehalococcoidia bacterium. Classification (GTDB taxonomy): domain Bacteria; phylum Chloroflexota; class Dehalococcoidia; order Tepidiformales; family Tepidiformaceae; genus JAGQHB01. The sequence goes on along the minus strand of JAGQHB010000072.1, from coordinate 153 downwards.
ATCCCGCGGAGGCGTGCCCTCAGAAACACGCCGCTAGCACGCAAGGAGCCCAAACGTGGCAAAGAAAGTCCGGGCAGTGCTCACACTGCAACTCCCGGCCGGCAAGGCGACTCCCGCCCCCCCGGTCGGCCCCGCCCTCGGCCAGCACGGCGT
>JAGQHB010000071.1 GCA_020432045.1 Dehalococcoidia bacterium | reverse complement strand
TGGTGCCCAGGGTGAGATTTGAACTCACACGCCCAAAAGAGCACTGCCCCCTCAAGACAGCGTGTCTGCCGTTCCACCACCTGGGCACGAAATGCGATGGTACGAAGCGATCACGCTTTGCGGCAAGCTGCCGGAGGGTCAAAGCATTGAATCGCATGGCAGGGGCGACAGGACTCGAACCTGCGGCCTGCGGTTTTGGAGACCGCCGCTCTACCAGCTGAGCTACACCCCTGTTCGCCACCAAGAATACCAGAACCCTTCTACAACGCGACCCACGCGCACCGCTATCGCCTGAACCTCGCTCCTCCGTCGCCTTTTACGGACGTTTTACGGAAACGTTGCCCTCCGTTGGGGCAGCCAGTCCCGCAACGGCCGATAGTAGTGGAGCGGGCAAGGTCACACCTTGCCCGGGGGTGCGAGCCGCTGTGCGGGAGGTCACCTGGGGGCGCTCGTGCACCCTCCCGCCGGCGGCTCGCTCCCGGTAACAACTGCAGCCTCTTCTTCGCGGCAACGCGGCGCATGGTCAGGCGCCGCGTTTCGTGCGTCTGACCCACTGGCCGGAGCCCGTTCGTTTTCCCCTTAGCACGGTGCCCGTGGTAGAGTAGCGCCGCCTTCGGGATAGATTTCACAAGCGGCGGCGTGCGTGTTCCACGAGTACGGCCACATCGGGATCCTGGCGATCATTGCGCTCATCTTCCCGTTGGGCGCGATAGCCACGTCCTGGGCGTTTCAATTCATCAACATCCGGCCGCACGTCTCGAGCGACCCGGTGAAACGGGACACGTACGAGTGCGGGATGCGCACGGAAGGACCCTCGCTGGTCCAATTCAACTTCCGGTTCTATTACGTCGCGCTCCTCTTCGTCCTGTTCGACGTGGAACTCGTGTTCCTTTTCCCCTGGGCGCTTGTTTACGACGTGGTGGGCTGGGCTGGCTTTGCCAAAGGCTTGCTGTTCATCGGGATCTTCGTCCTTGGCGGCCTCTACGCGTGGCGCAAGGGCGCCATGGAGTGGCGCTGATGCCGACACGCTGGCTGACTGGACATGAAACCGCCGAAGCGATCGAAGACCTCGTCCCCGGGAGCGTCGCTCGCTCTACCGGCGTGGCCTGCTATCTGAAGCCCGAAATGCTCGTCGAAGCCTGCCACGCCCTGCGTGACGACTCAGACGGTCTCGACCTCGTGCACCTCACGAACCTCTGCGCCGTGGACTACTGGAGCCACTTCGAAGTGGTCTACCACCTGCAGTCCTTCTACAAGAACCAGTTCGCGACGTTGAAGGTCGATGTACAGGGCCGCGATAAGCCCGCAATCCCGTCTGTCGTGCCCGTCTGGCATGGCGCATGGATGCAGGAGTGCGAAGCCTACGACCTCTTTGGCATCGTCTTCGAAGGCCATCCTAACCTGCACCGCATCCTGCTCTGGGACGGGTATCCTGGCTGGCCCCTCCGCAAGGACTTCCTTTCGATGCCCGGTGGCCTGCAGCCCGGACTGAACGAGTTTGCCGGCACCGCGCGCCGCGAAGCACCACCCGTGAGGCTCGTTGAATGACCAGCGCCATCAAGTCCGAGCCATTCATCCTCAACATCGGGCCTCAGCACCCGTCGACCCACGGCGTGTTCCGGGTCAAGGTTACCGTCGACGGCGAACGCATCCTTGATGCCGAAATGGTGATGGGCTACCTCCATCGCTCGATGGAAAAGCTCGCAGAAGAGCGCACCTACACGCAGAACATCCCGTTCACGGACCGCACCGACTACCTCTCCAGCATGTCGAACAACCTCGGCTACTGCCTGGCTGTCGAGAAACTGGCCGGGATCGATGTGCCGGACCGTGGACAGGCGATCCGCGTCATCATGGCCGAACTCCAGCGGCTCGCGAGCCATTGCATGGCCGTGGGCGCGTTTGCCAACGACACCGGTGCCTGGCAGACACCGGTTATGTGGGCCTTCCGCGAACGCGAAAAAATCCTCGACCTGTTCGAGATGACCGCGGGGGCACGCCTCACCTGCAACTACATGCGCATCGGCGGCGTCGCCTTCGACCTGCCCAAGGACTTCGTGCCGATGGCACGCGACCTGATGAAGACGTTCCCCGCGTTCATCGACGACATCGACGGCATGCTTACGGAGAACGAGATCTTCCTCGTGCGGACACGTGGCGTCGCAGTCATCTCGCCCGAACTAGCGGTCAACGGCAGCCTCGCCGGCCCAATGCTGCGAGGCTCAGGCATCGCCTGGGACATCCGCAAGGCGGACCCGTACTGCGGCTACGAGAAATACGACTTCGATATCCCCATCGGCTACCAGGGGGATTCGTTCGACAGGTTCATCGTCCGGCTGGAGGAGATGAGGCAGAGCGTCCGCATCGTCCAGCAGGCCCTCGACGCCCTCCCCGGCGGTCCGCATTCGACGCAGGTTCCGTTGGCACTCCGGCCCCCGGCTGGCGAAGCGTACGCGCGCGTCGAAGGACCACGCGGTGAACTGGGCTACTACGTGGTCAGCGACGAGGGCCCGTCTCCTTATCGGTTCCATATCCGGCCGCCAAGTTTCATCAATCTCAGCGTCCTGAAGGAGATGACCGTCGGCGGTTCGGTGGCGGACGCCATCGTCGCGCTTGGCTCTGTGGATATCGTGGTTGGAGAGATCGACCGGTGAACCTTCCGTTTCTCGTCTCCGACAAGTGGTATGACATTCGCGACCTGGGGAACCTCTCAGGTGCTATCCTTGACCAACTCGACAAGGTGCTGCCCTATGGGCTCGTCTATGTCATTGCGATCCTCATCGGCTTCATCGCCTCGTTCCTGATCTTTGTGCTCCCGACGCAGCTGTTCCTCGGAGTCCTTGGCGAACGCAAGATCATCGGTCGTATCCAGTCGCGTTACGGTCCAAACCGTGTCGGTCCGTTCGGCACGCTCCAGCCGATCGCCGACGCCCTGAAGCTAATTCAGAAGGAAGCGCTGATCCCGACGGCGGCCGACCGCTGGGTCATGCTGATCGCGCCAATCGTCTTCGTGGCGCCTGCTGTGCTCCTGTTCGCGGTGCTGCCCTTCGGCCCGAACATGGTGATTGCCGACGTCCCTGTGTCCCTTATCTACTTCCTCGCCGTGTCGTCGCTCCCGGTTCTCGGTGCATTCATGGCGGGGTGGAGCGCAAACAACAAGTACAGCCTTTACGGTGCGATGCGCATCGTCGCAATGGCGATCAGCTACGAGGTGCCGCTCGTCATGAGCCTCCTTGGCGTGGCGCTGCTTTCGAGCACGCTGAGCCTCCAGGGAATGGTCTTCTGGCAGAAGGATGTCCACCTCTGGATGATCTTCCTCCAGCCCATCGCCTTTGCTGTCTACTTCATCTGCGTAAGTGCCGAACTAAACCGCACCCCGGCCGACATCGCTGAAGCAGAATCCGAAATCGTCGCTGGCTACCTGACAGAGTATTCCGGCATGCAGTGGGGCCTGTTCTACGGAATGGACATCGGCTATGCCCTCGCCGCGGCAGCCTTCGCGTCGACCGTGTTCCTCGGCGGCTGGAGTATGTGGGGCCTCGAAGAATACGTGCCCTCGTGGCTTATCTTCGCAGTCAAGACGCAGCTCTTCTATCTGCTCTTCCTCTGGACGCGCGGTACCCTGCCTCGCCTTCGCATCGACCAGCTGATGGCGTTCGCGTGGAAGTTCCTGCTTCCGCTGGCCTTGCTCAACCTCTTGATCGTCGCCACAGAAAAGGTGATCTGGACACAGGAGGAACTCGGCGACGGCATCGTCTTCCTCTTCGCTCCGATCAACATCGTCGCGGCAGCCGTGCTGGTGTACGCCTGGGCCAAAGTGAACGGCTACCGGCCGGAGAACACGCCCAAGAAACCGCGGATGGTGAAGGACGCGACTGGCTACATTCCGGCGAGTGGAGGTGGCCGCTAGTGGCACTCGAAGGCTTCGGACCGGCGTTTGCGTTCTGGTTGCTTTCCGCCATCACGCTCATCTCGGCGGGTGGCGTGATGATGGCCCGCAACCTGCTCCATGCTGTCCTGTTCCTGATCGTGACGTTCATCGGCGTCGCGGGGTTCTTCATCCTGCTCTCGGCAGAATTCATCGCCATGGCGCAGGTCGTCATCTACGTTGGCGCGGTCGCCGTTCTCATCCTATTCGCCATCCTTCTGACGCCGCGTTCAGCCCGCGACAACTCCGAGACCGTCTGGGGTGCGCCCGCCGCGCTCCTGTCGATCGCGTTGGCGGCAGTCCTCATTTTCGTAATCCACGACACGGCCTGGAGTGAGACAAATTCGTTCCAGGCGCCGTCAGTCGAGGACCTGGGACGTGCTCTGCTGAGCACCTGGGTCCTGCCGTTCCAGCTGGCTTCGGTGCTCCTGACCGCTGCCCTTATCGGAGCGATCATGCTCGTGCGTTCGCCAGAGGAAGAAGCGGAGGACGCCCTCTCATGACCCCGGGACTTGATCACTTCCTGACGGTTGGCGCACTGCTCTTCTGCCTCGGGCTCATCGTCGCGCTGTCGAAGCGCAACGCGATCGGTGTGCTCATGGGCATCGAATTGATGCTGAACGCGGTGAACGTCACGCTGTTGGCCTTTCATCGTTTCACCGAGAGTGCGAACCCCGTCGCCGGCCAGACCTTTGTGGTCTTTGTCATCACCGTCGCAGCCGCAGAAGCGGCCGTGGCGCTCGCCCTCGCGGTCTCGTTCTACCGAAACCGCGAAACGGTCGATGTCGACCGCATCAACCTGTTGAGGTCCTGACGCGATGTGGGTCGAATTCATGAATGTCCGCAATGGCTACGCCGCCGAGACCTGGCGCGAACTGTTCGCCGCCGAGGGAGTCTCCGTACGTGTCATCCCTCCCGTGGGACGCGGCGAACCGGAGCCGATGCAGGCACCCCGGACGCTCTATGTGCCGACCGGGAAAGCCCACGTCGCCCGCGAAATCCTGAGGAAGATTTAGCCGATGCCATTTCTCCTCGCCGAATCCGCCGCAACCTCTGTCCCCACGATTGATGAATGGGTGCTCTGGGCGATCATCGCAAGCCCGCTCATTGGGTGGGGACTGATCGTCGCTTATCTCCGCAAGATCCCGGTTGTCGCGGGCGGAGTCGCCATTGCCACCATCGGTGTCTCGCTTGCCTTGAGCTTCTTTGCCCTCTTTAACGTGATCGATGCGGATGGCGGCATCCTTGTACACACTCACGAATGGTTCACGGCGGGCAGTCTGTCGGTGAACATCGGTGTCCGGATCGATGGGCTGACGGCCGTGATGCTGGTCGTCGTCACCAGTGTCGCTTTCCTCGTCCAGTTGTATTCCACCGGCTATATGCACGGCGACACAGGCTACGGCCGCTACTTCGCCCACATGTGCTTGTTTGTGTTCTCCATGCTCGGGCTCGTCCTCGCGGACAACCTGTTCATGATTTTCATCTTCTGGGAACTTGTCGGGCTCTGCTCCTACCTCCTCATCGGCTTCTGGTTCCACCGCCCGGCTGCCGCGGCAGCCGCGAAAAAGGCGTTCATCACGACCCGGATCGGCGACCTCGGCCTCCTGGCCGCACTGCTCCTGATCTGGACCCGTGGGCCCGGGGGAAGCTTCGACGTTGGGCTCATCCAGGAGTGGGCAACGAGCGGCGAACCGGAAGGGTGGATCATTACCCTCTTCGCGCTCGGCATCTTTGCCGGTGCCGTGGGCAAGAGCGCCCAGTTCCCGCTGCACGTTTGGCTCCCTGATGCGATGGAAGGTCCGACTCCCGTTTCCGCGCTCATCCATGCAGCCACGATGGTTGCAGCCGGTGTCTACCTTGTCGCCCGCTTTTTCCCGGTCTTCGAAGCATCCCATGATGCGATGACGGTGGTCGCCTGGATCGGTGCTGCTACCTCACTCATCGCTGCCACGATCGCGATCGTCCAGACCGACTTCAAGCGCGTCATGGCATACTCCACAGTCAGCCAGCTCGGGCTCATGATGCTCTCGCTTGGTGCATTCGGGTACGTCGCGGCTATCTTCCATCTGTTTACTCATGCCTTCTTCAAGGCGCTCCTCTTCCTCACCGCCGGCTCTGTCAACCACGCCACGAATACCTACGACATGCGCCTCATGGGCGGCCTGCGGAAGTACATGCCAATCACGTTCGCAACGTGTGTGATCGGTTCACTGAGCCTGGCGGGAATCTTCCCGCTCGCAGGCTTCTGGTCGAAAGACGAGATCCTCCTTGATGCCTTCCGCGAGAATCCGGGCCTGTGGTTCGTGGCCCAGCTCGTCTCGTTGCTGACCGCGTTCTATATCTTCCGTGCCATCTTCCTGACATTTTTCGGAGAGTACCGGGGCGGGCAGCCCGTTGACCCGCACGACCACGACAGCCACTTCGAAGGTGATCCCGCGCATCCCCACGAGCCACCGTGGAGCATGCGAGCTCCGCTCTTGATCCTGGCAGTCCCCGCTATCGCCGCAGGCGCCTTCGTTATCAACCATTCATTCCGTGACCTTATTGAAGGGGCGCTACCCCATGCACTTGAACACGAGAGTAGCTTCGAATGGAGCATCGCTATCTCGTCCACGGTTCTTGGCGTGCTTGGCATTGGTCTCGCATGGGCTATCTACCAGAAGCACTGGCTCTCCTCACGGTCGTTCGCGATGGGCTTCGGCCCGTTGACAGCCCTGTTCGAACAGAAATGGTATTTCGACAAGCTCTATGAGGACTTCCTCGTGAAGCGCGTGCTGCAGTCCGGCTGGAACCGGCTTCTCGAACTAAACGATAAATACGTTGTTGACGGCGTCGTCAACGGAGTTGGAACGGTCGCCAGGGTTACCAGCGACCGCATGCGTGTCATTCAGAACGGTCAACCGCAGGCATATGGCCTCGGGTTCGCGGCCGGAATCCTCGTTGTGGTCGTCGCGGTATTCGCGGCGAACCCGCTGTAGGAGGCGGCCGATGGAACTCACCATACTGCTCCTGATCCCAGTCGCTGGCGCGGTGCTCATCGGACTGCTACCCGAGCGCGCCGAACAGAATGCGCGCTGGATCGCACTGCTCTCCGCGGTCGCCGCGTTGGCCTTCTCGCTCTTCCTCTTCTTCGATTTCGATAGTGCTACACCGGGCTATTCCTACGTCGTCAAAGAGCGCTGGGTGGACATCAGCTCATTCAATCTCCATTACCACCTCGGTGTCGACGGCATCAGCCTCCCGCTCATCGTCCTCACAACCTGTCTCACCCTCGCGTCCGTCCTCATCTCATTCAGCGTGACGAAGCGCCAGCGTCTCTACTACGCGCTGTTGCTCGTGCTGGCGGCCTCGGTGCTGGGCGTCTTCATGGCGCTCGATTTCATGCTCTTCTTCATGTTCTGGGAGCTCGAACTCATCCCGATGTTCCTGCTGATTTCTATCTGGGGATCCGGCCGCAAAGAGTACTCGGCGATGAAGTTTGTGCTGTACACGATCGCCGGTTCTGCATTCATGCTCGTCGCCATCTTGATGCTCGCGTTCGCCGACGGTGGTTCGTTCGATCTTGTCGAACTCGGAGAGAGCAACGTCTCCGGGGCGCTCCTCCCACTGGGCTGGGTGTTCGCATTCCTGTTCGTCGGCTTCGCCGTGAAGCTGCCAGTCTTCCCGCTCCACACCTGGCTCCCTGACGCGCACTCCGATGCTCCAACGGCCGTCTCGGTCATGCTCGCAGGCGTGCTGTTGAAGATGGGTGGCTACGGGATCATTCGCATGTGCGTGACGATCATGCCGGAACAAGCGGAGGATTTCGGCATCTGGATGGCGGGCCTCGGCGCGTTCAGTATCCTCTACGGTGCGTTTGTCACCCTTCGCCAGACAGACTTCAAGCGTCTCATCGCGTACTCGTCCGTTAGCCACATGGGGATCGTCCTGCTCGGGATTGGCGCCCTTGGCAAGACGAGCATCATGGGTGCGAACTATCAGATGCTTGCTCACGGTGTCGTCACCGGGATGTTGTTCGTCATGATCGGACTCATGTACGACCGTACGCATACCCGCGAAATTGCAAAGCTGGGCGGGCTCGGCCGCCAGATGCCGCTTATCACGACGGGCCTCGTCTTCGCCGGGTTCGCCAGCCTCGGGCTCCCGGCCCTCGCTGGATTCATCGCTGAGATAACAGTGTTCCTCGGGGCGTTCGAGAAGTTCGAATGGGCCGTCCTCGCATCGATCTTCGGCGTGGTGCTCTCGGCCGGTTACATACTCTGGACCCTTCAGCGAGTGGTCTTCGGGCCTGTGAAGCACGACTGGGATGGTGTCACGGACCAGCATCAGTGGTGGGAGCATACGGTCGCTGGCGGGATGGCGGTGCTCATCCTCATCCTCGGGCTCTACCCTGCACTCATGATGGACACGATGAGTGGCAGCGTGGACCAGGTGATCGCGCGCGTGGAGGAAGTGCAGTCATGAACAGCCTCGACGTCGTCGGCCCGCAGCTCGCCGTCCTCATTGCCGCTGGCATCATCGTTGTAATTGACGCCGTGGTGCCGCATCAGCGGCGATTGATCCCGTACGTTGCCCTTGCCGGACTCGCAGCTTCTGCGCTCTGGACCGTTTCGTGGGTGAGTCGTGGCTACGAAGACGATATCTTCGGCGGCACTCTCGCCCTCGATGAGTACGCAGCCTTCTTCTACTTCCTCTTCGCCGGCATCACGGCCACCATCGTCCTGGCCTCTATCGACTGGGTAGAACGTGAGGGCCGCCGTCAGGGCGAATACTACGTCCTCGTCCTCACCGCCTGCTCGGGGCTCATGTTCCTAGCGGCAGCCCGTGACCTGATCACGATCTTCCTCGCACTGGAGCTTTCGTCGATTCCGCAGTACATCCTCGCGGGCTGGGGCAAAGACGAGAAGTCCAGCGAAGCGGGGCTCAAGTACCTGCTGCTTGGCGCGATCGCATCGTCTCTGCTGCTGTACGGCATGGCACTGCTCTACGGTCTTACCGGAACCACGTTGCTGACCGAGATCGGTTCGGAGGTCGCAGCAAATGGAGCCGATAACCGCTCACTGCTCATTGTCGCAACAACCCTGTTAATCGCCGGGTTCGGCTTCAAGATGGCAATCGTCCCGTTCCAGATGTGGGTCCCGGACGTGTACCAGGGAGCACCCACACCCGTCACGGCTTTCCTCAGCGTTGGTTCCAAGGCTGCGGCGTTTGCAGTCGTCACACGCATCTTTTTTGAGGCGCTGAGCCCGGAGTTCCTGAGCAATGACTGGTCCATGGTCTTCGCCGTCATCGCCGCCGTCTCGATGATCATCGGCAACATCATGGCCATCGTGCAGACCGACATAAAACGGATGCTCGGCTACTCCTCGATCGCGCAGGCGGGCAACATCCTCGTCGGTCTTGCCGCGGTCTCTGCCGGTGGCGGCGATGCATTCAAGCTTGGGGGCAGTGGCGTCCTCTTTTTTCTCGCCGCCTACGCCTTTACGAACCTCGGCGCATTCGTGGCGATCATCGCAATCTCGCAGCAGATCAACTCCGACCGCATCAAGGACTACGCGGGCATGTGGAAGCGGTCACCGTTCCTCGCCGTGATGCTCGCATTCTGCCTCGTCTCCCTCACTGGCATTCCGCCAACTGCAGGGTTCTGGGCCAAGATCTTCATCTTCAACGCTGCCATCCGTGCGGACCTGGCATGGCTCGTTATCATCGGCGTTGCCAACAGCGCCGTCTCCGCCTTCTACTATCTGAGCGTCGTGAAGCAGATGTTCCTCGGTGAGCCAGCGGAGGACGCCGCACGAGTCTCCACCAGCCCATCGATCGCGCTCGCCGTCGGTGCTGCCTCAATCGGAGTCCTCGTGTTCTTCGTCATCCCCATGCCGTTGCTTTCGGCCGCGGAGTCGGCCATCCAAGGGCTCGTTCCCCTCACATGAGCGCCTACGATATCAGCGTTGAGGTATCTGTCGATGCCCCGGGGCTCGATACGGGCGCGCTCACCGTGCTTGCCGAACGAGTGCTGGCCGGGGAATCGGTCGCTGACGGAACGGGCGTGTCAATCCTGGTCACGGGTGACGAACACATCCGGGCCCTGAACAACGAGTTCCTGGGGATCGACGAGCCAACCGATGTCCTTTCGTTCCCAGACGACCAGGGCGAGGAGCCCTTCCCCCAGGGCGAGGAAGAGCCCTACCTGGGCGATATCGCCATCTCGTTTCCGACCGCTCTGCGCCAGTCCGAAGAAGTCGGCCACTCGCTCGACGCCGAGTTCGCCCACCTGCTCGTCCACGGGATCCTCCACCTCTGCGGGTACGACCACGTCGGCAGCGCGGAAGACGAGGCACGGATGCGGGCCCGCGAGGAACACTACCTCGGCCCGGACGTCCACCTTCACGTCCACTAATCGTCCAACCGGTACATCTGTTCTATACTCAACGAAGCAGTTGCCTCGAGGTTGCGGTGCTCTACGGGAAATGGCGTCCACGAGGTTTCGATGAAGTCGTGGGCCAGGATCACATCGTTACTACCCTTCGGAACGCGCTTGCGACCGGCCAGATGGCGCATGCCTACCTCTTCAGCGGTCCGCGCGGCACAGGAAAGACGACGACAGCCCGTATCCTCGCTCGCGCCCTGAACTGCCTTGCGCCGGTCGAAGGCGAGCCGTGCGGCACGTGTACTTCCTGCAAGGCAATCCTCTCCGGCACAGCCCTGGACCTGATCGAGATGGATGCCGCCAGCAATCGCGGGATCGACGATATCCGCGAACTGCGCGACAAGATCGCCTTCGCCCCGTCCGACCTCAAGATGAAGGTCTACCTGCTGGACGAAGCGCATATGCTCACCGACGGAGCGTTCAACGCCCTGCTCAAGACGCTGGAGGAGCCGCCTCCGCACGCCGTGTTCATCCTCGCGACAACTGAATCGCACAAGATCCCGCCGACGGTGGCATCCCGTTGCCAGCGCTACGACTTTCACAGGATGAACAACGGCGCTGCTGTCGACCGCCTGCACTACATCTGCGAACAGGAAGGCTTTGTCATCCCGCCGAAAGGCCTCCACCTCATCGCTGTCCAGTCACGCGGCGGCATGAGGGACGCCATCACCCTGTTGGAACAGGTCGTCGCGCGCTACGGCGTCACACCATCCGAAGAAGGCGTGGTTGAGGCACTGGGACTTGTCCAGGACGCCCGGAGCGGAGCCCTCGCGCTCGCACTCATCGAACGCGATCTCGCTGGCGCCCTCGATATTGCACGCGAAGTGGGGGAAGACGGCGTCAATCTCGCCCGTTTCACACGAGCCACGGTCGATATCCTGCGGGACGTCCTCCGTGCCTCGCTTCGGGGCCAGTCGGAACCCGGCTGGCAGTGGGATTCGCTCGTCGAGGCAGCACGGGCTGCAGGCGGCGTTGAAGTCCTCACGGATGCCATCGCCGCATTGGCCACCACGGACTTCCGGCTCGACCCGACAAGCCCGATACCGCTCGAAGTAGCAATCGCGACAGCCGTGCTCGTGCCCACAGCACCTGAACCGCGCCAGGTGGCAGCCACTGCGGCGGAAGGACGTTCCGCGACGCGGGCAGCGCGACCGGCAGCGGGAACGAGGCCAGCGCCCGCCACACCTGGCAGTGACGAGCCGCAATCGCCCGAAGAACGGTTCATGCGAGAGCTTCACGAAGCCTGCCGCCTCGCAAACCCACGCCTTGGGGCCTGGCTGAACGGTTCATGCAAAGTAATCGC
>JAGQHB010000070.1 GCA_020432045.1 Dehalococcoidia bacterium | reverse complement strand
GCTCCAGCACCCTTCCCAGCCCGGCGGACATGCCTCAAGAGCGCGAACCACCCCTCATCATGCCCTCTTGAGGACCCGAGAGAACCACCCGGCCCGATCTCAACGCCTACTTCAACACCCTGCTAGTCGAGTGCCCCCGCTGCGACGAGGTCGACGATCTCCTCGCCCGACAGCCCGAGCAACTCGCGCAGTATGTATTCGTTGTCCTGCCCGTACGTGGGCGCTGCACGCGTGATCGCCGCAGGCGTCGCCGAGAGGATCGATCGCGCATTCTCCACCGGCACCGTCCCCACAACCGGGTGGTCCACCATCACGAAGTGCCCACGGTGTGCCAGCTGCGGGTCTGCGAGTACGTCCACAGTCGTCGAAGCGCGATGCACTGGCACGCCTGCCGCCTGCAACGTTGTTTCAATCTCGTCGGCCGTCCTGCTCACAGTCCACCCGCCGATCGCCTCGTCCAGCGCGTCATTGTGTGCGTGCCGTGCCCCCAGCGTTGCGAAGCGCTCGTCGGTCAGCCAGCCCGTGTTCCCGGTCGCTCGGCAGAGCGCCTCCCATTGGCCTTCCGTCTCGGCGGCGACCGCCACCCAGGCATCGTCGCCAACGCACGGGTAGACCCCATGGGGCGCGAATTCCAGCGATGCGTTCCCTGCCCGCCGCGCGATCCGCCCGTTCACGACATTGTCCAGGATCGCAGGCCCGATGAAGTGGAACGACGCCTCAGACTGGCTCAGGTCGATGTACTGGCCCTCACCTGTCCGGCGGCGGTGGTCGAGTGCCGCCAGCACCGCGGCCGCAGTGTACTTGGGCGCGATGTAGTCCGTGTAGGCGCCGAACGGCCCCGCGGGCGGACGGTCTGGCCAGCCGGCGATCTCGCCGAATCCTGCCAGCTGCGCCCCCATCGTCCCAAAGCCCGCCAGTCCAGCGTGCGGTCCCGACTGCCCGTTCAGGCACGAACTCAGCATGATCACGCCCGGGTTCACCTTGCGAATCGAATCGTAGTCCAGCCCCCACGCCTTCATCGCTTTCGGTGAGTAACTCTCCAGGACGACGTCGGCCCAGGCCGCCAGCTTCAACGCCGTTGCTCGGCCTTCCTCAGTCGACAGGTTCAAGGTTAGCCCCAGCTTGCCGGCGTTCAGCGAGCCAAACAGGCCCGAGCGCTCGGGCCCTGCCTCTTTATCCTTGAACGGCTGTAACGTCCTGGCCGTATCAACGCGCGTCGTGCTCTCCACGCGCACGTGCGTCGCACCGTAGTCAGCCAGCGTCCGCGACCCGGCCGGCCCCGCCATCACCCACATGAAATCGAGCACCTTCAGCCCATGCAGCGCCGGGAGCCGCGGCGTTTCCGCCACGTTCGCGGCCGGGGTCACTGGCGCGGTGCCCCCCCATTCGCTCGCAACTTCGGCGGTGTGTTCCCCCACCAGCGGGGGCCGCCGGCCGTACTTCAACGGTTGTGCGCTGAATTTCGCGAACGGCCCCGGATACGTAACGGTCCGGCCAAGTTCGGGATGCTCCACCTCAGTCCAGTAGTCCCGCGACGCCAGCTGCTCCGAAGCCAGCAGGTCCGCCGTCGTCGCCACCGGCACGATCAGCAAACCGCGCTCCAGCGCCAGGTCGAATAGCTCCCGCTTCGTGTGTGCTTTCGTGAACTCACTGATGAGATCCTGGACGCGGAAGAGTTCAGATATGGGTTCTTCGCCCGAAGCCAGCAGCAGGCCGTATCCCAGCCAATCTTTGTCGCGCGTCGCCTCATCCGCGAATCCGCGCTCGTGCATCACCTCGAACAGCCGCCGCGTGAACGGTCCGATCGCCGACCCGAAGAAGAAGCTCACCGACACGAACCCGTCCCGCGCGGGGTGAACGAGGCGGATCTGCAGTGGTCCCAGCTTGATGCCGCCAGAGAGGCGCTCCAGTGCCGCCTCCCCCCAGGCATGGTTCAGCACCATCGATTGGGTCGCCATCGTTGCGGCTGATTGCGCCGAGACGTCGACATGTTGGCCCAGTCCGTCCCGCTCCCGCGCAGCCAGCGCGATAAGTGCCGCCGATGCCCCCTCCGCCGCCCCGTGCAGAAACGCCTGTGGCACAGTCACTCGCACTGGTGGCCGGTCATCGTCGCCGGTGATGTGAAGGGTTCCCGACGCTGCCAGGACCGTGATGTCGCTCGCTGCCCATCCCGCCTTCGGCCCGCTCTGCCCAAAGGCACTGATCGACACCATGATCAGCCGCGGGTTCGCCGCCGAGAGTGCCGCCCAGCCGAGGCCGAGGCCGTCGAGAACGCCCGGCTCGTAGGATTCGATCACGAAGTCGGTGGCAGCCGCCAGTGCTCGCAGCTGCGCCCGGCCTGCCTCCGTCTCAAGGTCCGCCACAACGGACCGTTTGTCCCGGTTCATCGCCCAAAAATTGAGGCTCCGCTCGGGCGTGGGGTCGTCCATCGCATACGGGCCGAACGAGCGCGACCGTGATCCCCCCGGCGGCTCCACCACAACGACATCTGCTCCCAGGTCCCCAAGGATCTGGCCGCAGAGCTGCCCTCGTTCGTCGCTCAAGTCGAGCACCCTGTACGGGCTCAGCATGGACACGGGCATCACCTCCACTCGCGTGGGCGCATTCTAGCCACTGGCGACAGGCCCCAGAACCCGGGTACTCTCGATCCATGGCCGCGCAGCCCGATTACTATCAGGTCCTTGCTGTCGACCCGCGGGCATCCGCCGCTGAAATCAAAGCCGCTTACCGCCGCCGTTCGCGGCAACTCCATCCTGATTACAACCCCGGCCCGTTCGCAACGCGCCAAATGGCAGACCTCAACGCAGCCTATGCTGTCCTCTCCGAACCCGCGGCACGCGAGCGCTATGACCTCGGCCGGCCCGGTCGCTATCAGCGCGCCCCTCGGCCACCGGCCGGCCCACCAGCCTCCGGCCGTGGCTCCATTCAGCCGGATCGCCGCCCCGACTGGTACGCATTCCTCGGGGTCCAACCCTGGGCAAACAGCGCCGAAATCCTCGAGGCATCCCGCCTTCTCGGCATCGCCATCCGCCAGGCTGCTTATACGCACGAGATCGATGCCCGCCTCAAGGCCCAGCTACGGACCGCGACTGAATGGCTTACCACTCCCGCCCTCCGTGACATCTACGACGGTGCCATGGAAGGTGTGCCTCCCGCGCCCGGCACGAATCCCAACCTTCATGAGCACTGGTACTCCTTCCTCGGTGTTCGCCCCTCGGCGTCCACAGACCGTATCGCCGAGCGCGTGACCGAACTGGCCGCCGGAATGCGGTCCGGTTCGCCCGAGCAACGAGAACTCAACGAGGCCTGGAAGACGCTGCGCGATCCCGGCCGCCGCGCCGATTACGATGCCAGCTTTGCCGCTGGCGCCCGCTCCAACTCATAGGCGGGCGACCGGACGGCGCTTCACGGCCTAATGCCCGTCCGGAAACGGCTGACTTCCGGGTAGAATGCATCTCGTGACCATTGTTGTTTCCACTGACGGCTCCGAACGCTCTCTGCATGTGCTCCCGCACGCCGCCAGGCTCGCCCGAGCCATGGACGAGCCACTCGCACTCCTTCGCGTCCTCGACCCGCGGGTCGATTGTGCATCGGAGCTCGTCCCCAGCCTCCGGGAGGCAACACGCCTCGTCTCGGCCCGGTGGAAACAAGAGCTGCAGGCAACCCTCGAAGCCAACGGAGTTCGCGGAGAAGCACTCGTCCCCGTGCGCCTTCACGGCGAAGAAATCCACGATGCCGTTATTGGTGGTGCGGCCGAAGCTGGAGCCTCGATCATCGCTATTGATACTCGCGGCGGCGGCATGCTCCGTCACGCCCTCCTCGGCAGCGTGGCAATGGGTATCATCGGTCACACGCAGCTACCCGTTATGCTCACCGGCCCGGAGGTCGACTCCCCCACCATTGGCAATCCCTACCACCTCTTCGTGACGAGCGACGGCTCCACTGCTGCCGCCGCGGTCATTCCCGTGATCGCACCGATCGTTGCGGCAGCCCGTGCTCGGGTCACGCTCTGGACCGCCTACATCCCGCGTACCGGCGATATCAGCTCCGAGGTCGAACTCGGCCTCGCCCATGACCAGCTCCGCAAGATGGCCGAGGGCCTTCCGCCCGGCACAACAGTCGACATCCAGGTTGAAAAAGGACAGTGGCCAGGCGGAGTTGCTGGCCGTGCCGTCGAACGTGCGCTCGCGTCCGGCGCCACCGCCCTCGCGATCTCCTCACATGGTCACAGCGCCCGCTACCACCTGCTCGCCGGCAGCGTCGCCCTGGATATCGTTAACCGGTCGCCGCTCCCCGTGATCATGAGCCGCGCCCGTCCTTCGTAGTCAGGGCGGCCAGAGTCCTACGCCACAGAAGCGGCCGCTCCGCCACCATCCCCTCTCGAGAGCCGTCCTCCCAGCGCAAACACGGTCACGATCGTCAGCACCGTTGAGCCACTGAGTGCCACCGTTGCCCGCTCGCCGATCGCATCCGCCAGGAAGCCCACCGGAAGTGCGATCACGCTCGACGCTGCGAACGCGAGAAACGTCAGCGCAATCACCCGTCCGAAATACGCCTGGTCCGTCAGGTGCGACACAAGTGCGCCGTTCAGCGTCTGGAACCCGCCCGCTCCCGCTCCCACGACGAACATCGCTCCGGCCAACAGCCAGTAGTTCGGCGCCAGCCCCGAGGCAACGAGCCCAAGCCCAAAGACGGCAGTGGCTGCTACGTAAATCCGCTGTGCCTTTGGTGAATCGGCTAGCGATGCTACGAACAGACTTGCCATCAGGCCCCCGACCGCATTGACCATCAACAGGATCGTGAGCTCCGACGCCGGCCTTCCCAGCTCGTTCTTGAGCAGCCCCGGAAGTACCGACACATACGGAAATCCGGCCATGATTACGAGGATGTACGCCACGATGAGCGATCGGATCCGCGGCGTCCGCGCGACGTATGCGATCCCCTTGAGCGTCTCGCCCAGCACGCCCGGGCGCTTCCCTCCAGAAACCGGCGTCGGAGGTACGAACCAGGTACATACCAGCGCGCCGACGTACAACGTCATCATCCCGAAGTAGGCGCCTGCAGGGCCGATAGCCCCAACGGCCAGGAACGCCGCTGCGCCGAACGGCCCCGCGATTCGCGAAGCATTCAGCGCCACCTGGCTAAGCGCGATCGCATTACCTCGTAACCCCGGCCCGACAATCTCGACAGTCAACCCCTGCCGTGCTGGCCCAAGGAACGAAAACGCAGATCCGATCAGAAACGATCCAGCGGCCAGGAGTTCGAGTGTGATCAGGTCCAGCGCCAGCAGAACAGCCGTTCCAAGAAATGCCGCCGTGATCACTACCTGGCACGCCATAATCACCAGCCGCTTCGAAATACGGTCGGCCAACGCCCCGCCGAACGGACCCAGCACGAGCTGCGCGAGCCCCTGGGCAAAGACAACGAATCCCACGGCGCTATTGCTGCCCGAGAGATTGAACGCCACGATCCCCTGGACAGCAGTAGACATAAAGAAAGCAATGAACGCGAGGAACGTCCCTGCCCAGAGCACCCGGAAATCCGGGTTCTCCAATGCAGCGAACGTCCCGCTCAGCATTCTTGGCACCGCGCCGGAGCATACGGCCTCGTCGCCCTTCGCCCCATCACGTCTGCTACGATCCTCAGACGCGATGATCTATCTCGACCACGCCGCCACCACGCGCCTTCACCCTGCCGCCCGCGATGCCATGTTGCCGTTCCTTGATGGCGTCTTCGGCAACCCCAGTGGCCTCTATGCGCTTGGCCGCGAAGCTCAGGAGGCCGTCGATAGCGCCCGCACCCGCGTCTCTACCGTCATCGGCGCCCGTCCTTCCGAAGTCCTCTTCACCAGCGGCGGTACCGAGAGCATCAACACCGCTCTGCTCGGTATCGCCTATGCTCTCCGGCGCGCAGGCTCCGGCAACCACGTGATCAGCACAGCAATCGAGCATCACGCCGGCCTCCATGCCACCCAGTTTCTTGAAGAACTCGGCTTCGATGTCACCTACGTTGGCTGCGATACCTCTGGCCACCTGGACCTCGCCGAGTTTGAGCGTGCCCTCCGCCCCGAGACGGTCCTTGCCAGCGTCATGCTTGCGAACAATGAAGTCGGCACGGTTCAGCCCATCGCTGAAATTTCTCGCCTGCTCGCCGAGTACCGCCGCGCGCATCGCCACCACCGCATCCTTCTGCATACCGATGCCGTGCAGGCCCCAGGCTGGCTCTCGCTCGATGTCGATGCCCTCGGCGCCGATGCCCTCAGTCTCTCCTCCCACAAGTTCGGGGGCCCCAAGGGATCCGGGATCCTCTTCCTCCGGCGTGCTACCCCCTTCCGCCAGCTCATTCACGGCGGTGGGCAGGAGTCCCAGAAGCGCGCGGGCACCGAAAACGTCGCTGGTATTGCCGGTGCCGCTACCGCCCTCGAGATCGCCCAATCCGGCGTGACATCTCGCTCTGCCCGCGTTGGCCGCCTTCGCGAACGCCTTCGTGACGCCATCCTCGCTTCCGTGCCCGGCGCCACGGTAAATGGCTGTCAGCAGCAATGCCTTCCCAACAACCTCAACATCTCGTTCGATGGCATAGAAAGCGATCTGCTGGTCGCCGCCCTTGATGGGGCGGGCATCGCTGCCAGCTCAGGCAGTGCATGCTCCAACTCTATGTGGGAACCATCCCATGTACTTATGGCCATGGGCGTCCCCATCCGCCGGGCCGTCGGTAGCATCCGATTTAGTCTTGGCGCGGCTACCACGGAAGCCGAAATCGACACTGTAGCCATGCTGCTCCCTGCCCTCGTGGAACAGATCCGCGGCCGTTGACGGCGGTCTCGTGCCCTCTGGCGGTGTACACTTCCCTTCGCTATCTCATCGCCCGAAGGATACCGCTATGCTGATTCACGACATCCTCGCCCACGCCGTCAAGCTCTATCCAGATAAGACCGCGCTTGTCGATGGAAGCACCCGGTACACCTACGCCGAAGCCTCAGAACGTGTCCATCGCCTCGCGGCCGGGCTCCTCTCTCTTGGATTACAGCCCGGCGACAACATCGCCATTCTTGCCAACAACTCGCACCGCTACTGGGAGACGTACTTCGTCGCATCGGTCGCCGGCATGCCCCTCGCTCCCCTGAACACCCGGCTCGCCGCCCCCGAGTATGAATTCATCGTCAATGATGGCGAGATAAAAGCGCTCTTCCTCGGCCCTGAATTCGCTGAAATGTACGGCCACTTTCGCGCCAATTCCCCGGGCATCAAGCACGTCATCATGCTCAACGGCGAACTCCAAGGCGCCATCCAGTACGAGGACCTTGTCTCGGCCAACGAACCCCTCGCTGCCGTCGCTCGCGAATGGCAGGAGGACGACATGCTCGACCTCTGCTACACGGGCGGCACGACCGGCGTCCCAAAGGGGGTCATGCTCACCCAGCGGAACATCGTCTCCAACGCGCAGCACGCTGCCCTGCTCGGGTTCACCGAGCGCGATACCTGGCTGCACGTGGCGCCCATGTTCCACCTGGCCGATGCCTGGGCCTGCTATACCGTCACCCTCACCGGCGGCACCCACGTCTTCACCCCGGCCTTCGCACCCCAGAGCACCCTTGAGGCCATCCAGAACAACAGGGTCACGAAAACCATCCTCGTGCCTACGATGATTAACTTCGTCGTGAACTTCCCGGCTGTCCGGGAGTTCGACACCAGCGGCCTCGAAATGATGCTTTACGGAGCATCGCCCATGCCGGTTGATCGCCTGCTCGCGGCAGTCGATGTCTTTGGTCCAATCCTTCTTCAGGCATATGGCATGACAGAAACGGCGCCCCTGCTCACCAGCTGGCGTCCCGAATGGCTCGACTTCTCGGATAACAGGGCTGCCCGTAACCGTCTCTCAAGCTGCGGCCGCCAGGTCCCTGGAGTTGAGGTGCGGGTCGTCGACCTTCAGACCGGAGAAGACGTCGAGCCCGGCCACGCCGGCGAGATCATAGCCCGCGGTCCGAACGTCATGAAGGGTTATTGGAAGCGCCCTGACGCCACGGAAGAGGTACTTCGAGACGGATGGATGCACACCGGCGATGTCGCCACCGTCGATGACCAGAACTTCATTTACATCGTCGACCGTGCTAAAGACATGATCATTTCCGGCGGTGAAAATGTGTACTCGACCGAGGTCGAAAACGCTATCTTCGAACATCCTGGTGTCCTCGAAGCAGCCGTCATCGGCATCCCGGATGAGCGCTGGGGCGAAGCCGTAGCTGCAATCGTCGTCCCTCGCGAAGGACATACGCCCACCGAGCACGACATCATCGAGCATTGCCGTGCCCTCATCGCAGGCTACAAGTGCCCCAAGAAGGTCGTCTTCCAGGCTGAGCCGCTCCCCAAGTCGGGGCCCGGCAAAGTCCTCAAGACGGAACTTCGGAAGCCGTTCTGGGAAGCGGAAACGCGGCAGGTTCACTAAGCCAGGACCTCCTCCCTTAGCCCAGGAGCACCTCAAGCACCGCCGCTGTATCGGAAAGGTCCGCGAAGACCCAGTCCGCGCCGCAGGCGGCCAGTGCTTCGCCCCCGTACGAACCCGTGGCCACGGCCAGTGCCCGGGCTCCTGCGGCGTGTGCTGCTTCCACATCGAGTGGCGTGTCCCCAAGCACGATGCAATCGACGTTGCGTCCTGCTACGCCAGCGATCCGGGCAAGCTCCTCCATGCCTCGCCGCACGACGTTCGCGCGCACGACCTCCTCATCCCCGAATCCTCCGGCCGCAAATCGCTCCCAGAGTCCGTAGTGCCCGAGTTTCGCAGCCGCACCCGCGCGCATATTTCCCGTCGCCAGTCCGATCGTCGAATCGGCTCGTTCGAGCGCATCCAACAGTTCCGTTACTCCGGGCAGGATCGTCCCGCCACGTTCGTCGAGGGCCAGCGGCAGCCGCGAGAGATACCCCTCAACGAGGGCGTCGTACTCCCCGTCTGACGTTGCTTCGAGCTTTGCCAGCGCATCCAGGAAGATCGCGCGGTCCGTCCGCCCGTCGAACCGGATACCCGCGGTTGGCTCTGCTACCCCATACCGCTCCAGCAGCGTCGCATCCATCGCCACGCGTCCCGCACCGTTCGTGTGGACCAGCGTCATGTCGATGTCGAACAGTAGCAGTCTCGTCACCGGCCGATCGTCCCTGAATCAATGGCAACGGGCGAGGTGTTCGAAATCGCCCACTAGGGGTACTCTTGGATAATGACCGAACCGACCATCACACTCGGACAGGCGCTTGCCGAGTACCTCCAGGAAGTCAAGGCGGAACTTCGCCGCACCCACGAACCGTTCCTCCGCCGCTACGTCGATTACAACGGCGAAACGACACTCCTCAGCTCCCTTTCGGGCAGCCACCTCGAACGGTACGCAGAACAACAGATCTCCCCCGCCGACCCGGCGGCAGGAGATCGCGTACAGGCTCTCAAAGCCTGGTTCGTCTACCTCAAGAAGCGCGACTACACGGCCGCCAATCTCGGCGTGCACATTCGCGCCAGGCGCACCCAGCTCTCGCGTGGGGCAGGCGGAATCCGCCAGGAAGATACCCCCGTCGAGATGACTGCCTCCGGCTTGGCCACCCTCCACGATGAACGGGAGTCCCTCGAAGCGCAGCGAAACGAAATGCGCACCGCCGTGGAAGTCGCCCGCTCGGATGGCGACCTTCGCGAAAACGCTCCCTATCATGCCGCTCGCGAAGCCCTCGCCATGATCGATAATCGCGTTCGCCAGGTTGACGAGGCCCTTCGACGCGCTGTTGTGGTCGACCGTCCGGGTGGCGACCGCGCCGGGGTCGGGTCCGTCGTCACCATCACCAACCTCGCCGACGACAAGGTCAGCGAATACCGCCTCGTCAGCGCCCGTGAAGCTAACGCAGCGGAACGCAAGATCTCGGTGGAGTCACCCGTCGGCAAGCAGCTGCTCGGCTGCCGCCCCGGCGAAGAGGTCGTCGTCGCCACCCCCCGTGGCGAAGCCCGTTTCCGAGTCGAAAGCGTTTCCCAAACGGCCTGACGCCGCACCTTCGCCCTGCCGATTATGCAGGCGAAGGAGGATCACGACTCGTGCTTGTCCAGGGCATCGCCAAGTGCCTGCACTGCGGTGACGTTGCCGGCGAATGGGTTGGCCGTAGCGGCTCACCACTACTTATCCGTGGCCTCCGTCCCCGCCCTCTCGATTGTGACCCGGCGGGAGTGATTCGCTGCCGCCGGTGCAACGGTCCCATGTTTCTCGATGAAGCAGGGCTGGTTAGCTCCAGCTACCGGCTACGCCGCGTCCAGCGAATGCGACGCCAGCTCGCACAGCTGGAAAGAGACGCCCGGCCCGGACGCGCAGCGTAGTACGCTCTTAGCAGCAGTCGTCCTTGTACCCGCACCGGGAACACACCGCCAGCCGCGAGCCCTTGATATTGGCCATCTCCAGCCCACAGCGGGGGCACGATTGCGTCGGGATCGTTGCCGCCTTCATCCGCGCAGACTCCATGAAGCACCTCTCCCTGTCAATGCTTCCCTGCTGAACTGTGTAGGCGCTTTTGTCTTTAATGGACATCCTGGCCCGCTCACCGGCGGCCGGAACCAGGGCGCTGACCACCTCGCACACCTGGCTGGTCGGCGAACAACAGAGAAGAGCTGCCGGTGAGGGCAGCCCTTCTCATTCTGATCACAGCATGCGGTGCGCCGCCGCCTAACGAAGATCGAACCGGTCCAGGTTCATAACCTTGGCCCATGCTGCGGCAAAATCGCTCACGAATTTCGGCTGCGAATCTTCACTCGCGTAGACCTCCGCGAGAGCACGCAGTTCAGAGTTGGAACCGAAGACGAGGTCCACGCGGCTTCCTGTCCATCTGGCCTCGCCGGTCCCGCGATCGTAGCCTTCGAATACATCCTCCGACGCATCTGAGGCCTTCCATTCCGTCCTCATGTCCAGCAGGTTCACGAAGAAGTCGTTGGTCAGTGTTTCCGGCTGCTTTGTGAAGACACCGATTGTGGATTTCCCGGCGTTCGCGTTTAGCGCCCGCATTCCACCTACCAGTACCGTCATCTCCGGAGCCGTCAGCGTCAGCATTTGTGCCCGTTCCACCAGTAGCTCTTCAGCCCTTTTGCGCTGCCCCGCCTGCAGATAATTCCGGAACCCGTCCGCCTCCGGTTCGAGTACCGCGAACGATTCAACGTCCGTCTGGTCCTGCGACGCATCCGTGCGCCCCGGCGCAAATGGCACCGCTACGTCGTAACCGGCGTTCTTAGCCGCCTGCTCAATGGCAGCACAACCGCCCAGGACGATTACGTCGGCGAGCGAGACCCGCTTCCCGCCGGTCTGCGAACTGTTGAATTCCAGCTGGATTTGCTCCAGCGTCCGCAGGACATTTGCAAGCTCTGGAGGGTTGTTCACCGCCCAGTCCTTCTGCGGCGCAAGGCGGATCCGTGCCCCGTTTGCTCCCCCGCGGCAATCCGTGCCCCGGAACGATGCCGCAGATGCCCACGCAGTCGAGACCAGCTGCGAGATCGACAATCCTGAGCCGAGGATCTTGCCCTTCAGCGCCGTAATGTCCTGTTCCGCGACCAGTGCGTGCGAAACGGCCGGGACCGGGTCTTGCCAGACCTGCGGTTCAGCGGGGACCAGTGCCCCCACATACCGCGAAATCGGGCCCATGTCCCGATGGGTGAGCTTAAACCACGATTTCGCGAATGCGAGGGCGAATTCGTCAGGGTGCTCGTAGAACCGCTTCGAGATTGGCCCGTAGATTGGGTCCATCCGCAGCGCGATGTCCGTCGTCAGCATCACAGGCGCGTGCCGCTTCGATGGATCGTGCGGATCCGGTACCGCCGTTGCCGCCGCCGGGTCCGTTGGCACCCACTGATAGGCCCCGGCCGGGCTCTTCGCCACGTCCCAGTCATAACCGAACAACGTCTCGAAGAAGCTGTTGTCCCAGGTCGTTGGCGTTGGCGTCCAGGCCCCCTCCAACCCACTCGAGATCGTGTCTCCGCCCTTGCCGGTACCGTAGCTGCTCTTCCAGCCGAGCCCCTGCTCCTCCAGGCCCGCCGATTCCGGTTCGGCGCCGACGTGGGTTGCTGGCCCGGCGCCGTGGGTCTTCCCAAATGAATGGCCACCTGCGATTAGCGCCACCGTCTCTTCGTCGTTCATCGCCATTCGCCGGAACGTCTCCCGGATGTCGCGTGCCGCCGCGAGCGCGCTCGGAACCCCGTTCGGCCCTTCCGGGTTCACATAGATCAAGCCCATCTGTACCGCCCCGAGCGGGTTTTCCAGTTCCCGGTCCCCGCTGTAGCGCTCGTCTCCAAGCCAGGTGCCTTCCGGACCCCAGTCCGTGTCATCCGGCTCCCAAACGTCTTCGCGCCCGCCTCCGAAGCCAAACGTCTTGAACCCCATCGACTCCAACGCACAGTTGCCCGCAAAGATCAGCAGGTCTGCCCACGAAAGCTTTCGCCCGTATTTCTGCTTGACCGGCCATAGCACCCGGCGTGCCTTGTCGAGGTTGACGTTGTCCGGCCAGCTGTTGAGCGGCGCAAAGCGTTGCATTCCCCGTGACCCGCCACCGCGGCCATCACTGATTCGGTACGTTCCCGCGCTATGCCACGCCATTCGGATGAACAGCGGCCCATAATGGCCGTAGTCCGCCGGCCACCAGTCCTGCGACGTTGTCATCACCGCGACCACGTCGGCCTTCACCGCCTCCAGGTCAAGCGTCTTGAACTCTTCGGCGTAGTTGAAGTCCTCGCCCATCGGGTTCGACTGTGGCGAGTTCTGGCGCAGACCCCTCAGGTTCAACTGATTTGGCCACCAGTCTTTATTCGACATGGTCATTGTGTATCCCCTCCTGCCCGGTCTTTACGGGCACTCTGGCGCACGTCTCGAATGCGCATCGACTCTGGCCACCGCCCAAGAAACGCTCGTGGCGGCGGCAATAGGAACAGCATTCTAAAGGTGATGCGCCGCCTGTGCTGTAGGATCCTCGTCTCAGCCTTGCTCTCCTTCACCTGCCACGACCGCACCTTCGTCCTGCCACCTGGCCGGACTCGGTACGGCTTGCCGATGTGCCCATCGACGACGTTGATGCTCATATTCGGGCTCCAATCCCGGGACCGTCTTGGCCCGACGCTTGCCGTTCGGCATGGCAACCTGTGATCAGAGTCTCGAACTTCTTACTCTATCCGGATGGAGGGAAACCATGAAACGGACCTGGCTCATTCGAGTCGCATTCGCGCTCGCCCTCACGCTGCCACTTCCTGTCCTCGCCGCCTGCGGTGGAAGTAGTAACGATGGCGACGCTCCTGCCAAGACGGTCGCACCACCTCAGGGCGTACCTGCCGGCGCACCCCACATCGACCAGGACGACCTCAAGTTCAAGCCAACCAAGCTCTCCGTCGCTGCAGGCGAAAAGGTCTACTTCGCTAACTCGGAGACGGCCATTCATACCGTGACCATCGATGGTAAGAACCTTTCCGGAAACATGCGCAAAGGCGATCTCTTCGAATGGACACCGGCGACCGCTGGCGAATACAAGATCACCTGCGACTTCCACCCGCAAATGAAGGCTACGATTACCGTCAACTGACTCACCGATGCACAAAGAACAAGAGGACCCGATGATTCGGGTCCTCTTGCTTCGCACCCACGGTACCGCGCGCTACGAGGGTTAAAAAAGGGCTGCCAGAAGCGCCGCCGCCTCGGTGTCGGTGGTGCCCACCGGCAGCATCAACTGCCTGGCAACCACACCCCGCCCGCCCCAGGTCGCGTTGATTGCATTCACCACCTCGGTAACGCCCGACCGGGCAGCAAGGTATCCGGCGTCAGCACCGTCAACTTCTGGGACGATGACGACGATCAGCCCGGCCCCCCCGCGCTCCATCAGCCGCCCAAAGGCATGGGCCGCGAGGAACGGCGCCGTCAGGTTCAATCGAATGGTGGCATCCCATTCGTCCTGCGAGAGTTCATCTAGCGGCGCGAGCGACGGCGCATGATGCGCGGCGACCAGCACATCACAGCGGCCGAACCGGTCCCACGTCTCCTCCGCAAAGCTTTGCACGGCACTGCCGTCGCACCCGTCCATCACGCTCACGAACTGCTCTCGGCCAACCGCCCACGCCTCGTTCGCGATCGAATTCATTGCGAATTCCTGCGATTGCGTCCGCTCCATCGTGGCCAGCGCAAGGTTCGCTCCCGCCTCCGCACAGCCCATCGCCAGTGCGCGGTTCATCGTCGAACCCTCGCCAATCAACGCCACCACCTTGCCCGAAAGTGATTCGCTCATCGCAAGGCCGCCAGGACAACGGGCAACACCATCGCCAGCACAATCACCAATCCCACCGCCAGGTAGATGCTGTTCCAATCACGCTTTCGCACTTGACCACTGTAATAGCGATCCTCCCATCGGCCGTCCATTAAGTCCGCATCGCGGTCATCCGGTCCGAGATCGACGTCGTCCTCGTACGTTTCGGCGTCGTCTTCTTCTGAGTCTTCGTCTTCGTATCGGACACGCATCCCGCCACATTGCCCGTCACCCACGTTCGCCGCAAGCCGTTAGCGCAGCGGCCTGCTCTCACCTTCGATGACGTCGCCGTCGTCTGTGCTCCACGAAAGGTCCCACTCGAACCGCCGCGGTAGCAGGGGCCCCCGCCGCATCGGAAAGAGTGTGGCTACAAACGCGAGAGCTGAGAGCCAGTACATCCCCTCTTGCCACGTCATCAGTGCCCCGGCGCCAGCCCACGCTCCGATCGCGATCAACGCACGGATGTTCCGTCCGCTGGCAATCCACCGCGCACTCAACGCGGCGAAGATGCACGTCCACGCTGCGCTCGCATCCTGGTGGGCAGTGATCCCCACCGCCAGCCAGGCCACTGCAATCGCTGCCCCGGCCAGCAGTGCGCCTGGCTTCATCCGGCTGTACACCGCCCCGCCGGTCGTCAGGAAAGCAAAGATGCTCATCCATGTCGCTGTGCTGTCCGCGCCGAAAGCAACCGACGCCCCGGCCCAGGTACCTGCGACGGCGATGACCCGCGAGAGCCCGAGCCTCCGCATGGCGCTCAGGCCCACTGAGCCTGTGGCCAGGAACGCGAAGAAGATCGCCCACCAGGCCCCCGGCTCGAACGCGATCGCGGTCACCACGGCCGCCCAGATGGCGACGATGCAGAGGACCGAACTGGCCTTCACCGTCACACGAGGTATCCCCTCTCGTCGCGCACCTCTGGCCCTTCCACCCGTGCCCTGCCGTCGCCAAATTTCGCGTCCCGCCAGTGCAGTGCGGCCTTCAGTCCCTCTTCCCCGGCGATTCTCCCAAACTCCTTTACGCTCGGCGCCAGGTGTGCCCGTGCATCGTTCTCCGAAGCCATCCGCTGGATTGTCCGTGCACCCATCAGCTCCAGCTGCAGGTTCACGATCCGCTTATTCGCGCTTAGCAGGTCCGTATCGATCATCGCCATCCGGTCAGCGAGGCTCTCCACTTCGCGTTCCAGCACATCGGCGGGCACCGACTTCAACACGAGCCCGATCTTCGCCGCCTCAGCGCCCGTAATCGTGTCACCCGTGAGCATCAATCGCTTCGACCACTGCGGACCGCAGTGGTACATCCACATGTTATTGGGCAGCGCCCCCATCGCCCGCGCTGGCGGGAACCCGATAGTCGCGTCGTCTGCCGCGATGATGAGGTCGCACAGCAGCGCCACGTCGGTCCCGCCTGCCAGGCAATACCCGTGCACCTGTGCGATCACCGGTTTGTGCATGTCGAAAATTGCCATGCGCAGCCGCTGCGCCCGTTCCAGGTTCCAGGCATCATCGTCGAATGTCCGGCCACCTCGATAGACCGCCGTGTATGAATCATCCGCGCCATCGCCACGCCTGCTCGCCAGCGGCGTTAGGTCGTATCCCGCGCTAAACGCACGCCCTGCGCCTCGCAGAATCACTACATGCACGTTGACGTCGTTGTCCGCTTCCCACAGCGCCTGGTTTAGTTCTGTCTGCAACTCCATCGAGAGTGCGTTGAGCTTCTCCGGGCGGTTCAGCGTGATTCGTGCCCGCCCCTTCTCCACCTCATACCGGATCGTGCTGAATTCGCTTGTCATCGTGACCTCCTTGTGCCCGGCATTCTAGACACATGCGCTTGTCTTCGGGCCGTCGTTCTTCAAAAGGGGGAGCGTAATTCCCCGCTTCGCCCCTTACGATCGATTGCATGGCGCGCACCGGGCGTCCCCGCCACCCAGACATCCTCACCACCTCCGAATGGGAGATCGTCGATGCCGTCCGCCACGGCATGCCCGATCGTGAAATCGCGAGGCGCCGGGGTACCAGCCGCGGCGCAGTCAAGTTCCATCTCGCAAATATCCGCGCCAAGCTCGGAGTCCCTACGCGTCAAAAGCTTCGCCACTGGCCCGGCGTTGCCGCCTCGTCGCCACTCGCCGGAAGGAGCATCGATCCCGTGACCACGCCCTTTAGCCTCGGCCCTATTGGCCAAATCGCCCTCACCGTCAGCAGCCTCGAACGTGCCGAGCCGTTCTACCGCGACTCGCTCGGTCTCAAGCACTTGTACACCTTTGGCAACCTCGCCTTCTTCGATTGTCACGGTGTCAGGCTTTTTCTTACCGCCTCAGATGACGCCTCCCACGCCCGCCAACACTCGGTCGTCTACTTCCAGGTACCCGAT
The DNA here is from genome assembly GCA_020432045.1 of Dehalococcoidia bacterium. Lineage (GTDB taxonomy): Bacteria > Chloroflexota > Dehalococcoidia > Tepidiformales > Tepidiformaceae > JAGQHB01. The sequence goes on along the minus strand of JAGQHB010000070.1, from coordinate 935 downwards.
ATCGCCGGTGCCTACGAAAGTCTCCGCGCGCGCGATGTCCCGTTTGAAGGTGCTCCCCATCTGATCCACAAACACGCCGATGGCACAGAGGAATGGATGGCCTTCTTCAACGATCCGGACGGCAACCTCCTCGCCATCATGGCCCAGGCCCGGCCCTGAGCCGGCACCCACCTCGTAGGATAAGTGGGTGGACCAGCCAACACCTGAATCGCCGGGTTCGCTGACCTTCACCGATCGTGCAATCCTCGAAGGGATTCGCGCTGGCCGCAGCGACGTCGAGATTGCCGTCGAGCTGGGCATCACCACAGGCAACCTCAAAACCCGCGTCGAACGGCTGGTGAGGACGGCCTCCGTCGACTCTCGTTCCGCCCTGGCCCGCTGGGATTCCTCCACAATGCCGTCGCCCGCTTCTATCCAGGACGCTCCGCCCGAAGTGCAGCTCACTGTCCCATCCACACGCCTCCCAACTCTGCGCCTCGCCGTGACAATCGGCATTCTCCTTATCGGCACGTTCTTTGCGTATCGCTGGATGGACTCCAGGACGAGCGCAGCACCGGAGTTCCCTGCTGTTCTCGCCTCAACCTCAACGCCGCTCCCCGCCCTTCCCGCGCCGGTCCCCCGCGTTCGCTACGAAGACCTCGAATCGCTCCCGCCCATCGAACTCCCCGAAGGCCTCATGCTCTTCACCATCCGTGGCTGCGAAGGCTGCGTGTCGCCGATCTCCATCGACCGCACCTACCGCGATCGGCTCGGTCGAATCCATTCTGAACCCGTCCTCGTCCCTGGCGTGGGCGAGAGTATTCTCGGTGCCTGGGCCGCGTCTGACGCGTCCGCCCTGGTCGTCTCCCTCTGCGAAGTTCCGGCCTGCGACGGCCCTGGTGCCCGCTCCCGCGTCTTACAGTCCAACGATGCGGGGTCCACATGGATACAAGCAG
>JAGQHB010000069.1 GCA_020432045.1 Dehalococcoidia bacterium | reverse complement strand
CTGCGTCAGGCTTTCGCCCATTGCGCAAGATTCTTAGCTGCTGCCTCCCGTAGGAGTCGGGGCCGTATCTCAGTCCCCGTGTGGCTGACCATCCTCTCAGACCAGCTACCGATCGTCGCCTTGGTGGGCCGTTACCTCACCAACTAGCTAATCGGCCGCGGGCCCCTCCTACAGCGCATTGCTGCTTTTACTTCCCGGATTCTCACCGAGAGTAATATGCGGTATTAGCCCGTCTTTCGACGGGTTATTCCCCACTGCAGGGCAGGTTACCCACGTGTTACTCACCCGTCCGCCACTGACCCGAAGGTCCGTGCGACTTGCATGCCTAATACACGCCGCCAGCGTTTGTCCTGAGCCAGGATCAAACTCTCCGAAAAAGAAACTCCACCGACACGAATGCCGGATGATTTCCCATTAACGGGTTTCCGAACGTTCTCTTCCGTCCGCTATCCAGTTGTTAAAGTGCGCCGGGCTTTTTCGGGCCCGAACGAGAAGATTAGCGCTGGCCGAAACCTTTGTCAATCCCCCAGCTCCGTCGCCTGAGGATTTGCTTCTCGATGCCCTGCCTCTCAGCAGGGCGTACCGAGTACCGTAGCGCAGGTTTACCGGCCTGTCACGCGAAGAAACGTCAAGATTCGGTCGTTCGCGGTCGTGAGCGGTACTGGGCCTGCTGCTGCCGGCGTACGCCTTCGTCGGCTGGGCTGTAAGAGGCGAGGAACTCGCGGCTGAACTCGTCGAAGGCGCCTGCTTCGATGGCGATGCGCATCTGTTCGCAGAGGCGCACGAGGGTTCGGACGTTGTGAATGGTAGCGAGCCGGTACCCGAGAAGTTCGCCGTTGCGAAAGAGGTGGTGCAGGTAGGCGGCGCTAAAGCGGCTGCAGCAGAGGCAGTCGCACTCGGGGTCCGGTGGGTTCGGGTCGAGGGCGAACCGGGCGTTGGCGATGTTGATGCGGCCGGTGCGGGTGAAGAGGGCGCCGTTACGGCCCAGCCTGGTGGGGAGGACGCAGTCGAACATATCGACGCCGCGTGCGACGCCATTTACCAGGTCCTCAGGGCTGCCCACGCCCATGAGGTAGCGAGGCTTCTGGCGGGGGAGCTCTGGGACAACTGCGTCGAGCATGGCGTGCATGTCTTCCTTGGACTCACCGACGGAGAGGCCGCCGATGGCGTACCCGGGGGCATCCCGGGCGACCAGTTCGCGGGCATGCCAGCGGCGGAGTTCAGGATCGACTCCCCCCTGGACGATCGCAAAGACGGCAGGACCATTGGCAGCCGCAGCCTGCGAGCGATCGAACCATCTGAGCGTGCGTTCGGCGGCGTCGCGCGCAGGGCCGGAGGCCGTATCGCCTGGGACAACGTGATCGAGCGGCATGGCAATATCGACGCCGAGCTGGCACTGAACTTCAACGGCCAGTTCGGGCGTGTAGCGATGCTCGGAGCCGTCGATGTGTGAGCGAAACACGACGCCTTCGTCGGTAAGTTTACGCAAGTTTGCGAGGCTAAATACTTGAAAGCCGCCGCTGTCGGAGAGGATTGGGCCAGGCCAATCCATGAAGCGGTGGACGCCGCCGAGGGCCGCAACCTGGTCTGATCCGGGGCGCAGAAAGAGGTGATAGGCGTTGACGAGGAGGATGCCGGCACCGGTGGCGCGGACCTCTTCGGGTAGAAGCGACTTGACGGTTGCGAGGGTGCCAACGGGCATGAACGCGGGTGTGTGCACGTCGCCGCGGTCTGTCGAGAGCACACCGGCACGGGCGGACGTTGGGCCTTCGTTCCCGGCTATGGTCCGGAATGCGATGGTCACGCCGGGGGAAGGACGAGCGCCGCGGCCTTGCGGACAAGGTCGAGCGGAACATCGTCGCGCACGAGGGCGTGGCCGATGCGGTCGAGGAGCACCCAGCGGATGGCGCCGCCGCGGACCTTCTTGTCGCCGGAGGCAGCAGAGAGCACGGCGTCAATGTCCAGGCCGGGAGCGGACGCTGGGAGCCCGCAGGCCTGGATGAGACGTTGCTGCCGGTCAAAGTCCGCGGGTGAGAGCAGCCCCATTTCGACTGAGATGATACCGGCGGCGCGCATGCCAATGGCGACGGCTTCGCCGTGCAGGTAAGCGGCGTAGCCACTGACTGATTCGATCGCGTGCCCCAGGGTGTGGCCATAGTTGAGCAGCGTGCGCTGGCCGGCTTCACGTTCGTCGCCGGAAACGACGGCCGCTTTGATGGCTACGCTCCAACCGATAAGGCGAGCGGAGCGCATGGCTCCGGGGTCACCGGCGACTTCTTCGAGTTCGCTCGTGAGGTTTTCGTCGAGGATGAATCCGTGTTTGATGACCTCGGCCCAACCGGCGCGCAGTTCGCGCTCCGGGAGGGACTGGAGGACAGCCGGATCGATTACGACAACTCGTGGCTGGGCAAATGCGCCAATCATGTTCTTGCCAAGTGGATGATCGACGCCGGTCTTGCCGCCGATCGATGCATCAACCGCGCCGAGGAGTGTTGTGGGGACATGGACGAAGGGGACACCGCGGAGAATGGTTGCAGCGGCGAAGCCACCCAAGTCGGTTACGACACCGCCGCCAACACAAACGAGAAAATCAGAGCGCTCGATGCGTTCACGTAGCAGCCAGTCGTAGACGATCTCGAGCGTCGCGAGGGTCTTATGTTGCTCGCCGGCAGGGATCGATGATTCGAAGACCTGGTACTGCGCTGCACGGAGGCTCATGGCGGCGGATGCCCCGTAGAGCGGAGACACGTGCAAATCGGAAAGCACGAATGCCCGTCCTGTGAGCCCGGCACGCCGGCAGACGGATCCAAGGCCGGCGAGGGCACCCTCTTGAACAATGACGTCATAATTTGCGCCGATTCCGGACGTCTGGACAGTGGCGGCAACGGCGGAGCGGGCGGCACGGTCTGCGAAGCGAGCTCCTTCGGGCTGCCAATCGTCTGCCTGGCTGCCGCGGACGAGGTCCACGATCCGGCCCGCGACCTGTTCTGGACGGTAGTAATCGACGGCGACCGAGTGATCGCTTTGTTCGTAGAGCGGCAGGCGCTCGCGGTGGAGCCGCTTGAGGCGGTCGAGGACGCCGCCTTGGAGGAGGGGCCGGGCCTCCGTGGACGGATCTGCCTGCAGGCGGCCCGCCGCGGCCTCTGGCGACACGTCGAGCCAGATGACGAGGCCGGTTGTCAGCGCGTTGCGAGAGCCGGCCGTCGTGGGGGCGCCGCCACCCGTTGCGATGATGACTGATTGGCGCCCGGCAAGGCTGGCGAGGACGGCAGATTCAAGGCTACGGAAGTGCGCTTCGTGCTCGCGATTCGGGCCGATGATCTCGGGGATCGTGCGCCCTTCGCGCTCCTCGATGAGCCGATCACTATCGAGGAACTCCCAGCCGAGCTGGCTGGCGACGAGGCGGCCAACGGTGGACTTGCCGGAGCCAGACAGGCCAACGAGGAAGACGCGGTCGACGGCCACGGGCTACTGCTCCCGGAGCGAGCGAGGGCCAACTCCGGCGAGATAGGATTCGTAGTTCCGCCGGATTTCATCGAGGGTGTCGCCGCCAAACTTCTCGAGCCAGGCGTGAGCGAGGACGATGGCGACCATTGCCTCGGCGACAACGCCGGCGGCCGGCACCACGCAGACGTCGCTGCGCTCGTAGTGAGCGAGGACCTCCTCGCCGGTTTCGAGGTCAACTGACGGCAGGGGGTGGGCGAGTGTTGGAATGGGCTTGACGGCGCAGCGGACGATGATCGGCTCGCCGGTGGACATGCCGCCTTCGATTCCTCCGTGGCGATTGGTCGCGTGGCGCCACGGATGACCTTCCCATTGATCGATCGGGAGAATGACGTCGTGCGATTGCGAGCCACGCTGGGCCGCGCCTTCGAATCCGGTGCCGAATCCAACGCCCTTGAAGGCGTTGATGGAGCAGATTGCCTGGGCGATGCGTCCATCGAGCTTGCGATCCCAATGGACATAGCTGCCGAGGCCGATTGGTACGCCGGTGACCTGGACTTCTACCTCGCCGCCCACGGTATCGCCGTCATGTTTCGCTGCGTCGATCGCGCCAGTCATACGCTCGCTTGCGTCCGGATCGGCACAGCGGACGGGGTCCTGTTCGAGCTTCTCCCAATCGATATCGAGGCCAGGATTGGAGCGGACTCCGGCGATCGAAAGGGTGTGGGAATGGAATTGAACGCCGAACTGGGCGAGCAGTTGCTTGGCGACACCACCAGTTGCAACACGGGCCGCGGTTTCACGGGCACTTGCCCGTTCGAGGACGTTGCGGACGTCGTCGAAGCCGTACTTCACGGCGCCGGGAAGGTCGGCGTGGCCGGGCCGGAGGCGGGTCACACGTTCGATTTCGGCGTCAACGGGCTCGATCGCCATCTTCCCAGTCCAGTTCACCCAGTCGCGGTTCTGGATCCACATAGCGAGGGGCGAGCCGAGTGTGCGACCGTGACGAACGCCGGCGGTGATCTCGGCGTGGTCGGACTCAATTTTCATGCGGCCGCCGCGGCCGTACCCACCCTGCCGGCGGCCGAGGTCGCGGGCGATGTCTGCCTCCGAAAGCGGCATGCCAGCGGGGAGGCCCTCAACGATGATCGTGAGGCCTTTGCCGTGGCTTTCGCCGGCAGTGAAGAAGCGGAACCCAGTCATTCAGTCATCTCCGGTCGGGGTCCGGGCATCGGCGGCTCGCCTTCGACGGGTGGAAGGTCGATGGGCGCTGCCTGGCCGGACGGGGTACGAAGGTAGCGAGTCTCAAAGCGGCCGAGGATCTCAGAAGGAGTCATCGCCTCCCAGGTCATCGCGTCGGCCTCGGGGCGGCCCGCTGTTGTGGTGAGGATTGGTCGCTGCACGGGGGCCTCGTCTTCTGCCGCAAAGGTTGAATAGACATCGACTCGCACCGTCTCGAGCCTGAGGTTGGGAACATCGTACAGCAACATGTCGACGATCCGGCTGGCGAGCGACATCGCTTCATCGAGCGCGGAGGCAACCTGGACGCGACGGCCCTCTTCGGTGCGGAACTCGGCCTCGGCCGAGGCTGAGAGCGAGGCACTGTCCTCGGTGACGGCGACCAGCTGCGCTCCCTGGACACCCGCCCAAAGGGCAGCCGGGAGGCCCCGGGGTGGGCGGGCACGCCGCCATGCCGCCATCGCTTCTTCAATGAGCGCGGCGACGATGCGCGGGTCGCCAGATTCAACCCGGCGGCGCCAGCTGCGCTGCTGAAACATCTCGGTCGCAATGGCCCAGCCTGTCACGAGGAAGAGCGCGAGCACCAACAGAGAGCCGACGACGATCATGGCCGCTGCCCGGAGGCGAGTGCTGCCCGGCGCTGAAGCTCGTTGCGGGCGGCCACGGCCATGGCCTCTGCGGGAGCGTTGACGCCGGTCCAGAGCTCGAAGGCGAGCGCGCCCTGGTAGATGAGCATGGGCAAGCCGCCGAAGGTCCGGAGCCCGCCCGTTGCAGCAGCGGCGAGGAACGGGGTGACTTCCGGGATGTACACGATGTCGACGGCGAGCGCGCCGCGACTGAGACTGTCGATTTCCACGGGGAGGCCCGCAGGATCCGGGCCACCGTGCATGCCGATGGATGTGCAGTTGACGACGCAATCGAACCTCGCAAGGGACGCGCCAGGTTTGACGGCCTCAGCGGGACCGCCGGCCGCCCGGACATCTGCGGCAAGCCGCGTTGCGCGGTCGATGGTGCGGTTCGTGACGCCGATGGTCTTCGCACGGGCATCCACGAGTGCGAACGCAATGCCGCGGGCGGCTCCACCGGCGCCGAGGAGCAACACGGAGCGCCCGGCAACATCGAATGCGGCTTCGTTGCGCAGCGCGGCGACGAACCCGGGGCCATCGGTGTTGAAGCCGAAGAGGCGGCCGTCGCGGTTGACGATGGTGTTGACGGCACCCACCCGGGCGCTCTGGCCGCCGAGTTCATCGAGCAGCGGGACGACCGCTTCCTTATACGGGATCGTGACGTTTGCACCGAGGATGTCTGGTGCTCTCAGTGATTCGATGCGTGCGCGAAGGCGCGAGGGTGAGGTGTCCCAGAGGTCATAGCTGACGTCCAGGCCCGATTCGCGGAAGGCGGCCGCCTGAAATACCGGCGAAAGGGAGTGTGCGACGGGGTGGCCCATGATCCCGGCGCGTTTCACGGCTGGCCCACGGCAGCAATGTTGCGTTCGTGCTCGGCGAGGGTGACCGCAAAGACGTGGGAGCCGTCCCCTTTCTTCGCATCGGCAACAAAGTAGTAGTAGTCAGTTTCGGCGGGATTTACAGCCGCTTGGAGGGAGGCGAGACCGGGGTTGGTAATGGGGCCGGGCGGGATGCCGGGGTACTTGCGGGTGTTGTAGGGGGAGTCGAGTGCGAGGTCTTCGGCGGTAAGTTCGCGCTTCCACCAGCCGTGGCTGTTGACGCTGAGCGGGTCAAGGAGCGTGACGGCGAACTGCACGGTTGGGTCAGCGCCGAGGAGATCCCCCGCTGCAAGGCGGTTGTAAAAAACTCCGGCGATGAGGGGACGCTCTTCGGGGATGACCGCTTCGCGCTCAATGATTGATGCGAGTGTGACCGCCTGGTGGAGCGTGATGCCACGCTCGACAAGGCCTTCGCGGAGGCTGGCGTCGAAGCGGGTGGCGAAGTTCGTGAGCATGATTTCGACGAGTTCGGCGGCGGTCGCTCCTACCGGGAGTATGTACGTATCGGGGAAGAGATAGCCCTGGAGATCAGCACCAGGGGGCAAAGGACCGAGTTCATCGGGTAGCGAGGCGGCGGCGACGGCCACGAGGAACGCTTCGCCGCTTACGAGACCAGACTTGTCGACTATGGAGGCCATCTCCTCGAAGCGGAGCCCCTCGGGGAAGGTGAGCTGGATCGCGGGGCCGGATGCCCTGACGGTGAGCATATCGACAGCCTGGAGAGCGGTAATGCCTTTCTGGAGGAGATGGTCGCCCGCAGCCAGGCGGCCGGCAACGCCCATGACTTCCACCAGCACAGCAAATTGGCGCCCTGAGGAGATTACGCCGAGCAGCTGGAGGTCGGCGCCGATGGACGATGCGGATTGCGCTTCTTTCACTTTGTAGACGATGTTTGCGCCAGGGGTGGGCATGGCCGTAGCGGGAATTTCGCGGCCTTCTATTTGGCCGGGCGTAAGTGCCACGAAGTACGCCGCAATTAGCACACCAGCCGCCACAATGGCGAAGCTGACAGATGCAAGGATGATTCCGGGGCGGGAAACCTGGAGCATGGTCACAGGTGGTCGCCCGCGCGGTTTGAGTCGAGCACGGCCTGGAGGACGATAGCAGCGGCGGCGGAATCGAGTTCGCCGGACTCGCGCCGCTTGCGACCCGGCGCATATTTCACGGCCTCTGTCGTGGAGAGGCGTTCGTCCCAGAGAATGACGGGGACGGCAAGGCAATCGCGTAACAGCGCCACCACGGCGCGGACGCGGCGCGTCTGGCCGGTGTCCTGTCCGGAGAGCCCGAGCGGGACTCCGACGACAACGCCTCCGACACCTTCGGCCGCGACGAGCGACTGGACACTGGCGATGAGCTGGGCCGAATCACGGGCGTGGATTGCGGGGCGCGCGTGGGCAAACAGGCCGAGTTCGTCGCTGACGGCAACGCCCGAGCGCCGCTCACCCAGATCAAGGGCGAGGAGACGGCGAGGCAGTGGCGGTAGTAGTGGGCGTTCGGTCGGCATCCTGCGTCTTTGCGGGTTCGCCGGTGTTGGCCGGCCTGAATTCGACATCGATTCGGAACTGGAACCATGGAACCAGAGGCGAGACGCCGGGGTTCATGTCCAACTCCACGTTCTCAATACCATACCGGTCTTCGAGGTGCGACCTTGCACGCGACGTGAGGCGGCCGTGAATCGCGGAACGCACGCTTGACGTGGTGACTCCATCCGCGAAGGCCGCGGTGATATCGAACTCACTGGTCATGACGCCATCTTCTTCGATATCTGACTGACGGGCGCCCGTTTCAACAGCGCGAACGGAGCCAGAAACGAGGGGTCCAGGGGCTCGGGGGCCGAGGCGATCGAGCACCAGTGCCAGAAGGTCGGCTTTCTCCACGGCGAGCGCGGTGACTTCGAAAGTGACATCAAGGACGAGGATTTCTGCGGCGGCACCGACCGCAGGAACGGGGTCCGCCGCAGCGACTTCGACGGCCGCGGTGCGGAGAAACACGCCGAAACCGGGGTTGGCGTCGATGACGACCTGACGGATGGCTGGCGACGTGGTCATCGAATCGGCGAGAGCGAGCAGGCCGAGGACGTCGGCCCCGGAGACGGCAGGGCGTTCCTGAGAAGCACCGCCGGAGCCGGGAGCGGCATTGGAGACGGAAACGGACTTCAGGTTCGCGTCCTCCCAGCTGCCGAGAGCGCCGGCCGGGACGTTGCCGATCTCGCCGGGATCAAGGGCGCTGGCCTGCTGGACGACAGTCTTACCGGCCGGGACAGACGTTTCCTGATCGACCTGAAAGCGGAGGCCGGAGGGCGCGGCGAGGAGGATCTCACCCTTCGGGACGACGACCTGCGTCGAGCCGGTGTTGGACATGGTGATGAGGACGGTCGCGCGCGTGGAAGGAACGAGGGCTGTCCCGGTAACTGGAGCGGCCAGCGTGACGCGGCGCGCGGCCGAGACTTCCCGAGCACGGAGGCGCGCGGCCGGAACGTCGGCGGTGTCGCGGTCCGTGGATGCATCGACGAGGACGCGAGCCGTGAATTCGCGCATCGGAGGGGTCAGGCGGACCGTGGCCGTGGGGCCCATCGAGAGTGCGAGGCCGACGACGGCGAGGCAGGCGGCGGCGAGGACGGCGAACTGGACGTAGCGTCCGACTCCAGGGAGTGCGAGGCTCACGCCGGGGAGCCTGACGACACGGCGTCCGGGGGCATCCCAACGAACATGCTCGGGCCTGCGGGAAACCGGAATGCCCGCCAGACGGGCCCTAGTCGCGAGCGAGCGCGACCGGGTGGCAATGGCGATGACGCGACCGGTGTCCTCTGCATGGCGCTGGAGCCGACGGATGCCGAGTTGCGTGGAGAGTTGCCGGTTGCCATCGGGTGCATGGACAACGACGGCATAGGTTGGGGCAGCGTCGAGGCGGCCACAAATGCCCGCGATGTCGTCGCGGCGCTCGATGAGGACGACACTCGCGAGGCCGTCGGATACGGGCGGGGCACCCGATACGTCCGAACCGGCCCCACGAGGGTCTGTCATGGTCCGAGTTCCTCCGTGCCGAGGGCTGTGGCGACGATGCGACGGCCCTGAGCGAGTGCGGCGTCGAGGCTTGAAGCGTCTTTGGCACCGGCCTGGGCGAGCGCAGGACTGCCGCCGCCACCACCACCCGCGACTTTGGCTACTTCCCTGACGATGTTGCCCGCGTGGAGGCCGCGTTCGACAAGATCGGGGGTCGCGGCGGCGAGGAACGCCGGGCGGCCATCGATCACGGCGGCGAGCACGAGGACCGAAGACCCGAGGCGCTGACGCACACGGTCGGCGACTTCGCGCAGTGAGTCGGCGGAAGAAACATCCACGCGCGAGACAGCGACGGCCGTCCCGGCAACGCGGGCGGCGGCATCGACGAGGCCATCGGCGACGGCGGCCACCTGCACGCGGGCGAGTTGCTCTGCCTGGCGGCGAAGGCGCTCGATTTCAGACTGGAGCCCTTCGATGCGGTCTTCGAGGTCGGAGGGCGCGGTGGAGAGGCGGTCGGCAAGGCGAAAGAGACGCTCTTGCTGATCGAGCAGGTATTCCTCGGCGGAGCTGCCGGTAAGCGCTTCCACGCGCCGCGTTCCAGCAGCGACGGATGACTCGCGGAGGATGTGAAGGAAGCCGATTTCACCGGTGTGGTGGACGTGAGTCCCGCCGCAGAGCTCGGCGCTGACGAGATCGCTGTCGTCGCGGATTTCGACAACGCGGACCTCGCTACCGTACTTATCGCCAAAGAAGGCGAGGGCCCCGCCAGCGATAGCATTGCGGTAGGACGTGAGGCGCCAGCCGACTTCGAGATTGCGGCGGACCTTCTCGTTGACAAGCTGCTGGGACTCGCGAAGTGCCTGGCGCGGCACCTGCTCAAGATGCGTGAAGTCGAAGCGGAGCCGGTCCCGCGCAACGAGCGAGCCCTGTTGGCGGACGTGAGTCCCGAGGATGGAGCGGAGAGCGGCGTGGAGCAGGTGCGTTCCCGTGTGGTTTCGCGCGGAAGCGACGCGGAAGGCCGGATCGACGATGGCGGCAGCAGGCTGAGCGAGGCGGATCTCACCCTCGGTGACGCGGCCGCGATGGATGATGGCGCCACCGGTGGCCTGGGTGTCCTCGACCTCGAAGATGCCGGTGGCGGTGCGCAGCTGGCCGTGATCGCCAACCTGGCCACCGCCCTCGGGGTAGAAGGGTGTCTGGTCGAGGACGATCTCACATACCTGCCCCTGGGTTGCAGCGGTTGCGAGCTGATCGGCGAGGAGGATGGCGACGATCTGCGCATCGCCTTCTTCGCGCTGGTAGCCAACGAAGGCGCTGTGCTCTTCACCGATGCGGGCGATCAGGGGCGAAGGTTCGCCCTTGAGGAAGCGCCCGTGTTCGCGGGAGCGGCGGCGCTGTTCGTCCATTGCGAGGTTAAAGCCAGGTTCGTCGACGATGATTTCGCGAGCGGCAGCAACTTCGCGGGTGAGTTCGAGCGGGAACCCGAATGTGTCGTAGAGGACGAAGGCATCCTGCCCGGGAAGGGACTCACCGGGCGCGAGGGCGTCGAGCAGCAGGCCGAGGCGGTGCATACCGGCTTCGAGAGTGCGGACGAAGCGCTCTTCTTCGGTGGTGAGGGCACGCTCCACAAATGCGCGGCCCTCGGACATGTGCGGGTAGGCGCCTTCGAGCTTGTCGATCGCCGCACCGGCGACGCGAGCTGTGAAGATGTCACGGACTCCAGCCTGGCGGGCAAGGTAGATGGCGCGCCGGAGGATGCGGCGGAGGATGTAGCCGCGGCCTTCATTGCTGGGGACGACACCGTCAGAGACGAGCATGGCGGCGGCGCGGCAATGCTCGGCCATCGCCCGGACGGCGTAGCTGCGTGCGTCTTCGATCGGGAGCTCGAAGTAGTCGATGCCGACGACGCGGGCCGCTTCTTCGAGGATGGGCAGGAAGATGTCGGTCTCGTAGACAGATCGTTTGCCCTGGATGGCACAAGCCACGCGCTCAAGGCCGCTGCCGGTATCAATGTTTTTCGTAGGGAGACCCGTGCGGGTGCCGTCCGGAGCCTGGTAGAGCTCCATGAAAACGAGGTTCCAGATCTCGAGGAAGCGTTCGTCATAGGCCACGTTCGTGGTGAAGGGGCCTGCCTCCGGGGTCATATCGAAGTAGATCTCGGTGTCGGGACCACAGGGACCGCTGGCACCGGGCGTGCCGTTCGCGAAGCCGAACCAGTAGTTCTTCTCTTCGTCGCAGCGAAAGATGCGCTCGTCTGGCACACCAACCGAGCGCCATGCCTCATACGCTTCCTCGTCGGTGAGGAAGATCGTTATGTAGAGGCGTTCGGCAGGCAGGTTGTAAACGTTGGTGAGCAGATCCCAGGCGAACTCGATGGCGCCCTGCTTGAAGTAGTCGCCGAAGCTGAAGTTGCCGAGCATCTCAAACATGGTGAGGTGGCTGTAGTCGCCTACCTCTTCGATATCGGTGGTACGGAAACAACGCTGCACCGTGGTAACGGACGGCGCGGGTCGATCCTGTTCGCCGAGGAAGACGGGCTTGAACTGCTGCATGCCGGCGCTGGTGAAGAGGGAGGTGGGGTCGCCGATGGGCACAAGGGGCCACCCGGGCAGCCTGAGATGGCCGCGTTCTTCGAAGAAGTTGAGAAAGGCGGAACGGATTTCGTCAGAAGTGCGGGGCTGGCTCGTCATTATCGTAGAGCGATGCTACGAAGCGGGGTGAACGCCTGTCGAGCAGCGTACGGTTCGTAGCTGCGTTGCAGGTCCACGGGAATGTGTTTTCGCTCATCTCTTGACAGCGTTTCGTGCGGGAAACGAATATCGAGCGGAACGCCGCGCGCGTTCCCTATGCGTACTGCCAGCGAACCTCCCAGACGTAGCTTCTCTCGATGGCTCCGAGGCCCCGGCCGATGAGTGCCGACCTGTGCGTGATCGTGCTCGCAGCGGGCAGAGGGACGCGGATGAAGTCGGCTTTGCCGAAGGTGTTGCATCCGGTGGCCGGGCTGCCGATGGCAGCACATGTACTCCGCGAAGCGCGGGAGCTGGCACCCGGACGGATCATCGTCGTGACGGGCTTCGAGGGCGCCAAGGTGCAGGATGCGCTGCGCGGGCCCGACATCGTATTCATCGAACAGGCCGAGCAGCTGGGGACGGGTCATGCGGTGAAGCTGTGCGCAGAGGCAGCGCGCGGGTTCGGCGAGATCCTGGTGTTGAATGGAGATTCGCCGCTCGTGGCGGCGCAGACGCTCCGCAAGATGTGCGAGGCACGCGGAGAGGCGCCAATGGGGATGTTGACCTGCACGGTCGCGGATGTAGGCGCGTTCGGGAGGGTAAAGCGGAACGCTTCGGGTGCGGTGGAGGCGATCATGGAACAGGCCGGTGGCACGGGGGCGACCGGGATAGCAGAGCGGAATGCGGGTCAGTATTCGTTCGCGGCGGCATGGTTATGGAACCGGGTGGGTAAACTTTCGAAAAGCTCAAGTGGCGAGTACTACCTGACCGAACTGGCGGCGGTAGCAGTAGCGGAGGGCACGCCGCCAATAGCAGTCGACGGGCCGGCGGACGAGCTGATGGGTTTCGACGACCGGGTGGGGCTGGCGGAAGCGGAGCGGCTGATGCGGGCGCGAATTCTGCGGGATCACATGTTGGCCGGTGTGACGATCGCAGACCCCGCGACGACCTACATCGATGCTACCGTGCGAATTGCGCCAGATGTCACGATCCTGCAGAGCTGCTGGCTTTCGGGCGCAACTGAGGTGGAGACGGGTACGACGATTGGGCCGGGGTCCACGCTTCGAAACAGCCGGGTCGAGGCGGGCGCGACGGTCTGGCAATCGACGGTAGAGGATTCGACGATTTGCGAGAACGCGCACCTGGGGCCGTATGCCCACGTGCGCGGCCGCAGCGTGATCGGGCCGGAATGTCACCTGGGGAACTACGCCGAGGTGAACCGGTCAACGCTGGGACGCGGCGTGAAGATGCACCACTTCAGCTACCTGGGCGACGCGACGGTCGGAGACGAAGCGAACATCGCGGCCGGCGTGATCACCTGCAACTACGATGGCGTGAACAAGCATCCAACCGTGATCGGGGCGAGGGCATTCGTTGGCTGTGACACGATGCTGGTCGCACCTGTGGAGATGGGTGAGGGCGCGCAGACCGGCGCGGGGACGGTGCTGAACCGGGACCTCGGGCCGGGAATGCGTGCGGTGGGCGTCCCGGCCCGCGTACTGGGACCGAGGAGCGGTGACCATGGAACCGATTAGCCTCGCGAGCGGGGTTGCGGCTGTCGCGGTCCTGTCCGTGGTGATGGCAGCGACGGCCGCGGCAGAGACTGCGCTTGAGCGCGCAAGCGAGGCACGAATCCGGGCGTTGGCAGCGCAAGGCGAGGCGCGGGCTCAGCGAATCGCTGGAAAGGTTTCCGAGCCGCGGGCGTTTCTAGGGCCTCTGACGACAACGAGGGTGTTCTCCTCTTCGGCAACAGTGGCGACGGCCGCGTGGATGGGTGCAGATGCCTATGGCCCATTAGGGGCCCTGCTCCTGGGGCTGACAGGCGGCGTCTGGGCTGCCGTCGTGCAGATGACGGTTGGACTGTTGGCGGCGCGGCAACCGGAGTTGACGGCGTTGCAGCTTTCGGGGGTGGTGCGGACAACCGGGAAGGTTGCGGGAGGGCCATCCTGGGTGCTGAGCATCCCGGCGCGGATCCTGGCACGGTCACTTCGTGCCGTTGCGGGCGGCGGCTACAACGACCTTCTGGCGCTGGTTGAGCGTGAAGAGGCGGCCGGGCGAGTGGCGGAGTACGAGAAGCGGATGATCCGCGGCGTGATCGCGTTGGAAGAGAAGACGGCGCGGGAGATCATGATCCCGCGAATCGACATGGCGGTGGCGGACATCAGCGACAGCGTCATCGACGTAGCGAGAATGGTCACCGAGCGGGGCTACAGCCGTATCCCCGTTCACCGCGAGAATATCGATGACATCGCGGGGATCGTGTACGCGAAGGACCTGCTGCGGATTACTGCCAATGGCACGCGGCAGCGACGGCTGGCGGACATCCTCAGGCCGGCCTCGTTCATCCCTGAATCGAAGCGGTTGGATGATCTGCTAACGGAGATGCAGGTTTCGCGGGTGCATCTCGCGATCGTGGTCGACGAATATGGCGGCACCGCCGGGCTCGTCACGATCGAGGACTTGCTGGAGGAGATCGTTGGCGAGATCGAGGACGAATACGATGTGGCGGGGCCGAGGACGGAAGTGATCTCGGAACGTGCCGCGATCGTCGACGGTGGAGCGAGCACGGACGTCCTCGACGAGCTGTTCCAGACAGAAGTGGAGTCGGACGATTACGACACGGTGGGGGGATTCGTCATGCACCACCTCGGCCGGCTGCCGACGCCGGGCGACACCGTGCACGCGGAGGGGCTCGTCTTTGAAGTGTTGAACGTGCGCGGACGAAGAGTGGGGAGAGTGCGGGTGGAGCGGCCGACGACTGATGACACGGACAGCCACGCGGACGAAGAAGCACTGACGAGGACCGGGTAGCAGGAACTGAGCCGGGGATGGTGCGTGACGCGGGGCACGTGGGCTGGTAATCTAGTTGCATTCGCAACTACAGGAGCACTCGATCATGACCGAACTGACGCCACAGGCGATCGCTTTGTTGCAGGGGAAGAATTTCGCGAGCGTGGCCACGCTGATGAAGGACGGTTCGCCGCAAACGAGCGTGGTCTGGATCGATACAGATGGCACGCATGTCGTATTCAACACGGCGGAGGGACGGATCAAGACGAACAATCTGCGCCGTGATGCGCGTGTGGCCGTCGCAATCCCGAACCAGGAGAACCCGTATGAGCAGGTGCTGATCCGAGGGCGGGTCGTTGAGATGACGCACGAAGGGGCAGACGCACACATCGACGGGCTGGCGAAGAAGTACCTGGGCCAGGACAGCTACCCTTTCCGAGCGGCAGGAGAACAGCGGGTTATCGTGAAGATCGCACCGGATAGCGTCAGCGCCGGGTAGGGTAGCGGGCGACCGGCTGCTATAGTCGCGCCCCGTGAGCGCTGACGATGAGGTCGTGTACTGGCTCGCCCTTCGCAGGGCGGGCCTTGGCAGCGTGAACTTCTCGCTGCTGCTAAAGCGCTTCGGCACGGTCCGGGACGCATGGCAGGCTGCGGACGCAGAGATTGCAGCGGCGGGATTGGAACCTCAGTTCGTGAGGGCGTTCGGACGGGCGCGGCAGGGATTCGACCCGGACGCTGAGCGATCGTGGCTGGCGAAGCTGAACGTGGTGGCGCTGACGTGGCTCGACGAGCGATATCCGGCGAACCTTCGCGAGATTCCACAGAGCCCGCCCGTTCTGTTTGTACGGGGGGCGGCGGAACCGTTGATTCAGCGTGCCGTGGCCGTGGTCGGGACGCGGCGAGTGACCCCATACGGGAGGCAGGCAACTGAGGCGTTCTGCAGCGCCCTGGCGATGGCCGGGGTGACGATCGTAAGCGGACTGGCACGGGGCGTGGACTCGATCGCGCACCGATGCGCCGTTGAAGCGGGCACGCCGACGGTGGCAGTGATGGCCGGGGGTATCGACCAGGTGTATCCGCGAGAGAATGCCGGGCTGGCGGACCAGATCATGAACAACGGGTGCGTGGTGAGCGAGTACCCGGCGGGGATCCCAGCACGGCCGGACTACTTCCCTCGCCGAAACCGAATCATCTCGGGCCTGGCCGCGGCGACGCTGGTCGTGGAGGCGGGGGAGGGGAGTGGGGCGTTGCATACGGCGAACTGGGCGTTCGAGCAGGGGCGGGACGTTTTCGCGGTGCCGGGAAGCATTTTCTCGAGGCAGAGCGCAGGGACGAACCAGTTGATCCGTGAAAGCACGGCGAAGCTGGTGACGACGCCGGACCAGTTGCTTGAAGAGCTAAACCTGGCCGGAGTGGCCACTGCACGGCAACTGCCCATGACGGCGTCACCGAGGCCGGCAGAAGGCGGGCGCCCGAAAGTGAGCGTATCTGCGCCGGCATGGCCGGCCGTTTCGACCTCGCCCGAGGAAGGAAGGATCCTGCACCATCTGCAGGACGGGGCGCTCCATGTCGATGAGATCGCGAGAGCCGCGGAGATGGCAGTGGCGGCGGTTTCGGGCACGCTGACAATGCTGGAGTTGCGCGGGCTGGTGAGACAGGAACGGCCGCTGGTCTATTCTCTGCACTGACGCAAACAGCGGCTGACGTAGACAAACCTTCCAGCCGATGTCTACCCTCGGAACCTGACGCGCTCGGCAACGGGCCGGGGCAGTGAGCAACAACATGGCAACAACAGCAAAGACAACACCCTCGCGCCGGACACGCGGCAGCGAGAAAAAGGCCGACGCCACAACGGCGAAGGTGCCGGCGAAACGCCGCTCTGCCTCTCCGGCGGCGCGCAGCGCTGCCCCTGCATCCACGGAACGGGCGCGGCACGGAAGCGCGCGGAACCTCGTTATCGTCGAATCGCCGGCAAAGGCACGGACGGTGGAGAACATCCTCGGCGACGACTACCGGGTCATCGCGTCGGTCGGGCACGTGCGTGACCTGCCGGCGTACGGGTACGGCCTGGAGGACTTCGACACGTTCAAGCCGAAGTACGTGGTCGTGAAGGACAAGCGCCGCGGCGTCGACAAGACGGACATCATTAAGGAGATTGCGGCGGCAGCGCAGACAGCCGAACGCGTCTACCTCTCGACCGACCCTGACCGCGAGGGTGAAGCGATTTCGTGGCACATCCGCGAGGCGGCCGCTATCCCAGTGGAGAAGTCGTCCCGCGTTGTATTCCACGAGATCACGCGTCCGGCGATTGAAGAGGCGTTTGAGCACCCGGGCGAACTGAACCAGAACCTTGTGGACGCCCAGCAGACGCGCCGAGTGCTGGACCGCCTGATCGGTTTTCCGCTGACCTGGTTCGTGCAGGGCAAGGTGAGCCGGAGCGCAAGTGCCGGACGCGTGCAGAGCGTGGCATTGCGGCTGATCGTCGAACGTGAACGGCTGATCCAGGCGTTCACGGCGCAGGAATACTGGTCTATCCACGCACTGGTGGCGAAGGACGGGAGCGCGTTCCCGACGGACCTGGCGCGGATCCCGGGAATGGCGCGCGGCGTGACCCTGAAGCCAGGTACCGGCCCGTTCGTACCGGCGATCCCGGACGAGGCGAGTGCCTCTACGCTCACGGCGCAGTTCAACCGGAGCACGTTCAGGGTGAGCGGCGTGAAAAAGGGGGAACGGTCGAAGTCACCGGTACCGCCGTTCACGACGAGCACCTTCCAACAGGCTGCGGTGAACCGGCTGGGGATGAGCGCCGCGCGGGCGATGGACCTAGCGCAGCAGCTGTATGAAGGGATCACGGTGCCCGGGCAAGGGCCGGTGGGCCTGATCACGTACATGCGGACGGATTCGCTGAACGTTGCACCGGTGGCACGGGGAGCGGCACGAGGATACATCGCATCGCGATGGGGTGACGACTATGTGCCGACGAAAGAGCGTGTGTACCGGACACGAGCGCGTGGGGCACAGGAAGCGCACGAGGCGATCCGCCCAACCGACGCGGCACGAACACCGGAAAGCCTGCAGACGACGCTGGACCGCGACCAGATGCGCGTCTACCGGCTGATCTGGCAGCGGTTTGTGGCGAGCCAGATGTCCGATGCGCGGTTCGCTACGGCCCAGATCGAAGTGACGGCCCATGACGACCAGCGGGGCGTCGACGCGGGCGTGTTCCGGGCATCGGCACAGCGGCTACTGTTCGCCGGGCACATGGCGGTTTATGGAAATGATGCGAACGAACGCGAACAGGGCGAAGAAGACGAGGATGCCGAATCGACGTTGCCGGACCTGACGGAAGGTGACGTATTGGAGCGCCGCGCTATCGACCAGCGGCAGCACTTTACTGAGCCGCCACCACGGTACACGGAGGCATCACTGGTCAAGGCACTGGAGGAAAAAGGCATCGGCCGGCCGAGCACCTACGCGACCATCGTGCAGACCGTGCTAAAGCGAGATTACGTTGCGAAGCAGGGACGGGCTCTTGTGCCGCAGGAGCTGGGGTTCCTGGTGAGCGACATGCTGGTCCAGCACGTAAATAAGTACGTAAACGTGGACTTCACATCGGAGATGGAAGAGGAGTTGGACGACGTCGCAGAAGGGAAGCGGTCCTACCTCGGCGTCGTGAAGGCGTTCTGGTCGGAGTTCGAGAAGAACGTGGCCGTGGCGAAGGACTCGGCAGAGAAGGTACAGGAAGAGACGGACTTCATCTGCGACGTATGTGGCCAGGCGAACATGGTGATCAAGTGGGGCCGGAACGGGAAGTTCCTCGCGTGCCCACGGTTTCCAGAGTGCAAGAACGCGAAGCCGCTAACGGAAGAAGGCCAGCCTGTGGAAGTGACGGCGCCAGCGGCGACAAGCTACCACTGCCCAAAGGACGGCGGCGTGCTCATCCAGAAAAGCGGGCCGTTTGGGCCATACGTCGATTGCGAGAACCGTGAGAGCGGCACTTGCGATTTCCGGGCCGGTGTCCCGGTTGGAGTTGTGTGCCCCGAGGAGCCAGAGACGGGGCAACTGGTAGAAAAGCGGACGAAGCGCGGCGTGTTCTACGGGTGCTGGAATTACCCGCGATGCAGTTACACGACGAGCAGCCTCGAACCCGGGAAGATGCCCGGGGCGCGGCCGGAGGCGGAACGCGACGAGGCGAACAAGAAGTTGCTGGAACGGAGCGCGCGCGGCAAGGCAGCGTTTGCGGCCCGGAAGGCAAAGGCGCCAGCGCGGCGGGCCGGCTAGGGTCGCGACTCCAGTTGGGCGACATCCCGAGGTTGCAGCTTCGCACGCCAGAGTGACATGGTGCCGCATCCAAACGGTGAGGATAGGCACGAATGAAGACACACCTCGGGCACCTGCTGTTCTCGATTGCAGCCGGCAACCTGGCGTTCTACCGGGACCTTCTGGGATTCCTTGGCTGGGACGTGATCTACGAGGGTGACGGAATGCTGGGGGTGGGGAGCGGAGAGACCTCGCTATGGTTCGGGCCGAAGACTAAGGACGACGCGAACGACTACGACGCGGCAGGGTTAAACCACGTCGGCATCAGCGCGGAAACGCAGGCGGACGTGGATGCGACGGTGACGTACCTGAAGGCCAACGGAGTGGCGGCGTTATTCGAGACGCCAAGGCACCGTCCGGAATTCTCTTCAGGCGACGGGCAGACGTACTACCAGGTGATGTTCGAGAGCCCGGACCGGATTCTGTTCGAGGTTGTGTATACGGGCCCGAAGCAGGATTAGCAACGTCTCATCTGCCGCTCAGACTGCGACGTTAGAATCATTCCGTGAGGATGCTCTTCGCCGAGGACGAACCCACGATTCGCGAGTTCGTGACGCGTGGACTGACGGAAGCCGGGTACGCGGTCGACACCGTAGCGGACGGTACCGAGGCGTTGCTCGCTGCTGAGGCGGTCGAGTACGACGTGCTCATTCTCGATGTGGCGATGCCGGGACTGGACGGACTCGAAGTTTGCCGGCGAGTGCGAGCGCAAAAATCGCCCGGCCCGGCGATCCTTTTCCTCTCAGCGCGAGACACCATCGCGGACCGTGTGCGCGGTCTCGATGCGGGCGCGGAAGACTACCTCGTGAAGCCATTCGCGTTTGCGGAGCTGCTGGCCCGTGTGCGGGCACTGTTGCGGCGCGGCGGAGGAGCCCCGGGAACGCTTGAGGCGGGAGACCTCTCGATTGACCCCGCGGCGCGAACGGTGATGCGCAGGGGGACGGAAATCGCGCTCACCGCGAAGGAATACAGCCTGCTGGAGTACCTGGTGCGGAACGCCGGCCGTGTCGTGACGCGGTCGATGCTGGCGGAGCATGTCTGGAATCTGGAACTGGAAGCGGAGTCGAACTTCATCGACGTGCTGGTGTACGCCGTTCGGAAGAAGGTTGATGCGCCGTTCGACGCACAACTGATTCGGACGGTACGGGGCGCGGGTTACCGGCTCGATGCGCCTGCTGGATAGGCTTTCGATCAGGACCAAGATCACGGCCTCCATTTTCGGGGTCACGACGACGCTGCTTATTGCGATGTCCGTGGCCGTGTACATCGCGTTCCAGGTGGAACTGCGGGAGAACCTTGATGACACCCTGAGACAGCGGGCAGTGCCCGACGTCCGGCTCGTTTCGTTCGAGGGCGAAAAGCCGGTCCTCTCGCTCGAATCGGACGCAGGCGAGGAACGAGCGGAAGGCGAAGCCGTACTGCGGCTATATGACCGGGCTGGCGTGGTCGTGGCGGACGGAACGCCGCTTGTAGCCACGACGTCACGCGAATCTTCGGCAGTAGCGAAGGCGATAGCGTCCGGGAACGTTCAGAAAATATCCGTGGACCCGGAGGGGGCCGACCGTTACCGCTACCGCGTGACGCCGATCTTCCGTGATGGTGTCGTCGCGGGCGCCATCGTGACCGGCCTTGATGATTCGACGGTAGCCGAGCCCCTGGGCCTGCTGAGGACCATCCTGCTGGTGACCGTGCCCATCACGGCAGCGGCCGTGGCTGGCGGATCGTTTCTCATCGCGCAGCGGGCGCTGAGGCCCATCGATCGGATTACGGCGACTGCCGCAGAAATTGGCGAAGGACGGCTGGACCGGCGCATCAAGGAGAACGCCGTCGATGATGAGGTGGGGCGGCTGGGCCGGACCTTCAACCGGATGATCGGGAGGCTTTCCGCGCTGGTGGAACGCGAACGGCAGTTCACCTCGGATGCAGCACACGAGCTGCGGACGCCGCTCGCTGCTATCGAGGCTTCGATCGATGTGACGCTGAGCCGTGAACGAGACGGCGAGGACTACCGGCGGACGCTAGACGCCGTCCACGCGCAGGCGCAGCGGATGACCAGACTGACGACGCAGCTGCTGGCGCTTGCACGCATGGATGCAGCCTCCGTCGATCTGACGGAGGCCGATGTCGACCTGGAACAACTGACACAAGGCGTGGCGTTGCAGGCTGGGGAGCGCTATCCGGGCCTCGTCGTCGCCATCGATGCCGAGCCGCTCACGATGCGCGGCAGCGAGGACCTTCTGGGGCAGGCCCTGCTCAACCTCGTGGAGAACGCGGCGTTGCACGCGAAAGGCGCTACCCGCGTTGAAGTACTGGCCCGCGGCACCAACGGCGAAGTGTTCCTTTCCGTGAGCGACGACGGGCCCGGTATTCCGGAGGACCTTCATGCGGCCGTGTTCGAACGATTCAGGCAGCTCGACGCCAGCCGGACAGAACGTGGGACTGGTCTAGGACTGGCGATCGTGAAGGCGGTCGCGGAGTTGCACGGGGGTTGGGTGACGGTCACTTCGCCGGGACGGCTTGGCGGCGCGACGTTCGAAATCCGAATTCCGGCGAGGAACATCCGCGAATAGTTTCCGGGCTCATGTTCTGCTCATACCGGCGTGGGATGTTTCGTGGCAGGGCACCAGAGCCCGGAAACGGAGCAAGAACCATGTATCGAATCCTTGAACGACGACTGCTGCTGGGCGTGAGCGCGGTGGCACTTCTCGCCCTCGCCGGCGGCGCTATTACGGCACTCACCCAGGGGGCTCGGGCGGGAGGCAACGACGACGAGGCGCCCGTGGCGCCGGGGACGTTGGACGACGGTGCTGAGCTGCTCCCGCTGGCGGGGATCACGCTCGACGAAGCGATTGCCGCCGCACAGACGGCTGCCAGCGGTTCCATCGGCGAAGTCGACCTCGAGTACTGGAAGACCGGACTCGTGTTCAACGTGGACGTTGGAAACAAAGACGTGAAGGTCGACGCGGCCACGGGCGAGGTGGTTGGGGCGGAAGACGAGGACTAGCACGCACTGCGAGCGGGGCGAGGCGTGAGCCCGGCCCCGCCGGTAACGGAGGGAGACGTGATGAAGTTCGCTGCACTGGCAGCACCAGGGGTGCTCACGGCCGCGCTACTCGCGGGGTGTGGGGGAGACGAAACGAGCGCCGGCGCGGCCGATAGCAGTACCGGGGCGGTGATCGATCCGGGAGACGGAGGGAACTATGCGCCGGTGCTGGACCCCGCCGATTTCGTAGGCCGAATCGATAACGTGTACCTGCCGTTTAGGCCCGGCAACCGCTGGGTCTACGAGTCGGAAGACGGCACCGAACGCATCGAGGTCGAAGTGTTGAGCGAGACCCGCGTGGTAATGGGCATCACCGCGACTGTCGTCCGGGACACCGTGTACGAAGACGGTGACCTCGTTGAAGACACGTGGGACTGGTACGCCCAGGACAAGGACGGGAATGTCTGGTACCTCGGGGAGGACACTGCCGAATACGAAGACGGCAAAATCATTGACCACAACGGAGCCTGGGAAGCCGGGGTCGACGGCGCACTTCCGGGCATCGCGATGTGGGCGCAGCCGGTGGTGAATAAGAGTTACCGGCAGGAGTACTCCAAGGGAGAGGCCGAAGACCTCGCGCGAATCGAGAAGATCGACGGCAAAGAAACCGTGCAAGGAACGGCCTACGAAAAAGTGGTCGTGATCAGGGAATGGACCCCTTTGGACCCGGAGTTCGTCGAGGAAAAGTATTACGCGCCAGGCGTGGGCGTGATCCTTGAAGTAAAGGTCAAGGGCGGCGACGAACGGGTGAAACTCGTGAGCTTCACGCCCGCGAATTGATTTTGGCACTGAGGGCCACACGACAGAGCGAGAGGCATATGCCCCTCGCTCTGTCGTGTTCGAGTGAGGCCGGGGAGCGCCTAGCGCTCGACGATCTGTGTGAGCACGCCGCCTGTTACGGATGGGTGAATGAAGACCTGGCCCTTCACGGGATTGCCGGCGCCCGGGTCTCCAACGAGGCGGACACCCTTGGCGCGGAGGTCATCAAGCGTCTTTTCGATGTTGTCTACCTTCATGGCGACGAGGTGGACACCCTCGCCCTGGTTCTCGAGGCGCTTGGCGATTGGGCCTTCAGCGCCGAGGTTGGAAACAAGTTCGATGTAGCTATCGCCGAAGCGGAAGAAGGCCATGGCCATGCCAGCGGCGGCAGCCTCGCTACGATCGCTGACAGGCTGACTGTAGATGGCCTCGTACTGTTTGACTTTTTCATCGAGGTCCTTGACGGCGATGACGACGTGATCGACTCCCTTAAACATTCGCAGCCTCCGTGCAGTTGGTGGTCGGAGTCTACGCCGGAACGGCAAGGAAGACAGCGCCAAGTATCGACGGCGCCTATTCCGCCATAGTTGGGCTTTTTCAACATATTCATTGATAAACCTTGAATGCTCTCGGGGGCGCCAGTAAGGTGGGAGCATGCAAGGAACGCGGGAGCAGGTGTTGGCGCTCGTGGTGGAGCGCCGTGAGGTGCGAACCGAGGAGCTGGCAGATGCGCTGGGGATCAGTGCTGTCGCCGTGCGCCGGCACCTGGACAACCTACGTGCGGACGGCTTGGTCGATGCACGCCCGGTAAGGCAGGCGACGGGCCGGCCATTTTACGCATTTTCCCCGACAGAGAAGGCCGTGGGCGTGCTCCCGGCCGGTTACGCGGACCTGCTGGCTCGCGTCCTGCAGAGCGTCGACGGCAGGCCAGAAGTGACGATGGCGGTCGCAGAACGGATGGCGGAATCCGTGGCCAGGAGGCAC
Source organism: Dehalococcoidia bacterium (assembly GCA_020432045.1). Taxonomy (GTDB): domain Bacteria; phylum Chloroflexota; class Dehalococcoidia; order Tepidiformales; family Tepidiformaceae; genus JAGQHB01. The sequence continues at coordinate 21,752 of JAGQHB010000069.1, read as the reverse complement.
CTGTCTGAGATCCCGCTGGCGGCGACGCGCGAAGAACGAATTGTTTTTGCGACGGAAGGGCTACGCGAAGAGGGCATCCTGGACCGCTGGCACACGGAACAGGACGGCTTCCATCTCGTGAACTGCAGCTGCCCGTACCGCAAAGCGGCGGAGGTCTCGGACCTTCCGTGCGAATCGGACCGGAAGGCGATCGAGATGCTGGTGGGCGTGGAAGTGCTGCAGGTACACCGGATCGTCGATGGCGCGGCCGTGTGCGAATACGTCGTAGGGCCGGGCGAAGAACTGAAACCCGAACATATTCACGCCGGAGGAGGCGAAGCATGAGCAAGAACACGCTGCTGGAGATCCGGGATCTTCGAGCCAATATCGTTGGCAAGGAGATCCTGAAGGGACTGTCCCTGACCATCAACGAGGGTGAAACCCATGCGATCATGGGTCCGAACGGGTCTGGCAAGAGCACACTTGCGAACGTGCTGATGGGTAACCCGAACTATGAAGTGACGGGCGGCGAAGTCCTGTTGAAGGGGCAGCCGATCCTGGGGATGGCCGCCGATGAACGGGCGCGGGCGGGGCTCTTCCTCGCATTCCAGTACCCGGTGGCAATCCCCGGTGTCACGCTTGTGAACTTTCTCCGGCAGGCGCTGAACGCGAAACGCGGCGTCGACGTGCCGGTTCGTGAATTCCGCGAACTGCTGTTCAAGCAGATGGACATCCTGAAGGTGGACCGCGACTTCGCCCGGCGTTACGTCAACGATGGATTCAGCGGCGGCGAGAAGAAGCGTGCGGAAATGCTGCAGATGGCTGTACTCGAACCGACGATGGCTGTGCTCGACGAGACGGACTCCGGGCTCGACATTGACGCACTGCGGACCGTCGCCGAGGGTGTCAATTCACTGATGAACCCCGGGATGGGGTTGCTGCTGATTACGCACTACCAGCGCTTGCTCAACTACATCAAGCCTGAATTCATCCATGTGCTGGTAGACGGGCGGATCGTGAAATCCGGCGGACCGGAACTCGCACTCGAACTCGAAGAAAGCGGCTACGACAGGTACGAAGCCGCCGCCGCGACAGCCTGAGGAGGCGACAATGACCACCCCAGTAATCCAGACCGAAGGAACCTACAAAGAGAAGTGGGGCTTCCACGACGACGAGACTGCGCTCTATAAGTCCGGCCGCGGCCTGACGCCGGAACTCGTCGCCACGATCTCGGAGATGAAGGACGAGCCGCAGTGGATGCGTGACTTCCGGCTGCGCGCACTCAAGCTCTTCAACGAGAGCTCTGACCCGCCATGGGGCTCCGAGGCGCTCAAGGATATCGATTTCGACAACATCCACTATTTCGTGCGCGCCACCGACCGCGATGAGCGGTCGTGGGAAGACGTGCCGGAATACATCAAGAACACGTTCGACAAGCTGGGTATCCCAGAGGCGGAGAAGAAGTTCCTCGCCGGTGTTGGGGCGCAGTACGACTCTGAGGTCGTGTACCACAACATCCGTGAGGACCTCGAGAAGCTCGGCGTGATCTTCCTCGGCACCGACCAGGCCCTGCGCGAGTACCCGGAGATCTTCAAGGAATATTTCGGGACGGTGATCCCGCCGGGAGACAACCGCTATGCGTCGCTGAACAGCGCCGTGTGGTCGGGCGGCTCGTTCATCTACGTGCCAAAGGGCGTGAAAGTCGACGTACCGCTGCAGGCCTACTTCCGCATCAACACGGAGAACATGGGCCAATTCGAGCGGACGCTGATCATTTGCGACGAGGGCAGCCAGGTTCATTATGTTGAGGGCTGCACGGCGCCGGTTTACTCGACGGATTCGCTGCACAGCGCGGTGGTGGAAATCATCGTGAAGAAGGGTGCTCGCTGCCGGTACACGACCATCCAGAACTGGTCGAACAACGTGTACAACCTCGTGACCAAGCGTGCCCAAGCGTACGAGAATGCGGTCATGGAGTGGGTGGACGGCAACCTTGGGTCGAAGCTTACGATGAAGTACCCGAGCGTCTACCTGATGGAGCCGGGCGCGCACGGCGAGATCCTTTCGCTGGCGTTCGCTGGTGAAGGTCAGCACCAGGATGCAGGCGGCAAGATCGTGCATGCGGCTCCAAACACGACTTCGACGATCATCTCAAAGTCGTTGAGCAAGGACGGGGGACGGACCAGCTACCGGGGCCTGTTGAAGGTTGCGGAAGGCTGCTACGGCGTGAAATCGACGGTGCGGTGCGATGCGCTGCTGCTGGACGAAACGTCGCGGTCTGACACCTACCCGACGATGGAAGTTGACGACCCGGATGTGCATCTGCAGCACGAAGCGTACGTATCAAAGCTCAGCGAAGATCAGCTGTTCTACCTGATGAGCCGGGGTATGAGCGAAGAAGGCGCCGCAAAAATGATCGTAAACGGCTTCGTGGAGCCGATCGTGAAAGAGCTTCCCATGGAATATGCGGTGGAACTAAACCGCCTGATCGAGCTCCAGATGGAAGGCGCAATCGGCTAGCCCGCGGGCTGTTCGCCCCGGCCCATGTGGGGCGGCGCGGGCAGTCCAGGCAGGTCCACGCGGGCGAAATAGAGGAGGAACACATGAGCGCTGTTGCAGAAAGCACGGCGGCATTTTCCGCGGCTGCGAGCCGCGAACTTGGTGAGGGGACGAACGACACGCCCGCGATAGCGGCGCTGCGCTCTGAAGCGGTTGCGCTTTCAAGCAAAAAAGCGTGGCCAGACTCCCGTAAAGAACGTCCCTGGAAGTACCACAACATCGCGACTCTCGACCTCGGGCGGTACACGCCGGGCATGTCAGCGAGCAACGGGGCGGCGGCCGGCGTACGGAGCTGCCCGGTGACCGGTGAGCACGCCGCGGCGATCGTGCTGGAGAACAGTGATGTGATCTTCAGCGAGGCTTCTCCAGACGGGTTGGACCTGATTGCGTTCAGCGCGCTCATCGACGGGCGCCTCCAGAAGCTCGTCGATGAGCGGCTGGGTTCGGCCGTCGCGGCGGGCACGAGCAAGCTGACGGCGCTGCACTACGCGTTCCTGGCAGGCGGTGTGCTGGTGGCGACAGCGCCGAACAGCGAATTCAAAGAGCCAGTCCGGATCGTCCGGAACTACAGCGGTGGCGGCCAGTTTGCGGCACCGCACACGCTGATCGTGACGGGGGCGAATAGCCGCGTCCACGTGGTTGAAGAATGCCGTTCGGACGAGGGCGATATCGTCGTCATGCCTGCGGTGGAGGTGCTGCCAGGTCCGGGGTCGGTCGTGCGTCACACGGTTGTGCATCGATGGGGAACGAACACGAAGGTCTACACCGAGCAGCGGATGGTCTCGGAGCGGGACTCGGAGTTTGTAAGCCTGCAGATCGTCGCCGGCGGTGGGGTCGTGAAAGGACACCTTGAGTCTTCACTGGTGGCTCGCGGGTCGTCGAGCGAGCTGTACGGCGTGACGCTCGGGACGGGAAACCAGCACGCGGATTTCTTCACGACGCAGGACCATGTCGGCCCGGACACGCGGAGCGACCTGCTGTTCAAGTCTGCGTTGCGTGGACACGCGCGATCCGTCTACTACGGAATGACACGCGTGGGCCTTGGAGCAAGGAACGCGGACGCAAACCAGGAGAACCGGAACCTGCTGCTGAGCGATACGGCTAGAGCGGACAGCGACCCGGTGCTCGAGATCCTGACGAGCGACGTGATCCGCGTGAGCCACGGCGCGACAGCGGGGCCAGTCGACGAGGAGCAGTTGTACTACCTCCAGACTCGCGGCATCCCATACGAGGCGGCCGAAGCACTGCTTGTGCGGGCGTTCGCGGGCCAGGTCCTCGACCGAGTCGCCGATGAGGCGCTGCGCGATGAGCTGAGCGCGGTCCTCGATGCCCGCTGGGACAGTCCGGAGTAGGCTGCCCGCAGGCGCGGAGCAGGGAGGACGAGGATGAGCACGCCAACGATCCGCGGACAAGCGATCAACGCAGCAGCGGTGAGGCGGGACTTCCCGGTCCTGTCGCAAACGGTCAATGGCCGGCCGCTGGTGTACCTGGACAACGCTGCAACGTCGCAGACGCCGCGCCAGGTAATCGATGCGCTGGTCCGGTATTACGAGACCGACAACGCCAACGTACATCGTGGGATTCATGCACTTTCGATGCGGGCGAGCGACCAGTATGAACGAAGCCGAGCCCGCCTGGCTTTGTTCATTGGCGAGCGGAAGGCTGAGCACGTCGTTTTCACGCGAAATGCGACGGAAGCGATCAACCTTGTGGCACACGCATGGGGTGATCGGCACGTAGGCGCCGGCGACGAAATTCTGCTCACCGAGATGGAGCACCATTCGAACATCGTGCCATGGCAGCTGCTGGCGCAACGGAAGGGCGCCCGGCTCGTGTACGCGCACATCGGCAGCGACGGCCAACTGGACCTCGACGAGATGCGTGAGTTGATTGGCCCCCGGACCAAGCTTGTGGCCATAACACATGCATCGAACGTGCTCGGGACCATCAATCCTGTTGCTGAGATTGCCGGGATGGCGCGGCGGGTGGGTGCACCCGTGCTCCTGGACGCTGCCCAGAGTGCGCCACATCTGGCAGTCGACATTGAAGCGTTGGGGTGTGATTTTCTCGCGCTCTCCGCGCACAAGATGCTCGGCCCGACCGGCGTGGGTGCGTTGTGGGCACGGGAGGAGCGTCTTGCGGAGATGGACCCGTTCCTCGGCGGAGGCGGGATGATCGACCGCGTGGACGAGCAGATGTCGACATGGGCACCCGTGCCGGACCGGTACGAGGCCGGGACACCGAGCATCGCGGATGCGATCGCATTCGAGCCAGCGATTGAGTACCTCGAACAGCTCGGGATGGATAATGTCCGGCAGCATGAGATTGAACTGAACGCCCTGGCGATCGATCGGCTACATAGCATGCCAGGAGTGACGATCCATGGGCCACAGTCGCCGGAAGCCCGTGCCGGGGTCGTGAGCTTCGCGCTGGCGGGGGTTCACCCGCACGACATTGCGACGATTCTTGACACCGAGGGCGTTGCAGTCCGCGCGGGCCACCATTGCGCGCAGCTCGTGATGCGAAGACTGGGTGTGCCAGCAACGACGCGTGCGAGCTTCTACGTGTACAACACGGCGCACGAGATCGAGGCGCTGGTCGAGGGTTTGGGGAAGGTGAGGAGGGTGTTTGGATGACGACTGGCGCATCGCTTGAGGAGCTTTACCGTGAGGTGATTCTCGACCATTTTCGCGACCCGCGGAACAAAGGGACGCTGCCGAACCCAACAGGGACGTTTTCCGGGTCAAACCCCGTCTGTGGAGACGAGGTGACGATTGACCTGGTGGTCGAAGAGGGGCGGATAGTGGATGTCGCGTTTCGCGGCGAGGGGTGCTCGATCAGCCAGGCAAGCAGCTCGATGCTGGCCGAGCGCGTAGTGGGTATGCCTGCCGACGACTCGCGGAAGCTCGCTGCCGCGGTGCGGACGATGCTACAAACAGGGGACGAGCCGGTGGACGACGTCGGGGATCTCGACGCGCTCCGCGGCGTGGCCAAGTTCCCGGTGCGGGTGAAATGCGCGTTGCTTTCGTGGAACGTGCTCGAACAAGGCCTCAACGAACTCGCTCCGGCCAGCTGAACGGCCGGGAAAGGAACCAAGAATGACTGAGATAGCACCACCACCAACACATGAGGAACTGATGGGGAAGCTCTGGGAGGTGAATGACCCGGAAATCAACCTCAGCATCGTTGACCTTGGGCTGGTCTACGGGGTGGAGGTGGAAGAGGGAATGGTCACCGTGACGATGACGCTAACCAGTCCCGGATGCCCTCTTGGGCCCGTCATCCGCGGAGAAGCGTACGCGAAGCTGAAGCAGCTCCCGGGCGTGAAGGACGTGGATGTGAATATCGTCTGGAGCCCGCCATGGGACCCGCGAACGATGGCCAGCGAAGATGTGAAGATGTCGCTGGGGATCTGGTAGGAGCCATCCCCCGTTAGAAGCGGAGACGGACCAGGCCAGCGACGACCTGTAGCACCGCGAAGAGGATGCTGTCGTGGCCTGGCTGCCCGTACTCGTTGTGACCAGCTGCCCCGACGCCGAGAAGCCCCCCAAGCATGACGGCGGATTCTGCGCCGCGCTGTTCCGCGTAACGCTCCGCGAGCGAAGGCGTGTCTTCGATGTCGAAGACAGCCGCGAGTTCGCCCATGTCGAACCAGGTGCCACCGCAGGTTGGACAGTGGTCAAGTGTGACGCCATCGCCATACCGCCGATCCATGGGAGTGCGGCACTCGGGGCAATCGAAGGCAGGCACGGCCTGTTTGCACTTTGCGCAGCGACCATCTGGCATGAGGAAGCCGAAACATGAGCGGCAGCGAGCGGGCGCCAGTCCAGCCCGAAGGGCCGGGTGATCGCCGGCGCCGGCCGTGATGCCGGACGACAACGCGGACGCCGGTACCCAGAAACCGTAGCAGGCGGAGCAGTACGCGAGCGTGGACGCCGAGTTGACGAGATTCGAAGGAAAGGTCTGCAGTGGGGGATGCGTGGCGCAGAACGGGCAGGGCCCGTGGGTGGCTGCGTCAGCCGCGGTCGGTCTGTCCGCGGTCACGGGCGTGAGCGCGGATTCGAAATCACTGCCATGTTCGGCGTAGGCGGCACGGAGGCGCGCTACCCAGGCCTCATCAGACATCGCCTTCATAGCAATCAGTTCGACAGGCGGCCGCTTGGAGTGAAGCCGGAGACAGCCGCCGTTACCAATCCGTTCCGGAGCTGCCGCGCGGGGCCAGATCAGACCTCGAGCGGCGTGTCGTCTCGATTTGCCCAGTCGCGCATGGACCCGTCGTAAACGCGAATGTCATCGTAGCCAAGCAGTTCGAGGACGAAGGCGCCGTGGGCTGCACGGATTCCACCCTGGCAGTAGGTAATCGTCGCGTTATCGCGTGTGATGCCCGCGTCATCCAGGAGGGCCTGGCATTCGTCCGCTGAGAGGAACTTGCGGCTGTCGTCGCGGTTAACGAAACGGACCCACTCAAGATGGTGGGCACCCGGGACATGGCCGACGCGCTTGTTGCCGCGACTGTTGGAGCCGGTCCATTCGCCATCGGTGCGGCAATCCATGACGCTGACGCCCGGGTCGCTGTACTTTGCCTTGAGATACTCGGCGTCGGCGATGAGTTCCGGGCGGGGCTTCGCCTTGAAAGTCCCGGCCGGCGGCCGGGCGGCGTGGAACGTGACGGGGCGCTCCTCGGTCAGCCAACGGTGCCAGCCACCGTTGAGGACTTTGACGTTGTCGTGGCCGTAGAACTTGAGGACCCACCAGAGGCGGGAGGCAACGAGCGCGTTGTTGTCGTCGTATGTGACAACAAGCGTGTTGTTGGAGATGCCGAGCTGGGCCATCAGGCCTTCGAACTGGGCGGGAGGCATGACGAACGTGCCGTGGTCGGCGCCCCCGGAGCCCTCCTCCTTAATGTAATAGTGCACGGGCAGTTGGATGGCGCCGGGGATATGGGCACGGCGATAGGCTTCGACCGTGGCGCAGTCGATGATGCGGACGTTAGGGTCATCGAGGTGAGCGGCAAGCCAATCGGTCTCGGCGAGCAGTTCGGGGTGTGCGTATTCCATAAAGCGGCACCTTCAAGGGAAGTTGTGGCGAGAGCATAGCGAACAGGGCGGGACCGTGCCGTCAGGACGGGCGAAGCTTTTCTTCGAGGAAACCGAGCACGCGGCGTTCGTGGTCTTCGAGGCCCTTCGGGTCGCGGGGCATGTGCCGCTCTTCCGGGTAGATGAGCGTGTCGCAATGCTTCCCAAGCCTGGCCATCTCGACGAGAAGGCGGGCCGTGTGCCGGAAGTGGACGTTCTCATCAATCATGCCGTGGACGACGAGGAGATCCCCCGTGAGCCCGCCGAGGTGGGCCATGACAGAGCTGAGTTCGTACTCCTCGCGATGGGACTGGGGAGTAGACATGTAGCGTTCGGTGTAGGCGGTGTCGTATCCGTCCCAGTGGGTGACTGGTGCACCGGCGACCCCGGCGTGAAAGACGCCAGGCTCCCGCGCCATGCACATGAGGGTCATGTATCCACCGTAGCTCCAGCCGTAGATGCCGACACGCGAAGTGTCGGCGTAGTGGTAGTTCTCACCGAGCCAGCGGACGCCAGCAGCCTGGTCGGCCACCTCGGGGTCACCCATGGCGAGGTAGAGCGGGGCTTCGAAGGCGAGTCCGCGATTGGCGCTGCCGCGGTTGTCGAGCTTGAAGACGACGAACCCGCGTTGTGCCAGGTACTGAGCGCGGAGGTCGACGGTTGAGGACCATTCATCAATGGCACGCTGAGCGTGGGGGCCACCATAGACTGAGACGACGACCGGGTACTTCGCGCCCGGCTGGCGATGCGGAGGGAGATAGACGAGGCCGTACAACGGCTCATCGCCCTGGGGAGCAGCGAGGGTAACGACTTCGGGGATCTGCAGGCCGAGCTTTTCAGCATTGGCGCCATCGTTGGCAAAGAGGATGGTGCGGGCGCCTGCTGGGAGGTCGATAAGCGTGACTGCCGGACCATGGCCACGAGATGAGTGAATATCGAGGAGGCGGTTGCCATCCTTTGAGAGGACGCCAGCGTGCCAGCCAGGCTCGTGGGTGAGCTGTTCGGGCTGGCCGCCGTCCAGTGAGACACGGTAGAGCTGGCGTTCGACCGGAGACTCCTGTGTGGACTGGAAGTAGGCGAGGCGGCGGGACTCATCGACGCCGAGGAGTCCGGTGACGACCCATGGGCCAGCCGTAAGCTGGCGGACAAGCGTGCCGAAACTATCCCGGAGTTCGAGGTGACGGTAGCCAGTACGCTCACTCGACCAGATGAATTCACCGGATTCGAGGAAGCGTAGATCGTGGTGCAGGTTGTACCAGGGCTCACTTCGTTCGTGCAGGAGAATGGCCGGACCGTGCGGGAGGAATGCGGCCAGGGCGAGTTCCTTCTGGTCGCGGGAGAGGACCTGGGCGGTGAGCACGCCGTCCGGGCGCCAGTTGACGCGGGCGAGATAGATATCGGGATCCGGACCGAGGTCCAGGAACGAGACTTGCTGCGATTCGAGATCGACCACGGCAAGCTGGAGCTTCGCGTTGGCAGCTCCCGCGAAAGGGTAGCGATGGTTCTCGATGTCCACCACCGCGAGGCCCTGGTGCACGATGGGGAAGTTCGGGATGTCACGACTGTCAGCGCGAACAAAGGCGATGCGGCGACTATCGGGCGCCCACCAGAATCCGTGGTCGCGGTCGAGTTCTTCCTGGGCGATGAACTCGGCAAGACCGTTTGTGACGCCGTCGGTGGCATCGAAGGTGAGGCGGATGGCTTCACCGCCAAAGATGGAGGCGACACGGAGATCGCCGTCACGAACGAAGGCGACGGAGCGGCCATCGGGGCTGACTTGCGGGTCGATCGCACCGGCGGTGGCGGGCAGGTCGACGAATGGCCCGCCGCCGATGCTGACGCGAACGCCCAATGGTGAAGGCACGATGAGCGTTTCGAGTTCTGCTTTGCGCGCAAAGGCGTAGCCAGTGACGCCTTCTTCGCGGAGGCGAAGGCGCTCACGGCGGAGTTCTTCGTCACGCGTAAGCTGGCGGTGCGGTGGGGGGCCCGCGAGCAGCGTCCGGGAGCCGGTGGCGATGTCATACCGCCAGAGACCACGAGCGAGGCTGCCTTCCGGGCTGAACAGATACGTGAGTGCATCGCCACCCGGTGTGAACTGGTGGTTGCCGGGGATAACGGTGCCGGGGCGGGGGAAGTGAGCAACCTGTTCGATGGTCAGTCGTTCAAACGGGGATATCATCCTCGGAGGCCCTCCCGGCGAAGTTCTTCGATCTCTTCGAGTTCACGAGGGATAGAAGCTGTGAGCATTTCGGGACCGTCGGCTGTAACGAGCACATCGTCCTCGATGCGAATACCGCCGAAGTCGAGCATCTGTTCGACCATGTCCCAGTTAACCTGCGAGGCATAGCGGCTGCGGCGGAACGGGTCGGTGAGCAGCGCACGGATGAAGTAGACACCGGGCTCGATGGTGACGACGTGTCCGGGCTGGAGGGGGAGATCGGCGCGGAGCCATTTCAAGCCAAAGCGGTCGCTGGGGGTGCGCCCGGCGAGACAGCCGCCGGCATCGTGGGTGGCAAGGCCGAGCATGTGACCGAGACCATGAGGGAAGAAGAGCGCATGGACATCCTGTTCGACGAGATCAGCCGGCGAGCCACGGAGGATACCGAGGCTGACGAGCCCTTCCGCGATCCGGAGCGAGGCGGCGAGGTGGAGGTCGCGGTATTCGACGCCAGGCCGGGCGTCATGGACGGCCTGCTGTTGGACGCCGAGGACGAGGGCGTATAGGTCGCGCTGGATACCGGAAAAGCGTTCGCCTACCGGGAACGTCCGGGTAACATCGGCGGCGTACCCTTCGTATTCGGCTGCGGCATCCATGAGGACGATCTCGCCATCGGCAAAGGGACGGGCCGTGGGGCTGAAGTGGAGGACGGCTCCATTCGGGCCGCCGCCAACGATGGAGCCGTAGGCGGTGCGGGCCGCGCCGTTCCGAAAGAATTCTGCTTCGACCTCGACCTGGAGGGCGCGTTCGGTCATGCCGGGGCGGGCAAGGCGGAATGCAGCGCGGTGGCCAGCGGCGGTAGCATTCGCGGCGGCGCGCATCCGCGAGAGTTCGGAAGGGTCTTTCGTGCGGCGGGACTCGGCGATGCGCTCGGTGAGGCGGGCAGAGGCTTCAACGTCCAGTTCCGGCTCGAGTGGGGCCCAGCCACGGATGCCGTAGGCCGCGGCGTCTTGAAGGATGTCGTGATTGCCGAGGACGGCCAGCGGCTCGCCGCGATGCGATTCGAGCCACGAGGCAAGGGCAGACAGCGGTCTTGGTCGCTCGATGCCGGTGGTCGTCGCAGCTCCCTCAAGGGATTCGCCGTCACCAACCCAGATGCGGTCGTCGATCGAGGCGAGCGGAACGAACAGGTTCCAGCCTTCGCGGGGATCGAACGCAAGAACGGAACCCGGATACGCGGCCCCAGAGAGATAGGCGAAGTCGGGGTGGGCGTGAAAGTCGTGATACTGGTCGGTTCCGGCTATGGCCACGGGGAGGCCGGATGCGACGACGGTGGGACCGCTATGTTCGCCGGACCAGGTCCGGGCGATGCGATCGCGGCGAGCACGAAGACTGGGTGAGGCTGAATCCACAGGTGAAGTCTACGGTGCTGGCCGGCGGCCACGGTAGTTCGAGCGGTCAGTTGTAGAGCGCGGACGCACGGCGCATGGAGGTGGCAACGTCGTCCCGGAGCTCGGGAGGGGCGACTACGAGCACGGCGTCGCCCCAGCTACGCACCCACGGGACGAACTCGAGGAGACTGGGGAGGCGAACCTCGAACCGGAGGCGGCCATCGTCGACCGGCGTAAGCCTCTGGGAGCGGTGCCAGTTGGTTTCGGCGACTCGGGACGCGACTTCTGCGCTGAATTCGAGGACAACATCGAATTGATCGTCACCAACGACGGTCCCGCCCCAGCTGGTGGCGATCCGCGCCCTAAGCTCAGCGACATCGGGAGGCGTGAAGACTTCGTCAGTAAGGTGGGCCTCCGCGATGCGGTCAATCTTAAAGGTGCGAAGGGCGTGATGCACTTCGCTATACCCGTAGACGTAGGTGGCGGCACCGGTAGCACTGGGTTCCAAGAGGTAGGGATCAAGCATGGTCTGGCGCACATTGCGATGGGCGGCCGAACGGTAATGCAATTCGACGCGGCGGGAGTCAGCCCAGGCGGTCGTGAGGACGCGGATGTGCTCGGTGTGGGCAGCGTTGGCGGGCCGGTCGCGGAGCTCATCGGCAGCATCGCGCACGAATCTGCCGAGGCCGGGTGGGAGAGCGTCTGCGAGCTTGTCGAGGGCGGAGATGCCATCGGGATCGCGCTCGTCGGCGTGGCGAAGGAAGAGGCGGGTAGCGAGGTAGACGGCCCTGGCTTCGTGGATTGAGAACCGGACGGCGCCGATCGGGGAGGTACCGGGCATAAGACGCCATCGGCGGCCCGAGGCTTCCATGAGCGGGACACCAAGTTCGCTTTCGAGGACGTTGATGTCGCGTTGAATGGTGCGGGCGCTGTATCCGAGCATTTCGGCGAGTTCGCGAACGCTCAGCCCCCGCGGATTACTGCGCAGCCTACGCTCGATCTCGACGAGGCGAGTGGCGCGACGAACCTGCTCTGTCATTCAACCGTTCCTTCTGCACGGGTATTGTTCGCGGGAGCGGAACCATCGCACAAGAACGCGACAGCTCGTGTCGCATTCGTACGAGCCACGACGGAAAGCGAGTGCTCGCGTAGGATCGATGCATGGCAGATCCAGAACCGTTTGGGCCGGTGATCTTCGTTGGCGCCGAAGCTGTCGGCATCCCGGGCCAGCGCCGGTTCCGTCTGAAGGCGATGGCCGAGGACGGCCGAAGCGCCATGCTGTGGCTGGAAAAAGAGCAGCTGATTGCGCTGGGCGACGCCATCGAAACGGTGCTGAACGATGAGGGGATCGAGGTCCCTCCGTGGCGACCTGATGACGCGGAGCCAGAGCCGGTGTTCCCGCTGAAAGCGGATATCGACTACCGATTGGGCCAGCTGTCGATGGGCGTGGACCGTGAGCGCCGCGAGATCGTGGTGATCGGCGCGCCCGGGAACGAGGGCGAGGGCCAGGCGATTTCGATTTCGTTCGCGTATGAACGTGGAGCAGAGTTGCGATCGCACATCACGACGGTGGTGGCAGCTGGCCGGCCACCCTGCCCGCTGTGTACTGGCCCGATGGACCCGAGCGGCCACGTCTGCCCGAAGCGAAACGGCCACCACGCGCAGAATTAAGTCCGCGCTTTAGCGACGGCTGGCATCCGTCCGTTGTGTCCTTAGGGTAGAGTGCCGGGCATCCCGCTCACGAGGTGGACCGATGGCCGATCAGCCGCTGTATTACCGCGACGCTGTGGAGCTTGCCGCGCTGATCCGGGCGCGAGAGATCTCTGCCCGCGAGGTGATGGAAACCCACCTTGGCCAGATCGAACGGGTGAACCCCGCGGTGAACGCGATCGTGACGCTTGTGGCGGAAAAGGCACTGGCCGCGGCAGCCGCGGCGGACGGGATGACAGCGCGCGGCATCGAAACGGGACCGCTTCACGGGCTGCCGATTGCACACAAAGACCTCGTTAACACGGCCGGGATTCGGACCACATACGGATCGCCGATTTACCGGGATCACGTGCCGACGGAAGATGACCTGATCGTGCAGAGGGAGCGGGCGGCGGGGGCGATCACGATCGGGAAAACGAATACGCCGGAATTCGGTGCGGGATCGCAGACGTTCAACCGGGTCTTCGGGGCGACGCTCAACCCCTATGACACCACGAGGACATGCGGGGGATCGTCCGGGGGAGCAGCGGTCTCGCTGGCCTGCGGGATGATTCCGCTGGCAGACGGATCGGACACGGGCGGCTCGCTGCGTAACCCGGCGAACTACTGCAACGTGGTGGGCCTACGCCCGTCGACGGGGACAGTGCCGGGGAAGCCAGGCGGATGGACATGGCTGACCGTCGAGGGGCCGATGGGCCGCAGCTCGCGGGACGTAGCCCTGCTGTTAAGCGTGCAGGCTGGCTTCGACCCCCGTTCTCCGGTGGCGGACAACGTGAGCGGGGCACGATTCAGGGCGCCGCTCGATCGCGAGTTCCGAGGAACGCGGATCGGATTTAGCGCGGACCTCGGGGGGTTGCCGGTGGAGGCGGAGGTCGCGCGAGTGGTGCGCGAATCACTCGGCGCGTTCCGGACCATCGGCTGCGATGTGGAGGATGCGACGCCGGACCTCGCGAATGCCGATCGTGTGTTCGAGGTGGCGCGGGCTCACGAAATGGCGACACGTCGTGAAGCCCTGGTCCGGGAGCACCGGGACCAGGTGAAGGAGACGGTTATCTGGAACGTGGAGGAGGGGCTACGGCTGACGGCTGGCGAGTTGCGGGAGGCGGACCGGCTGCGTTCGGAGCTGTTCGTGCGCATGGCAGCGTTCTTCGAACGGTACGACTATCTCGTGTGCCCCGTGAGCCAGGCGGCCCCGTTTTCGATCGACAGGGAGTACGTCGACGAAATCGAAGGGCAGCAGATGTCGACGTATATCGAATGGATGCGGAGCTGTTCGCGAATCAGTGCAACTGCGCACCCGGCACTTTCGCTGCCCGCGGGATTTACGAACGAGGGTCTGCCCGCCGGGATCCAGATCGTGGGGCGTTTCAAAGATGAGTTCGGCCTCCTGCAGATCGGCCATGCGCTGGAAGGCGTTCTTGGCGCAAAGTCTCGCTGGCCGGTGGTCGCTTCACGCGTTTGAGACGCGCAGTTGCGCAGTCAACAGGCGACAAGCGACAGTGGGCGTATGAAGCGCATAGGTGTACTGACGAGCGGAGGCGACGGGCCGGGTATGAACGCGGCGTTGCGAGCGGTCGTTCGGACGGCGTCGCGACACGATATCGGGGTGATCGGGTACCGGGACGGGTTTGCAGGGCTGGTCAAGGGCTGGACCGAAGAACTTGATGACCGCCGTGTCGGCGGACAGATCCAGCGTGGCGGGACGATGATCGGAACATCGCGTTGCCCGGAGTTCAAAGAGCCGGATGGGCGAGCGAGGGCCGCGGCACAGATGGCGGCGGACGGCGTGAGCGGGCTTCTCGTAATCGGCGGCGATGGCAGTTTTCGCGGCGCACTCAAGCTACAGGAAGAGCACAGGATCGCGGTCGTGGGCGTCCCCGGGACCATCGACAACGACATTTACGGCACAGACGAGACGATCGGGTTCGACACGGCGGTCAACACGGCGATGCAAGCGATCGACCGGCTGCGCGACACGAGTGAAGCGACGGGGATGACGTTTTTTGTCGAAGTGATGGGCCGGGCTTCGGGTACGATCGCCATCCAGGTGGCGCTGGCCGGTGGTGCGGCCGGGGTGCTGGTGCCGGAAGAGCACGGCGAGGCGGACGCGTTGGCTGCACGGCTTCGGCGCCTTGGAGAGGAAGGGAAGCGCAGCCACCTGGTGATCGTCTCAGAGGGGGATGAGTTGGGTGGGGTATATGAGGTTGCGCAGAAGGTGTCTGAAGCGGCCGGTTGTGAATACCGCGTGGTGGTGCTGGGGCACGTTCAGCGTGGCGGCAACCCAACGGCTCGCGACCGGATCATCTCGGGGATGATGGGGGCGGGGGCTGTGGAGGCACTGGTGGCCGGCCGGGCAGGGGTGATGGTGGGAATGTGGCGGGGGCAGGTGGTGGAGGTACCGCTAACGGAGGTAGTGGCTCGCGGACAGGGGGTCCCGCGGCTGGATATGCTGGAGCTCGCGCAACAGCTGGCAGGCTAGCCCAGCCGGCGAGGCAGGGGGGAGGACCGACCGATGGCGATGTTGGAAACGGGCGTGGACGCACCTGCATTCGAATTGACGGACCAGCAAGGCAACCTGGTTTCCCTGGGAGCGCTGCGGGGGAAATGGGTTGTTTTGTATTTCTACCCGCGCGATGACACGCCAGGCTGCACACGCGAGGCGTGCAATTTCCGCGATAACCACGCCGCGCTGGTGGACGCGGGCGCGATCGTGCTTGGCCTCAGCCCGGACAAGCAGAGTGCGCACGCGAAGTTTGCCGAGAAGTATGACCTTCGGTTTCAGCTGCTCGTCGATGGCGAAGACCACGCGACGGCACGGGCCTATGGGGCATGGGGCCTGAAGAAGAACTACGGCAAGGAGTACGAGGGCATTACCCGATCGACTGTGGTGATCGACCCAGAGGGACGAATCGCCAAAACGTGGGGACGGGTGAAACCCGACGCCCACGGTGACGAGGTGCTGGCATGGATCCGCGCCCAGCCATAGCGCTCCGGACCGGTGCCCGGTGGCGCGGGGCGCTTCGTGGACCGAACGGATGCGTCGCCGCAGACCACCCGTTGGCGGTCGAGGCGGGCATGGCCGCGCTGCGGATGGGCGGGACCGCAGCTGACGCAGCGGTCGCGATGGCGGCCGTGATGACGGTGGTACAGCCGTATTTCAGCCACCTCGGTGGCGATTCGTTCGCAATGACGTACGAGGCCGCTACACGGAAGGTGGAAGCACTTGTCTCTTCGGGGCCAGCGCCGATGTCCGCGGACGCGGACGGGTACCGAGCGGTGGGAAGTATCCCGCAGACAGGTGCCCGGGCAGTGACGGTCCCGGGATGTGTCGATGGATGGTGGCATCTGCATCAGCGGTACGGCCGGTTGAATTGGGACGGGCTTTTCGAGACGGCCATCGACTACGCGAAGGATGGGTTTCCCGCCTCGAGACAGCTTGTCGACGAGATCGATGGCGGACGGGCGAAATGCGCACCGTCCCGGTTCTTTTCCGAGGTGTTCGGGCAGGTGACACGGGCTGGCCAACCGGTCGTCCAGCCCGCCCTGGCGCGGACTTTGAGCACGATCGCGATCCACGGGGCGGACGGCTTCTACTCGGGCCCAGTGGCTGATGCGTGCCGAGAGCCGTTGGGGAAGGACGGCGTGGCGTTCTCTGCAAACGAATGGCGCGGACCAGCGCGCTGGGAGAGGCCGGTATCAACGCTGTTCGCCGGGCATCGGATCCTCACGCAGCCGCTGCCTACGCAGGGCTTCGTGTTGCCGCTGTCGTTGCGCCGCTACGAGGAGATGCTGAAGAAGCGGGCCGGGACAGACGCAGCGGTGCTACAGCACGCGGCACTGGCAGAGGCGTTTGCGGTGCGCTATCAGCTTGCAGGCGACCCAGACGTAACCGGACTGGACACGCAAGCGCTCGTCGACAGTGATATCGGACGGGAGATGAGCCGCGCAGCTTCGCTTGAATCGGGCGATACGACCTACATGCTCGCGATCGACGGCGACGGGAACGCAGTCTCACTGATCCAGTCGGTGTTCGCGCACTGGGGAAGCGGGCTGTGGGCGCCGGAGGCGGGGGTGCTGTTCAACAACCGGATGTGCGGGTTCTCGCTGGAAACCGGCCACCCCAATGAGCTGGCCCCTGGCAAGCGGCCCATCCACACGTTGCATTGCTACGTGGCAACCGGCGCGGATGGAAGGTTACGTGTGGTGGGCGGGACGCCGGGTGCCATGCAGCAACCGCAAACGAACCTGCAGGTACTGGACCACCTGCTGCGCCGGGGGATGGATGTGCAGGACGCACTGGACATGCCGCGCTGGTCGTTGGGGAGCTTTTCGATGTTCTCGCGCGATTTCGGGCAGGTAACGGTGGAGGAGCATGATCCCGACTCGCTCAGTGCAATCTTCGATAGGGCGGGGATCTCCACGGAAACAGTTCCGGCCTGGGACGCGCCGATGGGGCGCGCATACGTGGCAGTGGTCAACGAAGCGGGTGTGGCCGTTGGCGCGGACATCCGGGGAGAGGGATCCGCGGCGGTGTTCTGAGCGATCGCAGGTACTGGGGCCGGAAGGTAGGATCACCGGGCTTCGGAGGGCGGAAGATGGTGAATGTCAACAGCTGGACCGAGCGGACGGCATGCGCACATGCTGGGCTGACGGATGGCCCAAACGGGCACGCACTTCCGGGGGATGGGCCGAGTTGGCCGCGCGACCGCGATGTGGTGGTGAAGCACACGACGCTGGACGTGCGGCTTGACGTGGAGAACCAGGGAGTTGCGGGGACGGCCACACATACAGTACGAGCGTTCGAAGACGGACTGCGGTCGCTGAAGCTGGATGCTATCGACCTGCGAATCAGCGTGGTCACCGTTGACGGGAAGAAGGCAAGGCACGTGTATGACGGGCGGGTGCTGACCGTCCAGTTTCCGGCAGCCGCGAGCCGGGACGCCGACCTCGACATCACCGTCACCTATGAGGCGAACCCGAGGATCGGCCTGTACTTCATCGGGCCAGATGCCGCTTACCCGGATAAGCCGCGGCAGGTGTGGTCACAGAACCAGGACGAAGACGGCCGGTTCTGGTTCCCGTGCGTAGACGACCTCGGCCAGAAGCATTCGTTTGAGCTCATGGCGACGGTCCCGGGCACGTGGTTCGCGCTCTCCAACGGAAACCTGGTGTCGAACCGGGAAAACCTGGACGGCACGCGGACGCTCCACTGGCGGCAGGAAAAGCCGCTGGCCACGTACCTGATGACGCTGGCAGCGGGAGAGTTCACGCGTATCGACGCGAGCCGGGAAGGACTACCAATCGATTACTTTGTGGAGGCGGACGACGACGAAGACGGGCGACGGACCTTCGCGAACACGCCGGAGATGATCTCGCTGTTCGAGCGAATCAGCGGCGTGGACTACCCGTGGGACAAGTACAGCCAGGTGGTAGTGCGGGACTTCGTGTTTGGCGGCATGGAGAACACGAGCGCCACGACGATGACGCACAACATTCTCCTGGACCGCAAGGCGACGGTTGATTATTCGAGTGACCCGCTGATCTCGCATGAGCTGGCGCACATGTGGTGGGGCGACCTGCTGACGTGCAGGCACTGGTCTCACGGCTGGCTGAACGAGGGATTCGCGACCTATTTCGAAATGCTGTGGGACGAGCACCACACGGGAATCGACGAGTACCGGCAGGGCGCGATCACTAATACCGAGCTGTACCTCGGCGAACGCTACCGGCGACCGATCGTGAGCAACGTCTTCCGGGAGCCTATCGACCTGTTCGACTGGCACCTCTACGAGAAAGGCGGTGTCGTCCTTCACATGCTGCGCGAGCTGCTGGGAGAGGAAGCGTTCTTTCGGGCGCTGCGGCGGTACTGCCGGGAGAACCAGCATCGCAGCGTGATGACGTCGGACCTCGTCGATGCCATCCGCGGCGAAACCGGCAAAGACCTGGACTGGTTCTTCGACCAGTGGGTCTTCAAACCAGGACATCCGAAGCTCAAGGTGAGCTGGGCATGGGATGAGACGAGCAAGACGGCGATCGTCCGTGTGAAGCAGACGCAGGACACGAAGGACGGGACGCCGATCTTCCGGCTGCCGCTGACGATCGATTTTTCGGGTGCACGGGGACGGCCGAAGGCGTTTCCGATCGTGGTCGACGCGGAGGAGCAGTCGTTCGTGTTCGCGTTGGCCGAGCAGCCGGTGATGTGCCGCTTTGACCCGCACAACGCGGTGCTGAAGGAGATCGAATTCGAGAAGACAGCCGGCGAGCTGGTCCACCAGCTTCGCGCGGACGACGACATCTCCGGCCGGCAGTTTGCGGCAGCTGAACTGGGCAAGAAAGGCAGCCCGGAGAGCCTCGGCGCACTGGAGACAGCGATGCTTCGCGACAAGTTCTGGGCCGTCCAGGCAGCGGCAGCCAGGGCACTCGGTGTGATCCGGAGCGAGGGGGCGCGGGACGCGCTCATTCGCGGCCTGGCTGTGCGGAACCCCAAGGCAAGACGGGCGGTTGTCGCTGCGCTGGGCGAGTTCCGAGGGGACGAGAAAGCATTCGCTGCGGTCGTGCAGTTCGCGGCTTCGGATGCCTCGTGGTTTGTGGAGGCGGAGGCGCACCGGGCAATCGGCAAGCTCCGAACCGGGGGATCATACGATGCGTTGATGGCGGGCATGCAGCGGGATTCGTTCCGGCAGGTGATCCGCAGCGGATGTATCGATGGGTTTGTGGAGCTGCGCGATGAGCGCGGGCTGGAGCCACTGTTCGAGGCAGCAGCGTACGGGGCACCGGCGCAGTCGCGTCACGTGGCGCTGGGCGGGATCGGGCGCCTCGGGGCGTTCTTCCCGGACCGCCGGAAGGAGCTGGCGGACCGGTTGGCGCCGTTCCTCGACGACCCGGGATACCAGGCGCGAATCGCGGCCGCGAATGCGCTGAAAGCGATCGGAGAGCCATCGGCGGCCGAGGCGCTCGACCGGATGGCGGCGCGGGAGCTGGACGGGCGGCCGGTGCGGATCGCACGTGAGGCTGCCCTGGCACTGCGGCGCGGGACTGCGACCGAGCCGGAGGTGCGGAATCTGAGAGATGAATTCGAGAAGCTGAAGGCGGCGAACGCGGCGTTGCGTGAGCGACTCGACAAGCTGGAGCCACGGAAGGCGTGATGGCCGCCGGTCTCCCTATACTCGAACGGTGACGTACATCCTCGCGATTGACCAGGGGACGACGAGTTCGCGCGCGGTTGTCGTGGACGCACAAGGCCGAATCGCGGGACTTGGGCAGGTGGCGTTTACGCAACACTTCCCGGCCCCGGGATGGGTCGAACACGATCCTGAAGAGATCTGGACATCGACGCTCGAAGGAATCCGGCTTGCGCTGGCTGCGGCTAGTGCTACACCTCACGAACTCGCCGGGATCGGCATCACGAACCAGCGAGAGACGGTGGTGACGTGGGAACGGACGACGGGGGCGCCGTTGGGCAGAGCAATCGTCTGGCAGGACCGGCGAACGGCAGGGATTTGCGACGAACTCCGGCGACGGGGGCTGGAGCCGGTAGTGCAGCAGAAGACGGGACTGACGTTGGACCCATACTTCTCGGGAACGAAGCTCACGTGGTTGATCGAGAAAAACCCTGAAGTGCGGTGGCGCGCGGAACGCGGCGAGGTGGTCGCGGGCACCGTCGACTCATGGTTGCTCTGGAAGTTGACAGGTGGGCGGCGTTTCGCCACGGACTACACGAACGCGAGCCGGACGCTGCTGTTCGACATCCACGGACGGCGTTGGGACGAGGAACTGTGCAACGCGATGCGCGTGCCGGCTGCGATGCTGCCGGAAGCGCTGCCGCCGACCGCGGACTTTGGCTTCACAGACGAGGCGGTGCTTGGAGCGCGGATCCCGATTCTCGCGATGGCAGGAGACCAGCAGTCGGCGCTATACGGGCAGGCGTGTTTCGGACCGGGGCTCGCGAAGAATACGTATGGGACGGGGTGCTTTCTGCTGGCAAACCGTGGAGGAGACGCGGCTCCTTCGACACACCGGTTGCTAACGTCGCTGAGTGCAGGCGCGACGCAAGACTCCGCGGAGTACGCGCTAGAGGGGTCCGTCTTCGTCGCAGGATCGCTAGTGCAGTGGCTGCGCGACGGGCTGGGAATCATCGAACGAACGGAGGACATCGAGGCGCTGGCGAGCGAGGTCGAGGATGCGGGTGGGGTAACGGTTGTGCCGGCATTCACGGGGCTCGGAGCACCACATTGGGACCCGCAGGCACGTGGCGCTTTCCTTGGCCTGACGCGAGGGGTCTCACGGGCTCACATCGCGCGAGCTGCATTGGAGGCGATCGCGTTTTCGAGCGTGGATCTCGCAGAAACGATGGCCGAGGACCTGGGCCGGCCGCTGGCGGAGCTGCGGGTCGATGGTGGAGCTTCTGCGAACAACCTGTTGATGCAGATGCAGGCAGACCTGAGCGGCATCCCCGTCGTGCGGCCAAGGGAAACGGAGACGACGGCGCTGGGTGCGGCCTACCTTGCCGGGACTGCCGCGGGCGTGTGGGCTGGCGAAGATGAAATCACGGAGTTGTGGCGGACGGACCGGCGTTTCGAGCCGAAGATGGTCGAACCGGAACGGCAACAGCGGCTGGCAGAATGGCGGAAGGCGGTGGGGCGCGTACTGGAGAACGGGCGGGAATGACGAACCTGGACGAACTCGCATCGGGGCCGCCGCTTGAGGCTGCGATCATCGGGGGAGGGATCAATGGCGCCGCGATCGCCCGCGAGATGGCTTCGCGGGGGATGCGCGTGGCGCTGTTCGAGAAAGACGACTTCGGGTTCGGGACAACGTGGCGATCAACGAAGCTCATCCATGGTGGGCTGCGCTACCTGGAACATGGGGACGTGCGCCTCG
>JAGQHB010000068.1 GCA_020432045.1 Dehalococcoidia bacterium | reverse complement strand
TTCAATGTCGCCAATGCCCTTGCGGCTGCATCGATAGGCATTGCCTGTGACGTGCCACTACCCGCGATCCAACACGGATTGCAGTCCCTTCCGGGCGTGCCGGGTCGCATGGAACGCATTGACGCGGGCCAGCCGTTCGCGGTCATCGTCGACTACGCACACACGGGGGATGCTGTCCGCAAAGCCCTTGCAGTCCTCCGTGAGGTCTCGATCGGAAGGCTCACGATCGTCGCGGGTGCTGCCGGAGACCGTGACCCTGGCCGGCGGTTCGGAGTCGCTCGCGCGGCGGCCGATGGCGCCGATTTCGCCGTGTTTACGAGTGAAGACCCGCGAAGCGAGGACCCGGCTGCGATCGTGAGAGAGATTGCGAGTCACGCTGAGTCTGCAGGGCGCGTCCGCGACCAGGATTTCATCGAGGTCGAGGATCGGAGAGAGGCGATTGGCGAAGCGTTCAGACGCGCAGAGCCGGGCGACATAGTCCTCATCTGCGGGAAGGGCCATGAGCAGTCGATGATCTACGGCCACGAGGTGCGGCCGTGGGATGACCGGACTGTGGCGAGGGAAGAGCTGGCGCGGATGGGCTTCCGGGGCGCATAACGGACTCTTCCCTGCAGGTTGCCCGTGGATCGGCGCCTCGTATACTCGCAAAAGGGCCCTACGACGGCCGCTTTCATTTCACTCACTACGAGGCCCAACCTTGGCGAAGCGTCGACGACGCGCTCAGCAACACCTTGGCCAGGAATCGTCGCGCCGGCGAACGTCTGGTTCGAACACGATCCCGACTGATGTGTACAAGCCCGGGTTCCCGATGAACCTCTTCAGCAACATCGGCCTGTTCGCGGTCATTGGGTCGATCGCGGCAGTCGTCATGGTCGCTGCTGCGTTCCTCACGACGACTGGTGGGAACGAGACGGCCGATCCGCTGCCAACGCCAACGGTCACACCCACGCCCGACCCGAACGCCACGCCGACGCCCACGCCGGAGGTGAGCCCGACGCCGGCAGTGAAGCAGTTCACCGCGCCGGAGTCGGTGGTGGACGCGACGAAGTTCAAGTACGAAGCAGTCGTGAAGACCTCTAAGGGCGAATTCGTCATCGCACTCGATGTCGATCGGGCTCCGGAGACCGTGAACAGCTTTGTCTTCCTGGCCAAGCAGGACTATTTCGACGGCATTACGTTCCACCGAATCGTGAGCAACTTCGTCATTCAGTCGGGTGACCCACTCGGCACCGGCGCGGGTGGCCCTGGATACACTATGGATGACGAGCCGAACGAGGTGTCGAACAAGCGCGGCACGATTTCGATGGCGAAGCGCGCCGGCGCCACGGAGTTCGGCAGCCAGTGGTTCATCAACCTCAAGGACAACCCGTCGCTCGACTACACCAACCCGGGCGACAAGTTTTACCCGTTTGGGCAGGTCACGAGCGGTCTCGATGTCGTGGACGCTATTGGCCGGGCCGGCAGCGCCCAGGGCACGCCAACGGAGCAGGTGACCATCACCGACATTGAGATCCGTGAGGTCGCCAGGTAGTCCCTGAGCAGGCTAGGAGCGGGCTAGTCGTCCTCGTCGGCTGACAAAGGTTCGGGTGGGCCGATGAGGCCGTGCTTCGCGGAGTAGCGTTCGACGAGCACGATCATTCCCAGGAACGGAACGAAGGCTGCCGCGGCGACAAGCGCCCAGAATGACGGGATGATGGCAAGCAGAATGGCTGATGCTGCCGTAAACCCCATCCCGAGGATCGAGAGTATCCGGCCAGCAAGTACCCATGGTGTGACAGGAGTGTTCATAGTCCGTGAGCCATGTTGTTGGCTTCAGGATTGGGCGTCCAGTTGACGTCTGATCCGGGTGGCTGCGGCCAGGCCCGATTCGAGGGCAAGGTGCACCCGCCCACCGGCAAAGGCGTCCCCTGCGAAGAACAATCCGCCGTCCTCGTCGTCCAGAGAAAGTGTCACCGTTGTATCGGGAAGCGCTTCAGCCCACCGGGTGACGTGGGCCCACCTCGGAACGACCCGTGACTTCAGGAAGGCGCTGCACAGGGCGACTGCTTCGGCGGCGATCGTGATGTCAGGCAGGCCAAGCCTCGGAGCGCTCCAGTCGTGGGCCATTTGCGCCACCACGACTTCGCGTCCGGCGGGCACATGCCCGGGCTTGGCAGATTCGAAGGCGAGCCAACTGATCGCGTGCTGGCGGTCGGTGTTCACGAATGCATACGCGCCTGCTGGAGCGGATGGAGGAGAATCCGGTTCGAACGCAACGCTGATGATGGTCCGGTGGGTCCCTTTGCCGGGCGCGCCGTGGGCTCGGGTTAAGGATCCATCGAGGATGGCGAGCGCCCTGGCGGCCATCGGAGGGAGCGTCACCAGCACCGCACGGAAGTTGCCAGCCTCACCGCGCGGTCCGCTGACCTGCCAGCCGATCCTGGAGCGCGTGAGACTGGCCACGGGCCATCCAAGATGGATTCGAGCCCGCGATGAAGCTGCCAGGAGGCGCGGCAGCACCATCAGTCCGCCGCGGTATCCCCACTTGGGAAGTGCGTTCTGAGCGGGGTCGCCGGGTCCGATATGTCCCCGCCGGTCAAACGGCAGCACCTCGCGCGTGATGTCGAACAGCAAGTCGGAGGGGAGGTCGTTCAGTAGGAGTTGTGCGGCCATTGGCGTGTCTGTGCGGATGAACTGAGCGCCATCGTCGAAGCGAACAGGACCCCGCTCGACCGTGGAGACGCGCCCGCCAAGTCGAGGCGTGGCCTCGAAAATTGCAGTCGCTATGCGGTGGCGGCCAAGCTCATGCGCTGCGGCGATTCCTGAGATTCCCCCTCCGATGATTGCGACAGGGGCCATGCTGCGATTCTGTTCGTCGTGCGACGGCGCGGCAATCCCGCGGCGGCGCATGTTGGGACTGTCTGCTACCATTCCCGCCAGTCGGGGCGTAGCGCAGCCTGGTAGCGCACCTGAATGGGGTTCAGGAGGTCCGGCGTTCAAATCGCCGCGCCCCGACCATCTCCAACCTCTCGCACAGTCGTCCGCCGAGGAACCACGCTGGTGACCTGCGTTGTATCGTGGGCTCACTACCCTGGGGAGCACGAGATGAGCGACGCATACATCCAGATCGTTGATGACCTAGCGGCCGAGCATGCATCGTTCGCCGAGATGCTTGGCGACCTGGGCGGCGCGGACTTCGAGCGGCCGACCCATGCGCCCGGATGGGCCGTCCGCGACCAGATCGCTCACCTGGCTCACATCGACGAAGCCGCCACGCTCGCAATGGTCGATGAAGCCGCGTTCCTGGCTGAAGCCCGTGCAGGCGGCAGTGTCCCCGTCACCGACGGGCAATTCCCCTACATCATCAAGGCTCGTGAGCTTTCCCATGCGGACCTGGTTGCGTGGTGGCGGCATGCCAGCAGTGCGCTCGTCGAAGCCGCGCGTGCGCTGGACCCTTCGCGGCGAATGCCCTGGTACGGGCCACCGATGTCGGCCACGTCGTTTGTCACCGCCCGGCTCATGGAGTGCTGGTCACACGGGTTGGATGTAGAAGATGTGATCGCCTTCAAGCGGCAGCCGTCGGACCGGCTTCGGCACATTGTGTTCCTGGGCGTTCGGACGCGGAACTACT
>JAGQHB010000067.1 GCA_020432045.1 Dehalococcoidia bacterium | reverse complement strand
TCGACGCCGGCAAGGTTGACGCCAAGCTGGTCGATCAGTCGTTGCGCCTGGCGAATACGCTGGATATCGCGGTTGGAGTACATACGGATCCCGCCAGTTGTGCGGCTGGGGGAGATGAGGCCGGCGCGTTCGTAGTAACGCAGTGACTGCTGGTGCATGCCGACGAGGCGGGCGGCAATCGAGATGACGTAGATCGGCTCTTCGTCGTGGACGCCATCGTCTATGAGGGATTCGTCGAACGGTTCCATTGCGATTCCTACGCCCTTCCTGCCGGTGCGCCGGCGCGTAAGGCGCGGAGTGCTTCGAAGTGCTCGCGCTCCCCGGGGGCGAGCTGTTCGGGAAGCTGGACCTTGACGCGGGCGTAGAGGTCACCGCGAGAACCGGAGGCTGAGAGAACGGGCATGCCTTTGCCGCCAAGGCGAAACTGCTTGCCGTTCTGGGTGAGTTCCGGGAGCTTGAGCATGACGCGACCGTCGATGGTTGGGACTTCGACTTCGCCGCCAAGCACGGCATCGAGGAGAGGGACGACGACGTCGACAACGAGGTCGTCGCCTTTCCGTTCGAACCTGGAGTGTGGGAGGACGGTGATGAGAAGAAAGAGGTCGCCCGCGGGTGCACCGCCGGAACCCGGGTGACCTTCGCCGGCGACGCGGACGCGGGAACCGGTCTTCACCCCGGGAGGAATGCGAACCTCCAGGCGGCGAGGGGGTGCGGAGGGATCCCGGGCAGCGATAGAGATCGTACGGGATGTGCCGCGAAATGCTTCCTCGAGGGTGGCTTCGACGGGCGTTTCCACGTCGGCGCCGCGGCGGCGGATATCGGCAGAGCCGCGGTCGCGTCCGAAGATGGAGCCGAATACGGAACCGAAATCGAGGTCGGCGTAGCCTTCGCCGCCCTGACCGCCGAAGGCACCCTGTTGGCGCGCCCAGCCCGACGCTGATTGCTTTCGCTGGGCTTCTTCTATCTGGTCTGCGTGTTCCCAGCGATCGCCGTACTTGTCGTACTTCGCGCGCTTGTCGGAGTCAGAGAGGACCTCAAAGGCGGCGTTGACCTCTTTAAAGCGAGATTCGGCTGCCTTGTCGTTTGGCGCGACGTCGGGATGGAACTTGCGCGCGAGGCGACGATAAGCGGAACGGACCTCCTTTTCGGACGCGTCGCGCTTGATGCCGAGGACTTCGTAGAGATTGCGAGCCATTGCCGACAGGTTAACAGAAGTGTGGGGAGGAACACCAGAGTGCATGCGTGAGTTTTCTTGATAAACTTGTTATCAGAAATACTTGCAATGCTACCTGTTGAGATCTACGATTGGATGCATCAAGTCACAGCGGGCTGAGCGCCCGAAAAAGGAGAGAACAGATGGCAACGTCAATCACGCGCTGGGACCCGTTCGGCGAGATGGCCGGAATGCGGTCATTGCTCGACCGATTCTTCGACGAGGGGTTGCCTCGCACGCTGCATCGGCCGGCGGAGGAGTTCGGGCCGGGCACACTCGGCATCGACGTCGTTGAGAACGGCCAGGAGATGGTAGTCAGGGCGCACGTGCCCGGTATCGATCCAAAAGACGTCGACATCTCGATCGAGGACGACGTGCTGACGATCCGCGGCGAGACGCGCTCGGAAGAGGAGAACAAGGACGACAACTACCTGAGGCGGGAGTTGCGGTATGGGTCGTTCCAGCGTTCGTTGCGCCTGCCGCCGACGGTGGACGTGGAGAAGGCTTCGGCGCAGTTCGAGAACGGAGAGCTAAAGCTCACGCTGCCGAAGAAGCCGGAGGCGAAGGCACGAAGCATCAAAATCACACCCCAGGGTGTGATCGAGGGAGCCAGCACGGAGAAGTAACGGGCCAGCCGCCGCGCATGGCGAAGGGAAAAGGCGGGACACCTTCGTGTCCCGCCTTTTCGTTGCCTCGCGGGTTCGGGGGCCTTTACCCTGGCTCCGGGCCGGGGAACTCCGGCGGGAGAGCCGGCGTCGTACGTGCTATGCGAGCTATTCGCATGACGGAGGGTGTGATGGGGCGAAAGACGCTGGTGGTCACCGGGGGCGCATTGGCAGCGGTCATGGCGCTGGGACTCGTTGCATGCGGGGACGACGACAGCCTCAGTTCGCCTGCTGCAGACAGCAGGGGAGCCTCGAGCGGCGAGACCTCGGCCCCAGCAATAAGTGAGAGCAGCCGGGCGGACGCGCTGTTTTCCGGGTCAGGAGGGACCGGCGCTGACGGAGGAACGAGCCCGGCGGTGGCAAGTGCAATCGACCGGAAGATCGTGTTCAACGGGTCCATGTACCTCGAAGCAGACGACGTGGGACGGACCTTCAACGACGTGGCACGACTTGCAACAGTTGCGGGCGGGTTCGTGGAGCAATCGAACTTTGCGGCAGCAACGAGTGGACGGGGCGCATCACTGACGATCCGCGTGCCGGCCGAGCGTTATCAGCAGACGCTGGCGGACATCCGAAGCCTCTCCGGCGTGAAGGTGACGTCGGAATCAGCACGGTCCGTCGAGGTTACCGAGGAGTACACGGACCTTGAGAGCCGGCTGCGGAACCTGGAGAGGACGGAATCGCAGTACCTCACGTTGCTTGAAAAAGCGACGACGGTGCAGGACATCCTGACGCTCACGGACCGGTTGGATGGTGTCCGCCTGCAGATAGAGCAGGTCCAGGGGCGGATCGCTGTGCTGGACCATCTTACGGACCTGGCGACGATCGACGTGGCCGTCTCGCCGGTCCCGGCGGCTACGGCCAAAAGCAACGACGGCCCTCCTGCCATCGGCGATGCGCTGGCCAACGCATGGCACACGTCGGTGGAGGCAGCGCGTTACTTCGCCGTTGGTGGCGTCTACCTGGCGATGGCGGCGGCGTGGTTGGCGATTCCCGTAGCGATCGCCGTTTTCATCGCGACCAGGGTGCTGCGACACCGTAGTGGGGCGGGCGTGTGAGGCGACGAGGCATCGGCCGGGAGGGTGGGGGATTGGTGACATTCAGCGTCAGAGGCGCACAATGGACAGACTATGCCGCTGTCTGCACCGCCTGGGGACGCGCGAACGAGGGATAGCCGCGCCGTGCCCGCAGCGGAGGCGCCGTGATGGACGGCGCCTTCCTGCGTTTCCGCGAGGGCGACGGCGAAGCAGTGGTCGAGGCGGTTCGCGCCTACAGTCCGATCGGGTACGCGGCCGCATTCGGTGTGCTTCGTGATCCTGGCGGAAGCGAGGCGATCACGGCTGAGGTACTTGCCCAGGGATTGATTGGCGAGGTCGCGGTCACAGGCGAAGACTCCGCGGAGCGGGCATGGGTGGCGGCCGAAGCGCGACGCCGGGCACTAACGACGACGCGCACGCGTCCCAAGCGCGGGCGGTTCGGGCGAAGACAGGAAGAAGCGCCAGTGATCCCCGAGGCGCATACGATGCTGGACCTGATCGATCCGACTGAGGCCCGGCGGGCGCTAACCGAACTCTCGTTTGGCGAGCAAGAAGTGCTGAGCCTGAGCACAGGGAGCGGGCTGGACGCGGACGAGATCGGGGTTCGCCTGGCGATTACGACCACTGAAGCACGGGACCTCATCCGTGAAGCCTTGCTGAACCTGGAAGATGCGTTGCTGGGTACGGAGCACGGCCGATGAGGCATGAAGCGGCGCGCGAACTTCTACCGCTTCACGCGATTGGAGTGGTAACCAGCACGGATGCGGCTGATGTCGCGCGCCACATCGCGACCTGCCGGCAGTGTGCCCAGGAATCAGAGATTTATGCGTTTGCGGCTGCTGCTTTGGATGCGGCGGCGGGTGCTGACCCGGCGGTGATGCACTCGGCGGACCCGTTGCCGCCGATGACCGACGCGGCGATGGACCGCATAGCGGCGGAAGTGTTTGAGCAGTTGGGGGGCTACGCGCCCGAATGGCCAGGCCCGGCTTCGTCGCTGGCACCGGCGCCGGACGGCGGGAGCACGATGTGGGGCCTGACCGCCGAGGACGACCATGCTGCGGGGGACCTGATCCGCGGCATCGCGAACCAGGATGAGCTTTCGCTCCAGGGCGCAGCGGGATTTGCGGATTCCATGACGCTCCGGGACATCGATGGTAACCGGCCGCCCGAACTCCAAGAGCTGAGTGGGCAGAGCCGGGGTGCTCGAGGCTGGGTGGGCCCCGGCGATGCGTCGATCATTGGGATGGCCGATGAGGAGTGGCCGCAGGGTGGAGGGAGCCTGCCACCGCCCGGCACGGCGGGAGGCGAACGTTGGCCTGACCGTGCTGTGGGCGCCGACGAACCCGGTGCCGGTGCACCGGCGGAGTGGGAGTCCGGCGAGGACGACACGGTAGCAGACGACTGGGCGGGCCTGGCAACTGGAGCCGTCCCCCCCGCATCCGACCTGCTGGACGAAGCGACGTCGCTGCGAACTGTCATCTCGCGGTTGAAGGCAAATAGCAGCTCGGCCGAACCACGGGCGGTGGATCTGGGGGTGGATACGCCACCTGCAGCAGAGGATGCATCGCTCTCCGGGTCCACAGCGGAACTGCCGGCGGTCGAAGCCGCTTCCCCGGACCTCCCGGCCGCGGCACTGACGCCGCCGACCCGGCCGGTTGGGGAAGGCCGCCGTGGCCTTGGCGGCCTGTTTCGGAGGACCAGGGAACGGGAACCTGTCGAGGGCGCATGGGATGACCTTTTCTATGAAGGAAGCACGCCAGCGGCAGTGGATTCGGCCCCCCACGCCGGGAGCTCGGCCCCGATGCTGCCGGGAAACCGAAGTGAGGCTCGGGACGACCTACCTCAGCCGGCGGAAGGTTCGCGACCGCCGCTACCGCCCGAATGGTTAGCGCGGACAGGTGGGGCGTTTCCGGCCGAGAGCACGTCTGACGAAAGCGAGGACCCGGGCGATAGTTGGACAGAGCTCGCGTTGGCAGCGGAGGGACGGGACAAAGCGTCCACGCCCGATCCGATCCTCGATGCACCGCTGGTCCTTGAAGACTTCGATGAAGGCCTGGCGCTCCCGGCCACCGAGCTGTCCGCTACTGAGGATGTCACGGCTCCGCCAGAGCCATCCGCGTGGACGCCTGCTGAATCCGGCGATGAAGGTACAGAGATGGAGGCCGACGACTGGGCGGACCTGCTCAGCGGTGAGACGGGCGAGATCACAGCGGCCACCCCTGCGGATGCTCCGCGCACGATCAAGGAAGCCATCCCTGTTTCGACGGAAAACGTCGAAGTCCTGGACGGTGTCGTCGAGAGCGCGATGTCCGAAGGGCCAGTCGAGGTTGTAAGCAAGAGGCCGGGGCTGATCGAAGACGGTGATCCTGATGTAGACATCGGGGCCGGCCAGGTGGACCTCTCCAGCGGTGTGGCGGAGGACGTTGAGGAGCGGGAGTTTGAGCACAGGCCAGCGAACGTGGGCTCCGTGCAGCCGGCTACGGCCGAAAGGTTCGATGCCATCGATGACGCTGACGAGGATCGGCCGGCTGATGGGCCGGTGGCGGGCGTGAGCGGACGTCCCATTCTGGTCGAAGACGCGGAGGATGACGCGGACTTCGAGGATAGCTGGGCAGATCTGTTTGGCAGTGTGGCGGAGGACGTTGACGAGCTGGAGCCGGAATCGCCCTCAACGGCCACGCTGGAGGCGGATCTGCAGCCAGTGCCCACCACTCCCGCAATCGTCGATGTCGTCGCCGAAGCGATCCCGTCCGAGATACCGGCGGGAGTTGTGAGCGGGAGTCTCGCGCCAGCCGAAAGCGCGGAGGACCACGCGGACGTCGAGGACGACTGGGGGGAACGGCTCAGCGGGGCGGCAGAGGACGTTGACGAGCTGGACGGTGAAGGCCCTCCGGCCGCCATGGAGCCCGTGCTGCCACCAACAACCGAGTCACTCGAAGGTGTTTGGCTTGGCTCCGAGGTAATGCGGGCGGACGTGCCAGCGGAGGTTGCAGCCGACAGTCTTGCGCTGGTTGAAGGCGGTGACGAGGACGAGACATTCGAGGACGACTGGGCGGAACTGCTCGCCGGGGCAGCGGAGGATGTTGACGAGCTGGAGCCTGTGGACGTCTTGCCGGCAACAACGGAGACGCTTCCCCCGACAGTACCGGAGGACCTCCACGTTGTGGACGTCACGGCCGATATCCTGGCAGTGGAGAGCTCGGCGGAAGTCGCCGCAGAGAGTCCTGCGCTGGTTGAAGGCGGTGACGAGGACGAGACATTCGAGGATGGCTGGGCGGAACTGCTCAGCGGGGCCGCGGAGGACGTCGACGAGCTGGAGGCCGTGGATCTTCCGCTGGAACCCGCGGAAGCGGACCCCGTGGCGGCGGTGGCGGAAGACGGGACGGAATCACCGCTGCTCACTGCCATTGAGGAAGACGACTTCGCCGACAATTGGGCAGGTCTGGCGCTGGCTGAAGAAGAAGAAGAGCGGGCCGCAGACGAGGCGTTCGCGATGGCGGCCCTCGAGGACGAACCGGATTCCATTGTCCGGGAAAATGGCGGCGGTCCTCTCCTCGAAGCATCGGCGTTGGCGGGAGACGGGCCGGCACCGAAGAAGCCGCGGCGGAGGTTCGGCCTCTTGCGCCGGAGGCGTGCCGGCTCAGAAGAAAGCAGCACCGGGACACCCGTGGACGTCCCATGGGAAGAGCAGGAGACAGAGGACGGCACTTTGCATACGCCGGGCGGTGTCGAGGAGGCGACAACGGAAGCATCTGCAGCGGCCCTGCCGGAAACGGTTGGAGACGACCGCGAGCTGATGGGTGGGAGCAGCGCTGAGAGTCCGGTGCAATCGGAAGTGCTGCAGGACGCTGGCGGGCCCGGAGAACGTTTCCCAGAAGTTCCGCCGGTCGTCGAACCCGCGGCCGCAGAAGCTTCCTTCGTCCCTGCCGATGCAGAGGTGCCGTCGCAGCCAGGGCTGTTCCCGCTCGAAGGGCTGGAATCGACCGGCGAGGAGGCCCTGCTAGCGGCGACGGCGGGCGAAACAGCGAAGGACGACGTGGAGCCTGTGGCTGAGTTCCAACCGGGAACAGACGCAGTGGCTGCCGAGACCGCGCTGCCCGGCGACGATGAAGTTGTGCCACGGGAGGTGCGGTCAGGGCGCTTCGGGTGGCTACGGCGAGCGATCCCCGGTGGTGAGGACCTTGAAGACGATTGGGCGACGGTGGCGGCGAGTGCTCCGGCGACATCGGACGAGACGGGGCCGGACGCTGCCGAGGTCGTACTCGCAGCCACTGGGGCCACGGAGCTTCCGGCCGCGGTCACGCCCGAGACCGACAGCGGCGTAGATATTGACGAGGAGCTGCCGGCGGCCGAGGAAACTGACGCCGAGATTGCGGATGTCACGATCATGGACGCGCAGGATGCTGAACCGGCGGAGGCTGCCGAGACGTCAGCGACCATGCCAGCATCGAGTGTCGTCACTGACCCGGGCGAGCCGTACGCCGTCAAGGAGCTAGCAGTAGAACCGGTCGAGACCGGACCTCAGGGGGGCGAACCTGACGAGATCGCCGCCACGGCGATGTTCAGAGCGGCTGCGTCCGCTGAGGACGAAGAGACGCTGGACGAAGAGGAAGTCGCAACTGGCGGTCTCGACGACCTGTTCGCTGCGGACGGTGATGATTCAGACCTGAGCGACGTTGGGACGCAACGAAGCCGGCGACGGTTCGGATGGTTCCGCGGACGGCGGGGCGGCGGGGCGGCGGAACCGGACCAGGACGAATGGGCCACCATCGCCGCGGAGCAGCCGCCCGCAGAAGAAGAACCCTTCGAGCGGGATTCGGCAGCCGTGGTGCAGCCGGTCTACACGTTTGTTGAGAAGGCGAGTGAGGAACCGGCCCTCCTGACGGCAGCAGAGCCTGTTCAAGAGGATGCGGATGTAGTGATGGTGGACCTGGAATCGTCCCAAGAGTCGACGGCCGAATTGGACGGCGGCGAGCCGGTGGACGGGGAAGAGCCCGCTGCGGCATTTGCGGCCGAGCTGGAAGACGAAGTTGCCGCGCCGGACATGGACGGGAGCGAGGAGGAACCGGAAGGCGAGAGCGAACCAGGCCTTCCACGACCCGCTTCCGGGCCACCATCGCGGCACCGGCTGAGGGAGATGATGCGACGGCGGCGTATCGCACGGCACAAAGGTGACGACGGCGACCCGCACGACGCGGAAGTGCCGGAGGAGGAGCCACCGGACGCACCGGAGGCGCAACCAGAACTCGAACCGGAACCCACCTATCTCGCGGAGGAGCTCGAAGAGCTTGCGCCAGCGGACGAGGAAGCGGGGCGTTCGCGCAGGCGAAGGGGCCCGGGCGCGGGACGACGGCACCGGCCAGGAGAGCGGCAGCCGACGGGAACGCAGCGGGGTGCTCTACGCCGGGCCCTTGGGCGGGACCGTGCGAACGAAGGCGAGGAAGACGAAGAGGCTGCGGTGAGCCCATGGGCGGAGGTGCTGCGGAGTCCGGAACGCCCACCTTCGGCTCCGCTGGCCGGGGCGTTTGCGACGCCGTACATTCCCGGGCCGGTGGACTGGGGCCTCGAACGGTATGACGACGATGAGCCGGACGAGGACGAAGACGGGCTGAACGCAGCCTCGTCGTCCTGGCGCTTCTGGACGGTACTGTTCGCGATCAGCACGGTTGTGCTGTTTGGCCTGCTCATCGGCGGAATCGTGCTGCTCGTGAACCTGCGACAGGAGAGCCTACAGCTGGAGGTCGCGAAAGATGCAGCTGCGGTGCCCATTACGTTCACGAGCAGCACGGACCCGGACGTCTATTCTGGAGAGGGGTACCTGGAGCGGGAACGCGGACAGGCGCTTCTCACACTGAAGGGCATCACGGCGGCGGAAAAAGGCCAGCAGTACGTTATCTGGGCCGACAACGGAACGGGCACGGTGACGCCAGTTGCGTGGACGACGGGGCGGTCGAGTTCGTCGACGCAGTACATCCCGCTGAATCGGGTGCCGCGCGACGTGCAACGGTTGTACATCACACTGGAAACGTTCAGCGGGAAGCCGGAAGCACCGCCACTCGGGGACATCCTGCTTGAGGCGCCGACCCCCTGAGCAGGCGTTTGCGCGATCGCCGGGGACGGCTAGCATTTGCTGGCGGGCTCGCCGCGAGGGAGCGCGACGGATGAAGACCGTGAACTACATTTTCTCGGTCGTCTCGATAGTGCTCGGCATCGCCTTTATCCTTTTCATGCTGAGCCAGTCGACCGATTGGAACAGCGGACTTGCGATCGGAATCGTCCTGGTGGCGAATGGGGCCGTGCGCCTCTGGTTCGCCCAGGATGATTGGTGAGGACGACCCCGAAACACGAGCGAGACGGCCGAACGACACCGGAGACACGATGCCAGACCAGCACACCATCCTTGTTGGAGTGAGTTCGAACCCGGCGAGCCTCGAAGCGGTGGCGGTCGCCTGTGCATCAGCGAAGACGCGTCGCAGCAAGGTCGTGGCGATCCACGTAATCGAGGTGAGCCGCAGTCTCGCTCTCAATTCGGAACTCGAGGGCGAAGCACGGCGCGGCGAGCAGATCCTGAGACGCGCGGAAGAGGCCGCGGCGCAGACCGGCTACATGCTCGATACCGAGTTGCTGCAGGCGCGCGAGGCAGGACCTGCGCTCGTGGAAGAGGCAAGGGCGCGCAATGTCGACGCCCTCGTGATCGGGATTGGGCCGAGCAAGGTGCTGGGGGACTTCCGCCTGGGCAAGACCTCGGCGTTCGTGCTGAAACATGCGGGGCCGGACGTGTGGGTTGTGCGGCGAGGCACAGAGCCGTCACATACGCATCCCGTGGAGGCGAGCAGGTCGTGAACGTAATGATCATGGGATGTGGACGGGTGGGTGCGCGGATTGCGGGCATCCTCGACCAGACGGGTCACAGCGTAACGGTGCTGGATATCGACGCGGGAAGCTTTCGGCGGCTGCCGGATGGATTCGGCGGCAAGCGCGCACTGGGCAACGCCATCGACGGGCCGACGCTGGAGCGATACGGCATCGAGAGCATGGACGCATTTATGGCCTGCACG
This sequence comes from Dehalococcoidia bacterium, assembly GCA_020432045.1. Classification (GTDB taxonomy): domain Bacteria; phylum Chloroflexota; class Dehalococcoidia; order Tepidiformales; family Tepidiformaceae; genus JAGQHB01. The sequence continues at coordinate 14,733 of JAGQHB010000067.1, read as the reverse complement.
CAGGGCGACAACCGAAATTACTTCGCCAGCATGCTGGCGAGGGAGGTTTACGGCGTGCGCCGCGTATTGTGCAGGATCTACGACCCCATCCGGGAGGAGATCTTCCGGGAGATGGGGCTGGAAACGTTCAGCCCGACGAGCATCGGCGCGCAGATCATGGTGGATATGCTACTCAAGCCGTCGGACGCGGGGAGGATCTGATGTACGTGATCATTGCTGGCGGTGGGAAGGTGGGCTACTACCTGGCGCAGGAACTCATCGGGAGCAACCACGAAGTGCTCGTGATTGAACGTGACGGTAACCGGGTGGACCAGATCCATGATGAGCTGCGGCAAAACGTGATGCGCGGTGACGGGTGCGAGGCACGGACGCTGGACACGGCGGGCGTGGCGCGTGCAGACATCGTTGCCGCGGTAACCGGCGACGATGAGGACAACCTGGTGGTCTGCGAAATTGCGCGGCGGCGGGGTGTGGCACGCACCATCGCGCGGATCAACAACCCGAAGAACGAGCTGCTGTTCAAACGCCGCGGTATTGAGACGACGATCTCGGCGACGCAAGCGGTGCTTGCGCAGATCGAACAAGAACTGCCGACACACGAGGTGATCCCGTTACTACAGCTGAATAGCGGGCTCGAAGTGCTGGAGATCAAGCTGCCGGAAACGTCCCCCGTGGCCGGACGGTCGGTGCGGGAAGTGCTGCTCCCGCCGGAGTCCCTGATTTCACTTGTGGTGGACCCGGGTGGTGTGCCTCGGATACCGAGCGGCGATACGCGGCTGAGCGCCGGGGACGCGCTGGTGGTCGTGACGCGAAACGAGTGCGTGGAGCTGGTGAGGGAAGCGCTGGTCGGTTCAACCCACGGGCTGGACACCTAGTCGTGAGAGTCGCCTACCTCGGGCCCGCGGGAACGTTCGGAGAAGAGGCGGCAATCCGGTTTCGGGAAGATTCCGAGCGGGTCCCATGCGCTTCACACGCGGCAGTCGCGGCGGCCGTGGAAGCTGGGGCGGCGGACTACGGTGTCCTGGCCATCGAAAACTCCTTGAACGGGTCCGTGGCGGAGACGCTGGACATCCTGATCCATGACGTTGACCTCCAGATTCAGAACGAGGTCGTGGTGCCGGTGGTCCACAACCTGATTGTGAAACCTGGCTGTGCGATCGAGGACGTCCGCGTGGTGTACTCGCATCCGCAAGCACTGGGCCAGTGCCGTCAATACCTGGAGCGTGCGTTGCCGGGAGCACAGCTGGAGGCGACGCTTTCGACAGCGGCCGCCGTGAGTACGGCGATTGCACGCGGATGTGAGGCGGCAGCGATCGCGACGCTGAGGGCGGCCGAGCTCTTTGGCGGCGAGGTGCTGGCGGCCAGCATTCAGGACGCCGAGAACAATGTCACGCGGTTCGTGGTCGTTGGGAGGGGTACGCCAGGGCCAACGGGCCGCGACCGGACGTCGATAGCGTTCACGTTTCCCCAGGATCAGCCGGGGGCACTGGCGAGCGTGTTGAATGAGTTCGCGAAGCGCGGTATCAATTGCACGAAGATTGAGAGCCGGCCGACAAAAGAAGTGTTCGGCGAGTACGCGTTCCTCATCGACTTCGAAGGACATGCCGCGGAACCTGCCGGTGCGGAAGTGCTTGCGGCGATCGGGCCGTTATGTGAAACGGTGAAGGTATTCGGCAGCTACCCACGGTGGCGGTAGCGCCGCATGCGTCCAATGTGACACCATGGGATCTATGCAGGACGAGATCTACAAGGCGATTGCTGTGGCGGTGGAGCGGGACGAGCCGATCGTGCTCGCAACGGTGGCGCGGACACGCGGATCAACGCCGCGAAAGACCGGCGCCAAGATGGTGGTCCGCACTGACGGGACGTTCTTCGGGACGATCGGTGGCGGCTGCGGCGAAGCGGAGGTGTGGCAGGAAGCGATGGACGCGTTCGCAGACGGTGAGGCGCGGATAGTGACCGTTGACCTGACAGAACCCACCGACGGCGACGACAAGATCTGCGGCGGAGTTATGGATGTATTCGTAGAGCGGATCGGCGGCGGCAAGCGAACGTAAATCCAAACGAGCCCGGGGATCGAAGATCCTGTAGGATGAGATGACTCCCGGGCCGGCCGGAGAGGAAGGCGGTTACGATGTTTGGATCTCTAGGCGCACCGGAGCTCATCATTATTGGGCTCATCGTGATCCTGTTGTTCGGCGTTGGAAAGATTAGTGGCCTCGGCAAGGAGCTGGGGTCGTCGATCAAGGAGTTCCGAAAGGCCGTGAAGGACGAGGACGCGGACAAGCAGGCGCCCGTGCAGCAGGCGCAGGTGACGCCGCCACAGTCGCAGCCTGCGCCCCAGCAGCAGTACACGCCGCCACCACAGGCCCCTCAACAGCAGGCGACACAACCGCCGGCTGGAGACAACAAGAACATTTTCTAGGCCCCAGGCCGCGCGAAGAACGCAAAACGCCCCTTCCGAACGGAAGGGGCGTTTCTGTACCAGGAGCATTTCCGAGCCGTGGCACCCTCACCCTGACCTCCCCCGTGACGGAGGCGAGGGTTCGGAGGACGCAGAGGGCGAATTATTAGCTACCGCCAGCCACGGCGGGGACGATGCTGACTTCGTCGCCATCTTTGAGGGCGGTGCCGAGGCCGTCGAGGAAGCGCACATCGTCGCCGTTGACGTAAATATTCACGAAGCGGCGGATCTGGCCGGTCTCGTCCATGAGGCGCTGCTGCATGCCGGGGTAGGTGGCCTCGAGGTTGGAGATGCAGCCGCTAAGGTCAGCCCCGGAGGCGTCGACGGTGGAGAGGTTGCCGGTGAGCCCGCGGAGGGGCTGGGGAATCCTGACGGTGATTGCCATTGTGTGGTGAAGTTCCTCCGAACTGAATGATTAGCCTTCGACGACGTCGCCGGTGACCGGATCGACACGGACACCGCGAGACTGGGCCCAGGCGATACCTTTGTCGATCTCGGTGCCGTCGCCCTCTAGTTCGAGCACGACCCAGCCGGTGTGCTCATCGACGTCTGCCATTCGGACGTTGGTGATGACCTGGAACTGCTTGCCCAGCAGGTAGATCACGGGTTCTTTGATGAGGTCTTCCGGGAAGGTGAAGCGAACTCTGCGAACTGCCATTAGACGGCCACCTCCACGGGTCGTGCTGCATTGTATGCGGCTTCGAAGCTCTCGATCGTTGCGTCGATTTCGAGCGCCGGCTTGAGATGGGGAGCTACGGCCTCAACGGTCTTGAAGCCGGCCCCGGTGATGAAGGCGACGGTGAGCTCATCGGGATGGATGTGGCCGCGTTCCGCCAGCTGTTTCACGGACGCGACTGTAACTCCGCCGGCAGTCTCGCCGAAGATGCCCTCGGTCTCGGCGAGGAGCTTCATGCCTGCGACGATTTCATCATCTGAGACATTACCGCAGGCGCCGTTGGTCTCCTTGAGCTGGACAAGACTGTAGTAGCCATCGGCCGGGTTCCCGATGGCGAGGGACTTGGCGATGGTGTTGGGCCGCTGCGGGCGAAAGTTCATAGAGCCTTCTTCCCACGCAAGGGCGACGGGGGAACAGCCAGTCGCCTGGGCGCCGCTCATGCGCGTCTTCGGTTCGTCAATGAGGCCTACCTTCGCAAGCTCATCCAGGCCCTTGCGGATCTTCACGTAGAGCGAGCCGCTGGCGATGGGCACAACACAGTGGTCGGGCGCGCGCCAGCCGAGTTGCTCCGCGACTTCGAAACCGAGCGTCTTCGAACCCTCGCTGTAGTAGGGGCGAACGTTGACGTTGACGAACGCCCATGGATACGAGCCGGCGAGCTCGGCACAGAGGCGGTTCACGGCGTCATAGTTGCCCTGGACCTTGACGAGGGTGGGGCCGTAGATGCTGGAGCCAAGCACTTTGCCGACTTCGAGGTCATGCGGGATGAAGACAACGGCTTCCATCCCAGCAGCGGCGGCGTGGGCACTGACGCTGTTCGCAAGGTTACCGGTGCTTGCGCAGGCGAGCTTCTGGAAGCCGAGTTCGCGGGCACGGCTACTGGCGACGGCGACAACGCGGTCCTTGAAGGACCAGGTAGGGTTCACGGTGTCGTTCTTGATGTAGAGGTTGTTGAGGCCGAGGGCCTTTCCAAGGTTCTTCGCCCGGATGAGGGGCGTGAAGCCCGCGCCGATGTCGATGGCGGCATCGCGGTCGACGGGCAGGAAATCATGGTAACGCCAGAGGCTGGCCGGGCCTGCCTGGATGGAGGCCCGTGTCACGTTGCGGCGGATCTTGTCGTAATCGTAGGCGACTTCGACGGGGCCGAAGCAGAATTCGCAGACGTGGGTCGCGGTCAGGGGATACTCGCGCTGGCATTCGCGACAACGAAGACTAGATGCGGCGGTCATGCTCACACTCCCGTAGTGCGGTGGACGTGGCTGTCCGGAACGGAGAGACGGTTGCGGGAGGCCCCTTCGGAGAGGGGCTAGAGCATTGCCATACGGCCCAGTGACGACAACATGTCGACTCCTCTTCCGCGTGGGCCGTTCGAGTGTTCGAGCGCAGTCGCTCTCATCTTTCTCTCGCGAGAGAGTCCGGAGTTAGCACCTTACCCTGAGGGCAGGTTGCCGGGGCTTCGAAGGGCCGGGTCCCTCCACCCCATCTCGATAAGCGCGGCCACGTGCGCGGTAGCAAGTATCGTAGCGGGAACGCGCGGGAAGGCCAAGCCGCACGTTATGACGTGACAGAAAGGACCGCGGCGCCTGAGACGTGGCCTGCAGCGAGCCGATGAAGTGCGACGTTGGCGCTGGTGAGGGCATGGACTTCGAACTCTGTCCGGATCGGGATGGCAGCGGCGAGGGCGAGAAACTCGGTGGCATCAGCACGCGTGAAGTTCGCGACGCTACGAAGGCTGCGTTCACGCCAGAGGAGGTCGTAGTCGAACTCGGGGATGCGGTCGAGATGGATGGCGTTGATGGCGACGGTCCCGCCTGGCCGTATCGCCTTGAGAGCCGCGATCACGACGGCGCCCGCGGGGGCAAACGTGACGGCCGCATCGAGCCTGGCGGGAGGGGGCTCGTCGTAGCCGCCTGCCCAGGTGGCACCGAGGGCGCGAGCGCGGGCCTGTTCGCGTTCGGAACGGGTGGCGACGAAAACTTCGCAGCCCCAGTGAAGGGCAACCTGAATGGCGAGCGTGGCGGAAGCACCAAACCCGAAGAGGCCGAGGCGGCCACCGGGCGCGATGCCCGAGACGTTCAGGGCGCGATAGCCGATCACACCACCACAGAGGAGCGGCGCAGCAGAGAGGTCCTCGAAGGCGTCCGGGAGACCGAGCGCGAAGTCTGCATCAACCGTGAGGTACTCGGCGAAGCCACCATCGCGATGCCAGCCAGTGAATGCGGCCGATTCGCAGAGATTCTCCAGCCCGGCGGCGCAGAATTCACAGGACCCGCAGGCGGAGCCCAGCCAGGCGACGCCGGCACGGTCGCCGGCAGCCCAGCCACCGACGCCACTGCCAAGAGCTACCACACGGCCCACGGCCTGGTGACCGGGAATGAGAGGCAGCCGAGTCGCACGAATATCGCCCTCCGCGAGTTGCAGGTCGGTGCGGCAGACGCCACAGGCGCTGACCTGGAGCAGGAGTTCACCGGGACCCGGCTGCGGCGTGGTGAGGTCCTCGATGCGGAGCGGCGCCGACGACACCGGGCCTGGAGCGTGGAGGCGAGCGACGCGCATAGATCGGAGTCTACTCGACCGCCGAAGGCATGATGGCGGGAACCGCTTGCGCGATCTCGCGGAGCAGTTGCACGCGGAGCGAGTGCCAGCGGCTGGCGAGCCCGCTGGACGAGGGGACAACCCAGAGCTGCCCCGGGTAGGTCCCGGCAGGGAGAGTCTGCCGACCCCATTGAAATGGGCGAAGGTCGCGCGGGCCACGCCCGAGTCCGTACCGCAAAAATACATCGTAGAGGCGACGCCCGTTGAGTACGGTGGCTGTTGGCATCGCGGTAGCGAGTTCGGCGGCGAGGCGCACGGCGCCCACTGCAAGTTCGTCGCTCGTCAGGTCGCTCGCGCGGAGTGTTGGTCGCGGACAGAGGTCCGTGAGGCCAATGCCGGCGAGGTCCATGAGAAGCCAATCGTCCGCGGGGCCGACTTTGCGCGGAACGAGGCCGCTTTCGCTGAGGTGGACCCAGAACCGATTGCCAGGGCGAGCGTAGTAGCGACCAGCCCGAGCGGAGTCGATGCCCGGGTTGTACCCGACGAGGACCACACGCAGGCCAGCGCGGAGGTAGTGGGGAAGGGTGGGGTAGGGCCAGGAAAGCTCAGTCACCTGGCTCGCCAGGTTGGAGGTAGAGACGCACACGGGGATCGTCGATGTGGAGGATGTGCGGCTCGCCTTCGGTGATGCGGGGGAAGGAGAACCTGAGAAGAATGGGTCCAGTGAGCGCACCAGGCACGCATGGATCGGCCAGCGGGGGATCGCTGGACTCGGGCAGCACTCGGAAGCCGCTCGTCAGTTCGGTGCGAATGCTGGTTGCAGAAGGACACCACCGGCCTTCCTGATCCTCGACCTGGAGGAGAACCGAGACGAGAAGGCGGTCGACGACGAATTCCGTGGAAACATCCTCGACGGTTAGGGCGATGCCGTTGCTGCGGTAGGTATGACCTAGTTCGATGTCGGCGACACCAAAGTAGTGGTCGAAGATGGGCGGTATCGCAAGGAAGGCGACGGCAACGCCGACAAGCACGCCAAGGATCGCCCCGCCGATCCAGAAGCGCCGGGTGAGCGATGGGTCGACGGGCGGCGGCGCTTCAACCTTCTTTCGGACGCGTTCCATGCTGGACATCCGGCTGATCGTAACGCGCGGGGTTGTGAGCGTCGCTCTGACGCTGGTCAGGGGTAGATAGCAGCGCGGCGAAGGGAAGCGACGATACGCTCGCCCATCTCGGGCGTGGGGTCGGTCTCGAATGTCATCACGGCGACACCGTCGACGGCGGTGTCGGTGCGGAGTGCGGCGAGCGTATCCCCGAACACGTCCCACGAGCGGCCAGCCGCGACGGCCGAGCGCACTTCTTCAGGGATCGGGAATCCGAGACGTGACGAAACGCGGTCTGCGGCCTCGCCACTAAGGAGCGGCATCGCCATTGCCACCACTTTTGTGGCGGGAGACCGTTCTTTGACGGCGGCGGCGACTGAGTGGAAGCGGTCGATGTCGAACACGGGCTGCCCCTGCACGTAGGAAGCACCGGCATCGAGTTTCGGGATGAGGTTTCGGAAGAGGGCCGCCTCGTCGTTTGCGTACTGGTTGAAGGTGGCGCCAAGCAGTGCTCCCGGCATTCGCTGACGGACAAGAGCGACAGTGTCGCGGATGGTCAGGAAGGAGGCAGCGGCGCCAGCAGCCACGGAGTGGTCGCCGAGAAGCACGAGCACGGTCTCGATGTCTGCTGACGCGGCCCGTTCGACTTCGGCGGTGACTTCACGGGAATCGCGGCCGCGAGTAACGAGATGCCAGGCGGGCGCGAGACCCGCGCCAAGGAGCTGGAGTGCCGCTTCGAGACTGGTCTGGCGGCCGGGGCGCTGGATGACATTGATAGCCTCCGGGATGTCGCCGAGGAGGGCTGCGCGGCGAAGCAGGACACGCAGATTCGTGGCCTTCGGGGGCGTAATCTCAAGGGCGACCGGGAAGCCACCAGATAGCAGGGACTCAGCAAAGGACATGCCCGCTCAGACTGCGGCCGGAGCGGGCATGATGTCCAGTGTGCGCAATGTGGGCCGTGGCACAGCAGTTACGCTAGGCGAAGTTGCCGTGTCCAGAACCGCGCATGCGAGGATCGAGGAGGTCGCGAAGGGCGTCCCCCAGCATGTTGAAGCCGAAGACGGCGAGGCTGAGGGTGAGGCCCGGGGCGAGTGCCAACCAGGGGGCGTCGCTCATGAAGGACCGGGCTTCGCGGTTCAGCATGCCCCCCCACGAAGGGACATCGGGAGGGACGCCAAAGCCGAGGAAGCTGAGCGAGGCTTCGAGGAGGATGGCGGAGCCGAACCCGAGCGTGGCGAGGGTGATCACCGGAGCCATGATGTTGGGAACGATGTGGACAAAGATCATCCGGCTGTGGGTGGCACCGATGGAGCGGGCGGCTTCGACGTACATGGCGCTCTTCACTCCGAGGACGGCGCTACGGATCGTACGAGACGCGCCCACGCCCTGGAGGATGCCAATGGAGATGATGAGCACGATGATCTGCGTGCTGAGGAGGCCCTGCCGAGGGAGGCCAGGGATGGATGAGTCCCTGAAGACCGCGATGATCGAAAGCAGGAAGATGAGGCCCGGGAATGCGATGAACGCATCAACGATCCGCTGGGCGATCAGGTCGATCCAGCCACCGAAGTAGCCGCTGAGGACGCCGATCGAGAGCGAGAGGGTTGTGGACGCCGTAACAGCGAGGAGACCGATCCACATCGAAACCCTGGCTCCGTAGACGACGCGGCTGAACACGTCGCGGCCAAGATTATCGGTGCCGAATATGTTCCCGAGTGCCGGAGAATCGAGACGGCCGCCAGCACCTAGCTCGTTGGCGCCGAAGGGCGCGACGACGTTCGCAAACAAAGCTGCGAGCGCGATGATGACAACGAGTATGCCGCCAAAGAGGCCGATAGGCTTTTCTTTGACGAGACGGCGGAGGACATCAACGTAGAAGGGGAGCCGGCGTTTCTGTACGCCCTCATCGGCAAGATCGATCGCGCCTGCGGCCGGTTGCTGGGCCATCGAAGTACCTCCGTGCTAGGAAAAGCGGATGCGCGGGTCGAGCCACCCGTAGGTGAGGTCGACGAGCAGGTTGACGAAGACGACAACTGACGCGAGGACCAGGACGACACCCTGGACGCTCGGATAGTCCCTTTGGAGGATGGCGCCGACGAAGTAGCGGCCGACGCCAGGCATATTGAAGATGGACTCAATGATGATGGTCCCGCTGATGGCGATACCTACCTGGAGGCCGACGATGGTGATCACGGGGATGAATGCGTTCTTGACCGCGTGGCGCAGGATGACGGAGCGTTCCCGCAGGCCCTTCGCCCAGGCGGTGCGGATGTAGTCCTGGCGAAGGACCTCGAGCATCATCGTGCGCGTCATACGCATGACGCTGCCGGCGAGGGTGACACCGAGCAGGATTGCGGGCGTCATATAGTAGTAAAGGTGCTCAAAGGGCCCATCGCTCCATCCCTTGTATATGAGCGGCGGGGTCCACCCCCATTTCGGACCGAACACGATCAAGATCGTGGCCGTAAAGAAATAGGGCACAGAGAGCGCGAGGATGGCGAAGCTGCGGCCGAAGTAGTCGGCGAAGGTGTCCTGGCGAATGGCAGCAATCACTCCCACGGGCATGGAGATCGTGAGACCGGCGAGGATTGCGAAGAGGCCGAATTCAAGCGTGACGGGGAGCCGGCGGCCGAGTTCTTCGGTGACGGGCGTGGTGGTCCACGGCGAAATACCGAGATCGCCCTGGGCCGCGTTGAAGACGTACTTCACGAACTGAGTCGGGATCGGCTCATCAAGCCCAAGCTGTTTTTCGAGAAGTGCCTTGTCGTCTTCGGAAGCGTAGGGCCGCTCGGCAAGCATGATCTCGACGAGGCTGCCAGGCACGAGGCGGAGCAGCATGAACGTCATAAACATGACAAGCAGGATCGTCGGAACCGCTAGCAGGATTCTGCGGAGCACATACTCAACCATGTGCCGTCCCCCCAAGCGCTGATTTGATAAGGAATAGAGTCCGTGCCCCGGTACTGCGGCCGGGGCACGGATTCTCAAGACGGAATGGAGCCTGGGCGACTAGGAGTCGAGCCAGACACTGGTGGCGCGACCGTCATAGAGGTCGACCGGGTATTGCCAGCCATGCACGCGCTTGTCAATAAAGTCGTGCCGGTTGGTGGTGAACATGAACTTCATCGGGTACTTCTGGACGATCTGCTTCTGAACGTCCTGAACGATTGCCTGGCGCTCTTTCTGGTCGAGCGTTTCGGCCTGCTTGTCGATGAGCTTCCAGATTGCTTCGTCGTAGAACTTGAAGAAGCGGGAGTTGCGCCCGAAGTAGGAGGAGAGGTTCTCGTCCGGGTCGGGGTTGTTGAGGGGGACGTGGTGCGAGAACGTGTAGTCGTACGCATACGTCTGGTTGTAATAGGCGGCCGTCTCCATCGGCTGGAGTTCGAGGTCGATGCCGATAGCGGAGAGCTGCTGCTTGAGGATCTCACCGATCTGGTCCGCCTGGGCGCTGCCCGTGGCCCAGATCATCGGCGCCGCGATCTTGGGGCTGCCGGCGGCGGCCATCAGGTCCTTCGCCTTCTTCACGTCAAAATCGACGACCGGTTCCTTCAGAGCCCAGAGCGGGTAGATGGGAAGGATCGGGCCGTGAGTCTTGATGCCGTCGCCGTTGTAGACCAGGTCGAGGATCTGCTTGTCATCGACGGCACGGACGATGGCTTCGCGGACGCGAATGTCATCGAAGGGGGCCTTGTACGGTTTGTCCTTCTGGGTCGGCTGCATGCGCATCTGGCGCCAGAACTGGCTGGGAACCGACTGATAGTTGGTGTCGTTCTTGCGCGCATCGAGAATGCGGCCCTTCTGGGCGTTACCGGCGACGTGGGAGTCGACCTTCTTCTCAATGAGAAGCGTGGCGGCCGTGTCGAGGTCGGTCGAGATGAGGATCTGGACCGCGTCGACGTAGGGGAGGCCCTTGTCCTTCTGCCAGTAGTCCGGGTTGGCAGTGAGTTCGAACTTTACGTCTTTCTGCCATTCCTTAAAGATGAAGGGGCCGGTGCCGACGGCAGTTTGCGTCAGATCCCCTTCCTTCTCGACGGTTTCGCGGTTGATCACCTGTGTCCAGGGGCTGGCGACGTAGCTAATGAACGGCGCGTAGTTCTTGGACATCTTGAAGGTGACGGTCTCGGCGTCGGGTGTTTCGATCTTGTCTACAGCGCCGAGGAAGAAGTACGCGTGCTGGAACTTGCCAGCCTCGTCCGTCATCTGACGTTCGAGCGAGTACTTGACGTCTTCCGCAGTCATCTCGCGGCCATTGACCGGTGCGACGTTGTGGAACTTGACTCCCTTGCGGACCTTAAAGACGAACGTCAGCGGATCGGGCTGCTCGGGCATGGCTGTCGCCAGTTCGGGCTCGACCGCAGAGAAGTCGGGCTTGAAACGAAGCAGCCCTTCGTTCGTCTTGAGCGTGACCGCCCCGTTTGCCGGGAACGTGTCGAAGTGCGGGTCGAGGCTGCGAGGTGAGCCCGTCAGCAGCTGGCGGAAGGTGCCGCCTTTCTTGGGCTGGGCGGCGGTTGTGCCTGTGGACGTTGCAGCGGTGCCAGTCGCAGCAGTACCAGTCGCGGTCGTGCCGCCGGTATCGTCGTCATCATCGCCACAACCGACGAGCGCAAGGCCAGCAACGCCAGCGCCCGTGGCCAGGCCGCCACCGACAAAGCGGCGGCGCGAGGCCCTGAGTGTGTTCCACCTTTGCCAGTAGTCACTGGGCATGGATTTGAGAGTCCCCCTTTTCCCTTTGCATCGAGTATCTGGTTCAACGCGTGCGCACTATAGACAGGCATTGGCACGGGCATCAAGCCGGACATGCCGTATTGATGAATGTGTGGCCAATGCCTGGGATAGAACGCAGGTCTCCCAGTGGTGGTACGCCTCCGGGGGGTTCCCGGATTCCTCAACCGCAGCCGACGACACCACAAACGGCCGCTACGTTTCCGCAGCGGCCGGAGTGGAAAGCCAGGTGAGACGTGCTTAGCGCGTGCCGCGGAGGCGCGGGTCCAGCACGTCCCGGAGTGCGTCGCCGAGCATGTTGAAACCAAAGACGGCGAGGAAGATAGCGGTGCCGGGGAAGACCACGAGATAGAGGTGCGTCTCCGCGAGCTCGCGCGTGCGTCCGGAGAGCATCTGCCCCCAGGTGGGGAAGTTGGTCACGCCGACACCGAGGAAGCTGATGGTGGCCTCGGCGAGGATTGCGGTGCCGAGCTGGATGGTGGCAAGCACGATGACGGTCGGCATGATGTTGGGGAGGATGTGCTTCAGGATGATGCGTGGGTGGTTGGCCCCAACAACGATAGCTGCCTCGACGTATGGGAAGGCCTTGGTGCCAAGGACGGCACTGCGGATAACGCGGGAAGCGCCGCCTGCACCGACGACGCCGAGCGCGAGAATAACGATCGTCGTCCTGGGAAAGGTGTACCAGAACCAGTCGCCGTTGACAGGATTCGGACCTACCTCCGGGCCGCGGCCGAGGCCAAAGAACCCACCACCGGAGCCGCTCTGGAGAACGGCGACGAGAGTGAGGATAAGGAAGATGGCTGGGAAGCTGAGCCAGATGTCGACGAAGCGCTGAATGATGAAGTCGAATTTCCCGCCGAAGTAGCCGCTCATGAGGCCGACACTCAGCGAAAGGATGGCCGTGAGGATGACAGTCCCGAGGCCAACCATGGCTGTAACCTGGCACCCGAAGACGATGCGGGAGAAGTAGTCTCGCCCGTTGAAGTCGGTTCCGAACCAGTGAGCGGAGCTGGGGCCTTCGAGGATGTGATTGAGGTCAGCGACATTGGGATCGTGGGTCGCAATCCAGGGGGAGAAGGCTCCGACGCCCATGATGAGCACGAGGACAAGCGCGCCGAACCCGCCAAGGGGCTTGGTGCGAAAGAAGCGCAGGACGCCTTTCCCGGCTTTCACGTACCGCGGAGCATCGCTTGAGCGCATGAAGGATTCGGGGAGGGAGGTGTCTAGGGCGGCCATGGGATGCTCCTCAGGAAAGCTTCACGCGTGGGTCGAGGTACGCGTACATGATGTCGACGATGAGGTTCGAGGCGACGATCACGACGGCAACGACCATGTTGATGGCGATGATGGCCGGGAATTCCCGATTCAGGATGGAGACGAGGAGGTACTGGGCGATCCCGGGGATTCCGAAGATCTGCTCGAGTACGAGGGAGCCGCCAATTAGCACGGGTACCTGCAGGCCGATAATAGTGATGACCGGGATCATGGCGTTGCGGACGGCATGCCCAAAGATGACAGACCGGGCTCCAAGGCCTTTGGCACGGGCTGTGCGGATGTAGTCCTGGCGAAGTACTTCCAACATTTGTGCCCGGGTGAGGCGGAGGAGGGTGCCCGAGAGCCCGATCCCAAGGATGAACCCGGGGATGAGGACGAGCTCCATGTTCGTTTTCGGGTCGTCCCACAACTGTTTATAGAAAATCGGGAACGAGTAGTCGAACCAACGGCCCGCAAGCGCGATCACGAGGGTCGCGAGGAAGAACGATGGCAACGCGAGCATCGCGATCGCGGCGCTCCGCATCGCGTAGTCCACCCACGAGTCCTGTTTGACGGCCGAAACGATGCCAGTGGGCAGGGCGATGAGCACGCCAAACACCATGCCGAGCAATCCGAGCTGGGTGCTTACAGGGATTCGACGCTGGAGTTCAGCGTCAATCGGCCGGCTGCCGATCAGTGTGACGCCAAGATCTCCGCGGATAGCGTTTGAGATCCAACTCCACCACTGCCCGATGAAGTTCTTGTCGAGGCCGACGCGGCGGCGGATGACGTCGCCATATTCCTGCAGCGCCAGGTCGTTACGGGCGACGTTACGTTTATCGGGTGAAGCGGTCGCGGGATCGAGGCCGTCAGACTTGAGGCGGGCATCAATGAGCTGATTTTCGACGGCGCGACGTGCGTCGCGGGGAGCGGTGCCGGGGTCTTCGAAGCCTTGCTTTTTGAGTTCGACGTCGACGAGCGACTTAAACGATTCGCTGATGCCCTGTACTTCTGTTTGAGAAATAAGGATATCGACCGCATCTCCCGGCAGCAGGCGCAGGAAGAAAATGATCAGCAATGAAACGCCGATCAGGGTCGGGATCATCAGGATCAGGCGACGAATGATGTACTGCGTCATCGGCTCCTCCGAGGGATGGCACTGCTGCAAGTGGTGGCTCGCAGTGTATACGCCGTAGATAGGCCCGGCGGATTGTTGTCGGCGTGGTGGTGTGCGTCAATTCGCGTCACGCTAACTTTTCCGATGGCAGGAAACTGACCGGGGCGGACGAGAGTCTAGCGTAAATAGACAGCAGGGAGGAAACCGGGATGCGGTCCCCTCCCTGCTGCAGTTCGTGGATTGGCGTAGGGGCTTAACCCTTCTTGGCGCGCTCCTCCGTGAACCAGGACTTGGAGATGGCCTCCAGCGACGTGGAGTAGCCAGTCTTGTGGTTGTAGTTCTGGACCCATGGCTGGACGTAGCCGTAGCCCGAGGTGGCGGTGTAGGGGACCACGTTCATGATCTCGGCCATGCGGATCTGCAGGTCTTTAATGAACTTGATGCGGTCTTCGAGCTTGAGGATGGTCCGCGACTTTTCGAACGCTGCGTCGAGCTCAGCCTGTTCCGGGATCGGCGTCCCGCCCCAGTTGTGGCGCGGTGCGGCCGTGTGGAAGTTCGAGAAGAAGTTGTTGTCCGGGTCGCGGGGCGAACCGATCAACGGCCCGAGGCCGACGGCGCCTTCCGGGATCTTGCCGACGAAGATCGACTGGATGTACGCGCCGTACTCCATATATTCGAGTTCGATCTCGAAGCCGGAGGCTTTCATCGTCGACTGGAGGAGTTCTGAGATCTGCTGCATCGCGGCCCCGTAACGGTCGATGTTGGCAATGACCTTGAACTTCAGCGTGTCGCTGCCCGTGGCCGCCTGGAGCAGCTTCTTGGCTTCGGCCGGGTCGGGCTTCCAGTACTTGGCGGAGTTGCC
>JAGQHB010000066.1 GCA_020432045.1 Dehalococcoidia bacterium | reverse complement strand
TTCCGCGGGGCGCTGCACGCGACTCCCGATGACCGAGGGAGCGCGGTGGCCGCGACGATGGACACAGCAGGCAAGGCCGTGCTGTTCAGCGGGATTACGGTCCTGATCAGCCTGTCGGCGGTACTGCTGGTCCCGATCCCGGCGTTCCGGTCGATGGCAGCGGGCATGATGCTCGCCGTCGGCTTCGTACTGCTGGCGGCAATGACTCTCCTCCCTGCAATGCTTGGCAACTGGATCAACCGGCTGGCGCTGCCGTGGCATAGCGTGGGCGAACACCGCAGCCCGGCCTGGGAGCGGTTCGCGGACCGGATCAAGCCCCGGGCCCTGCTGCTCGCTGGCGTCGTGACCGGAGCGCTGCTGCTGCTCTCGTCGCCGCTGCTGGGGCTGGAAACGGGGATGCCCGGGATCAACGTGCTTCCCAAGGACAAGCAGGCGCGACAGGGCTATGACCTGCTGGCGCAGAGCTTCGGACCAGGTGGCCCGGGCCCGATCCAGATCATCGTTCCAGCCGGGCAGGACGCCGCCCGAGTCGTTGACACCGTGAGCGGCACGACGGGCGTGGCGATGGCGTTCCCCGCTCAGCCGGGGGCCGCGGGTGGGAGCATCGTCACGGCGATTGCGACCACCGACCCTTCTAGCAAGGAATCGTCTCAACTCGTTGAGCGACTCAGGGACACGCTGCCGGCCGGAGTGCTGGTCGGCGGGCCGGTGGCAGAGAACCACGACCTTGACCAGACGCTGCGTGACCGGGCGCCGATCGTCATTGGGACCGTGCTGGTGCTCGGGTTCCTGTTGCTCCTGTTCGCGCTGCAGGCGGTGTTCATCGCGGTGGCGGGCGTGATTTTCAACCTGCTTTCCGTCGGGGCAGCGTTCGGGGTGGGCGCGCTGGCGTTCCAGCACGGATGGCTGGCAGGGCCGATGGGCTTCGAGAGCCAAGGTTACCTGACTTCGTGGGCACCGTTGTTCTTCTTCGCACTGGTGTTCGCGATCTCGATGGACTACACGGTGTTCCTGCTGGCTTCGGCGCGCGAGCACTACGAACGAACGCGCGACGGAGCAGAGGCGGTTCGCGGATCGCTGGCGCACACAGGGCGGCCAATCGTCGCGGCAGCGGCGGTGATGATCGCCGTGTTCTACACGTTCGCAATTGCCGGACCGCTCCCCATGAAGGAGATGGGCATCATCCTCGGGACGGCCGTGCTCGTCGACGCATTCCTGGTGCGGCTGGTGCTGGTGCCGGCGGTGCTTTACATGGCGGGCGACAAGGCGTGGTGGCTGCCGCGCTGGGCCGACCGGCTCCTTCCCGACGTGCGCTTTGCGCACTAACACGACCGACCAAGGTACGGAGGACAGCAGATGACTGAGATGGTGATGCCCACGGAAGGGAGCGCGTTCTCGCGGTTCATGGCTTCCGGAAAGGGCCGGGGCTTGAGGGTAGCGATGGGCCTGGGGTTCATCGGAGCCGGCCTTGGGGTCGTGGGCGGGCCGGTTGGCATCGGAATGGCCGTCTTCGGACTGCTGCCGATCGCATCCGGTTCACTGAACCTGTGCCCGGTTGCTCCGATGTGGGGCGGTCACTTCCTGGGGGCGAAGTACTGCGGAGTGAAGGCTCCGAAGCAGTAGTTCGACACTGCCGCCAGTTTGCAGGAAGCGGCGCGGGAAACCCGCGCCGCTTCCTCGTTTGTCGCGTGCCGCTTCGAGACCGGGGACCGCTGCCGCGCGACTGGACGGCCAGCCGATGGGCGCTTTGATGGCGCCACGAGGCTAGCCACCCCACATGAGGATGTTGTGCTTCACAAACTTCCAGGTCTGAGACTGGCGCCAGTGCATGACGTATTCCTGGAGGAGCTTGGGGGCACCTACAAGTACGAGGATGATCGCAAGGTTCCGGTACGAGCCGATGCGATACGAGCGGTCGATCTGGAGGCGGCCGGCGATGTAGATGTAAAAGTTCTCGAATATGTTTGCGCCGAGTAGGAACAGCTCCCGAATGGCCGTGATTTCGAAGAGCACGACTGCCGAAAAGCGCATGAGGAAGAGGGTGACACCGGTAACCCGGGCGAGGCGGTCCTGCCAGTGCAGCGCAATCCAGCACTCGAAGGCGAGATAGTACGTATCGAAGGCCTTGTCGAGGACGTGGTAGTGGCCGCCAAACGGCCTGGCGCCGAAGGCATCGATGATGATGGTGTCGGCGGCGTCGCCGGCGATACAGGCGAGGGCGCCCCAGAACGGCCAGCGGAACAACGCGAACGGAACCAGGCCACGAATCGCCAGGATGAGCACGAACGTAAAGACATCCACCGTCTCCATCGACCGCCTCCCTCACGCGGGGCATTGTCGATGCGAGCGGACGCTGCCGATGCTTCCGTGTGGGCCGAAGCGATGGCCCGATCGACCGTATCCACGCCATTCGCGGCGGCATACACTCGGTGGCATGGCAGGGCAGGGGCTATTCCGGGGACCGTATAGCACGCGGGAGCGTGCGCGGCGCGTATTCATCATGGGGATCGTTGCAGCGGTGATCATCGTGCCGGGCGGCGTCGCACTGGCGATCATCCTGACGGGCAACCTAGGCCCCGGTTAAGACACGCAGAGGGGGCGAACGACCTTCGCCCCCTCTCGGCCGGTGTGCGGTTTAGTGGTCGGCTAGCCGTTGCGAGCGGGGACGACGACTGTCGCGTGGCCCGGGGCAGTCATGACGCCGTCCTGGTTCCGGACGTTGATCTCGAGGTCGACGAGGTGTTCGCCGTCTTCGACCCGCTTCTGCCTGACGGTGGCGACGGTGGTCAGGACGTCGTTCTTGTGATTGATGGCGCGGAACTGCATGGAGAGTTCGCGCACGCGGGCCTCATCGCCGATCCAGTTCCGGAGTGCATTGAGGACGTAAGCCCAGCGGAGGTTGCCCATGCCGAAGGCAGCCCCCTGGCCGGCAGCCTTGCCGACTTCGTCGTCCATGTGGAGGAAGACGAACTCATCGTTGACAGCGGCGTAGCGGTTCCAGTTCATGAAGTCGGTCTTGCGTTCGAACGCGGGGACTTCATCTCCGATCGAGACATCTTCGAAGTAGACGTTGTTGGCCATTGTTGGTGCTCCTCTGAGTTTGCCGACTAGTAGCGGACGCCGATGGAGATGCGGCGCTTGATGAGTTCGTCCTTCTGGTTGCGCCACTCGGTCTCGGTATAGGCGAAGATGGTGAGGCCATGGCGGCCCTGTCGCTCCTCCCAGTGAGAGAGGCGGCTGCGAGATGTGATGACATCGCCGGGGCGCATGGGTGTGAAGAAGGTGTCGGTCTGGCCGCCGTTGAGGATGTTCTCGCCCTTTGCAGGCTTCTTGCCGGGGACGGGACCGGCGCTCTGGCGGGTGGCGGGGCGCTCCGGGGGCCAGGCGAACGGATTGAAGTCTTCGGGAGCGATGATGCTGCCCCACTTCGTGGTTTTTGCGTACTCCTCGTCCCAGTAGAGGCGAGGGGGAGTCTCGGGCCAATAGACGGCGATGGCCCACTTGCGGATGTCGGATTCAGAAACAGGGTAGGACCTGGTTTCCGGACCCCAGACACCCTTGCTGGCCTCCATTTCGGGAGTGACGAGGGTTGTTGGCTCGGCCGATGTCATAAAGAGCTCCTGTCGAGGAATTGCGGCGAGACAATAGCACTGCCGGGCGCCGTTTGCCTCCGGTCGTTCCTGCTTATGCGCGTTACACGCGTCCGGCAGTCGACGTGACGCCGGCGTCATGGAGCTTCTCAATCTGTTCCCACGTGTAGCCGAGATCGAGGAGGACCGTTTCCGTGTCCTGGCCGAGCTCCGGGGCAACACCCTGGACTGCCGGCGGGGTCTCGCTATACGACACGGGGATGCCGACGGCGCGGTGGCCCGGGAAGTTGGGGTGAGGGACTTCCTGGAGGTAGCCGTTTTCCCAGAACTGGGAATCGGCGATGACGTCGGCGTAGTCGTACACCGGCCCGGTCGGCACGTCCTGCGCGGAGATACGCTCGATCCAGTACTGGCGCGGCTTTGTGGAGACCGTTGCCTGGAGTTCGGCTGCGAGCCATTCGGCGTTGTCCTGGCGAGCGAACGGCTCGGCGCAGCGCGGATCGGTGATCATGTCCTCCCGGCCGAGGGCGGTGCAGAGTTTGGGCCAGTGCTTGGGGTCGAGGATGCCAATGGTCAGCCACCCTCCATCACTTGCCTGATACCAGGCAAAGATCGGATTGAGGGGCTTACCGGCAGGACGCGTAGCCTGGTGCTCCGTGTGGAGGAAGGCCTGCACCGAGAGGGCCTGGAGCGTGACCATCGCCCCAAGCTGGGAGACGTCGACCTTTTGGCCGACGCCGAAGCGCTCGCG
>JAGQHB010000065.1 GCA_020432045.1 Dehalococcoidia bacterium | reverse complement strand
TGCAGAACGATGCGTGCAGATTCGGATGGCCAATCAGGATACCGTTACAAGCCATGGCCCACGGCAACTCCCACGTCCAATGCAGATCGTCGAACTCGGGATAGTTGATGCGCCGCCACTTGGCAGGCAACTCTGAGCCCGGAGATGGCAGGGAGACTGCAGGAGCTAGCCACGACTCACCGGTCAGAATTGGAGACGGGTTGTGACGGTTGGGAACGCGCGTGCGCCTCAGCAACATGCCTCTAGCGAGCCTGGGCCGCTCAAGGCCATACCAATCCCAGTCTACCCCGGGGGTGTCGCCATCGCCCACAAGGCGGTCGACCACGCGCGAATTCCCAATTTGGATCTGGATCGTAGTGCCAACAGGGCGGTCAGTCCACCGAAGCTCTACTTCGGGATCTTCGAGCCGGCACGAAAAGGCGACGCCACGCTCCTCATCCACGTGACGCGTGGAGACGTGTATCTCGTTGCCGAGCAGGAAGGCCGCGAGGACACCGATTCCGAACCGCCCCGAACGTAGTACGCGTGGAGTTCCCGTCTCGTCATCATGCTGCTTGTGCCAAGCTTCGCAATTTCTAAAGCTCGCACCGGCCGTCAGGAAGTAATCGCAGATGATCCTCGGCGTCATCCCGATGCCGTTGTCCTCCACAGTCAGGCACCCAGTGCCATCTTCGAGTTCTTCCAAGAAGACGACGACGTCGGCGTCCCTGCGAAGATTCGGCCGCGCGACAGGGTGGCGTCGCTGGGCGAGCACATCTTCCATTTCGCGGCAGGCATCCACCGCATTTTGAATCAGCTCGCGCACGCCGATATTGGGGTTGTCGTCGTACAGCGGACCGACCAGCAACTTCAGAAGCTCGTCCCCGGTGCGGAACTTGGCGCGCACGGGAACATACTTTGCGCGCGCGCCAAGTCTATCCGCGTCGTCGAGCGTTGAGCGAACTCGACGAATCGTTAGGCCAAGTTCGCGGAGCTTCGCGTCTCCACCATAAATTTCTCCGAGCACCGCCCACGAATTGTCGAGTTCTCCCTGCAAGCCACGAAGCAAATCCACCAAGCCGAGGTACGTCGCGACTTCTTGCGGTTCCGCATCTACCCAGAGTGCTTCCGGGTCGTTCTCGTCTGTACGAACATCCATCACAGCGGCGTGCTTCCGCCATTCATTTGGGCCCAGATCTTGTTCTGACGCCTACTTTCGATGGATTTGAGCGGCTCCGGGAATTTTTCATGCAACACGGCGGTTGAAGCGGGCATGTCTGCCGCTGTCGCCCCCTCTCGGTCCGTTTCTGCGCTCTTGGTCGCGAACGAGGGTTCTCGCGCACCTGATACCGCGCACGCTCTGGCGGTTGTGCAGGCTTTCGTGGAGAATCACAAGATGCGCTGGAAGGAGATGCCTGGCGGCTTCGCCGCGTTCGAGAGGGAACTGCACGAGCGCGTCCAGGCGTTCGAGAGGGGCCTGATCGCGGAAGCGATGGCCTGCGCTGACATCGACACGGAGGCGATCACGGTGGACGGGACGGTCTACCGGAAGGTGGTTCGTGCCGAGGAGACGTACATGTCCGCGGCGGGCGAGGTATCGGTGATGCGCAC
The DNA here is from genome assembly GCA_020432045.1 of Dehalococcoidia bacterium. GTDB lineage: Bacteria > Chloroflexota > Dehalococcoidia > Tepidiformales > Tepidiformaceae > JAGQHB01. The sequence goes on along the minus strand of JAGQHB010000065.1, from coordinate 1,155 downwards.
GCTGTACAAGGATCGCACGAATGAGGCCGAGCGAGCGATCGTGCCGATGGAGCTGCGGCTCGGCGTGGTGGAGGGCTTCTGGACGCCAGAGGCTGCGAAGCAAGCTGCCTGGGTGGTGTCGCAGATGACGCCGAAGTTGGGCGAGGAGTTGTTCGTTCGGATGGGTCACATGCGCCCCTCGAAGAGCAGTCTTGACCGACTGCCCAAGGCGCTGAGTGACAGGTGGGAAGACGAGCGGCTCCGTTTCGAGCAGACGTTGCGCGAGACGGAGGTGGTGCCCGCCAACGCCGTGTCGATGGCGGTCTCTCTCGATGGCGTGCTGGTGCCGATGAAAGACGGTGGCGCCACCGAAAAGCGGCAGAAGACCGCGGAGAATGGGCAACTCACGCGAGGTCCTGCGGGCTACCGAGAGGTGGGCGTGGGGACGCTGTCGTTCTATGACGCCGAGGGCGAGATGCTCTCGGCGATCCGCATCGGCCGGATGCCGGAGCACAAGAAGGCTACGCTCAAACGCTGGCTGAAGGCGGAGGTGAGCGCGATGCTCGACAAGCATCCTGACCTGCAGCTCGTCAAGCTGGCGGACGGCGCCAACGACAACTGGACATTCTTGGCCAAGGACCTCCCTGCTGGGATCGAGCTCGTCGACTTCTTCCACGCCGCCCAGCACCTGAACGAGGCGCTCGGCGTCGTCTACGGCAAGGGTAGCGTGCAAACCCAAGAGCGCTTCGAGGACCTGCGGTTCAGGCTCAAAGAGACGCCCGATGGGGTCGAGAGCGTGATCCGCGCCCTCGCCTACCTGCACAAGAAGCATCCGAAGAAGACCGAGGTCCTGGCCACGCTGAAGTTCTTCCGCAGGCGTCGGCACAGGATGCGCTACCAAGAGGTAGGCGCACAGAACCTCCCGATCGGGTCCGGTATCGTGGAGGCGGCCTGCAAGACGCTGGCGTCGCAACGCTTGAAGCTGAGCGGGATGCAGTGGGGAGAGGAAGGTGGCCAGGCCATCCTCACTCTGCGAGGGTGGAGCCAGAGCGGGGATCGCTTCGACAGAGCCTGGGCACTTCTGGCAGCGACGTATCAGGCAGAGGTCATCACGATGCGCAATGTTGTTCCGTTCCCCGTCCCGGCGACGCGAAAGCCGGCCGGATGAGCGTCAGG
>JAGQHB010000064.1 GCA_020432045.1 Dehalococcoidia bacterium | reverse complement strand
GGGAGGGGAGCCAGAAGCGGCAAGGGCCGAGGAGGGCGGAATTTACGGTCTCCTTGCCGGAGGAAACCAGGGGGTTAGCCCCAGGACGCGAACTGGCGCTTCATCCAGTCGCCCTTTGCCCTGTACTGGCCGGGCGTTGAGAGCGCGCCGCGGAGGCCGGTGGCGCGGGAGTAGGCCAGGTTGAGGGCAGCGTAGTGATTCTCGCCGGGGCCGTTGAGCTCTGCCCGGCGACGAGCGGCGCGGCTGGTCCAGGTCTTGCAGTATTCGACGGCTTCGCGGAGCTCGGCACCGAGGTCCACGACCGTTGGACGTTGGGGGCCAAGCTCTGGATCGACGGCGGGCTCTTCGGACTTTGAGCCACGGACAGGCGGTGCGGCGACGCCAAACATGGTGAGCTGCTGGCCGTCGACGAGGCGGCCGGTGTGGTCCAGGTAGGAGTCACCGGCTTCGATGACGTCAACGATCTCGGGGCGGCCGGTTGGCTCATCCTCGAGTTCATCCTCGGGGGTTTCGTCCTGCCAGAGGGCATCTGATGCGTCTTCGAGTAGCAGCCCAGGCGTGGCGGCGGCGATGGGGATGGGCGGCACTTCGCGTTCGAGGTGTTCGATGATGGGAGCGAGGCGCGGGTCGCGGCCGATGAAGACGTTGAGGATATTTTCAGATTCCGGCAGGTCGTGGTTGTGGCGGAGGCCGCGGCCTAGCTGCTGGATGACGGGTTCCCGGCTGAAGACCGCGTCGAGCTTGAGAAGGACGCTGACGGTGGGCGCGTCGAAGCCTTCGCTGGCCTTGCGGACCTGGATGAGGACGTCGTAGCGGCGGGCGTGGAAGTCGCGCATGCGGCGTTCGTTTTCGGCGTCGCTGATCTCGCCGGAGTGGACGACGACGCAGCGAAGGCCGGGGTGGTGCTGTACGAAGACGCGCGCAAGATGGTTGGCGTGGCCGGTGGTGGCAGCGAAAACGAGGCCCTGGTGCTGGCCGGGAGCGGACGCCATCTTGGCCTGGAGGGTGAGGGCGAACTCCCGGACGAGAGGCTGTACGTAGTCATCGTTCCAGCGGAGCTGCTGGCGGACGCAGCGCTGGTCAAAGTCGGGGAGTTCCGCCATCTGGGAGGCGGTGAACTCCATGATTTCGCCCTCGGCACCCTGCAGTTGGACGGCGTAGTCCTTCATCTGCATGTTCAGATGCTTGAGGATGCGGCGCTCCTGCCAGGCCTGGCGCATGGAGACCTGAAGGAGGGGGTCGATCTCGAGGAAGCCATCGGCCGTGGGGTTGTAGCGCGCGCCGGCGATGGCGGCGCGGTCGAGGCGGACGGGGGTGGCGGAGAGGAGAATGGTAGTGCGGGCACCGATCTGCCCAATCGCGGCCGCCCAGCGGCCGTTGTCGGCGAGATGGTGGGCTTCGTCGCAGACGACGTGGAGCCGGCGTTCGCGTCCGAGGAGGGCGAAGGAGCCGGGTGCGGCCACGACCTGCTGGTAGGTGGCGACAACGAAGTTGGCCCCGGTAGCGCGGACGCGGCCGGGGGCAGCGTTGTCGGCGAGGATCTTGCGGATCGGGAGCGCAGATTCGAGAAGACCGAGCGCCTTTTCGACGCCGCTGTACACCTGACTGCGGAGGACGTCCGTCGGGGTGAGGTAGAGGCACGTATCGGCGACTCCGGAGTCTACGGCGACATCGAAGGAGCCAACGCCAATGACGGTCTTGCCGTAGCCGACGGGGACGACGACGAGTTCGGAGCGGGAGCCTCCGCGAAGTGCGGCACGCCAGCGCTGAAGGGCTTCAGCCTGGCGGGGACGGAGGGCGTGGCGTGCGGCGGGGACAGCAGCCATGTGTTGAGGCTATGGGAGGGCGTGCTTGTGGGCGTGGGATAGTGATACGACGATCCGTGGTGGGGCGGCTGGCCCGGTGGCGGGCGTGGGCGGTGTTCCGGAAACAGGCACGCCGCCACGGACATGGTGCGATCTGTGACGCCCCTCACCCTCGGTCCCTCTCCTCCTGACGGGGGCGAGGGAGGAATGGCCGAGCGAATCTCTGCTGGCAGGGCGCGATTCGGAGGACAGATCGCGGGGCAGCGGTGGCTGCGGGGTGGGGGAGCCCGGGGTTACGACGGTGCGTTGAAGGGGAAAGGCTGTGGCCGGAGAAGGTGTTCGCTATCGGCGCGGAGGAGTTCACGGCCGGCATCGTCTTCTGCCCAGGATTCGATTACGAGTCGAGCACGACCCCGGTAGCGGACGCGTGCGGTGAGATGGACTCGGGCACTGCCGCTGGCCCGGAAGTACCTCGTCACACGCGACCCCAGGGCGTATCGGATCATCCCCGTTTCTCCCGGTTCGGCTTCGTACGCTGCAAGCGCCATCTCCGTGAAAGACATCGCGAGATCGAGAGCTTCGCCACCCCACGCGCCAGTCTCAGCAACCCACGAGAACGCACTCTTCGCCAGTTCTGAACGGACGGAATCGGGACCAACCTCGACCACATGCAGGCCGAGGATGCTCTCGAACGAGTTGCGACCAGCCCAGACGCGGTTCATGAAGTCAGCAAATGTTGTCTGGTCGTATGCACGCACGTTGCGCTGCTCGTTCCCGACGCATCAGGTTGATCGCGCCAGTCAATCTCGAACGCTATGGGCGCGAACCGTCAGCGGCCCGACGTTATCGACTTGAGCCATGCGTCGCAAGAAGGGTCAGCGGCCTTCGTGCTGGGCAGGTGCAGGTGTTGCGTGGGCGGTGTTCCGGAAACAGGCACGCCGCCACGGACATGGTGCGATCTGTGACGCCCCTCGCCCACGGTCCCTCTCCCCCCTGACGGGGGCGAGGGAGGACGGCTGACCCAATCGCTGCTGCAGGATGCAATTCAGAGGACAGATCGCGGGGCGGCGGTGGCTACAGGGTGATCGAGCCCAAGCACGTGGCCACGGACACGGTGTGAGCTGTGGCGCCCCTCACCCACGGTCCCTCTCCCCCGGACGGGGGCGAGGGAGGACGGCTGACCGAATCGCTGCTGCAGGGTGCAATTCAGAGGACAGATCGCGGGGCGGCGGTGGCTACAGGGTGATCGAGCGGAGTGGGGTGAGCTGGTTGCCGGTGGTATCGAAATTGCCAGGGGCGAGCCAGTGTTCGAAGGATTCGCGGAGAGCTGGCCACTCGGAATCGAGGATGGAGAACCAGGCGGTGTCGCGGTTGCGGCCCTTGGTGACGACGGCCTGGCGGAACGTACCTTCGTATTGGAAGCCGAGTCGTTCGGCGGCGGCGCGGGATGGGAGGTTAAAGGAGTCGCACTTCCATTCGTAGCGGCGATAGCCGAGGTCGAAGGCGTTCTTCATCATCAGGTACATGGCTTCAGTGGCGATGGCGGTGCGCTGGAGGGCTGGGGAGTAGGCGAGATGGCCAACTTCGATGACGCCCATTGCCGGGTCGACGCGCAGGTAGCTGGCGACTCCGAGGGCACGGCCGGATGTGCGGTCGAGAATCGCATAGAATTGCGGGTCGTCGCGGCCGGCGAATCGTTCGATGTGGGCTTCGAAGTCTTCGAGGTTGGTGAATGGGCCGTAGGGGAGGTAGGTCCACATGCGGCCGTCATCTGCGGAGTAAGCGGCGAAGAGGTGGCCGGCGTGACGTTCAAGATCGAGCGGTTCGAGGATGCAGTAGCGGCCTTCGAGGGCGATCGCGGGCGGGTGCGGACAAGCGACCCAGGCTTCGACGGCGTAGCCGATAGGCTGGCCGAAGTCGTTGAGCCGCTCTTCAGACACGGTGGTTAATCCCAGAACTCGACTGTTGCGGAACCGCGGACCGAGGGCTGGCCGTCCTTATTGATGATGTAGAGCTCGAGGTCGGCGCGCTGTTTGCCGTCCTCTTCGAAGACACGGGCAACGGTGCCCGTGACAACAATGGGGTTGCCCTGCACATCGGGGCGACGATGTGCGGCGCGGACGGTGCGGACGTAACCGCGGTTACCGAGCCAGTTCTCCACGGCGCCGTAGAGGATGCCGACCTTGAGGGGCCCGGGGACGGGGCGACCGGGAAGACCCTGGGCCTTCGCAGCGTCGTCGTTGAAGAAGAACGTCTGAGGGGCGCCGTCGCCGAAGTAGGCACGGACATGCTGGATGTCGGGCGTCATTTCGAGCGGGGTGATTTCCTCACCTTCCTGGACGGGGGTCGTGCTCATGGCTGTGCCTCTTCGCGGCGGGCGCCGGCGGGATCGTAGTGCATGAGGGTGCTGGAGGTGCGGCCGACGAGCACGCCATCCGGATCGTGAAACTCCATGTCGGTGCGTACGTAGATGCCGTGGCCAAACTGTCCGCCGAGGCGTTCGGTGATGTCGGCGACGCGGGGCTGGGCAACGAGTTTTTCGCCGAGGCGGATAGGCCGCTCGACCGTGAATTCGTTGCTGACGAGAAGCGACTTGGGAAGCGGGACCGGGACGCGAAGGCCTTCACCATCGGATACGAGGCCCATGAGGACGTATCCGGGGACAATGTCGCCGTCGGCAAAGGGGCGGCTGATATCGCCACCGTAGACACCCATGGAGCGATGGACCTGCTCGATGGTCACGGTTGCGTGCCTGGCATCGGCGGCCCGGCCGATGTGGGCGCGGAGTTCTTCGGTCAGGAGGGAGTGGTCTGCCATTAGTGCAAAGCGTACGCGGTTGGAGGGTCTGACTCCATCGGCGGCGGGGCGGAATTGACACTCGTTGGCGGGCGGCCGTAGAAGGGTGAGAACCGTGTGCATTCCAGTGAGTGCTGATTGCTGCGGAACTGTGTACAGCCCCAGTGGTGTCACGCATGCGACGGCACGAGGCGAATCTCGCACGACCCGTGGTGTAATACCCGGCACAGACACCTGACAGTAGAAGGATGCAACACCCGATGAATTCCGCAGCCCGCGAAGCGATCCGCACGATGTTCGATGGCGTGCGCGCCGACGGACGCGCCCACCTGAGCCCGGCCGAGGCCCGGCTGCTTTGCGACGCGTATGGCATTCCGATGCCGAAGGACGGCCTGGCGACAACCGCGGACGAGGCCGTTGCGCTGGCCGCGTCGTTCGGGTACCCGGTGGTGCTGAAGATCGTGGCGCCCCAGATCGTGCACAAGACTGACGTCGGTGGCGTGGTAGCGGGGCTGGAGAACGCGGAGGAGGTCGCGGCGGCATTTTCGTCGATCATGGACCGGGCACGCCGTCACGTACCGGACGCCAAGATCTCGGGCGTCCAGGTCCAGCAGATGGCGGCACCGGGGCTGGAGGTGATCGTCGGAGCGGTAACGGACGGGAGCTTCGGAAAGCTGGTGGCGTTCGGGATGGGCGGCGTGCTCGTTGAAGTGCTGAAAGATGTGACCTTCCGGCTCGCACCGGTGACGGAAGCCGATGCAGCGGAGATGCTTGGTTCGATCCGGGCGGCGAAGCTGCTGGATGGCATTCGGGGCGGTCCACCAGCAGATAAGGCCGCGTTGGTTTCGATCATCACTGCCGTTGGGCAGGCAGTGTCGGACTTCCCGGAGATTGCTGAGATGGACCTGAACCCGGTGTTCGCGACCGAGGATGGTGCGAGTGCGGTGGATGTGAGGGTAGCCGTGGACTTCGCGGAGCGGGAAATGCCGAACCGGCCGCCCAAGGACGAGATCGTCCGAGCGATGAACCGGATCATGAAGCCGGACGCGGTCGCGGTGATCGGGGCCTCGGCGGAGGAAGGGAAGATCGGCAATTCCGTGATGCGGAACCTGATCAACGGGGGATACGAGGGTGCGATCTACCCGATCCACCCGAAGGCGGAGACGATCGAAGGGATCAAAGCCTACAAGTCGGTGAAGGACGTGCCGGGCGAAATCGACGTGGCGGTGTTCGCCATCCCGGCAGCATTCGTGCCGGGAGCGCTGACCGAATGCGGCGAGAAGGGGATCCCCGGCGCGGTGTTGATCCCGTCAGGGTTCGCGGAGACGGGGAATATCGAAGGACAGCGGGAACTGCAGGAGATCGGGCGGAAGTACAACATCCGGCTGATGGGCCCGAACATCTACGGCTTCTACTACACACATAAGAACCTGTGCGCGACGTTCTGCACGGCGTATGACGTGCGAGGGGAGGTGGCGCTCTCTTCGCAGTCGGGCGGTATCGGGATGGCGATCGTGGGCTTCAGCCGGTCCGCAGGGATGGGCGTGTCAGCGATCGTTGGGCTCGGAAACAAGTCGGACATAGACGAGGACGACCTGCTGACGTTCTTCGAGCAGGACGAGAACACGCAGGTGATCGCACAGCACTTCGAAGACCTGAAGGATGGGCGCGGCTTTGCCGAGGTAGCGAAGCGGGTATCGAAGACGAAGCCGATCATAGCGCTGAAGGCAGGGCGGACGTCCGCGGGTGCGAAGGCGGCGAGTTCGCACACCGGTGCGCTGGCAGGCGACGACAAGGTATACGACGACATCCTGCGGGCGGCGGGCGTGATCAGGGCTTACACGCTGCGCGATATGCTGGAATTCGCACGCGGCATCCCCGTACTTCCGACGCCAACGGGCGAAAACGTGGTGATCATTACGGGCGCGGGCGGGTCCGGCGTGCTGCTTTCTGATGCCTGCGTGGATAACGGGCTGGAGCTGATGAAGATGCCCGACGACCTGGACGCGGCGTTCCGGAAGTTCATCCCGCCGTTCGGGGCCGCCGGGAATCCGGTGGACATCACGGGTGGGGAGCCGCCAGCGACGTACAAGGCAACGATTCAGCTGGCCCTGGAGGACGAGAGGATCCACTCGATCATCCTTGGCTACTGGCACACGATCATTACGCCGCCGATGGTGTTCGCGAACCTGGTGGTTGAAATTGTTGAAGAGATGAAGGCGAAAGGCATCGAGAAGCCGATCGTGGCGTCGCTCGCGGGGGATGTAGAGGTGGAAGAGGCGTCGGAATTCCTGTACCGGCACGGCATCCCGTCGTATGCGTACTCGACGGAGATCCCTGTGCAGGTGCTCGGGGCGAAGTACCGGTGGGCACGAGGGGCAGGTCTGGTGAGGTAGGGGTCCAGCTGGCGATTGGAACGTGCTTCTGGGACAAGGAACATGGCCTGGTCCCGAAGGCCTGGCGTGAATCGAACAGCCGACGGCAACCTACCGCTGGCGTCCCGCCAGCAAATAGCGGCCATGGGAACCACATCCCGGGGAGTCGGTTGCTACGCGGGGAGGGTGGCTATGGCGGCATCGAGCTTGGCTTCTCCGCCGGAAAGGTCGGCGAACGCAGCCAGGCCGGTGCCCTGGTTGTTGGTATCGACGGCCTCGGCAATCCCGTCGGCCCCTTTCTTGATCTGATCGAGGGCTGCATTGAGGTCGGTTGAGAACTTGGAGAGGGACTCGGGTGCCTTCATGGCTTTGAGTTTCGCGACGGAATCGTTGACGGCCTGAACGTCGGCTTTGAGCTTGGCGGGCACGGCAGGATCCGCCTGGTTGAGCTGAGCGGCCAGCATGTCCTCGTTGAGCTTTTTCAGGGCCTTCTTGAGGACTGTCGATTCGTCGCGGACGCTCTTCGTGTAGCCGGCCGTATCTCCACCGGTCGACGAATCCGCTGTAAGTGTCGCGGTGGGCTGGGCCGTGGCAGCGGCGGTAGCAGAGCCTTTGATATCGCTGAAGTCGTCGTCATCTCCGCCGCAGGCAGCGAGGGAGCCGAGGCTGAGGGCGGCTACAAGTCCCAAAGTGAGAACGGTACGCACGATCTCCTCCTTGTGAAGGGCACGCAGTTTCTGGCCGCCATGATACGCGCGAGGGCAACGCGGCTCACAGGCGAAGTTCACACATAAGTGCCCCGTCTCAACCGATGATTCCGTTGCTTCGGAGGGAATCGAGATCGGCGCTGGCAAGGCCGAGATCGGAGGCCAGGACTTCATCCGTGTGCTGTCCGAGGGTTGGCGCGGCCTTGAGGGGCGCCTGGGATTCGGGCATGAGGACGGGGTTGCGGAAAACCTTTACGGGTCCGGCGGTCGTGTGTTGGATGGTGTGGATAAGCTGGCGTTCGACGAGGTGGGGGTCCTGGAAAAGGTCGAGCGTGTCGAAGATGGCACTACAGGGGACGCCAGCGCCGGCCATCTCATGCATCGCTTCGTACTTGGAACGTTGGAGGCACCATTCGCCGGTGAGGTCGTAGAGGAACTGGCCGTTCTGGGCACGCGCGGCAGCAGTGGCGAAGCGTGCGTCGTCGCAGAGTTCGGGCTGGCCGATGACGGCGCAGAAGGTGTCCCACTGGGTCGAGGTTGCGGTGAAGATGAAGACGTAATCGTTGGGACCGCCGCCCTTGCACTGGTAGATGCCGCTTGGCGCGCCGCGGCGGTTGCCGATGCGTTCCTGCGGAGCCTCTCCCCATGCTGCGAGTCCGGCGGTCTTCATGAAGAACGTGACTGCTTCTTGCATCGAGGCTTCGATCAACTCGCCTTCGCCGGTGCGAAGCATGCGGATGTAGGAGGCGAGGATGGCGTAGGCGGTCTGGATACCGGTACCGGAATCCGCGAAGGACGGCTGGACCATTACGGGCGGGCCGCCGGGTTCGCCGGTGATTGAAAAGGTGCCCGCGGAGGCCTGGGCTACCCAGTCGTAGGAGTTGTAGTTCGCGTAGGGTCCCCAGGTGCCAAACCCCTTGACGCGGGCGTAGATGATCGAGGGATTTGCGGCCTTCATTGCGTCGTAGTCAATGCCGAGCCGCTCGACGACGCCGGGGCCGTAGTTTTCGACAAAGACGTGGTAGTTGGGCGCCATGCGGAGCAGGAGGTCGCGGCCCTCCGGTTTTCGAAGGTCGAGGACGACGCTGCGCTTGTTGCTGTTGTAGTTGAGGAAGTACTGGGAGATCTTCGATGGGTCACGGGTGACACCGCGGCCGGGGTCGCCGTTGGGGGATTCGACCTTCACGACGTCCGCGCCCATCCAGCCGAGCATCTGGGTGCAGGATGTCCCAGCTTCGTACTGGGTCATGTCAAGGACTCGTATTCCATCGAGTGCTGGCATGGATGTCACCTCCATTGTTCGGGAGCGGATTCTACAGGGCCGGGCCCGAGAGAGGATTCAGGCGACGCGATTGGAAAGCACGGGGCAACCAGAGATCTCGACTTCGACGATGTCGCCGGAGCTCAGCGCCTGCGGTTCGCCAGGGGTGCCGGTATAGATGATGTCGCCGGGGACGAGGCTGATGACGGCGCTGACGTAGCGGACGATCTCGGGGATGTCACGGATGAGCTCATCGGTGCGGGCGTGCTGCACTTCGGCGCCGTTGACGCGGGTCCGCAGGTCAATGCGGTCGTATTGGAGTCCCGTAACGATGGCGGGGCCGAAGATGCCGAAGGTGTCGGAGCCCTTGGCGCGCCACCATTGGCCGTCGGCCCTCTGCCACTCGCGGGCGGAGACATCGTTACCGGCGGTGTAGCCGAAGATGGCGTCGATTGCCTCTTCGCGCGTGGCGCCTTTCACGTGCTTGCCGATGACGATGACGACTTCGCCCTCTGGGTCGACGCGGCCGGCGCCGGCAGGCAGGACAATGTCGTCGCCGGGGCCGGAGATGGAGGCGAGGGGCTTGAAGAAGAGGGTCGGGGGATCGGGCAGAGGACGACCCTGGAGATGGCTGGCGTAGTTGAGACCGACGCAGACGATGGAGCGTGGCTCAGCGGGCGGGAGCAGGCGCACGCCTTCGAGCATGACGGTCTCGCCGGTGGGGACTGTCTCGTCCCAGTAGGGTTCCTGGACAACGGCGATGCTGTCGCCTTCGAGGATGCCGGCGGCGGCTGATCCATCGGGGCGCTGAAAACGGACATAGAGTGCCACGGGGTGCTCCTGCGGGTGGGTTGGGCCTGGAGCGGTAGCCTACCGGGGAGGAGCGGGGAGGGCGAGGGGGCTCAGGTGTGGGGATCCGCTGGCCAATGGTCGCAGGTCACTTCGTAGGGGCGGCCAGGAAAGTACTTTGTCCATTCGGCGTGGGTGAGGTTGCGACCCGCCGCGAGACAGGCGGTGGTGGCCCACAGCTGCGTGTCGAGTTTCCAGAGGATTGCGGACGAATCGCTGGAGACGAGGAGGGCGCTATCCCCGAGAAGCCATGCATCCGTGGACCTCTGGGGCGCGAAGCTCGAACCGATGCGCTGGCGGCTCACGATATCCCAGACGGCCACAGACCCATCTGCAGTGCGGAGGCTGAGCAAACGCTCATCGGACGAGAAGGCAAACGAGACCGGTTTGCCAAGCGGGAACACGCCGGGAATCGACCAGGCGGGGTCGCCAACAGCCCATTCAACCGCGAAATCGTCGAGCCGATAGTACTCGAGCGCGCCGGATCCTACCGCGAGGGCAATGAATCCGTCCCGGCTGATGGCGAATGCCCTGATCTGATCGGACTTTCCACGCCAGTCGTACTCCCAGAGGAGCGCGGGGCCGGTGGGAATGTCCGAAGCGACATCCCAGGCGGATATTGAGGCACCGGCGAACGTGATAAGCGTAGGCACAGGAGCGAGGGCCGACGGGACGAACGCCATCGACGTGACGAATGGTGAGACGCCGTTCGGGACTGTGAACGAAGGTCCGACGTCAAGGGCCCCGCGATCAATGGTCACCACCCGTACCGTATTGTTGGGGCCAGCAATCGCGAGGACCGGGAGATCGGGGTGGAAGGCCATCAGTACCGGCCCACGTAGGGAGGGGGCAGGATTGGGTACGGCCACGGCTTCGCCCACCGGAGCACCTGTCCGGGCGTCCCAGACGATGACGCGCGCGCCACAGCCGAGCTGGGAGGCGGCCGGGCAGTCTGAATGTGCCGTTGCGAAATACTGTCCATCGCTGCTTACGACGGGGCCGAGCGAACCCTGCCCGCCTCCGGGCAATGTTGCGGGACCCGGCGTTGAAGTTGAGCGGTCGATGAGGGCAAGGCCGGGCAGAGACCAGCGAGACCAGCTGCCGTCAGGGGACTGTTTCACGAACCAGGTGCCATCGGGGGCAGGAGCGGCTTCACCTGGCCCCGGTGCTTCGGTATACGAGCTGACCAACCCTTCGCCCGTGAGATCCCAGTATTCAAGCGCGGCCGAAACGTTCCAGCTATACAGGCGCTCGTCGTCTGCTCCGATGTATGGCGCCGAATACGCGGTCGAGAGCATCGAAAAAGGTTCGCCGGTGGGCGCAAGCCCAGGAACCGAATGCAGCGAGAGATGCCCATCGGGCAAGGGGAAGACTGCGAGCTTCGTGGACGTGCTGAACCAGGCGAAGCCGGGGACCGGGGTGCTGGGCGCGCTACCGAGGAGTTCGCCGGTAGCCGGATCCCAGAGGTCCACATGCCCCCCTGCGGGGCCGGAGCTCACGCTGGCGAGGTTGCCGCCGGCCGTGAAGTAGGCGGGACCGATGCCCGGTGCACCTGTCCGCGGGAGGGTGCGAAGGAGTTCATAGGTATGAGCGTCGTAGACTCGCACTTCCGTGGGTGCATCGGATGGCTGCGAGGCGACAAACCGGCCCAAGGGGTCAAACTGAGCCGAGCCAGACCACGGCACTCCGGACAACACCGTATCCGAGCCGTCACGCAGGCCGAATACGTGCTGCACGCCGTTGATGCCAACCGCGAGACTCAGTCCACCGGGCAAGAGCGACGGAGGCTGGGTGGACTGAACCGATGGGATCGTGAGGCGCTCCACTTCAACGAGCGAGGGGACCTGCAAGACGATGAGCTCCCATGTTTCCGTCGCGGAATCAAGGGCGGCGGTGACGAGGAGGGAACCGCCGTCCGCCCATTCCATCAGGGCGGAACCATCTCCCGGTGCTCCCCTCGCCGTGGCTACGACACTGCGGGTATCGAGGTCGTGCAACTCAACCAGGCCGCCGGTGGTGACAGTGGCGAGATACTTGCCGTCGGGGCTCTCCCCGTAATTCGCGAGAACCGGTTCGACGGGCCAGATGCGACCAAGGTAGCGGGGATCATCTCCATGGACGAGGTTGAGAAGAGCACCAGTGCGGATACTGGGATGGAGTTTGAAGGCTTCGGCGGCGAGGACAAACGCGAGGCTGCGGTCGGACTTCATGAGCAAAGGGATCTCGGTTTCGAGCCGGGCGAGTGTAGCTTCTGTGACGGCAGCTTCGGCCACCGCTTTCTGCGCTTCGGCTTCGACTGCCGCGGCTTGAGCGCGATCACGCGCGCTGCCCGCGCGGTCGCGCTGGAGGACGGCGAAGGACGCACCGGCGACGGCAACGAGAATGAGGATGGCGAGGCCGGCAACGAGCACGCGAAGGCGGCGCAGACGCGTGACAGCTTCTCGCTGCTCGCGCTGCTGCGCGTCTAGCGATTCGGTGAGGAATTCCCGCTCGAGCGGGTTAAGAGAAGTGCTATGGCGATCCACCCAATCGCTCGCAGTGGCAAGACGCAATCCCCGGTAGAGTTCGCCGCTGTCGCGCGCCATCCGGTCCCAGGACTGCGCAGACTCAGTGAGATGCCGGACGATGCGGTGGCCATCCCGGTCATCGTCAAGCCACTGGCGGAGGCGTGGCCATTCACGGATCAGCGCTTCGTGGACGACCTCGACGGAGTCCGCTTCGATGGTGAGGAGGCGGGCATCGCCCAGGCGACGAATGAGTTCACGGTTCGGAGAGCCGGCATCATCGGCGGAGAGCAACTCTGGAAGGCGCACGCGGCGGCGAGTGTCCTCGATACCATCGCGCAGTTCGGTCAGGCGGACAAAGAGGTCGCGGCAAGCGTCCTGTTCCGTGGGAGTGAGCGATTGGAAGACGCGGTCGGCAGTCTGGGCGATGGCGCGGCGTGTGCCACCGGCAGCACGATAGCCGGCTCTCGTCATGGTGTTGCCTTCGCGACGCAGCCAGGTTTCCCGGAGCGCGTGCGAGAGCAGCGGCAGGGCGCCGGGGGCATCGCCGATATCGGCAAGGATACGATCGGTGAGACCCGGTTCGAGACTGACGCCTATGACCTCGGCAGGCATTTCTATGGCGGCGCGGAGGTCATCCTGGCTGGGCGGGCCGAGAAGCATGTGGGTCGATTCGAGCAAGTCCGCGAACCCGCCGAGCGCAGCGCATTCGCCGTAGAAGTCGGCGCGTACGGCGACGAGCAGGATGAAGCGGCTGGCGAGCATGGTGGCGGCATAGAGAAGGAGTTCGACGAACCTGTCGCGATGCTGGCGCTCATGACACATCGTGAACAGTTCTTCGAGCTGATCGAGGACGAGGACGACGCGTCGATCGTCCGAGCCGGCGGCGAGCTGGCGGACAGCAATGTCGAGGGAACGAACATCGGACTCGAGGTCGTGGAGGAGCGTGACGGGGGAAGTGCCGGTGACAGTGGACAGCTGGGCGGCGAGCTCGGCGATGGGATGGGATCCTGGCGTCATGGCGAGGAAGGTCCATTCGCTACTCCCCGGGAGCGCGCCCGACCGCAGGGCGTGGACGAGCCCGGCTCTGACGAGCGAGGACTTGCCGCTGCCTGATGCGCCGACGACCGTCACCATTCCATGGGACTCGAGCCGCCCGAGTGCGCGTGCGACCGCTTCCTCCCGGCCGAAGAAGAGCAGACCGTCGTCAGCGCCAAACGCCCGGAGGCCGGGATAGGGTTCAACGGCATTGGAGGGATCGGTGACGGCCCCGCCAACGGCGGCGAGCGCGGCCAGCCCGGAACCCTGGCCCTCGATGAGTTTCCTCGCGACGACGGCTGCTTCGGTGCGGTTCGAGCAATTGAGCTTGGCGAGAATGTTGTGCACGTGCCGTTCAGCCGTGGGGAGGCTGATCGTGAGGGCGGTAGCAATCTGACGGTTCGTGCGGCCCGCGGCTATGTGGGCCAGCACTTCGAGTTCACGGCGCGTGAGGTGGATGAGGTCGCCGCTTCCGCCGGTGCGATCGCTGTCATGGGAAGTTCTCTCGAGAGTCATGGCCGGTTGCAGTCATCTTAGAGGTCACCGGGAGTCGACGGCGTACATGGTTCTGTGTATTTCGCCGGAAATCTACACGGTCAAATTCACCAGCAACGTGGATGGCAGGGAAGGTACCGCGTGCCAGATTCGCCCTGCATCTGCTGACGCAGGTGACAACAAAGATCGGGAGTCAAACCGTGTTATCGAGAAAGAGAATCGTGCTCGCGGCCGTCGCGGCCTTGATCGTGCTGGGCGGTGCGACCGGGGGCATGCTAATTTCGACGGCGAGCGGCGAAGCGACGGAGATCCTGGCACTGGACGTGGCCGAGAACGGGTTCCGATGGGTTGTGGATGAAACGCCGGAGCTGGCGGAGAACAGGATGCCGCAGCACGGAACGGAGTTCATCACGCTTGGGTACCTGTACCCCGCCGGCACGCTGGACGGGACCAATGGTGTGAACCCGGACGGGACACCGGAGTTCCCCGACAAAGTGCTGGGCACCTGGATATGCCGTGGGTGGTACTTGCCGGGGGCCTCGGCCGAGCCAATGGCTGGACCGGTGGTTGTGACCACGCAGACATTCCTGTTCGGAGACGAGACCGGGGCTCGCACGATCGTCAGCGACGGCATTGAACGGATGGAAGTCGGCGTCCCATTCCAGCGCGCGATCACTGGTGGGACCGGCAAGAAGTTCGAGTTCGCCCACGGTGTGCAGACGCAGACGTTCCTTGGGCTTCAGCCAGAGGACCGTGCGTACGGCGTCAACAACCGGGTGGAACTGAAGATCCGCTAACAACCAGCCGGGGGGCGCGACGGCCGCGCCGCGCCCCCGGACAGAGTAGAAGGACGGGAGACGAAGATGACTGAATGGATGTCACCGGCGACGGTATCCGGAATCGGTGTCGCGTTGCTCGCTGCCGCTCTGACAGCCGCGTTGGTGTTTTCGGGCCGCGGATCGAGGGGTCACGAGTGGCCGCTCGCCGCGGTAGCGCTGGGCGGACTGGCGTTCCAATGTGTGCACTTTGTCGAGCACGGCCTGCAGCTGGGTTACTGGTTCCGAAACATGGACGCTGCGCCGTGGCTCACACCGTGGGCGGCGACGGCGGCTGACGGACTCACCTGGGGATGCAGCTGGGTTGTGACTGGCAAACCGTCCATCGGGGTGGAGCTGCTTCATCTGCTCGGGAACGGGATCTTCCTGGCCGGACTGGCAGGAACCTGGTTACTGGCGCGAAAGGCGGGGACAGCGCCAACTCGCAGTCTGAAGGCGGTCATGTGGCTGCAGAGCGCACACGTAGCAGAACACGTGCTCCTCACCGTCACGGTGCTCAGCGCCGGCAGGGCTTTGGGCTTCTCGACCGGATTCGGGGCGATGCCAGACGCGTGGGTGGCCACGTATCGAATCTGGTTCCACTTCACGGTCAATCTCGGGGCCACAGCACTGGCGTTGCTCGCCGTGACTCAAATGGCGAAGGGCGGGACGCTCGGTATCGGCCAGTGGCAGCTGCCCTGGAGAAACGACACGGCTACGAGGACGGCCTAAACCCAAGGAGGGCCAGGACGTGGCGACGCCAGATGCCATGGGGGTACCGCGTCGTTGCGGCGTGCCTGGCAGCGGGCCGCGTACATAGTTCTGGGTATTTCGGCAGAAATCTACACGGTCAGAATCCACGGAACCGTGGATGGCAGGTGGAAGGGCGAGGAGGAGACTCGGCTCCCCGGTCCAAGGGCCGGAAACAGATCATGGAGGATCACATGCGAAACTGGAGAAAGACCACCGCTGGAGTGCTGGCTGCAGCGGCCATGGCGCTCGTCTCATTGACCGGCCCGGCATTGGCAACGGGTAACACTCAGATCTCGGGCGTGGGAAGGTTCGACGCCGACGAGACATGTAGCGAGCTCCCCAGCCTGTTCACCATGACGATGGTGGGAGATCTCGTCGGTTGCTGGTACACGACGTCGTTTGAGGTCGTGCAGGAAACAGCGAGCGGGATCTACCAGGAACGGGGGACCGAGACCTTCGTCGGCTGCCTTGCGGACGGCACCACGTGCGGGACTTTCAGCACGACCTATAAGTTCACGGCCAAGTACGCGACGGACGGATCTGAGATACACGGGCGCTGCCAGCATCCGATAGTCGGGGGCACGGGCGGCTTTGCGGCCATTAGCGGTCGAGTAGATTTCAAGGACGATGTCCAAACTGGTGACGCCAACTACCGGGGGCATCTCAAGCTTCAGTAGGCGGCGCCGAAACCGCCCTGACGCGCGTGCCGAGCTTACGGCACACGAAAGGGGCTGCTGGCCGCAGCCCCTTTCGTGTCTTCTCGTCCGGCAGCGAGCCATTTGGTTAACTCGCGCGCTGCCAGACGGTGGCCCAGCGTTCGTCGCCGCGGATGGCGCCGCGCCAGGCTTCCTGCTCGAGTTCGAGGAAGCGAGCGAGGGTGACATCGAGGGCAGCGTCGGAATCGAGGGAGACGGCGGCGAGGCGGTCTCGCATGGGTGCGAGGACGCCGGACTCGACGAGCGTCCGTACGGAGTGGGGCCAGACGAAGAAGGAGAAGGCTTCGGGCGCTCCGAACGAGCCGCGATGCCTGCCGAGCCAGAGGTAGCGTTCCTGGACGCTGGCGACGGGCTCGGCGACGGCGACGAGTGGGCCCTCCCACTGGTTGTGGCGAGTATCGATGAGCAGACGTTCAGGAAAGGCGACGAACCCAATGGTGAGGACATCGGCTTTTCGAAGGACCTGGTCAAGGGCCTCGGGGTCGATGGCGAGGCCGTTGTCGGTAAACATTATTCGCCTCCTTTGGGCGGTGGGATCGACGAGGGGGTGCTGCTTGCGCCGCACCCCCTCGATGTTTTCCCGTGCCGGCGGTGCGTTTCTCGTAAGGAGATTCGGCTGCCGGGGTTCCCGGGGAAAGCCCGGGACCTAGTACATGGGCGGCGCGGCCGGAGCAGCCTGGTTGTCAGGCCGGTCGGTCACGAGGCAGTTGGTGGTGAGCACCATGGCGGCGATGGAGACGGCGTTCTCGACGGCGGAGCGGGTGACCTTGGCCGGGTCGATGATGCCCCGGGCAACCATGTCGCCATACTCGTCCTTGGCGGCGTCGTAGCCTTCGCCCTTCTTGAGCTTCTTGACTTCTTCGACGATCACCGAGCCGTCTTTGCCGGCGTTGATGGCGATACGGCGGAGGGGCTCTTCGAGGGCACGGCGGAGGATCTTGAGGCCGGTGGCCTCGTCGCCTTCGAGCTTGACTTTGTCAAGGGCAGAGAGGGCGCTGAGGAGGGCGACACCGCCACCGGGGACGATGCCTTCTTCAACTGCGGCGCGGGTAGCGCTGAGGGCGTCTTCGACGCGGTGCTTCTTTTCCTTGAGCTCGACTTCGGTGGCGGCGCCGACCTTTATGACGGCGACGGAACCGGCAAGCTTGCCGAGGCGCTCCTGGGCCTTTTCACGGTCCCAGTCGCTCTTGGAGTCTTCGAGGATGGCGCGAACCTGCGCGATGCGGGCTTCGACTTCCTTCTTCTTGCCCTTGCCTTCGATGATCGTCGACTCCTCCTTGGTGGAGGTGACGCGGCGGGCGCGGCCGAGGTCGGCAACTTCGACGGTTTCGAGGGTGCGGCCGATCTCTTCGGAGATCACGGTGGCGCCGGTAAGGACGGCGATATCGCCCAGGTTGTCCTTCTGGCGGTCGCCGAAGCCGGGGGCCTTCACGGCGAGGATATTGATCGTGCCGCGGAGCTTGTTGACGGCGAGGGTGGCGAGGGCTTCGCCTTCAAGGTCGCCGCAGATGAGGACGATGTTCTTGGAGACGTTGAGGATCTTCTCGAGAAGCGGGAGGATCTCCTGGACGCCGGAGAGCTTCTTGTCGGTGACGAGGATATAGGGATCTTCGACGACGGCTTCCATGCGCTCGGGGTTGGTGACGAAGTAGGGGCTGATGTAGCCACGGTCGAAGGCCATGCCGTCGACGTACTCGACTTCAGTCTGGATACCCTTGGACTCTTCGACAGTGATGACGCCGTCTTTGCCGACCTTGGACATGCATTCGCCGATGAGGCTGCCAATGGAGGAGTCGTTGTTCGCGGAGATCGCGGCAACCTGCGCCATGATGCTCTGGTCGGTGACCTTGATGCTGCCCTTCTTGATGGCTTCTACGATTGCAGCAGCGCCGGCTTCGAGGCCACGCTTGAGGGCCATCGGGTTCGCACCGGCAGCGACGTTCTTCAGGCCTTCCTGGACGATCGCCTGGCCGAGGACGGTGGCGGTAGTGGTGCCGTCACCCGCGATGTCATTGGTCTTGGAGGCGATTTCTTTGGCGAGCTGGGCGCCAATGTTCTCGAATGCGTCTTCGAGTTCGATGTCCTTGGCGATGGTGACGCCGTCGTTGGTGATGGTGGGGGCGCCGAACTTCTTATCAAGAACGACGTTGCGGCCCTTGGGGCCGAGGGTGATCTTGACAGCATCGGCGAGGGCGTCGATCCCGCGCTTCAGGGAATGCCGTGCGTCTTCATCGAAGAGCAGCTGCTTGGCCATTGGAGTGAGTACCTCTCCGGGTTAGTGATTTGCAGGGAGAATATTAGCACTCCCTGCCAGTGAGTGCTAACGAAGTGTGCGACAGCGGGGACGAGGATGCAAGAGTTTTTCAGCAATCCCGGGGGGAGAGTGCTAATGAACCGGCCGGGAATTCCGGCGGGCGCGAGGACAACGCCGAACGGTGGACTGGTTAGCCATCCCTACACCATTGGCGATGAGGTGATAGAGTCCGCGCGATGGCAACGCAGGCGCCTGGGGTGGGGGTTGAGGCCGGGGGTGAGGGTCGCGTTTCAGGACTCCGCGGCGTGTACTTCGGGTACTGGATCGTCGGTGCGGCGTTCGTGGCGCAGTTTGTCTCGGTTGGCGCGCAGAACTACGTAGTCGGCGTGTTCCTGAAGCCAATGACGGACGATCTTTCATGGACCCGCGCCGAATTCACGCTCGCGCGGACGATGGGCCAACTCGTGATGGCTCTCGTAGGGTTCTTTATTGGCGCGCACGTGGACCGACACGGCGGACGGCGCGTGATGATGATAGGCGGGATTGTCCTCGGCGGGGCGCTGTTCGCGATCAGTTACGTGCAGGAGTTGTGGCAGTGGCTTGCCCTCAACGGGCTGGTCCTGACCGTCGGTGCGGCGATGGTCGGCAACCTCGTGGTGAACGTGACGTTGGCGAAGTGGTTCGTGGAGAAGCGGGGGCGGATGGTCGGGTTTGCCTCGATGGGCGTGTCGTTCGCCGGGGTGGCTCTGCCCTGGGTGCTAACGCAGATTGTGGATGAGTGGGGGTGGCGAGCGGGGTGGCGTTGGCTCGCCATCGGGGCGGTTGCGCTCGTGTACCCGGTGTCGCTTTTGATGAGGCGGGCACCTGAGGATCACGGGATGAACCCGGACGGGCGGACGAATGAACAGATGCAGGGGGTCGCCGGGCAGCGTGCGGCGGCAGACTTCGCGAACTCGCTAACACGACGGGAAGCGGTGAGGAGCCGGCAGTTCTACATGCTGGTGTTCGCGTTTGCGCTGTTCACGGTGTCTATCGGAGTGATGTTGATCCAGACGATCCCGTTCATGACGGACAGTGGCTATAGCCGGTCGACGGCATCGTTGATGATCACGGTCACGTCTATCCCGGCGCTCATCTCAAAGCCTATCTGGGGGATCTTCATCGACCGGACGGAGCCGAAGCGGCTGTGCTCGCTGAGCGCGGTCCTGACGGGCGGGTCGCTGACGCTCATCGTGTGGACCGTGCATAACGGCTGGGACCCAGCGGTGTGGATGTCGTTCTTCCTGTTGGGCATCGGCTGGGGCGGCATGATCCCATTGCAGGAAGTGACGTGGGCGAGCTATTTCGGGAGACGTTACATCGGCGCCGTCCGCAGCGCAGGACTGCCATTTTCGATTGGATTGAGTGCAATCGTCGTCCAGTTGGTGCCGTTCTATTTTGACAAAGTCGGGAATTACGACGGCGCGTTCCTGGCCATCGCGGCAAGTTGCTTCGTATCGAGTGTGATGATCCTGTTCGTGAGGCGGCCAGATCGCCCGGAGCGGGCGGCGGCGGCGTAGGCTGGCCTCCGAAGGAGGTCACCATGGATACGGTGCGGTACGAGGCGGACGGGCCCGTGGCGGTCGTGACGATCAACCGGCCAGAGGTGCGCAACGCGGTCGACGGCTAGAGAGGCCCAGGGGATCGCGAGGAACTTGCCGCTGTGCAAGAAGCCGCTGCCGAATGAGAGGACCGCGCATGCCACGCGGCCACTTTCCAGGTCAATAACGATGTCCTCGACTTTGCCGAGGCCCTCCCCATTGACGTTCTTCAGTTTGTCGCCAATGAGCGTGCTCACTGAAAGGACTGCTGCCCTTTCAGGTCTCCGGTGTTTGTTTGAGGTTTTCCGAGCGCGGGCACTTCGCTGGTGGAGCACTGACGGCCGGAAATGAACACGATGGTTGCGGAGCCATCGCAGGCGATTCACGCCAACGCAAACTGGCCGCGCTCCGCCCACCGTGTGGGCGCGAGCGCTGGCCGGGTCAGCGAAGGAGGAGAACCACCAATACCACTACGACGACGAGGACGAGGACGAGGAGCCCTCCGCCGCCGTATGCATACGTCTGGCCCTCTTCGTAGCTGGCCATTGTTCGAGCGATCCTCTCGCGTACCTGGCCATAGGGTTTTTTCAAGATTCGCCTCTTCCGAGCCCTTGCTCACCTCCTATCATAAAAAATTTCCATAAAAACTGGTCTATATTGCGATAAATCATTACAAATAGCCGTCGATAGTCTTGGTGCTTTCCCCCATCAGAGTGCGGCAGAAATCTGGCGACGGCGTGATGCAAGGGACGAATGCGTTGGACACGGAGGGGAGCGCTCCCGCGAGCGTTCCGGAGCCGGCGGACGCTCCGCAGCTTGATCCGTGCCGTGACTCGTCGCGGTCGCAGCGTGCCAGGCGCGCGACGACGTGGGTCGACGGCAACGCGCCATCAGTCCGCGGACGGGGCCTGCTGCAGTCCTCGATGAAGGCTCCCGGGCCGCCGCACCGCACCCGTCGCCGGCCCTCCAACGCGTACCCGGGACAAGCGGGCGCGTCAAGACGGCCAGCCGGCCTTTGCGGCAGACCCCCTGGCCGACATACTCGACTAACACGCCAGAGGGACTCGCCCGGTTCGGCTAGAGCCACGAGATGGGTCCTTTCAGGGTGTTCGACCGTTGTGAGCAATCTTGCCGGCCGAGAAGGAACAACACATGGGATTGCTTACCTGGGTCCTGGTCGGCCTCGTCGCCGGAGTTATCGCGCAGTTCGTAGTGGGCGGCGGCGTGGGTAGTCTCCGCGGACTCGTCATCGCCATCCTGCTGGGCATCGGCGGAGCAGTGCTGGGCGGATTTGTCAGTTCAGCGATGGGCTGGGGAGACGTGACAGGCTTCAACATTCGAAGCCTCGTCATCGCCAGTCTCGGCGCCATCGTCGTGGTCCTGGTCTGGCAGCAACTATCCAAGCGCAATTCCCGCTAGTGACGACGCCCCGAAACCGGACTCCATAACGCGCGCCGATCGAGGTAGCGACGAAGGTTCTTCGCGAGCGCTGACCAAACCCGCCGATACGATGAGACCAGCAGGGCGGTCGCCGGCATTACCCGATGTCCTGCCACCGCAAGGGCCCATGGGCCCTGTACGCTTGGGCCTCAGAAGGAGGTCACCATGGATACGGTGCGGTACGAGACGGACGGGCCCGTGGCGATCGTGACGATCAACCGGCCAGAGGTGCGAAATGCCGTCGACCGCGAGACGGCGAACCAGCTATTCCACGCGTTCAAGGCTTTCGATGCGGACGAGTCGCTTTCTGTCGCGATCCTGACTGGCGCCGGCGGGACGTTCTGTGCGGGCGCAGATCTGAAGGTGGTTGCTAAGGGTGGGGGCAACCGCGTCCGAGAAGAGGGCGAGGGGCCGCTGGGATGCACGAGGATGCTGCTTTCAAAGCCGGTAATCGCGGCGGTCGAGGGTTGGGCGGTGGCAGGGGGCCTGGAACTGGCGTTGTGGTGTGACCTGCGGATCGCCGCGGCCGATGCGACGTTTGGCGTGTATTGCCGCCGCTGGGGGGTGCCGCTGGTGGACGGAGGGACGATCCGGCTGCCGCGGCTGATAGGCCAGAGCAGAGCGAACGACATGATCCTGACGGGGCGCGGTGTGAGCGGAGACGAGGCGCTGCAGTTTGGGCTGGCGAACCGGCTAGTACAGAAAGGAGGGACGCTGGCGGCCGCCAGGGAGATGGCGACGATGCTCGCGGCCTTCCCGCAACGGTGCCTGCGAAGCGATCGGCTGTCTTCGTATGAGCAGTGGTCGATGGACCTCCCAACGGCGATCGACAACGAGTACCGGCACGGAAGCGGGACGATCGCGAGTGGGGAGACGAGGGAAGGTGCCGCGCGGTTTGCGGCGGGCGAAGGGCGGCATGGTTCGTTCGCTGCGTTCCGGTAAGCGCGGGCACGGACGGCGCTGATGTAGACTCGGGCGATTATGGAACGTGTCGCGATCAAAATGCGGGACGGTGCGCTGGAGACGCTGCGCGGGAGCCATTGGCCGGCGGCGGTGCTGGCGCTGGCGGCCGCTTCGAGCTTCTGTGTGGGCCTGATTGCGCTGCGGATCGTCTTGAGTGGGCATGTGGGCTACGCGTTCCTGGTCTGGAACCTGGCGCTGGCGTGGGTCCCGCTCGTGCTGGCAGTATGTTTGTGGGTGGGGTACCGGCGGGATTGGCCGCGGCCGCTCTTAGGGTTGGCAGCGGTGGCATGGCTGCTGTTTCTGCCGAATGCTCCGTACATTCTTACGGATTATGTGCACCTCGCGAGCGGCCACCAGGGCGGAGCGATCGCGTTTGACGCGCTGGCAATCAGTGCGTACGCGGTCACAGGGGTACTGCTGGGGTTTGCTTCGCTGTACCTCGTGCAGGCGGTGAGCCGATGCGTCTTCGGCGAGCGGGTGACGTGGTGGCTCGTGCATGGGACGCTGGCGTTGAGCGCGGTCGGGATCTACCTCGGGCGGTACCAGCGCTTGAACAGCTGGGATGCGATCCGGGATCCGGGGCTGATCGCCGGGATGATCCGCGTGCGGGTGGCTGACCCATTCGGAAATGATGTCCTGCTGGGGACGACGATTTCGTTTACAGCGGTGCTGGTGGCGCTGTACTTATTGGTGTATAGCATCGTGCTGCCACGTTTCCAGGCGCAGGTGGCGTCACGCTTTCCGGGAAGTTGATGAGGGCGGGTGCCCGCGGGGTGTGGTTGGTGCACACTTAGGCGATGCCTGAACAGTACATCGCATCGGACAAGAATACGGGACTGGAAGTGGCGGTGACGGGAACGTTTCCGCCGCACCCGGATGACCGTGTGCGAATCGCGCGGACCTGCACGCTGTTCACGCGATTGATGTCGACGATTCTCTCGACGGAGAACGATTCGGACCGGCGCGAACGGTTCATGGCGATCGAGACGCAGCTGGAGATGGCAGACGCGCTCATCCGGGAAGATATGGAAGAAGTGCAGCGGCTGATGCAGCGAGTCATGGAGCGGATGGGGATCTCGAAGGAACAGCTGGATGAGCTTGCCCGCCGGCTCATCGATGAACTGGGGGGCGACGGCGGCCAGGATGAATCGCCGCCGAACCTACCGCCACCAATCAACTGACGGGGGATCAGGCGGCAACGGGCCAGGAGAACTCCGCAAGCAGAGCCGCGGCATCGGCCGGACTGAGCGGCGGGGAAAAATGGAATCCCTGGAGCGCACCGCAGCCAAATGATTCGAGGATGAACGCCTGCTCAACGGATTCCACGCCCTCGGCGATGACGTCTTTACCCAGGGCCCGCGCGAGGCGGACGATGGCGCGGACGATGGCGGCGTTGCCGGTGGAGAGGAGCAGCCCCTGGACGAACGAGCCATCGATCTTCACGAAGCTGGTGGCGAGGTCGCGAAGGTAGCTCAGGGAGGAGTAGCCAGTGCCGAAATCGTCGATGCCAACGTGGATGCCCATATTGAGCAGCTGGACGAAGACGTCACGTGTGTGAGCGGTCGCTGCGAGTAACGCAGTCTCGGTAAGTTCGAGACGCAGGCAGGCGGGTTCAAGATCGAAGCGGGACAGGCAATCGGCGACGATCGCCGTCAGGTCTTCGCGGACGAGTGTAGCAGCACTGAAGTTGCAGCTCACGTAGGGGCGCTGCCCGGCGGGAACTGGCGGCAGGGAACTGGCGAAGCGAGCAGCTTCCTCGAGCACGAAGAGGTCGATGCGGGAGATGACGCCCGTCTCCTCTGCGACCTCAATGAAGTCGGCGGGCTGGACCTCACGGCCATCAAGCGATGTGTACCGCGCGAGCGCTTCGAATCCAAGAATCGAATGGCCGGCGGCGGAGACGATCGGCTGGAAGCGAACGTGGAGGCGCCCCTCTTCAACAGCGCTGCGGAGGGATTGTTCGGCCTCCATGCGGCGAACGACGGCTTCGCGAAGGGAGCGGTCGAAGATTTCCCAGCGATTGCGGCCCCTGTCTTTGGCAAGGTACATGGCGGTGTCGGCATCGCGGAGGAGACGTTCGGGGTCATCCGTGGGGCCGTGGGAGACGGCAACGCCGAGGCTGGCCGTGACACGAACCTCTGTACCGGCGAGGGTGACGGGAGCAGAAACGGTCTCGATGAGCCGCTGGGCTTCGTGGAGCAGGTCGCCTTCCTCAGTAACGGATTCGCTGACGACGACGAACTCATCGCCACCCAGCCGGGCGATGGTGTCGCCAGGCGTGACCGCGGCAGTCAGACGTTGGCTAACCTGGACGAGCAGGTTGTCGCCGGCCGGATGGCCGAGGCTGTCGTTCACGAACTTGAAGTTATCGAGATCGAGGAAGAAGACGGCGAGTGGGCTACCACGACTGGCACAGCGCTGAATTGCAGCATGGAGGCGGTCGAGGAGGAGGGTACGGTTGGGGAGCCCGGTGAGGCCATCGTAGAGCGCTTGCCTGCGAAGCGCCTCTTCTGCCTGACGCTGCCCGGTGACGTCCTGGAGTGCCACGAAGGCGCCGATGAAGACGCCATCGTCGTCGACGAGAGGGTGACCGTTGGCTCGACGGAGGCGAATGGAGCCATCGGTCGTGCGGATACCATACTCGAGGTCGCGGACGTGTTCGCCGCGAAAGGCACGATAGATTGGAGCCTGTTCGGCACTCATGGGAGTAGCGCCGTCAGCCTCAAAGAACTCCCCCTTGCGAATCCAATCGTCAATTTCCAGGCGTCCATCAGGGAGCGGGTGGTGGCTGCGGAGTTCGTTGTTAAAAGCTACGACACGGCCCGTTGCATCGCAGGCAACGATGCCGACCTGGACTTCGCGAAGGAGGCTGCGGAGGAAGCGCGCCTCGTAACGCGCCTGTTCCTCGATGGCTCCGCGAGAACGCAAGGGACGCATGGAGACGACGACGAACGGCTGCCCGTGTTGGGTGACGACGGCGGCGGTGCTTTCAACGGAGACCCACGTATCGTTGGCGCCCCGCGTGCGAAATTCGAAGAGGGGGCCTATTTTTTCAGTGCCGAACTGTGCGGCGAAGGCCCGCTGCACGCCTGGAAGATCCTCGGGGTGGGTGAATCTGAAGGCTGGTGTCCCGATGATGTCGGCAGGTGGGATGCCGGTGACCATCTCCACGGCCGGGTTGGCGTAGGTTATTAACCCGGCGCCGTCGAGCACGACGACAGCATCGTAGAGGCCCTCGAGGGCGAGGGCAGCGAAGCCGTACGGCAGATCTCGGGCTTGCACTCAGTCATGTTCGACAGCACGGGCATGAAACTGAACCTCCGGAGGTCCCTGCCGCTTGGGCGGTGGCAAGGGATTCGGAACGGACGCAAGGACGCCGGCAACGAGGCAGGCGTCCTTGCTGCACTTGCCCGCCTCCTCGCCTGGGCAGTCATCCCGGTTGCCCTGGGCCTCGTCTCCGTGCAGCGGCGGGACATCGTGTAGCTGCGCGTGAAGCGAAGTCCTCGAGGTCACCGTCTGCCGAACACCCTTAAGCAGTGCCGCACTTGCCCTCGGTTGGCCGAGAAAGCCGCAAGGCAAGGGGTGGCCGCGGGTGTGGAGATTCGTTGGTTCTAGCTGGGTGAGGCGGCCATGGCGCCCTCACCCTGCCCTCTCCCACTGTCGCGGGAGAGGGTTTGCGATGGTTGGTGTTGCCTTCTGCCGGCTGAGAGAGCCGCAGGGCAAGGGGTGGCTGCGGGTACAGGGGCCGGGGCTAGACTCGGTTCGGGTGAGGGCCGAAGTCGGCTTCGTAGTAGGGGGAGACGTAGCTGCCGGGGCGGACGATGGCATTGACAGCTTTCCTGTCGGCTTCGGTGATCTCGACGTCAAAGGCGCCGATGTTGTCCTCGAGCTGTTCGAAGGTGCGGGGGCCGATGATCGGGCTGGTGACGCCCGGCTGGGCCATCGCCCAGGCGACCGCGAACTGCGACATGGTGCAACCTTTTTCGCCGGCGATTGGGAGGAGGGCTTCGGTGGCATCGAAGATTGCGTCGGTCCAGCGGCGGCGCTGCGCGGGGTTCTGGGCATAGGAAGCCCAACGGGAGTCCTCGGGTGGCTCCTGGCCGCGTTCATATTTCCCGGTGAGCATGCCACCGGCGAGGGGGCTCCAGGGGATGATGCCAATGCCGTAGGTCTGGGCCATTGGGACGAGTTCGCGTTCGATGCGCCGATCGAGGATGTGGTACGGCGGCTGTTCGCAGACGAAGCGGTTGAGGTTGTATTCCTTGGAGACCCAGAGGGATTCGACGACCTGCCAGGCGGCATAGGTGGAGGTGCCGATGTAGCGGACCTTGCCCGAGCGGATGAGGTCGTCGAGGGCGCGAAGGGTTTCGTCGATCGGAATGTGGGGATCGGGACGGTGGATCTGGTAAAGGTCGATGTAGTCGGTGCCGAAGCGGCGGAGGCTGGCTTCGCACTGCTCGATGATGTGGCGGCGGGTGTTGCCCATGTCGTTGACGCCTTCGCCCATGCGCCCGTGGACCTTGGTGGCAAGGATGATCTGCTGGCGCTTGCCGGATGCGGCGATAGCGGCGCCGGTGGCTTCTTCGCTACGGCCCTGGTTGTAGACGTTGGCGGTGTCGAGGAAGTTGATCCCGGCATCGAGGGAGCGATCAATGATACGGGCGGAGTCGGCGGGGGTGGTCTTGCCACCGAACATCATGCAACCGAGGCAGAGGTTTGAGACCTTGATGCCGGTGCGGCCGAGCTGACGGTATTCGAGTGCCATGCGTGCGTTCTCCTGCTAGCGTGTGAAGCCAGTGTAGTCTCCGAGTACGCCGGGATGACTTCGGCGAGCGAGGTGGAAGACGATGGGTCTCATTGGCTGGCTCGTGCTGGGATTGCTGGCGGGATGGCTCGCCCAGCTGGTGACGAAGGAGTCGCCGGGAAAGGGCGGCTGCACGGGACTTGCGCTGACGACTGTGGTGGGCATCGTCGGCGCGGCCGTCGGCGGGTTGGTGGGGACGGCGCTGGGCTGGGGCACCGTGAGCGAATTCGACGCCCGGTCGTTGCTGTTGGCGTTCATCGGCGCGGTAGTGGTGTTGCTGGTGCTGGGGGCGGTGCGAGGTGGCGGGCGGAGGCGGTAGCGTGACGAACGAGGAATTCGCGTCGCTCGGGGCGGAGTTGGCGGCCTCCGGGAGCCGCGTCCGCAAATGCGTGCTGAACATGCCTGCGGAGTGCTTAGAAGACGTGGTGCACGCGGGCGATGGCCCCTGGACCGGGCGCCCGCTGCTGGCCCACATAGCGGCGAACGACCTGCGGCCGACCGCCCGAATCCGAACAGGCGCCGGGATTGGAAACGGTGGACGACGAGACAGAGAACGAGCTTTAACTGGATGTCACAGGTGAAACGCGGAACGCGTGAAGGAACGGCGTGAAGCATCGGTTGCGGAGCTGCTCAATGAATTTGAGCAACACCGCGGGGCACACGTGACGCCGCAACAACCTGAGCGGCCCATGTCTTCCGAGGGACGCCGATGCCATTAGCAGAAGTGGTCACCGGTGTGCTCGGGCAGCTGGAGGCTCATGCGGCCGAATTGCGGGTTCCGTACCAACCGGCGGGGCTGTGCTTGCGCCGTGGAGTTGCAGCCCGCTACAATTGTTGACACAGTTACTCGACTTTCGAAGGAACAAACCGCGTGCGCGTCTCATCTCGCAGCGACTACGGGCTCCGCGCCCTGATTGAGCTGGCCGGCCATTTCGGGCAGGGGCCGCTGCAATCGTCTGAGATTGCGCTGCGCCGGCACATCCCGGAGCAGTACCTGGACCAGTTGCTGACGACGTTGCGGAAGGCCGGGATCATCCGTTCAATTCGCGGGCCTTCGGGCGGACATGAGCTGGTGAAGAACCCGAGGGACGTGACCGTGCTGGAGGTCATCCAGGCGCTGGAAGGCAGCCTATCGCCGGTTTCGTGGCTTGATGAGCCGCCAGATTCGACGGACCACCCCCACCAGTGCGGGCAGCGGGAGATCTGGGAGCGCATCCGGGAAGCGACGACATCGATCCTGGCGACGTATTCGGTGGCCGACCTCCTGGAGAAGGAACCGCATGCGACGACCGGGCGGTACGTGATATGAGCGCGCAGACGATACGACCCGCGATTGCCGATTCCGCACTCGAACTGATCGGACGGACACCATTGGTGCGTCTGCACCGGGTAATCGCGAACGGGAGCGCCGAGGTACTGGGGAAGTGCGAGAATCTGAACCCCGCAGGGAGCGTGAAAGACCGGATCGCGCTGGCGATGGTGGAGGCGGCCGAAAGGGCCGGCAAGCTGCAGCCGGGCGCCACGATCGTGGAGCCGACGTCCGGGAACACGGGGATCGGGCTGGCGATGGTCGCAGCGGTGAAGGGCTACCGGCTGGTGTTGACGATGCCCGAAGACATGTCGGTGGAACGGCGAAGGCTGTTCGAGCGATACGGAGCGGAAGTGGTGCTCACACCTGCAATCGAAGGGATGACGGGAGCCGTGTTCGCGGCGAAGCAGCTGGTGGACAAGAACCCGGCCTGCTTCATGCCGCAACAGTTCGAGAACCCATCCAACCCAGAAGTGCACTACTTGACGACGGGGCCCGAGATCTTCGAAGCGACGGGTGGAAGGATTGACGCGTTCGTCGCGGGCGTGGGCACGGGCGGCACGGTAACGGGCGTGGGGCACTACCTGAAGGAACGGGTGCCGGGCGTGCGGATCGTAGCGGTGGAGCCTTCGAAGTCGCCGGTGTTGAGCGGTGGCAGAGCCGGGATCCACCAGATCCAGGGCATCGGGGCGAGTTTCATACCCGGTGTGCTGGACCGGGACGTCTACGACGAAGTGATCCGCATTGAAGACAAGGACGCGCTGGTGATGACGCGGCGGCTGGCGCGAGAGGAAGGATTGCTGGTCGGCATCTCTGCTGCTGCGAACACGCTGGCGGCGGGGATGGTGGCGGCGAAGCTTGGGCCGGGAAAGACGGTCGTGACGATGCTATGTGATACGGGGGAGCGATACCTGAGCGTCAACCTGTAACGACCACGATGTTCCGCCGGAGCGACGCCGGCGCGGTTTCGAACTGCCGGGGGTAAAGGTCCGGCGGCAGCGGCACCTTAAGGAGGAGACCCTGACATGTCAGTAAGTGTGTATATCCCGACGCCGTTTCGTCACCTGGTGGGAAACCGGGCGAGTGTGCACGCGCGTGGCGCGAATGTGATGGAAGCGCTGAGCGACCTCGACACGCAGTTCCCGGGGTTTAATGCGCAGTTGATGGATGCACAGGGACACCTGGCGCGGCACATCAACGTGTATGTGAACCAGGTGGAGATCGAGAATCTGCAGGGCGCGGCGACACCGTTGAACGACGGAGACGAGATCGCGGTGATCCCGGCACTGGCCGGGGGTGCTGGCCCGACGGTGATGACCCCGGAGATGGTGGACCGCTACAGCCGCCACCTGATCATGCCGCAGGTCGGGAGTGCCGGACAGCGGAAGATCATCGAGTCAAGCGCGCTGATCATCGGCGCGGGCGGGCTCGGGTCGCCCGTGGCGCTGTATTTGGCGTTGGCAGGCATCGGCAAGATCGGCATCGTCGACTTCGACGTGGTCGACCGATCGAACCTGCAGCGGCAGATCTTGCACGTGACCGACAGCATCGGCATCCCGAAGGTGGATTCGGCGAAGGCTCGCTTGAATGCGCACAACCCGAACGTCGAAGTGGTGACGCACGAAGAGCCGATCACGAGCGACAACGCGTTCGAGATCATTGGCCAGTACGACTACGTGATTAACGGTGCGGACAACTTCGCGACGCGTTACCTGGTGAACGATGCCTGCTACCTGTTGAAGAAGCCGCTGATCGACGGTTCGATCCTGATGTTTGACGGGCAGGCGACCACGTACCTGCCGGGCAAGGGCTGCTATCGCTGCTTGTACCCAGCACCGCCGCCACCGGGGATGGTGCCGAGCTGCGCAGAAGCAGGCGTGCTCGGTGCAATGTGCGCGACGATCGGCAGCATCCAGGCGACGGAAGTGCTAAAGCTGATCCTTGGTGTCGGAGAACCGCTGGTAAACCGGTTGCTCCTGTACGATGCGTTGTCGCTGGAGTTCCGGGTAGTGAAGGTGCGACGGGACCCGGAGTGTCCGCTTTGCGGCGACAACCCGACGATCAGCGAGCTGATTGACTACGAAGTATTCTGCGGGGCTCCGATCCCGCACCGCGAAGCGCCTTTCGGGGGCTAAACGGACGAGCTGCCAGCGAATGACGACCGATATTTGCGAGGTTTTTAGATGAGCGTGGAAACGCCAGAGGTCCAGGTGCGGGTGACGGCCGTACTGCAGAAGCTGGTCGGCGGTCAGAAGACTGTCTCGGCCAACGGATCGACCGTGCGGGCGATCCTTGAGGACCTGGATAACCGCTATCCGGGGTTCAAGGGGCAGATGTTTGGAGAAGACCAGAAGCTGCACCGCTTCGTGAACGTGTACCTGAACGACGAAGACATCCGCTATACGGGCGGACCGGAGACGCCGGTGAAAAAGGGCGACACGATCGACATCCTGCCGGCGTTGGCCGGCGGCTGCTGAGCGGAACCGGGATAGGCGGGGGCACGGCGATGGCGCTCTATTCTTCGGTGTTGGACATGATCGGTAATACCCCGATGGTGGAGCTGCGGTCGCTGGCGCCCCGGCCGGATGTGCATATCTACGCCAAGCTTGAAGGGCAGAACCCGACGGGCTCGGTGAAGGACCGTATCGCAAAGTTCATGATCGAAGCGGCGGAAAAACGCGGGGAGCTAATGCCCGGAGCTACGATCCTGGAGCCAACCTCGGGGAATACCGGAATCGGGCTAGCGATGATCGGGCGAGTGAAGGGGTACCACGTAGTCTGCGTAATGCCGGAGAGCGTGAGCGAGGAGCGCAGCATCCTGCTGAAGGCGTTTGGGGCGGAGATCATCTATTCGCCGGGGGACCTTGGCTCGAACGGGTCGATCGCGCTGGCCAAGAAGGTCGTGGAGGAGAATCCCGGCAAGTACTACTTCCCTTACCAGTACGGGAACGAAGCGAACCCGCGAGCGCATTACGAGACGACAGGGCCGGAGATCCTGCGAGACTTGCCACAGACGACGGTGTTCGTGGCAGGACTGGGGACGGGTGGGACGCTGACGGGTGCGGGCCGCTACCTCAAGGACTTCAAGCCAAGCGTGCGGATCATCGCGGCGGCACCGCACCCGGGCGACCTGGTGCAGGGTCTGCGGGCACTGGAAGAGGGATTCATCCCGCCGGTGCTGGACGAGAGCGTCCTGGACGGGCGAATCGTGGTGGACAGCCAGAGTAGCTTCGCGATGTCGAAGGAGCTGACGCAGCGGGAGGGCCTTTTCGTCGGGATCAGCTGTGGCGCGGTGGTGAAGGCGGCGTTGAAGGCGGCGGAACGGCTGGAGGGCGAACAGCACATCGTCTGCTTGCTGGCGGACGGGGGTTGGAAGTACCTGAGTTCGAACCTATGGACGGTGGACTGGAAAGACCAGCCGGGTGAAGTGGAGACGAAGATCTGGTGGTAGGGGCTGGTGGCAATTCGTGATAGTGCCCCCGCTGGCGCGGCCGGGTGCGGGACGTTAATTCGCGCTGGCGGGCAGGACTTGTCTCGCGCGGTCGATTGCAGAGGTGAGGGCGGCCTCCGGAGTTGAGCCGGCGCCGGAAGCGACGAACTTGTCGAGGGACCGCACCACGGCGGTCCAGACGCCGCCTCAGTTATTGAGGGATGCTTCGGCGATGAGGTCCTTGCCGCGGATGCGGATGTTACGGGTGTGTGATTCGATCACGCAGTTGCTCCGGATTCAGTCTACTGCTTGAAGCGGCCGCGGAAATCCTGGCCGGAACGCTTGTGGATATCTGCTTCCCAGAGTGCGTTCTTGGCGTGGAACTCATTGTGGATCGCTGAGCTTCCAAAGATGGCGACGACCGCGACGCCGATGCCCAGGAAGAGGCCGAAAGCTCCGAACAGGTAGAAGCCTATCGCGCTAGCGGCGACGAGGGTGAGCAGCACCAGGCTGGCGATGATCAGTCGTTTTCGCATGGTTGTTACATCACGATCGTAGCACTGAACATTGGGGGTGGCGACGATATCCATGGGTGGCTCGGCCGGTGGCGACCCTCACCCCTGGCCCCTCTCCCTCTGGTGAGGGCGAGGGGGAGAGCGGCGTTCCGGTGCGGAGTAGTGCCCGCGCGCGGTTCAGGAGCCTGCCCTTCGCGGCGGTGGTGGGGACTGGCGGGCGGGGTGTTAGGCCGGTGGCGACCCTCACCCCTGGCCCCTCTCCCTCTGGCGAGGGCGAGGGGGAGATGCGTGTTTCGGGCTGCCGGGCGTGATCCGGACAGCCAGCGGCCATGGGCGGCCGCGGTTACGAGAGGAAGCTGGGCAGGCTTCAGGGGCGGCGCTTTTGGGCGAGGGCGGCGGTAAGGCTGCGGCCGATCGGGCCCTGTTCGTCGTAGACGGCGCATTCGCCGAAGGCGACGCCTTCGGTGGAGTGGTGGGTGGCGACGTCAAAGCCGATCCATTCGCCAATCGGGTCACGGTGCAGGTAGACGGTGATGTCGGTGTTGATGAAGTCGAGGCCCTTGGCACCGGAGTTGGCGAGCGGGCTGGTGAAGTCGACGGCGAGGGCGACGCGTTGCCATGGGGTAAGGGGGCGTTCGGCGACAAGGGTACGGACTTCGCGCATCCAGACGCGTTTGCGGACGGCTTCGCCGAAGACGGGGCCAGGCCCGCGGGTTTCCCACATTGGCTCGAGTTTTGGGGCGTTCTCCGGTCGCTCGGAGGGCGGGTAGGAGAGTGGCGGGGCCATGTCCCAGGCCGGTGGGCTCCAGACTTCGTCTTCAGGCTGTTCGCCGCGACGGAGCAGGACACCAGTGGCACGCCCGAGCGACTTCTCGCCGGCGAAGGCCTCGGCAGAGACGACCTTGATGCGGCCGCCTTCGCGAAGGAGTTCGGTCCTGACTTCGATTGGGGTGAAATCGGGCAGCCGCCAGAGGTCAACGTTCATGCGGGTGAACTGAAAGGCGGGGTCGCCATAGAGACGTTCGATCTCGGCGCCGAGGAGACCTGAGATTACGCGTCCGTGAAGGGAGTTGGGATCCCAGGGCCCACGGCAGACAGGTTGGGGGACAAACGAGTCGCCCTCGGCGACGAAAAACGCGTCTTCAAGCATCGGCCGATCATCACTGCGGCGCCCGCAAGGAGCGAACGCCGCCACGCTTCCATAGCAGCCGCGCCCGATAGGATCGGCCGCATGATCGATGCCATCTTCGTCCGTGAAGGCGACCTGTTCGTGCCTACTGACCTCGCCGGCAGCCCCTGGGGTGATGGCCTCCTCCACGGCGGCCCTCCGGCGGGGCTCATGGCTCGTGCCGTTGAGCACTACCTTGCCGGTGACCCCGGGCTGCAGCCTGTCCGCATCACCGTCGACCTCTTCCGACCGGTGCCCAAACAACCCCTGCGCGCGGTCGTCACCCCCGTGCGCGAAGGCAAGCGCCTCGCAGCCCTGCAGGTGTCCGTGTTCGCCGGCGATGTCGAGGTCAGCCGCGCCGCGGTGCTGGCCCTCCGGACTTCGAGCGTCGAACTGCAGGAGGGCGTGAACGCGCCGCCGTCCGTCCCCGGATACGAAGGCATAGCGACCACCGGCCTCATGGGCGCGCTGCGTCCGCCCGGGATTCCCGATGGTGCCAGCCCCCGTGGGCCGGACCGCCAGGGCTTCCACACCACAATCGAGGTCCGCCGGGTCAGCCCACACGGCAGTGACGGCACGATCGCGTGGCTCCGCATGCCGGTGCCTCTCGTCCTGGGTGAGGAAACGGGCCCGTTCGCCCGGCTCGCCACTACCGCTGACTTTGGCAGCCCCCTCGGCAGTGTCCGAACGGGTGGTCAGTCCGGCTTCATCAACGCCGATATTTCCGTCCATCTCCAGCGATTGCCAGAGGGCGAATGGCTCTGCCTCGAAGCGCGAGGTTCAGCCGAGGCGACGGGTCTCGGCATTGTCCATACCGTGGTCCACGACCTTCACGGGCCGTTGGGACGTATCACGCAGGCAATCATGGCAAACCGGATGGGGTGACCGGGGCGTTCGCAGCGTAGCTCGTGGGCCAGGGCAGTTGTTGTTGTTTGAAGAAAGACCAGATGTATTCGGCGACGGCGCCGGTGGGCGGTGCGTGGCCAAGGCCCTCGACGATGAGGAGTGAGCTGAGTTCGCGGCCACAGCCTTCGTAGGATTCGAGGCGGAGGCCCGGCCCAATGTAGTAGGAGGATTCGGCGCCTGAACAGTGCGCAACTGTGCCGGCCCACTGTTTCAGGGACTCCTCGACGCCTGGATAGGGAACTCCCACGGTGAGGCCGCCCGCGAAGGGCACGACATCGTCGTTGGTGCCGTGGATAGCGAGGACGGGAGCGACGCCGACGCAGTTGTCGTCCGGCGTGTAGAACCCAGCGACGGGGGCGATGGCGGCGACACGGGAGCCGAGCTGGCAGCCGATACGGGAAGCGAGCATGGCGCCGTTGCTGAAGCCGGTGGCATAGATACGCCGGGCATCAACGCAATAGTCCCGCAGGAGGTCGTCGAGAAGGTCGGACGTGAACTGCACGTCATCGATGCCGGAGGTGGTGTTGAGCAACGCATTCCAGCCGGATGGTGTTCCGACTCCATCGGGATGGACGAGGATGAAGCCTTCGGATTCGGCAAGCGCTCTGAAGCCGGTAAGGCTCTCCTGGAGCTGGCCATTGGAGGCCAGGGCATGGAAATCGATAACGACGGGCAAGCGGATGCCGGGCTTCGACGTGGTGGGGAGATAGACGCGGTAGCTACGCGAGCGGCCAGCGGAGGCAAGGCTACGGACGGCATCGATGCCGGTAAGGGCATGGCCCGCACAGCCGAGGCCGGGAAGCGTCGTGATACGGCCCTGGTCGGCGGACAGCTGCGCGACGCGGAGGCGCGGCGTGAGCCGGGGCCCTGATTGAGCTGCAGCAAGGGGAACGAACGTGACCGCGGCGAGCAACAGCAACCCCACGGCTACAATGGCCGCACGGAAACGGTGGCGCCGGCGAGTCACGTGCTCCGCATCCGCAAGGCGGGGAGGCGTAGCGGGAGGCACGATACGTGGAAGGAAACCACCGCGGCGAATTGCTGTCTACGATGCGGTAAGCGTGGGATACCTAGTCGACCCGGGAGTCGCTGCGGAGTCCGAAGGTATGGATGAGACGGCCGAAGCCGAGGTAGCTGACGACAGCCCAGCCAAGCTCGACGATCTGGCGCTCGGTGAAGTGCTCGCGAAGTTCGTCGAACAGTTCCTGGTCGATGTTGTCGTGGTCGATGAACATGCGCTCCGTGTAGTGGAGGGCGGCCATCTCGGCGAGAGAAAAGCCTGCGTCGCTCCATGTGCTGACCATGGCGACGGTTTCCTCTTCGAGGGTGTCTCCTTCCCCTGACAGGGGAATACGAGCGGCCTGTCAGAAGCTACAGGCGTTGAGCTGGGCGACGCGCATCCTCACGATCTCTTTAAGCCTTGCGGGGAGGGCGTTGTCGCGGATGAGCGGCCGGTACCACTCGTTCCAGGCTTTCAGCAGTTCGGGGTGGTGGCCGAAGACACGGGTAACAGGGTCGCGGCGGTTGCGGAGATCCTCGGGAAGTTCGTCATCTGAGACGTAGCGGAGACGTGGCACAGGTGCATCGGTCATGGGGGCATTCTACGGGCTGAAGCACCCGCTTCAAGGACGAGGATTGCACGACGGCAGACGAACGTTCAGGTGCAGGCCGGGGCGACGACTATGGCGCAGACGACGAAGCGGACTTTGGCGTCGACGGCGTCGCCCGGGTCGTTCCAGATGGCACCATGGCGTTGGGAGACTTCGAGATGTGCA
Source organism: Dehalococcoidia bacterium (assembly GCA_020432045.1). GTDB lineage: Bacteria > Chloroflexota > Dehalococcoidia > Tepidiformales > Tepidiformaceae > JAGQHB01. The sequence continues at coordinate 17,393 of JAGQHB010000064.1, read as the reverse complement.
GCCGCCCCGCGGAGCGTTGCCGCGGAGCCGGGGACAGCCTCGATGCGCCCGAAGGTACCGGGCTCAGCGGATGTCGCGTCGACGGTGTAGACGGGGATGACATCCGGCGCAAGCGCGGCGGTGCGCACGACCGCACTTCCTTCGCCCATGTCATCGAGCGCGCTTGAGCGCGGGCCACAATCCGGACCAAAGACACCATCGGCGCCGAGGAAGGTGGTGCGGGTGAATCCGATACCGCCGAGCGGGCTGTCGAAGGTGAGGACGGAGGCGATCCGTTCGTGTGCCCAGTCGGGGTTGGCTGCGACCGTGTAGGCAGCCAGCAAACCGCCCATGCTGAAGCCAACGAGGGTGACCTTGCCGGGGCCGATGGCCTTCACGAGGGTCATGAGGTGCGCAGCCTGGACGTCGCTAAGGCTGGCGCAGGTGTCGCTCACTTCGTAATCAGGAGCGGAGCCTGCGAGGCCACAGTAGCGCCCGGAGTAGCTGAAATACGAGAACTGGTCTTCGGAGACGACGAGGCCGTGGGCGCCGAGATCTGCAACCAGGCCGGGCTCCAGCCATTCGGGGGCGCGCGTGAGGAATCCGGCGCCGTCGGGGCAGTGGCTGGAGCTGTTCACACCCTGGATGAAGACAATCCGGCGAGGATTGACCACGATTGGGTGCTCAACGGCGTTTGGGCTCAGTTCGTCCGCGTGGGCGACCGCGACGACGGTGAACGAACCGGGGCGGCGGTAGGTGTGCTCCACCGCGAAACTGCCGCCACCGCCAACGGTGATCTGGCTGGCCGTGCCATCGCCGAAGTCAACGAGGACGTGCGCCGCGACGGGTAGCTCGAGGCGTCGGAGATATCCTGTGACGGTGATTGGATAACCCTGGTCAGCAATAGAGGGCGCGGCCAGGACGATACCGACTGGAGGTGGAAGAGCCGGAGGCACTTTTAGCTCTTGAGGCGTCCTGGCTTCGGGCCGGCTGGAGCAGGCAACGAGCGCCATCACGGCGGCGATTGCGACAAGGGTCATGGCGAGGCGGGAGGCACGTGATGCCACACCATGTGTGTGTTGCGGTGGGCTTTGACTCTGCATATGCCTGACCCGGGCGTGAGCCGCCGTTACTTCCTCTCGCGTAGCTCGGGGAGCCGATGCCCGCGGCCCAACAACCCGACTGGTACATCGTAGCCCGTGGGAACAGGCCGCGGGCATCGGTCTAGCGACCTGACGCGGCGATTCGGAGGCATACCGACGATACCTGAGGTAATTGCATTGCCATGTATTGTGGCGATGATCGGCGAATGAGTAGAGCAGCAGTTGGCGAACTTGTGCGCGAATGGCGCGGGCGACGGAGGCGGAGCCAGATGGACCTGGCGTTGGACATCGGCGTTTCTCCACGACACCTGAGTTTTGTGGAGACGGGGCGGTCGCGGCCAAGTCCGCAGCTCGTAATCGCGATCGCAGAGGAGCTGGAGGTGCCTTTGCGGGAGCGGAACACTCTGCTGATCGCCGCGGGCTACGCGCCGAGGTATTCGCAGCGGGGGCTGGACGAGCCGGAGATGGCGCACGTACGCGCTTCTATTCAGCGGATGCTGGACGCGCACGACCCATACCCGGGCGTGGTCATCGACCGGCAGTGGAACGTGGTGTTGGGGAACCGGTCGGCGGGAGCCCTGACGGCGGGACTGCCGGCACACGTGCTGGGGCCGCCACTGAACGTGTTTCGCGTGAGCCTGCACCCGGACGGGCTGGCGGGGCGGACGCTGAACTTTGCCGAATGGGCAGCGTATCTTTTGGGTCAGCTTCGGCGGTCCGTTGTGCTGACCGGAGACCGTGCACTGGCGGCGCTGGAGGCCGAAGTCCGGGCTTATCCGAACGTGGCAGCACTGGAGAAGGGCATGGGGCGAGATGGGTGGAGTGAGGCGCCGGTACTGGTGCCCTTCAGGTTGGCCAGCGGGGCTGTGGAGTTGTCGCTGTTTACGACGATCACGACCTTTGGGACGCCCCAGGATGTGACCCTGGACGAGCTGGCGATCGAACTGTTCTTTCCGGCGGACGAGGCGACGGAGGCGTTGCTACGGAGACTGTGACACGCGGTCAGGCGGTTCGAGGGGCGCGAACGAGGACCACGCTAAGGGCGAGAAAGTACACCATGCTTAGCAGATATCCGACAAAGAGGGCGAAGCCTGGCGCGAACGCCCCACTATCTGCCCAGGTGAACTGAACTGCGGTGCTGATGAGAGCGACCAGTACGCCACTCCAGCCGAGCCAGCGCTCCCAGCCGGTCTCGCTGGTGAGGACCAGCCCGGACGCAAGGGTGGCCATGCCCCAGAAGAACACCGCACTCCCGTAGCCGACGTTGACCAACACCATAAGGTTGCGGGCGCTATTGGCGTCGAGCGTTGTTTCCGAGAGGTAAGCCAGGCCACCGAATAGCAGGGCCAGGAGAGAACCGGACGCCCAGCCCAGCAGGAGACCGGCCGCGGCAGCGGTCGCGAGCGTCCTGTTCCCCTGAACCTTGCTCGCAAGAGTGGACCACAGGGAAGGAGCGAACAGGAGGAGCGGGGCGGCGAGAACAATGCTGAGAGACGCCTGGACCATGAGCAGGGAACGGTTATCAAGCAGGTAATCCAGATACTTGGCCGCCGGGTCATTGGCCTCCGGTGGCGGGGGAGCAAGAAACCCGACCACAACGAGGCCGACCACGAACGCGATGCCCGCGATGCCGCCGGCGCGAACCGAATTCAGTGCGTTCACGTTCCTTATCCTTGTGTCGATGGGTGGCATTATCCTAGCCTATTGGTAAAGGACAATGATCTTGGGCTGAGCATTCCTAGCGGTGCGGACGCCTGACGACAGTTCACACGGTCTGGCGTAGAGTTCGTTGCACAGCGAACGAAAGCAGGAGGAACAGTCATGGACATGATGGATTTCAACAAGCAGGTGATCACGGAGTTCCGGGCAAACGCGGGTAAGGTCGGCGGCAACTTCGCGGGGGCATCGATGTTGCTGTTAACGGCCAAGGGGGCGAAGAGCGGCGAAGAGCGGACGACGCCGCTGGTCTGTTCGCAGGATGGCGACCGGTTGGTGATCATCGCGTCGAAGGCAGGGGCGCCGGAGCACCCGGCGTGGTATCACAACCTGCGCGCGAACCCGGAGGCGACCGTAGAGTTCGGGACGGAAACTTTCCGGGCGAAGGCGCGCGTCGCCGAGGGCGCCGAGCGGGACCGGCTGTATGCGGCCCAGGCGGCGATCATGCCGACGTTCAATGAATACCAGCAGAAAACGACGCGCGTGATCCCGGTTGTGGTGCTGGAGCGCCTCCCCTAACACACGATTGACGGAGTGGCGGCTGGCGGGGAGTATCCGCGGCGATGAATGACGTGGCGTCCGGGCGCGGATGACGCAGCCTTCTCCGCGCCATGACCCGCTGGCCGTCCTTCGTCTGCCCACGTACCGGCCGTTTGCGATCGGACGCCTGCTGTCCGCGACGGCGGTCATGCTGTTCACGTCCACGGTGTTCTGGCAGGTCTTCAAGATCTCGGATTCCGAGGCACAGCTGGCGGTGGTCGGGCTGGTGCAGTTCGTCCCGGCGGTGGGGCTGACACTGGTCGGCGGAGTGGCGGCAGACCGGTACGACAAGCGGATGCTGGCAGTTGCTTCGCAGTCGATCACGCTCGTGGCCTTTGCGGCGCTGTCAGCGCTGACGGCGGCTGGCGACGTGAGCCTTCCGGTGATCTACCTGACGGCATTCCTGATGGCGGCGGCGAATACGTTTGAGGCGCCGGCGCGCGGAGCAATCCTGCCCGCCCTCGTGCCGCGCGACCTTTTTCCGAACGCTATCACCGTCAATTCGACGTTCCAGCAGCTTGGGTTCGTTTCAGGGCCCGTGCTCTCTGGGCTGCTGATCTGGCAGGGCGGCCCCGAGCTGGCCTACGGCGTGGCGGCGGCATTCATGGCCATTTCGATCGGACTGTGGCTCATGCTACGGCTGCTGCCTGTGGAGCTGCCGAAGCGGGCTGTAAGCCTCGGAGCATTGCTGGAGGGGATCCGGTTCGTGCGGCAGCGGCAGGTGATCCTGGGGGCGATGACGCTGGACATGTTCGCGGTCATTTTCGGCGGGGCGGTGGCGTTGTTACCGGTTTACGCGGAGAAGATCCTGGATGTAGGGCCGGCTGGATACGGAGCGCTGGCAGCATCGCTCGACGTCGGGGCGCTGGGGATGTCGGTGGCACTGGTGCTGCTGCCGCCGATACGGCGGATGGGGAAGGCGCTGATCGTGGCGGTGCTGTTCTACGGGATCGGCGTGATCGCGTTCGGGGCATCGAGCTACTTCCCGCTTTCGATGGCGGCGTACGCATTCATTGGGATGTCGGACCAGGTGAGCGTGGTGTGCCGGCAAACGATGGTGCAGCTTGCGACGCCGGACGAACTGCGAGGGCGTGTGACGTCCGTAAACATGCTGTTCATTGGTGCGTCGAACCGGCTTGGGGCGGTCGAATCGGGAGTGGTGGCCAGTCTGTTCGGACCGGTGTTCGCGGTGGTCAGCGGGGGTGTGGGCTGCATCGTGGTGCTGGCGATCGTCGCGATCTTCATGCCGAAGCTGCGGAATTTCGAGATCGGGCAGGCAATAGAGCACGATCCGCCGGCAAAGGGCGGGGCGGCGAGTACTCCAGCGGCGGCGGGCTAAGGAGGAGGCGGCCGTCAGGCGGGCGGCTGCGAGAAGTCCGGCTCGCGTTTTTCGAAGAAGGCTTTGATGGCTTCCTTGTGTTGCCAGCCACGGTAAAGGTCGGCGAGAGCTTTGCCCTCGGAACGCTGGACGGCAGAGATGTCGTCGTTGTGGACGTTCTGGACGAGGAGCTTCCGGGTCGCGGCAAGGGCGTTGCCAGGATTGCGGGCGATCTGAGCAACGACTTCGAAGGAGCGGTCGAGGAGCTTTTCAGGCGGGACGACGTCGGCGACGAGTCCAGCCTCCTTCGCTTCCTGAGCCGGGACAAGGCGGGCGGTGAGGCACCATTCGATGGCGCGGGACATGCCGATCATGCCGGGCAGGAGAGTAGAGCTGCCGAGTTCGGGGACAAGGCCCATTTTCACGAAGAAGAAGCCGAACTTCGCGTTTTCGCTGGCGATACGGATGTCCATCGGAAGGATCTGGGTGACGCCGATACCGACGGCTGACCCGTTGACGGCGGCGATCGTTGGCTTTTCGAGACTACGGAGGAAGGAGATCCAGTCTCCAGCGCCAGAGTCCTGGCCAGCCGTTTCCTGTTGACCGGTGTCGCGTTGATCGGCCGCCTTCTGGAACACGTCACCGATGTCCGCACCGGCGCAGAAGGCACGTCCGGCACCGGTGATGACGGTGGCGGCGATCTGTGGGTCGGCGGATGACTCTTCGATCGCGGAGCGCATTTCGACCATCATCTGGGGAGTCCAGGCGTTGAGCCGCTCGGGGCGATTGAGGGTAATGAGTCCGGCACGGCCGGTGCGTTCGTAGGTGATGAGTTCGTATGCCACGAGCAGACTCCGAGTCTGGTTAGTGAGCGGGAGCTTACGCGCTGGCTCCGCGGCGTTCCATTCGTTTCGCCCGGGCGCGGCTCCGACTATGAGTTGGCGCGCGGGGCACTTTCGAAGCCGGCGCTCCGATGGGTGCCGTCGCAGAAAGGCTTCTTTGGGGAAAGCCCGCACCGGCAAAGGGCGACCACGCCATCGGTCTCCAACACGTTGCCGCCGGCATCCCGGACGGTAACTCCGCCACGAATACGGTAGGGGCCGTTGTCACGGATTTCGATTACGAGGTCTGTCATCGGTGTTACTCCTTCGGTTCCAACCTTCGGGGAAACGAATACTCGACGAGCGTACAGGGCACCCGGAGGGATGTCAGCGCGGGAGTCAGTTGCCGCGGAGGGTCGGGGAAGCTAGCGTGACGGCGTGGTTCGCGTCGGCCTGTTCGATCCGTGTTACCTGGGAGCATTGCGTCCTTCCGACGCGGCGCATGCGCGGCGCGTGCTGGAGACGTTGGGCGACGACGTTGTCCTGATAGACGGACGGTGCTGCGGACAGCCCGCGTTTAACTCCGGGTTTCGCAATGAGGCGCGGAAGGTCGGGCTGGAGTTCCTGCGGGCGGCGCGGGAATTCGATGTCGTGGTCACGGCGTCGGGGTCGTGCACGAGCATGGTGCAGCACTATCTGCCGGGGCTGTTCAGCGGGACGAAGGCGGGCGGGGCGGCGAAGATCGCGGAGCGGGTCCACGAATTTACGTCGTACGTTGCGGGCCACCCGCAGCTGGAGAGCGTCATTTTCCGGCTGGCGGGCGTGGTGGCATATCACGACAGTTGCCACTACCGGCGGGAGTTACGATCGACGCAGACGGCCCTTGGACTGCTGGCACGGGTGGAAGGCCTGGAAGTGCGGCGTCTGACGCACGAGGCGGAGTGCTGCGGATTCGGGGGGGCGTTCAGCGCAAAGCTGCCGGAGGTTTCGGGCGAGATGCTGAAGGCAAAGCTAGAGGACATCGAGGCGACGGGGGCGCACGTGGTGGTATCAACTGACTTCTCGTGCCTGGCGCACATGGAGACGGGCGACCGGGCGCGTGGCGGCGAGATGGAGACGTGGACGATCGCTGAACTGCTGGCAAGGGCGCTGGGATGAGCGGCTATCGAACGCGGGCAGCGGCGGAAATCAAGAACGAGCAGCCGTCTGTAACGCTGACGCCGATCATGCGGAAGCTGGTGGACGACACGGCGGCGATGCTGAGCCGCGGACCGGAAGACGCCAAGGCAAGGGCGACGGCAGCACGAGCGTATTCGGTGGCCAATCTCGAAGCGCTACATGTACAGGTGAAGGAACAGTTCGCACGGCGGGGAATCGGATACCACCGGGCGGCGACGGCCGAGGAAGCGGTGGCGATCATGCTGCGGCTGCTGGAGGGGGCGAAGCGCGTCGCGAAATCGAAGTCGATGGTGGGGGAAGAGGTCGGGCTAACGCGGGCGCTCCGGGGCGCGGGGATCGACCTCCTGGAGACGGATATCGGGGAGTACATCGTCGATATCGAAGGGCGAGGGCCGAGCCACATCACGGCGCCAGCGATTCACCTCAACCGGACCCGGATCCAGGCGATGTTGAACCGGACGGGTGCGGAGATGCCGAACGACGACCCGGTGCGGCTCTCGCGTTATGTGCGAGATGTGGTGGGGACGTTCTTCCAGGACTGCGACGCCGGGATCACGGGTGCAAACGCGGTGGTGGCTTCGAGCGGGCGGGTGATGGCGATCGAAAACGAGGGCAACGTGGCACTCAGCGGGAGCCACCCTCGGCTGCACATCGCAATCACAGGGATTGAGAAGGTGGTGGCGGACGAAGCAGCCGCACTTTCGATCCTGGAAGTGCTGGCGCCGAGTGCGACGGCCCAACCATTGACGTCGTTCTCGCACTTCTTTTCGACACCCGCGCCAGGGCAGGAGCGCCACGTAGTGTTCGTGGATAACGGCCGGTCGCGGATCCTGAAGGACCCGAAGTACGCGGACATTCTGAAGTGCATTCGCTGCGGGGCATGCATGAACGGCTGTCCGGTATACCGCGCGGGCGGCGGGCTGAGCTACGGGTCGCCGTACATGGGACCGATCGGGGCGGTGCTCTCGCCGCTGTTGTGGCCCGGGGACGAACACGCGGACCTGCCGTTCGCATCGAGCCTGTGTGGGCGTTGCACGGAGGTCTGCCCGGTCGGGATCCCGCTCCACCGGATGCTGCTGGACCTGCGTTCCGACGCGGTTGCGACGGGCCGGGCGGGGAGCCGGAAGGAACGGACGGCGTGGCGCGGCTGGGCACTCACCTTCGGTGGCGCGACGCGGGCGCGGTTGGCGATGGCGGCAGCGAGGCTCGGATTGCGCGGCGCCGGACGAGTGAGCGGTACGCGGTCGTTCGCGGGGACCGGGCATGCGCTGCCGGTGTTTGAGGTGAAGCGCGACCCGGTAGCACTTGCCGGGGCACCGCGGGCGATAGCAGAGGCAACCCCGACGGGGGTGGAATCGATCTCCGCAGATGCCGTGAGCCTGTTCAGGGCGCGTGCGGAGTCGCTAGGCGTCCAGGTCGTGGACACCCACGTATTCCGGGACGGCGACCTGGTGTTGGAGGCGAGTGGAGCGATCGCGTCGACGGGGAGTGTGCTGCTAACGGGAGGTGCGGCAGCGCGGCGGGCGATCCTTGGCGCACAGCGCGTGGTAGTGAAGGTGAACCCGGATGTGGTGGTGGGCTTCCCGCACGACCTGGCGGGGATGCTGGGGGATGAAGACGCTCTGATCCTGACAGGTGCGAGCCGTACGGCGGACATTGAGAAGATCATCGTGCGGGGGATCCACGGGAGCGAAGAGCTGATGGTGGTGATGGGCGGGCGGTAACCGAAGCCGAGCACAGTCAGGACGGCCCGGTACGTGCGCGAAACTCGGCGGCGGTAATACCGAACCAGAGTTCGTCATGGTATTCGCCGTTGGTGTAGTAATTGCTGCGGATACGGCCTTCCTCGGTGAAGCCCAACGACCGGTGCAGCGCGATTGATGCGCCGTTGAAGGCGTACACGGTGGCGTTGGCTTTCTGAAAGCGAAGTTCATCGAAGCAGTAGCGCAGGAGGAGATGGATGGCTTCGGAAGCAAACCCGCGGCCGCGGAACTCCCGAAACACCGTGATGCCGTATTCGAAGGTGCCGTTGCGACGGTCGATGCCGTGGGCGTTGACGGAGCCAACGATGGACCGATCGCCGATCGATTCGATCGTGAGCACGAAGCGGTCCGCATTGGCCGGATCGGCGGTCGCTTCGCGTTCGAAACGCTCACGGGCGGCCGACACGCTTTCGGGAAGAAGCACCCGGTAGCCGTCGCGCTGGGAGCCTGTGTCCTCAGCGGCGTGCCAGAAGGCTTCCCAGTCGGAGGCTTCGGTAGCGCGAAGGCGGACAAGGGAGCCAACCCAGAGGGAAGTGGATGCCATCAGAGTGCTGATGCTAGCGCCTCAGGGACAGCGGGTGGAATCGAGAACAGTAGCGCCAGCGACAAAATCCGCGGCAATGAAGCGGTCGCTGGCACCGTGGAAGCGATAGTCCTTGCCGCCGGCACGGAGAATGGCCAGCCAGCCGTCGATGAGGACCTGGGTGTAGGCACGGTCAGGCTCGACGACGCCGAGGCTGGCGTTGGGCCAGGTAACGCCGCAGAACTCGGTGATTTGCACGCTGGCCACATCGATATCCAGCCGGATAGCGAGATCAGCACGAAGTACCGCGGGCAAACCAGAGGGTAGACCAGCCGGTGCCGAAGGTTCGATGGGGAGGGAGACGCCGTCATCGTCGCCACAGCCAAGTAGGAGGAACGCCGAGCATACGAAGCTAAGGAGGAGGCGCATCATCACAAGGAACAACGTCCGCGGATTGGCAGCGGTTCCCTAGCGGCTGATATCGCGGATGTGCCACGCCACCAGAGCCGGATCTTCCATCGGGACGAAATGGGTGAGATGGGGGAGGAGGACGTCCTCACCGTGGCGGAAGCGGCCGGCGAGGCCGGGGTCGGTGGGAGAAGCACTAAAGTCACCGGAGCTTGCGCCGGAGCGCTGCCGGGCGCGGAGGACGCGTACGGGAATGTCGAGTTCGGCGATCTCATCGGAGATATCACCGTGTTCACCGGAGCTGCCCATGTAAACGGCCGCCTCGATCCGTGGTGGGCAGGCGAGGACGAATCCTTCGCCATCCGGTGCGGGAAGCAGGCCATAGTCGCAGTAGTCGCACAGCGCGGCAGGCTGCCAGGTGCTGTAGGGGAAGCGGCCATCGAAGCGATTGAACATTTCACCGGGCGATGCCCAGCGGTCGCGGCGACGCGCGGCGAAGTGTTGGCCGCCCGCCGTGCCTTCTTCAGCGGAGCGGCGGTAGGTGTCTGAGGACATTATCACCGGATCGACCAGGAGGAGAGAGGCGAAGGCGCCAGGCGCGAGTGCGGCCGCGTAGGTGACAGCGTGGCCACCCTTGGAGTGACCAACGGCGATGGCATCACGGAGCCTCAGCTCGCGTATGACCGAGGCGACATCGCGGCCGAAGCTCTTCCAGGGGTATGGAGGTTCGGGCTTGTCGCTGAGGCCGTGGCCGCGCATGTCGATGGCGACGACGTGGCGACCGGGCAAACGATCAACGACGACGTCCCAGCAACGAGCGTGGAAACCGGTGGCATGCGCGAGAAAGACCGTGGGGCCCTCGCCCGGCCATTCGTAGACCTGGATTTCGAGACCATCGCCTTTGAGACGGCGGGAGACGGGTTGGATCATGCAAATGATCTTCGGGTATGCGGCGGAGGGATCAACTGCGAGCAGGGGTTTCACGGCTGCGACGAGCGGCGACGGCCGAGGCTGAGGAGTGAGCCCGCGATTCGGTGGCGTCATCAAGGGGTGGAAGCTCGATCTCACGGCCGTAGCGGTGGCGGAGCGCGAGGTGGATGAGTGCATCGGCGAGGGCGGGATTCTTAGGCAGGACGGAGCCGTGGAGGTAGGTGCCAATCGCGTTGCGGTAGCGCGCGCCTTCAGAACCGTCTGATGCGTTGTTGCCAAATCCACGAACGACTGTGCCGAACGGAACAGCTCCCGGACCAAGATAGGTGCGGCCGCCGTGATTCTCGAAGCCAACGATTTCGCCAAAGTCCGTCTCCAGGACCACGTCGCCGATGCTTCGGTCGGCACGAGGGCCCGGGTGATGCGTTTCGAGGTCAAAGATGCCGATGCCGGGGATAATTCCGCCCTGGTGGTCCACGTAGCGGTGGCCGAAAAGCTGGAAGCCACCACAGACGGCGAGGACGGGCATATCCGATTCGACAGCATCGCGGATGGCCGGGCCTTTTTCGACAAGGTCATCAGCGATCCGGCGCTGTTCGCGGTCCTGGCCGCCGCCGACGAGCAGGAGGTCGAATTCGGCCGGGACGAACGGGTCACCGATGGTGATTTCGACCACCGCGCATTCGATGCCGCGGGCGCGGCAGCGGTACCGGAGGGCAATAACGTTGCCGCGGTCGCCGTAGATGTTCATAACGTCGGGGTAGAGGTGCGCGACGCGGATCTGAAGGCCAGAAGTGTCCACATGATCAATGTAGCGGTTGGACGGTGCTCGCGGCGACGGCGGATACTCGGGTTCCGCCGCGGCGGCAGGGGACGGGATGAGCAAGCGGTTCGTACTCGGGCTTGATGCGGGTGGCGGTGGCGGATCGTGCCTCGTTCTGGACACTGATACCGGCGCGGTGACGGTGGCGACGCGTCCGTGGCGCCATCCGAGTGTTCCGGGGACTGATGGTTGGGGGCTGGACTTCGATTACCGCTCTGCCTGGCGGCTGCTGGCGGAGTGTGTGCGAGAAGCAATCGCGGCGGCCGCGGCTGCGCCCGACGACGTAGCGGCGATCGCGACGACGGGGATGCGGCACGGGATGGTGGTGGTCGATGGCGCGGGACGGGAAGTGGTGGCGGTAGCGAACCGTGACGCGCGGGCGGCCGGGCAGGCGACGGCGCTCGCGAGCGAGATGGGGCCGGAGCTCTATGTCCGGACGGGGCACTGGCCGGCACCGTTGCTGCTGGCCCCACGGCTACAGTGGCTGCTCGACACGGAGGGGGCGGGGTTCCGGGGCGAAGGGACAGTGTTGCCGGTCAGCGATTGGCTAACCTGGAGGCTCTGCGGAGTGGCGGTGACGGAACGTTCGCAGGCCGGGGAATCGCTGCTGCTCGACCTCGGAGCGGACAGCTGGAGCGGCGATTTGCTGGCGAAACTCAGGATCCCGGCGGCGATCCTGCCGGGATTCCGACGAAGTGGAGACCCATGTGGTGAGCTGACACCTGAGGCAGCGGAAGCGCTTGGGCTGGCGGCGGGGACCACCGTTGTAGTTGGTGGAGCGGACACGCAGTGCGGGCTGCTAGGAGGCGGGGCACTGACAGCGGGGTCCGCGGGCGTTGTCGCGGGCACGACATTGCCGGTCCAGATAGTGATCGGCCGGCCGCTGGTGGACGAAGCGCGGCGGCTGTGGACGGGCCGGCACGTGGTTCCGGACCGCTGGGTGTTGGAGTCCAACGCTGGAGCGGCCGGTCTAGGGCTCGAACTACTGGCGAAGCTGATGTTCGGAGACGACCAGCGCGGCACCGGGCGGCTGCTTGGCGAAGCAGCGATGGCGCCGGTGGGGGCGGGCGGAACGACTTCGACGCTTGGCACGGATATTTTTGACGCTGCGAATCTGCAGTTGCCGATTGGTTCGGTGGCACTTTCGACGCTCGCGGCCGGGGTGGCGGCGAACCCGCGGGGGAACATCGCTCGCGCGGCAGTGGAAGGGATCGCGTTCGCGGCACGAGCGAACCTGGAACAGGCAGCGGCGTTGGCGGGCGGCCTCAGCGGGGTGCTGGTGAGCGGCGGCGGACTGGCGCGTGACGACTGGTGGAACCAGCTGCTGGCGGATGTGACGGGCCGGGAGGTGGCACGGCCGCAGACGTACCGGGTCTCGGTGCTGGGTGCGGCGTTCTGCGCGGCCGTGGGCGCGGGCACAGCGAGCACGCTGGAGGAAGCGGCAACGCGGTGGAGCGGTCCGGGCACCGCCTTCGAGCCGCGACCGGAACAAGCGCGACTCTACGAGGAGCTGTATGGGACGTGGCGTGAAATCCGGGAAGCGCGAGCGGATGCTGACGAGGCGGCTGCAGGTCTCGTGCTACGGATGGCCGCCGAGGGTTCGGAACTGCGTCCAGCGATGAGCAGGACCGATGTTCGCCCGACGGTCCTGGTTACGGCCCCGATGAACGAGCGGTCGCTCGGGCGACTACGAGAGACGTGCGAGGTGCGCTACGCGCCGTTCATGGAATCGCAGGTGGTGCTGACCGAGGACGACCTGGTCGAAGCGGCGGGCGATGTGGATGTGCTGGTGACCGAGGTGGATGTCGTGGATGGGGGCTCGCTGGCGCGGATGCCGCGGCTGCGGGCCGTGTTCACCTGCCGGGGAGACCCGGTGAACGTCGATATCGCCGCCTGTACGGCGCACGGGATCCCGGTGATGAGCGCGCCGGGAAGGAACGCTCGCGCAGTTGCGGAGATGACCGTGGCGTTCTTGTTGACTCTGCGGCGCAGGGTACTGGAGGCTGACCGGTTCCAGCACGACGAAGCTACCGGGGCGGGCGACATCGCACGCATGGGCATGGCGCATGCAGAGTTCGAGACGGGCGAACTGGGCGCGATGACCGTGGGGCTGGTTGGGCTCGGGCAGGTGGGATCGGAGGTGGCGCGGCTGTTAGAGCCGTTCGGATGCCGGGTGATCGCCCACGACCCATTCGCGCGGCCCGAGGTCGCAGCGGCCGCCGGGGTGGACCTCGTGTCGCTGGCAGAATTGCTGTCGCAGGCGGACGCGGTCTCGCTGCATGCGCCGGTGAACGAAGCGACGCGCGGGATGATCGGAGCGGAGGCGTTCGCGCATATGAAGGCGGGCGTCCTTTTCGTGAACACGGCGCGCGCAGCGCTGGTGGATGAGGCCGCGCTCATCGGGGCACTGAAGGCGGGGAAGGTTGGCGGCGCCGCACTCGATGTGTTTTCGCAGGAGCCGCCGGGCGCGGACCATCCGCTGCTGCAGTTCCCGAACGTGATCGCGACACCGCATGTTGGGGGCAACACGCGCGAGGTGGCACGGCGGCAAGGCGAACTAGTTTGCGAGGCGATGGAGGACCTGTTGGCCGGGCGTGAGCCGAAGACGCTCCTCAACCGGGCGACGATGGCAGCCTTTAGCTGGAGCGGGCCGCGGCGTCAGCCGTCACGGGAGGAGCTTGCGCGGGTTGCAGCGGGCACGGGGCCGGCGGTGACGGATCTCGAGGTGGAAGAGGTCACCGCGGCAGCGGTTACGCCGGAGCGCGGGACACCGCGGGGACTGCGCGGCCTGCTGCGGAGAGGACGGAAGGGAGGTGCTCCAGACATGCCTCCCGCGCGGAAGCCTGCCGCGGCCGCAGACGCTGTCCCGGTTGCGGGTGTGCCGCGAGGAGACGCTGCCTATTGGGAACGGCTGTTCGCTGATTTCTTGAGTGGGGTGGCGGCGGACGAAGCGGTACGCCGGTTTGCGAACGGGAAGAACGTGGTGGTCCGGTATCACGTGCAGGACCTCAACCTGGTGTTTCACACCGGGTTTACGGGTGACCCGCCGGTTACCGGGATGGGCGAGCCGGCCGTTGCACCGCACCTGACTCTGCGGATGACGTCGGCTGTGCTGGACGACGTGTTCATGGAACGGATTAGCGGGATGAAGGCAGCGATGGGCGGGAAGATGGCATTCTCGGGCAACACGATGCGGGCGATGACGCTGCAACGGGTGCAGAAGGACCTGAACAGGGTGTACCGGACAGCACGTGAGCGGATGGGGGAGCCGCCCGCAGCGATAGGGCGTGACGAGCCGGTGGTTTCTAGCGCAGCCTCTTCGCAGCGTCGACCACAACAAGGCGAAGCAGCGGCACCAGCCGCCCACGCCGGACCGGCCCTCGTTGGGGATGAGCGGGACGAGATGATGGCGCTGGTGAACGAGCTGTATGCGTCGCACCTGCTGACGTCGACCGGTGGGAATGTGAGCATCCGGCGGCCGGAACACCCGGACGAGGCATGGATAACGCCGAGTGCGATACCAAAGGGGCACCTTTCGCCAGAGATGCTTGTGCGAATCGGCATGGACGGGGAGTCGCTGGACGAGGGGGCGCTGTCTCCATCGAGTGAGAAGTTGATGCACACGGCGATCTACCGGGCGAGACCGGAGGTGCAGGCGGTGGTGCACAGCCATGGTCCAAAGGGGTTCGCGCTGGGGCTGGCAGGGCTGCCCTTTCTGCCGGTCTCGACGGAGGCGGCGTTCTTTGGCGAGCTGGCACGAGTGCCGTTCACGATGCCGGGGACAGATGAGCTAGCGGACGCAGCCGTGGCGGCGATGGGGAGCGGGAACGGGGTGTTGCTCGTGAACCACGGGCTGCTGGTGGCAGCGAGTTCGCTGCGCCGGGCGGTGGACATGACTGCGGTGATCGAGGAGACGGCGGGAGCGCTGCTGGATTGCCATGCGGCCGGCCGCACGCCGCCGGTATTACCCGACGACGTTGTGGCGCAGCTGCGAGAGATTGGCGAGATGATGGGGTAGCGGGGCGTCAGTCGAAGGCGGCGAGGATTTCGTCGTTGATGCGTTCGTAGAGGCGGGGGTTGTTGGGGATGCTCTGGAAGATTGCTCCGTCGGCGCCGGCTTCCTGGTATCGGCGGAGGACGCCAACGATGTGCTCAGCGTTGCCGATGGTCATGTTGCGGCGTCGATCTTCGGGGGCGGCGTTGGGGGCGAAGCGTTCGCGAAGGCCCTCGGCCTTGGCCTCGTCATCCTGGAGGACAAGCACGGAGAAGGCGGTCTTTGTGATCTCGGACGGGTCCCGGCCGACGTCGGCGCAGTGCTGGTTGAGGATGTCGACTTTGCGGGCGAAGTCTTCGGGGGAGCCGCCGACGTTGAGGATGTCGCCGAATTTCGCGAGGGTGCGGAGGGTCCGCTTTTCGCCACCGCCGCCGACCATGATGGGAATCGGGTTCGGTCCGGTGTGGCGCGGGGCGAATGGGGCGTTGTCGAGGCGGTAGTACTTGCCCTGGAAGTTGACGGGGCCATCGGCTCGGAAGAGGGCACGGATGAGCTCGCAGGCCTCTTCGAGGCGATCGGAGCGTTCCTTGATGGAGGGGAAATCCCAGCCGTAAGCCTCGTGTTCGCGGACATGCCAGGCGGCGCCGATGCCGAGGATGGCGCGGCCGCCGGTCATGGCGTCGAGGGTAGCGGTCATCTTGGCGAGGAGCGCGGGGTTCCGGTAGGTGTTACCGGTGACCACGGTGCCGAGGCGGAGGCGGGTGGTGACGGCGCCGAGTCCGGCGAGGGCCATCCAGCCTTCGAGGCAGTCGCCGCTTTCGTCCATGAAGGCGAGGGGCGGGACGAAGTGGTCGAAGGTCCAGGCGCTTTCCCAGCGGCCTGCATCCATTGTCTTTGCGACGGCGACCATTGCGTCCCACGTGGTGTTGTTTCCGGGGATCTGGGCTCCGAATTTCATCAAGTTGGCTCCTGGGTGGTGATTGTTTTGGCGCAGCCTACAGGGAACGGCCAAGGGCCGCGCTGCCAGGCAATGCAAAACGCCGTCCCGTGGGTTCCGGGACGGCGTTGTTGTCTAGAAAAGCCTGGGACCAAAGCTCGAATGGAGCCCGTTCGCTAGGCGAGCTTGAGGGCCATGGTCTGCGGCAGGTCCATACGGATTCCAGGACCCATGGTTGTGGTCATGGTGACGCTCCGGACGAAGACGCCCTTGGCTTCACGCGGGCGGGCGGCGTTCACGGCTTCGATGAGGGCGGCGAGGTTATCGCGGAGTTGGTCGTCTTCGAAGCTGACTTTGCCGATGGGGACGTGGATGTTGGCGAGGCGGTCGAGACGGAACTCGACGCGACCCTGCTTGGCTTCGGTGACGGCCTGGGCGATGTCTTCGGGGGCGACGACGGTACCAGAGCGCGGGTTCGGCATGAGCCCACGGGGACCGAGAACGCGGCCGAGGCGGCCGACGCGGCCCATCATCTCGCGCGTGGCGATGGCGACGTCGAAGTCGGTCCAGCCGCCTTCGATCTGCTTGATGAGGTCGTCGCTGCCGACATGGTCGGCGCCGGCGTTGCGGGCGATGGAGGCGGGTTCGCCCTCGGTGAAGACGAGGACGCGCAGGACCTTGCCGAGGCCGTGAGGAAGGACGGTAGAGCCGCGGATCTGCTGTTCAGCGTGACGCGGATCGAGGCCGGTCCTGATGTGAATCTCTACGGTTTCGTCGAACTTCGCGGGGTGGGTTTCCTTGGCGAGGGCGATAGCCTCGTCGGGGAGGTAGAGGCGGGTGGCATCGACCTTTGCGGCAGCTTCCTGCCACTTGCGGCCCTTCTTGGAGAGTGCAGTGCCGGCCATGGTTATTCGACCTCGATGCCCATCGAGCGGGCGGTGCCCTCGATGATCTTCATGGCCTCTTCGATGCTGTTGGCGTTGAGGTCGGCCATCTTGGTTTCGGCGATGCGGCGAAGGTCGGCAACGCGGACCTTGCCGGACTTTTCGAGGCGGTTGCGGCCACTGCCCTTGGGGATGCCGGCGGCCTTCTTGAGCATGTCAGAGGCCGGCGGGGTCTTGAGGATGAACGTGAAGGAACGATCCTCGAAGACGGTGAGCTGGGCGGGGACGATGTTGCCGGTCTGGTTGGCCGTGCGGGCGTTGTAGTCCTTGACGAACTCCATGATGTTGACGCCGTGCTGGCCGAGGGCGGGGCCGACCGGGGGGGCGGGAGTCGCCTTGCCGGCCGGGAGTTGCAGTGTGAGCACTGCCCGGACTTTCTTTGCCACGTTTGGGCTCCTTGCGTGCTAGCGGCGTG